>JAILKJ010000003.1 GCA_024693845.1 Lachnospiraceae bacterium
CGAGCTTATCAAGCAGATTGAAATCAATATTGATTACATTCTTATGCTGGTGAAGAAGTATCATGACAGCCACTGCGAGGATAAAGAGGTTCTTGTTACCATCAAGAAAGCGATTGCAGCAAGCCCTGAGCTTAGGAGTAAGAAAGCGCTTATCGAAAACTTCATTGCCGGAATTAATGATGTTGATGACATAAGGACAGAATTGAACAACTATGTCGCTGCTCAGCGTGATCAGCAACTTATTATTATCATTGATGAAGAGAAGTTACAGGAAGAAGCTACAAGAAGATTCATGGAGTATGCCTTCCGTATCGGAGAAATTAAGACAACAGGTACAGACATTGATAAGATTCTTCCTCCGGTATCACGATTTGGTGGTGGAAATAGATCAGAGAAGAAGGAACGCGTTATCGAAAGACTGAAGGCATATTTTGAGAAGTTCCATAATATTGGAGAACCCTTCAAGGCGGATAATAGTTATGAGAATGCAGCAGATAGCGATATAGGGGGCATAGATACAGATGAAGAATAGGATTGAACACCCTAAGGTCTTTATTTCATATGCCTGGGGATCGCAGGAACATGATGAAAAGGTTATTGCTTTAGCCACTAATCTTAAGAGTGATGGAGTGGATGTTGTTTTTGATAAATGGCAGTTAAAAGAAGGCAATGATACTTTCAAATTCATGGAAAAAAGTGTTTTAGATGAAAGTATCACAAATGTCCTTATTCTAATAGACCCTACTTATGCAAAGAAGGCAAATGAAAGAGCTGGTGGCGTAGGTACAGAAACACAGATCATATCATCGGAGGTATACAATAAGGTAGAACAGAGAAAGTTTATTCCGGTCGTATTTGAGAGAGATGCCGAAGGTAATGTATGTAAGCCTCAGTACTTAAAAGGACTTTTG
Organism: Lachnospiraceae bacterium; assembly: GCA_024693845.1. Lineage (GTDB taxonomy): Bacteria > Bacillota > Clostridia > Lachnospirales > Lachnospiraceae > RGIG7926. The sequence goes on from JAILKJ010000003.1 coordinate 912, forward strand.
CACTTCGATTTATCGTTGCCGGATACATATGATACTGAATACCAGAGAATGGTGCGTACACTATATGGAATAGATACGTATAAGGAACCGGAATTAGGGAATCCACCAGCATGGTTGGATGAGTCACCTAAGGTATCATATAAGTCGAGGGTGACAAGTGATTTTTTTCGCGGGACGGCAAGTGACGCCGTAAAGAAAAGTAAGTTTTCCGAGAATTTGGAAGATCTGAAAAAACAGATTTTGGATTATGAATATACTGAAAAAGAGGTTATTCCCTGTTATCTTGAATTAATGCCATTTAGGGATGAATTCCTTCTTCTCGTTAAAAGTACTGAATACGTTCAAGAAGGATATAAACAGGTAGCTAAGTTCCTCGAAGAATTGATGTATGAAATACGAAGGCAAAAAACAAATTATGCCAATTTGAAAGAGACATTTGTGCATGAGTGTTTCATATATGTGGTGGCTTATTATCTGAAAAAGAATGCAAATGATGCTCTAAGGTATATTCTAAATAAAACATATTTTGCAGGTACTTCCAATTTCAATCAAGAGGCTGATAGCTATAACTGCTTTTATTGTTATAACGATGTCTTGGATAATGCTGTATGTAAAAGGGATAATAAAAAATATTATTGTGGAACCGCCGCGCTATGGATTGAAAACCTTAATGTTGAAGTTTGCAACAAAGACGAATTTGTTTCAGGAGATTTGTTTTGCTACAGCGCATCTTTTTTGATTTCCAATTATGAGAAGGGCTGGGCATGGTTCCCTTTAACTTACGTTTATAACAGCGATGAGTATAGGGGATTGTTTGCAAATTATTCAAAAAGGTTAGTCTCTAAGGAACATTTGGAAGAAATGATGTTCGTTCTCAACTTTGAATCAATTAATGAATTTAAAGAACAATACAAGAACGTGGAAGAGAAGTTCCGTAAAGGTGACCTAAAAGAGTATCGATATAATAGTGGCTTTGAAACAGCCAAAAGTTTTTGGGATTATATGAAGTCGGAAGATCTTGGTATAAGAAACTAAAATATAGCAAGGTGACGAGGTCACCGCAGTATGATCCTGGTGTAAGCGAAGGATTGAATATTGTTGCGAAATAACATCGGTATCTGGGAGAGTGCCGGCTGTGCCGGCCACGCAAAAAATAATTAATGGACAAGGGCCAGATCAGTAGCGTGTTACTCTCCCTTATGCCCTTTTGCTATCTAAGTCATTGAACGTCGTTGATCTGACGCAATTAATAAAAAACCTGATAATCCAGGGGATTCAGCTGCTGTCGAAAGTACGACGCATCGTGTCGTACTACGACGCGATCTTTCCAAAACCCGCATAAACAGGCACTTTTTAATTCGAAACTACGTCGTATATCTATATCCCCGGTCGCACACTACGTCGTAATAAAAATTCTGACCTTATAAGGGGTTTTTATTACGTCGTATTACGTCGTAGTTTTATATTTGGGATAATTTTCGGAGCTATCTAAGGGTGATCTGGGAGCTATCCGGACACGTCTTATTTATCCTGTTCGTGTAACTGTTTTCGCTCGTCGAAAAAGTTAGAACAGGAATCGGTGGACAAAATGCATGCTCCCATGAAAATAAAATGCCCTTAAATGGTCCACAAAAAGACCATTTATCCTGATATTAACCCATCTTTGGAACTTATAGGGGTGATTTATTTGAAAAGGCGCCCCTAATATGTCCTTGAAACAACCATATAAAGTACATTTATACAAAACACGCCCATCTTTGGTATTTAATGGGGTCAATTATTGAAAAAAATATATAATAAACCCACAAAACGTCCAAAGAAAGTCCATTTATTAAAAAAATCGCCCCAAATGTGGCCTGATTTTATCCATGAAAAGTCCAATAAAACCCGTGGTTGACGCATTTCTGATAGAGTGGTATACTATTATTAGGAGGATATTGGTTCAATGTGACAGTTTGAGGCAGATGTGACGTCACTTTGGATTCAGTAGTAAAGATCAGGGCGATCTGATGCCCCGCTGTTTATAACAGTGGACGTTATCAATCACTGTCAGATTGATAATGATCGCGAATGAAGTAGTTAATGCGGTTTCATCTCCGGATATGCCGCGAGCGGATTGAGTGATAGTTATTCACTCTTAATGGGAAATATGATGCTTTTGCATATAAGATGATGTCGGATTATAAGATCCGTACCTAACCATCCGAACCGGAGCAAACAGATTAAAGAGATCCAGATTCAAGTGATAAAGACTTGGGTTTAGATTTAGAACCAATCTGTTTGCTATACGGTTTAATCGGGTGGTTCTTTTTATTTTTGCCCGATTCAATATGGATTGGAGAAAAAGTTATGCCCAAAGAAAGAGCAGAGATTAATGTAGATACCCTGAAAAGATTGGTAAATTCGGGGCAGAAAAAATTTGTGAGATATGATGAAGGAAAGGTTTTATACTCCATGGGATTGCACTCCTTTCAGGAACTTGCCAAGGAGGCAGGGGCTGTTTACCACGTAAAACGTATGGTACTTGTAAATACGGAAAAGATTGATAGCTATCTTGAGAATTTTTGTGATCCAACGGATGACTAAAGTGATTATTTTAACTTTACGGTGAACTATGACCGCAGTTCAGCGCATCTTGACCACACATGAGAGATTTAGCTACAACCTGCATATGGGAGCATGTTCTATGTGTGAAATACGCACCAGCATATGCGCTGAATTTGCGGATAATCACTTTAATATGTAGTTTATTGATAATTAACTGAAAAAAGGAGATAAACATATGAGAAAACTTAATAAAACAGAAAAAAGTGAAGCAACAAAGCTGCTTTCGATGTTAGCTGTGACACTTAGAATTATCTATCACTTGATCATAGAAGCAGAGAAGTGTGCTAACCAGATGCAACGTTTCGAAATCAGAACAAAACTGTTGGTCGGCACACTTTGCCAAGCGAATGCTCTTATCCAAAAAGCAAAACGAAAGCTATTCGAAAGTGTATACCATCAGGTGGATAATGCACATATATACTCAGTGGATCTTGACGATATCATGTGTAAGATGAACTATTCAGAGGCATACCAGCATATCTACAAATTAAGGATGGATATTGTAGATGCTGCTGTCAAAGATTTGGCAGATGGAATGTATCAGTTTATCACAGAGGATGAATTTAAAAACAAGTAAAAGTCTTATATGGATATAAAAGGTGAGGAATGGCAGGTATTACACTTGAATTTTGGAACCCATTATTATATACTATGGGTGATAGACAAAAGCGAGGTGCAAGATGCCAAGAAGAGAAGGCGCAGGAAGACCTAAAATGGACGATCCCAAAGCGAATAAAGTCAGTGTGAGACTCTCCAATGAGGATCTTAAGCGCTTCGAGGCTTATGCAGAAAAGCATGGTCTATCCAAAGCAGATACCCTTAGGAAAGCTGTAGAAGAGCTTCTTAAAAGGGACAAGTAAACCGTGCTGTTCCTCACAGAAAGTGAGGAGAAAGGATGGCAAAAGAAAAAAGAAAAGATAAAAAAGGCTACATGCTAAGGATCGGTGAATGTCAGCGAACTGATGGAAGGTATTCCTATTCTTATACAGATAGGTGGAAAAAACGCCATACTGTGTATGCGAATTCGTTGGTAGATCTTAGGGAAAAGGAAAAGCAGATCCGTATGGATATCGATTCGGGAATCAATCCGAATGCTGCAAAAGCCTTGACCGTCAATGATATGTTTGACAGGTTCATCGAGCGCAAGTATGATATCAAGCCTACTACCAGAGCCAAGTATTACTTTGATTTTGATCATTATGTGAGAGAGGGCTTTGGAAAACAGAAGATTGGTGAAGTTCATTATTCCGATGTAAAGAAATTTTATTACGATCTTCTCGAAGGGAATAAACTGAAACCCGGAACACTCGACGGGGTGAACACGGTCCTGCATCAGACATTTCAGCTTGCAGTAAGAGATGAAGTAATCAGGGGTAATCCGACAGAGGGAGTCATGGCTGAGATCAAAAGAAGTGATCTTTGGGTTAAACCGAAGAGACATGCCTTGACTTTGCCGGAACAGAAAGAACTGATGGACTATATCAGTGATAATCATATGTTCAAGGGCTGGGTCCCTCTCATAACAGTTCTTTTGGGAACGGGAATGCGTATTGGAGAATGCTTGGGACTGCGTTGGGAAGACATCGATCTCGATAAAAGGCTCATCCGCGTAGACCACAATCTTGTGGAATACAAGGATAAGAAGCTCGGCAAGATGGTTCACAGCATCCAGAGTACAAAAACGAGAGCAGGTGTGAGAGTCATTCCTATGATTGATGAAGTGTATGAAGCCTTTATCACTGAGTTTGAGTTCCAGCAGTGTACCGGCTTCTGTACGGAAGAGATCAGCGGATATTTGGGATTCATCTTCGCTACCACAGACGGGAATGTTATGAAGAGATCCGCTGTCAACAATGCAATCCACAGAATCGTTGATATTCATAACGAAGAGGAAAACAAGAAGGCAAAAGCTGAGAAGAGAGAACCGAATCTCATTCCGCAGTTTACGGCCCACCAGCTTAGGCATACGTTCTGTACGAGGTTCTGTGAAAATGAAACTAACTTGAAAGTGATCCAGGAAATCATGGGACATGCAGACATCACGACGACTATGGATATCTATGCCGAGGCTTCTCCCGAGAAGAAACAGGAGATCATGACCAATCTGCAGGGAAAGATTTTTTGATAATTAAAGATTGCAAGATGTATTATAATGAAACGTTGTGTTACATGTACTTGATAGTCTTCACATGGACACATACAGACCGATAAGGATATCGAATCGGAATACATCCCATAATCAATGATGACACATATTTGACCCGCGGGGGTAAGCCCTCAATCATGAGTACCAGGGTTTGAAAAATCCCCGCATTTCTGCAGGGATATGGATATTTGATAGATTTAATTATATTTTGAAATATTAAGACTGTTTTATGAGGCTCGGATATTCATGCTGGCCATATTTTGACCAGAGCATGAGATCTTCGAGGGATTTGAGATTTGTCTCATCCATGTGCTTTGGTATGTCTGATGAAGTTGATATCACTGAGCCTAAGGATGCTACTGAAGAATTAAATGATTTATATCGGAGTGTTAAATGATAGGCGTGCATTTTTCCTAAGATCATTGAGATAGGAGGGGGCAATCATGAGTAGATCATCAATGAGAAAAACAATACATTTTTTGAGTGCATTCTTTGTGCTGCTTTCTGTTTTTGTGGCTGCGCCGTGTGTGAAGACGGAGGCAAAGGCGATCCGCATTACGGCTTCCAGTGATAAGGATCTTGCGCCGGAGGTTGTGCCGGGGAAGACGTATATTGTGAAGGTTGGTAAACCCAAGGGGGGAGTGCAGTGGCAGTTTGTGAAATTCGTGGTTCCGAAGACGAAAAACTGGAAGTTCACTTTTTCCGAACTGAAGCATTCTCGTAAGAAGAAGTTTACTACGCTTTGTTATTGCCTTACGCCGCTTGGGAATGGGTATGGAGCGAATATGATGGCTACGCAGGGCGGCGCTACCGGATTGATCACGCTTAAAACGAAGAAGTACAATAAGAAGTATAAGGGGCAGCCGCAATATAAGCCGCTGAACAAACGGACCGGAAGAAGGGTTTTTCAGGAATATGAAACGGTGTATATTCATGCGATGCCGGCCTATAAGAAGGGGTATTATACGTATAAGTTGAAGATTCAGTGAGTAAATGATTATGTGACAGAGAATGGAATCTAAAAAATAACCCCTAACGGAGAACAATTTAATGCTACTAGTAATCGCGATGATCATACTACTGATCGTTATTATCGCATTGATAATTAAATACGTGTATGTACAGGCTCATATCTTAAGCTCGAAGGAGTTCAGAAAGACTGCCGAAAAGAAGTCTGTTAAGATGCGGGTCAAGAATACGGAAATAACCTGTGATTATTGCGGAGGTGTCATCGATACAGCTAAAGATAAGAGATGCCCCAACTGTGCTGCGGTCTACGGAGAAGATGCGGAGTTTAAGAATCGTTTTAAAGTAGATGAGAAAGCTGTTGAAAAGATGGCTAATACCGCAGCAAATGATGCCGTTGCAAAAGCCCATCAGAAAGGGCTGGAGACTTTGAAGCAGCTGCGGGTCGCGATCATAGTCCTGGTGTGTATTTTTGCCCTGATGGTTGTATGTGCTGTATTTACCGACAGGAGTACGCCTTCTTATACTCACAAATATCGCGGGAATGAAGAGCTGAAACATAACAGTTACTCGGAATATACTCTGATTGACAGTCCGGAAGTGACGATTTTGGATCGGGATGGCGTGACGCTGCGTTTGATGAAAGTATATGCCGATACGGATAATGGAACCTATGGCAGGCCTTCCTACAGTTACCGGGTGGCTTTTTCCCTGGTCAATACGCGAAAGGAGCCCGTCACTCTTACTTTAAAATGTGTGGGCGTCAACGGCCGATGCAAATCAAGGGATTATATCTACATCTATAGTCATTTTGATAAGAATTCGGATGTGGTATTTTATGAAAATGTGTATGGCGAATGGTTTGAGTCTATCGATGAAATAGTGATCGGTGAATGTTGTCTCAGAGACGATAACGAAGAATTGTATAAAAAAAGCACCATGGAAACCTTCAAGCTTACCGATAAGGGGTATGCTGTCATAACGGATGATCAGGATCTGGGCAGTGTTATTTTTGAAAATGATGCGATCCGCATCAGGAGCCAAAAGCAGGAGGATGGCGACGGGCGGTATGATGTTTGGATCGAGAATCTCTCGGAGAATAACTACTACATCGATGCTTCGGATATGAAGGTAGACGGTGAGGTCAACGATTCCTATATTCTCTATGATGCCGGGCTTCCTGCGGGATATACCCTTCATCATGATTCGGTTTACGGCCTCGGGGAAGAGTATAAAGAACGTGCGGGAGATGCGGCGGTAGAGGTGTCCTTCAGCTTTTCCGATACGGAGGATCCGAGGAATGATTTTTCCACCGGATATATTACTCTGAAATAGTGGGGAATAGGAGAGCAAGATGCACAGATTATATGAACAGGAAGATATCGCGGTATTCTGGGATTCGGTGAAGTGCCGTCATGCCAAGAGGTGTGTGGGAGCAAGTCCTGTGACTTTTAATCGGGAGAGAAGACCCTGGATCGATGTTACTAAGGCACCGGCAAAGGAGATCTGGCAGGCGGTCAGCGCATGTCCTTCGGGAGCGCTGACCTGTGTTTATACCCACGGGATCAGGGTGACGCTGGATGAGAGCGGATTGAAGAGTGTGGCATATGATGGTGATAAGGTCATTGGGGAATGTGATTATCACATAACGCCCGACGGCTGGGTGATCTATCACACGGAGGTTCTGCCTGAATATGGCGGCAAGAGCATTGCCAAGCGGCTGGTGTACAAGGTGATCGAGAAGGCGGAGCGAAGCGGCGCAGAGGTTTCTGCTACATGCTCGTATGCAGTGAAGGTCTTGGCGGAGTGAACAGCTTGCAATCGAATCGGATTTCGGCTAAAATAAGATTGCATCGTATTTTGGACGGAGGGAATCGCATGGCATACATCAAGCGAACGCTTGAAGAAAGCATAAAGAAGATCAGTGAAGATTACAGCTGTCTGCTGTTGATCGGGCCGAGACAGGTTGGGAAGACAACCATGCTCGAACATCTTATGGATGGTACAAACAGGCAGAAAGTCTCACTGGATGATGCGGAAAACAGGAGACTGGCGAAAACGGATCCGGCACTTTTCCTGGAAATGCATCCTGCACCTGTGTTGATCGATGAAGTGCAGTATGCGCCGGAATTATTCGCATACATCAAAATCGCTGCGGACAACGGTGCAGCGCCGGGAGCGTATTGGCTTACAGGGTCACAGGCATTTCAGCTTATGGAATTGGCGCAAGAGTCATTAGCAGGGAGAACGGCGATCATTCACATGTCAGCCTTGTCGCAGTCGGAAATGTATGGAGACGGGACGACCAGTCCTTTGTTGTTCAGCACTGAAGGACTGAAGCGTCGTGGTGAACATCTCAGCAATTGCAAACCGATTGATATGTATGAGAGGATTTGGAATGGCGGGATGCCGGGCCATAGGAGCGGGAGATATAAGGATAGGGATGTTTTTTACAGCTCATATATTCAAACTTACATCAACCATGACGTGAGCGATATGATTCCGGGAGTTGATAAACTGCTGTTTGCTGATTTTATCCGTGCGGCTGCATGTCGCGTGGGGCAGATGCTGAATACACATGACATTGCGGGGGATGTCGGCGTCTCGGATGATACGGCTAAAAGATGGCTTCGGATACTTGAAAAATCTGAGGTTATTTTCTACCTCAGACCATATTCCAACAACCTTCTGAAGCGGACTGTCAAAACGCCTAAGATGTATTTTTTTGATACGGGGCTTGTAGCGTACCTGACAAAGTATTCAAGTCCTGAAATTCTCATGAATGGCGCGATCAATGGAGCTATTTTAGAGAACTATACGGTGGCGGAAATCAGAAAGACTTGGTCAAACATTGCAAAGGAAAGCCTGATTCATTACTATCGTGACAAGGACACGAATGAAATAGATATGGTCATCGAGGTTGACGGGCAGCTTCATCCGTTGGAGATCAAAAAGAGTACAAATCCCGGAGCGGAGCTGGCTTCGGCTTTCAAGGTGTTGGACAAAGGGTCGGTTCCCAGAGGCTCGGGAGCTATTCTGTGTTTGAGAGATGAGCTGTCTGCTGTTGACCGAAGTACTTTTATTCTTCCAATCTGGATGATCTGACCTATGAAACAAAACCTGAAACGAATGATAAGCTATTATAAACCGTATATTGGTGTGTTTGCGGCGGATATGTTCTTTGCCTTTGTGGCATCGGCCATTGCACTGGTGATACCGCTGCTTGTCAGGTACATCACCCAGAACCTGCAAAACGGTGGAGCGCCCATGGATACCCGCAGGCTCCTTGTGATCGGGGCGGTGCTCATCGGACTGGTGATCCTGCAGTTCGGGGCGAAGTTTTTCATCGCATACGTGGGCCATATGATGGGTGCCCGGATGGAGTATAACATGCGGGCGGAGATTTTTGCCCACTATCAGAAGCTTTCCTTTTCCTTCTATGATGAGCAGAAGGTGGGGCAGCTGATGAGCCGCATCACCAATGATCTGTTCGAGATCAGCGAGCTGCTGCATCACGGACCGGAAAGCATTGCGCTTTCGCTGATCAAGCTGATCGGCGCTTTTGTGATACTTTTTCATATCAACGGATATCTGACTCTGGCGGCTTTTGCCCTGGTACCGGTGATGCTTGTCTATGCCCTCTATATGAACGGAAAGATGAAGCAGGCTTTCCGGCGAAACCGCGAGAAAGTTGCCCAGATCAACACTCAGATCGAGGACAATCTGGCGGGAATCCGCGTGGTAAAATCCTTTGCTAACGAAAGCATAGAAGAGGAGAAGTTCAAGGTGGGCAACGACGCCTTCGTAGAGGCGAAGAAGGCCAGCTATTTCTATATGGGCATGTTCCATTCGGGAATGAATGCTTTTACGCTGCTGGTGCAGATCGTGGTTGTTATCTTCGGCGGCATTATGATCACTCAGGGAAAAGTGAGCATTCCGGATTTCATTGCCTTCCTTCTGTATATCAATGTTTTTACGGAGCCGATCCAGACGCTCATCGACTTTACGGAGCAGTTCCAGAACGGCTATACCGGCTTTGAACGATTCCTTGAGATGATGGCCATTGAGCCTGACATCGAGGATAGTCCCGAGGCGGAGCCGCTGGTTGATGTAAAGGGTGATATCGCCTTTGAGGATGTCTCTTTTAAATATCATGACAATGCCCACAGGGTGCTTCGGCACATTAACCTGGAGATCCCGGCGGGGACCTATGTTGCTTTGGTGGGTTCCTCCGGCGGCGGTAAGACCACGCTGTGCAGTCTGATCCCCCGGTTTTATGATGTGACGGGCGGACGGGTCCTGGTGGATGGCAAAGATATCCGCGATGTGACCTTAAAGAGTCTTCGGGAGAACATCGGCATCGTGCAGCAGGATGTGTATCTCTTTGCGGGTACTGTCTATGACAATATTCTTTATGGTAAGCCATCGGCAACCCGGGAAGAGGTGATCGAGGCGGCCAAGCTTGCCAATGCCCATGAGTTTATCGTGTCCTTGCCCAATGGGTATGAGACGGATATCGGTCAGCGGGGTATCAAGCTTTCCGGCGGTCAGAAGCAGAGGCTTTCCATTGCCCGGGTATTTCTGAAAAATCCCCCGATCCTTATTTTTGACGAAGCTACAAGCGCGCTGGATAATGAGAGCGAGGCTATCGTGAAGGAGTCCTTAGAGCGGCTGGCGGGCGGCAGAACCACCCTGGTGATCGCCCACAGGCTGTCTACCATCCGCAATGCGGAGAGGATCTTGGTGCTCAGTGATCATGGCATTGAGGAGAGCGGAACCCACGATGAGCTGATGGCAAAGGGCGGTGTTTATGCGCAGCTTTATGAGTGGACGAGATAGGTGAAATTATGCGGATCTTGATCGCGGAAGATGAGGTGGCAACTGCAAAGGCTTTAAAGCTCCTGCTGGAGAAGGGCGGCTATACGGTAGACATCGTCCACAGCGGAACGGATGCCTGGGATTATATTCAGGCGGGCACTTATGATGTGATAGTGCTCGATATCATGATGCCCGGGATCAGCGGTCTGGAGGTTCTGGAGAGGATCCGGAGGGCCCGGATGAAGACGCCGGTGCTGATGCTGACGGCAAAGGCGGAGATAGAGGACAGGATTGCGGGTTTGGAAGCGGGTGCGGACGATTATCTGCCGAAGCCTTTTGCAACGGGCGAGCTTATAGCGCGCGTTAAGGCGCTGGGGCGCAGGAGTGAGAATTACACCGACTCTCTGCAAAAAGTGGGGAATCTGGAGCTCGATGGCAACCGCTATGAGATGCGGTGCGGTAAGAAGAGTGTGAATCTGACGAATAAGGAGTACCGATTACTGGAGTTGTTTGCCGCTAACCCCGGCCGCGTCTTTTCCACAGATCATCTGATGGATAAGATCTGGGGTCTGGATACGGAGTCGGATATTGATGTGGTCTGGACGCATATCGGTTATGTGAGGAAGAAGCTTCGCTCGATCGGAGCGGACGTGGAGATCCGGACTATCCGCGGCGCGGGATACTCCCTGGAGGTATCGTAATGCTGAAACAGATGAGACGGCGTGTGATCCTGGCGGCTATGCTGGCTTTTTTTGCAGTTGTGCTGATGATCGCGGCGCTTGTGAATATCGTGAATTACTGCGTGGTGACGGGAAGAGCGGACGAGACGCTTTCCGCCATCCTTTCGTTTGAGGAGGGGAGTCCGTTCTATGAGGGGAATTCCGGTGCCGGGCCGGTGGGCCCTGTTGGAGAAACTGAGGAGTCGATTGACGATAATCCTGTAGGCTCAGGGAAAGAAGAGTTTGCGGGTGAGATTGCGCAGAAAGCGTCCGGTCTCGATAGAGAAACCGAGGGAGCAGCTATGCCCGAGGCCCGTCCTCCGGAGAGACCATTTAACGGCTTGCCGGATGTGGAAGCAAATTATATGACGCGTTTTTTCGTTGTTCGGATGGATGCGGATGGGAAGCCTGTTTCCTCGTCGATTGATTATATTGCCAGCGTGGATGAGGCGCTGGCGTTTGAGTATGCATCTTTGGTACTGGAGAAAAAGCGTGAGCGTGGGTATCTGAAGGAGTACCGCTATGTGCGGGGCACGATCAGGGAAACGTCTGTGGTGGTGTTCCTGAATGCGTCCCGTGAGTTGCAGTCGATGCGGACACTTTTGCTGCTGACGGTTGCTGTTTCGTGTGTGAGCCTGCTGATCGTGTTTGGGCTGGTTGAGATCTTCGCAGGGCGGGCTATACGGCCTATTGCCAACAATATCAGCCAGCAAAAGCAGTTTATTACGGATGCGAGTCATGAACTGAAGACGCCGTTGACGTCCATTGTGACGAGTCTGGATGTGCTTGAGATGGACAAGGGGCAGGATGAGTGGACGGAGAATATCCGGCATCAGACTTCCCGGATGTCGAAACTGGTCAGTGAGCTGGTGACGTTGTCGCGGTTGGATGAGGATCAGCCTATGCCGGATAAGGAGCATTTTGCGCTGGATACGGCGGCTTGGGAGATTTTCGATGTATATCAGCCGCAGGCTAAGGCGGCGCAGAAGGAGATGAGTGCGGATATTGAAGAGGGGGTTACGCTCCTCGGGGATAAGGCGTCGATCCAGCAGATGCTGTCGGTGCTGCTGGATAATGCGATCCGGTATTCCGACGAGAAGGGGGAGATCCGGCTCAGTGTCTTTAAGAAGGCGGGAAGGGTCAGGATCGAGGTGTTCAATACCTGTAACTATGAGGTGGCGCCTGATACGGAGCGGCTCTTTGACCGGTTCTATAGGCCTGACAGCTCACGGAGCACCGTGACCGGTGGCAACGGAGTGGGGCTGTCCATCGCCCGCGCCGTGGTCCAGGCCCATGGCGGCACCATCACCGCCTCCTGCCCGAGCGGGAAGACGATGACGATGAAGATAAAATTTTGAATTATCCGATCAGAATCTCGGGGGCGCAGTCCAGCAGTCTTGCGAGGGTGATAACATATGCGGCGTTGGCCTTGGCAAGGGACTTGTCACCCTGTTCGTAGTGCTGCAGCGTCTTTAATGGAATGCCGGAAAGTTCGGCCAATTCGCTTTGGCTGTATCCCCTAAGTTCACGGTATTTCTTTAGGTATGTCATGCATCTGGCCGCCTGTCGCATCTCGTCTATCCGTGTTACAAAGTGGGAGATGTCCATTTCGTGGTATTTATCATACATTTTCAGGATCTTAGCGATAGGCACTTCCTGATCCAGAATTCTCAGGCTGCAGGCATTATACCACTGATAGTAGGCGATTGCCCATCCGGCCCAATATTCCGGCGTTTTGCCATCATGATAGACACGTTTCATAGGCTTGATCTTTGCATTATCTCTTGCGGCAACCATAAGAGCGAGTTCTATGCCCGACTTGCCTGAAACCAGAAAGGGGTCACCTTTTTCAAATCGGGCACAGATGTCACTGTTTACAAAAGTGTTGTAATACTGTGTCAAATCCAGGTTGAGGGTATGTACAGCATAGTCCAGACTGTTTGCAAGTTGTTTTCTGGCATCTGTGAGATATAATTTACTGTAGGCGGGGATCATCTGCCTTCACCTCCTCATCTATTATACGAATCATATAGAGTTCACCACGTACGTAAGAATCTTTGTTCATCTTATGATAATCAATTCTTGCCTGTTTATCCCTGTTATATTTTCTTTCATACCATTCGCCGGCGGAAACCATTTTGCCTTCTATGAAACGGATCGAATCGAAGGCTTTTTTGCTGCGGAGGAAGACCTGTTCGCCAAGATTACCGAGATGCATAGCTTTATTTAGCTGAGAAACGGATATTACACCGTTTATGAAATCCTGTGCATACGAGAAATAGCTGTCATCTGCCCTGTAACCGATTATAATATCAACATCCGTCAGATCCGGCATGAAATGTTTCGACAGGTATTTAACGGCTTCTTTTGACAAAGGGGTTTCCAGTTCAAATTGGCGATTGTTGAGAAGGATTGTGATCCAATGTAGGATACAATATGGATCCGAATTGAGATTCAGAATACGCAGATTGGTGGTGCTTAGCTCGTAAGTGCTGACAAATCCGTCGCGCTCCTGATCAACTGCCCACTCGCATGCCAGATCGATATCCTCTGTGCAATAAAAACCTCTGCCGTAATCATTGTACTGCTTTCCTTTGCCATATTCAGGCGTGGTAACTATATGGTCAGATCCGTGATAAATACGCATTTTTATCCCTCCTAGCTGCAATCATATTATACCACCGTGGTGGGATATAGTAAAGAGGGATGGATGAGAGAAGTCAAGCAGACTTCTTTTTTGTTTATTTCAGGTTCATTTCAGGTTGGGGTTGTAGGATGGGTCTATCACAGAGAAGAGGAGGCGGAAGAATGAGCGAAGATAAGCGCTATCGGCATGAACTGAAGTATGCGATCTCGGTTGCGGATTATCAGGCAATGCGAAGGCGGCTCGCCCGCGTGATGCGATCGGATCCGCACACGAACGAAGACGGACGGTATCGGATCCGGAGCATCTATTTCGACAACAGCGACGATAAGGCTTTGCGGGAGAAGATAGATGGGATCGAAAAAAGAGAAAAGTTCCGCATCAGGTACTACAACGATGATTTTTCCTTTATCACGTTGGAAAAGAAGATGAAGATCCAAAACCTGTGCCTGAAATATGATGCGCCGATCACGGAGCAGGAGTGCAGAAGGCTTTTGGACGGCGATCTTGCGTGGATGAAGGAACATGAGAGCCTGTTGGTGCGGGAGCTGTACGCAAAGATGCAGTATCAAAGGCTTCGGCCGCGAGTGTTGGTGTCTTACGAAAGGGAGCCTTACATATACCAGGCGGGCAACGTGCGGATCACCTTTGATTCAAAGGTTCGGACGAGTCTTTATACACAGGAGTTCCTGAAACCGGAGGTTTCCGATATTTCGGCTACGGATGATGCGCAGGATATGATCCTGGAGGTGAAGTACGATGCATTCCTCCCGGAGATCATACAAGACCTCATACAGGTTACCGGGATCCGGCAGCAGGCATTTTCGAAGTATGGAGCGTGTCGCAGGTACGGGTGATACGATGTATGAAATCTCAGCTTTGATCGTGATACGTCATTTGAAATGGAGATAATGGGATCAAGACGCGGATCTTCAAACAAAGGCAATAATACATAATCATGAAAAACATAATCAGGAGGACAAAAATATGACTTTCAGCGATATTTTCAAATCTAGTTTCTTGGATAGCGTAACAGAGTTTTCGGCGGTGGATACCCTGATCGGTATGGCATTTGCCCTGGTGATCGGACTTTTCATCTTTGTGATCTATAAAAAGACCTTCAGCGGCATCATGTATTCCACAGGTTTTGCGATGTCTTTGGTGGGACTTTCCCTGGTAACGACCCTTGTGATCATGGCGGTAACCTCGAACGTAGTGTTATCCCTTGGTATGGTCGGTGCCCTTTCCATCGTTCGTTTCCGTGCAGCGATCAAGGAGCCCATGGAAATTGTGTTCCTTTTCTGGGCTTTGGCAGTAGGTATCGTGATCGGCGCCGGTATGATCCCGCTTGCAGTGATCGGCTCAGGTATCATCGGTGTGATCCTGTTACTCTTTGCTAACCGCAAGCTTCACAATACTCCTTATATTCTGATCGTAAACTGCGCAGATGAGAAGACAGAAGAGAGCGCCATGAACATCATTGAGAAGTCCGTTGACAAGTATCTGGTTAAGTCTAAGACCGTAAATAGCGCCGGCATAGAGCTGACTGCAGAGATCCGTGTAAAAGACGCGGCAACAAGCTTCGTAAACAGGATCAGTGAGATCAACGGTGTCTCCGGTGCTACGCTCGTTACCTTTAACGGTGAGTACATGTCCTGAAAGGGGGGCGTGACTATGGTTGCGAACAAGCATATTACGAAGATCGTTTTTGCGATCATGGCAGTGGCGGTTGCACTGTGTTTACTTGCGATCACCATGTCGGACAAGTTGAATGTCATGCTCGGCGGCACCGGCGTGACGATGGAGTATGAAACCAAGCTTTTCGATACGGATGAGATCATCAGCATAGATATTCAGATGGATGAAGAGGAATGGGAGGAAATGCTCGCTAACTCTACATCGGAAGAATACTACGTCTGTGATGTGGTGATAAACGGTCAGACGGTGCGCCAGGTGGCTATCCGTCCCAAGGGCAATACCTCCCTTTCTGCGATCGCTAAAGATCCCGACAGCGACAGATATTCCCTCAAGCTGGAGTTCGATCATTTCGTGGAAGGTCAGACCTGCTTCGGGCTGGATAAACTGATTCTGAATAATAACTACGCAGATGCCACCAACATGAAGGAAGCCATTATCTACGATATGTTCCAGTATATCGGCGCAGATGCTTCCCTGTACAATTATGCGACGGTTTCTCTGAACGGAGAATATCGCGGAGTATATCTGGCGCTGGAAGGTGTTGAGGACAGCTTCTTCTTAAGAAACTATGGCACCCAGGACGGAGAGCTTTACAAGCCTGATTCCATGGAGATGGGTGGCAAGAAGATGTCCGGATTCGGCGGCGGTTTCCCGGGTGGGAACTTCGGTGGGGAGTCGCGCTCAAGCCGATCCAACAATACATCAGGTACGTCGACGGATTCGAAGAGTGCAGAAGATACCTCGGGAGGTGAGGCGCCGGCATTCGGCGACTTTGATCCATCAAACATGCCTCAGATTGGTGATTTCGATCCCTCGAACATGCCTCAGATTGGTGATTTCGATCCCTCCAATATGCCGGAAGGCTTCGGCCCCGGTAGAGAAACAAACGATGAGACGAAATCTTCGGATGATAATTCTCAAGCTGGATCAACCGGCGATACGAAGGAAGCGGGTGATTCATCTGATAGTAGTTCGGATAAGGCTTCCGGCAGACCGGAGATGCCCGGCGGCGGTAAAGGCGGCTTCTCCATGGGCGTCAGTGGAGCCAACCTGAACTATACGGATGATGATCTGGACAGCTACTCGACTATCTGGGATGGTGAGATCACCGAGACCAGCAAGGGCGACCACAGGAGAGTGGTAACGGCTCTTAAGAACATCAGCGAAGGCACGGACCTTGAGAAATATATGGATGTGGATAACATCCTCAAATACATGGCAGTGCATACCTTCTCGGTAAACATGGACAGCCTTTCCGGTACGATGGCCCATAATTACTATCTGTATGAGTATGACGGTCAGCTGAACATCTTCCCCTGGGACTACAACCTTTCCCTCGGCGGAATGACCATGGGAAGCAGCGGCGCCACGGATATGGTCAATGATGCTATCGATACCCCGTTCCAGAGCACGGAATTCTTCGATGCCCTTCTGGAGAACGAAGAGTATCTTGCCAAGTATCATGAATATCTGAACCAGCTGGTAGAAGAGTATGTATATGGCGGCAGATTTGAAGAGGTCTATAACCGCATCCGCAGTCAGATCGACAGCCTGGTGGATACCGATCCGACAGCCTTCTACAGCTATGATGAGTATGATGCAGCTGCAGAAACGCTCTATGAGACAATTCAGCTTCGTGCTGAGAGCATTCGCGGCCAGCTCGACGGAACGATTCCTTCGACGGACGACGGTCAGAAGCAGGATTCCTCGAACCTCGTAGATGCTTCGCATATCGACGTTACGGTCATGGGTCAGTTTGATATGGGCGGCGCCATAGAAAAAATGAACGCGGAGGTTACCGGAGAGGATACGGAGAGTGAGAGCGTAGCAGTTCTTGACGCTACAACTGCCGTTATAAATGTATCAGATATAGCTGGCAACAGCACTCTGATTGAGTATGGAACCTCAGGGGGAACAGTGGGGGAAATTGATAAGCAAGTGAGTGCTTCAACAGAGGAAAACAAAACTGTGGATGAGAAGAATGCGAGTGAGACGAGTGAATCGAGTGATTCATCAGACGCAAGACCTTCCTTCGGGCCGGGTGGTCAGGGATTCGGTGGTGGCAATTCTCCGGATTTCGCGGGGATGAGTGGACAGACATCGAATCAGACACGAAACAACCTGATCCTGTTCGGAGCCTTGTTCGCCGGTATGTTGATCGCTCTTGTGGCTTGCAAACTGATCAAACGCAGAAAGCCGCTGAAAAAGGCGGAATCGGTATAACCGTTAACTGAATAAATGTTGCAATAACTAACAACTCCTGCTATTATGAAGCTGATGCAAACAAAAAGATTGACGCTATCAGCAACATAATAAGCAGGAGTTTTTTATGAGACAATTATCCCTTCAGAAGCTTTCCTATACCGTAGCAAACCGTAGAAAGGCCCTGGGTCTGTCACAGACTGCCCTTTCCGAGAAGTCGGGTATCAACCGTTCGATCCTCTCCAGACTGGAATCCGGAACCTACAGTCCTTCCGTTGACCAGCTCTTGGTTCTTTCCGAGATTCTGGGCTTTGAGATTTCGGATTTGATCGAGAACGGAAGCGGGGATGAGGCTGATGGAAGGAAAGCAGCTGCTAACAATCCCGACAAGACGAAGGTCGGAAGAAAGAAGATCGCCGTTGCTGGAACCGGCTATGTTGGCCTATCCCTTGCTGTATTGTTAGCACAGCACAACGATGTGACGGCAGTGGACATTGTGCAGGAGAAGGTGGACCTTTTAAATGAGCACAAAAGCCCCATACGTGATGAGTATATTGAAAAGTACCTTTCGGAATACCGGGAGAGGGGCCTTTCTTTAAAGGCAACAACGGACGGCGCAGCAGCCTATTCCAAGGCGGATTTCATCATCGTATCCGCACCCACCAACTACGATCCCAGGAATGATTTTTTTGACTGCTCGGCAGTGGAAGCCGTTCTTTCTCTGGTTAAGACTTCATGCAAAAATCGTAAGAAAAAACCTACGGTGGTCATCAAATCAACGATTCCCGTGGGCTACACGGCGCAGGTGCGTCAGAAGTTAGACATGGATAACATTATCTTCAGTCCGGAGTTTCTTCGGGAATCCAGAGCGCTGTATGACAATCTCTATCCCAGTCGTATCATTGTGGGCTCGGATGATGCCAATATGCCTGCGGCAAAGGAGTTTGCAGCCCTTTTGGAACAAGGGGCCATCAAAACCGATATACCCATACTTTTCATGAATACTACGGAAGCAGAGGCAACGAAGCTCTTCGTGAACACCTATCTGGCCCTTCGCGTCAGCTATTTCAACGAGCTGGATACCTATGCTGAGGTGAAGAATCTTAAAACGGCGCCCATCATAAAAGGGGTTTGCCTGGATCCCCGGGTGGGGGATTTTTACAACAATCCTTCCTTCGGATATGGCGGCTACTGTCTGCCGAAGGACACCAAGCAGCTGCTGGCTAACTATCAGGATGTGCCGGAGAATCTCATTGAAGCCATTGTTGAGAGTAACCGCACCAGGAAGGATTTCATTGCGGACAGGATCCTGGATATCGCCGGTGCTTACGGTCACAGCGATCCCTATTCCAGCGACAGAGAGATCCTGCAGAAGGATGTAGTGGTGGGCGTATACCGACTGACGATGAAGTCCAACTCCGACAACTTCCGCCAGTCCTCGATCCAGGGGGTTATGAAGCGTATTAAGGCTAAGGGGGCCAAGGTGGTGATCTATGAACCGACCCTGGAGGACGGATCCACTTTCTTCGGATCGTTAGTTGTGAACAACTTAAAGAAGTTCAAGAAAATGTGCGGCTGCATCATCGCCAACCGCTATGATCCGATCCTGGATGACGTGGAGGATAAGGTATATACGAGAGATCTGTTCAGAAGGGATTAAAAACTGTTGTAAATTGCCGCGGATATGGTATGATTGTGAGAGTGTGAGGCAAGGGAGCTTCCGCGGAAAATTCAAATATGATAGTTCCCAAGGAGGTAAGTATGGCTAAAATTGCAATGACCACCCCGCTGGTGGAAATGGACGGAGATGAAATGACGAGGATCCTCTGGAAGATGATCAAGGACGAGCTTTTGCTCCCTTACGTTGATCTGAAGACAGAGTATTATGATCTTGGCCTGGAGCATAGAAACGAAACCGATGATCAGGTTACCCGTGACAGCGCTGAGGCGACCAAGAAGTACGGCGTGGCTGTTAAGTGTGCGACCATCACCCCGAATGCGGCAAGAATGGATGAGTATCATCTCAAAGAGATGTGGAAGAGTCCCAACGGAACCATCCGTTCCATGCTGGACGGAACCGTTTTCCGCGCACCCATCATTGTTAAGGGCATCGAGCCCTGCGTGCGCAACTGGGAAAAGCCCATTACCCTGGCTCGTCACGCATACGGCGATGTTTACAAAAATGTTGAGATCGCAGCAAATGGCCCCGGTAAGGCTGAGCTGGTATTTACCGCAGCTGACGGCACCGAAGAGAGAAAAGTGATCCACGAGTTTGACGGCCCCGGTGTGATCCAGGGCGTTCATAATACGAAGAAGTCCATCGAGAGCTTCGCAAAGGCTTGCTTTAATTATGCCCTTGATACGAAGCAGGATCTGTGGTTTGCAACCAAGGATACGATCTCCAAGACTTATGATCATACCTTCAAGGATGTATTCCAGGAGATCTTTGATGCGGATTACAAGGAGAAGTTCGATGCGGCAGGCATTATCTACTTCTATACGCTGATCGATGATGCTGTAGCCCGCGTTATGAAGGCAAAGGGCGGCTTTATCTGGGCCTGCAAGAACTATGACGGCGATGTGATGAGTGATATGGTTTCCTCCGCCTTCGGTTCTCTTGCCATGATGACCAGTGTTCTGGTATCTCCCGCAGGCGTATACGAGTACGAGGCTGCTCACGGAACCGTACAGCGTCACTATTATAAGCATCTGGCAGGAGAGGAGACCTCCACCAACTCCGTGGCTACCATTTTTGCATGGACCGGCGCCCTTCGTAAGCGCGGCGAGCTGGATGGCAACAAGGATCTGATGGCTTTTGCAGACAAGCTTGAGAAGGCTACCATCGATACCATCGAGAGTGGACGCATGACCAAGGACCTTGCGCTGATAACTTCCCTGAAGGACGTAACCGTACTCAACAGTGAGAACTTCATCAAGGAGATCCGCAAGACCCTTGAGGCGATGTGAGGATCCTACCGGATGGTTTATTAGCTCATAAAGAGACGCCTCCCCTGTTGGCAGACAGGAGAGGCATTTTTATTTTCGCTTATTACTTCTCTTATCGAGAAAGTTCAGCAACGCTACGAGCAGTCAGGAATACACCTTCATCAGGTTCTCTAGCTTTGAGGACATGTTGCCCATGAGCAGGTCCAGGATGGTAAGTGCGGTCATGCACTCGACTACGACTACGGCGCGGGGGACGATGACGGGATCGTGGCGCCCGGTGATGGTCAGCTCTGTAGGTGTGCCGTCCTGAGTGACGGTCTGCTGGGGCTGATAGATGGAAGGGGTGGGCTTGATGTGAGCCCTTATGATCAGATCGCTTCCGTCTGAGATGCCGGCCAGTGTTCCGCCGCTGTGGTTGGTGATCTTAACGATCTTGCCGTTCTCATCGGCGCTGAAGCCGTCGTTGTTTTCGCTTCCCTTAAGTTTTGCGGCATTGATGCCATCGCCGATCTCAACGGCTTTAACGGCGCCGATGGACATGAGGGCAGCTGCAAGGCGGGCATCCAGCTTATCAAAAACAGGATTTCCGATACCGGGCATAAGCCCTTTGGTCACACATTCGATGACGCCGCCGGCGGAATCCCGTTTCTCAATGCAATCAGCCAGATAAGCTTCCGCTAACTGAGAGGATACGCGATCCGGCATGGCAGTAGGCGTCTCAAGGATGGCCTGCCTGTCAAAGCGGGCAGGATCGATGGAAACTGAGCCGATGCTTTTGGTATAGGCAAAGATCTCAATGCCCAGCTCTCTAAGGATCTTGGCGGCAACTGCGCCTGCAGCCACGCGTCCTGCAGTCTCGCGGCCGGAAGAACGTCCGCCTCCGCGATAATCCCTGAAGCCGTATTTTTCATCATAGGTATAATCCCCGTGTCCCGGACGATAGCAGCTTGCAATCTGGGAATAATCCGATGAGCGCTGGGAGGTGTTGCGGATCAGAAGGGCAATGGGAGTGCCGGTGGTCTTACCTTCGAACACGCCAGAGAGGATCTCCACCTCATCAGCCTCCTTGCGCTGGGTCGTGATGGCGCTCTGACCCGGCTTGCGTCTGTCCAGGTACTTCTGTATATCCGATTCACTGAGCGAAAGCCCTGCGGGACAGCCGTCGATCACGGCGCCAAGGCCGGGTCCGTGGGATTCTCCGAAGGTCTGTACTCTGAAGTTATTGCCGAAACTTGATCCGTTCATTTTTCTTTCCCCTGTAAGATGTAGATTGACGATGTTTGTCTTGATTTCGTCTCGATTAGAATACCACAGATAGGCGATTTCGTACAAGGGCGACATTTTTATTGTATCCTGCATGGATTGTGGTATATACTGTATCTCATGAGTAATATAAAGTATTGGCTGAAAAAAGCAGGGATCGCAGCTCTGCTCATAGTGGTGATGCTTTTCTGCAGCAGTATTTTCTACCAGACGGGAAGTGCTGCGGATGAAAGACATATAGCGGAGTTTGAATGGGAAGCCATGTCGGATGACTGGACATCGGTTTACTACGAAGGAAGCGATGAGGCGAATGACGTGAATCTAAAAGATAAGGCTGATTCCGGAGAAGCGGCTGATTCGAAGGAAGCTACGGGCGAAGAGATCGATGCGTCAGAAGTCGGAAAGGGAACCTCCCTTCTCAGCTACTCGAAGATAAGCGCTGAGGAAGAGGAGGATGATCCTCTGGCGGCCTTCTCTTCAGATGACTGGGAGCTGATCCTGGTGAACAAGCAGCATCCCATTCCGGATGACTACAGCTTTGAGTTGGGAAGTATCCACAACGGACTTCGGGTGGACAAAAGGATCACGGACAAGCTGGACGCCATGCTGAGTGCGGCGGCGGACGACGGAGTGCCGCTCCTTGTGATCTCGCCCTATCGAAACGGCGACAAGCAGAAGGATCTGTTTGATAAGAAGGTGAAACGGGCGCTGAAGAATGAGAAAAGCTACCTGGATGCCTATCGCGAGACGGCGCAGGCGGTGACGATCCCGGGCTCCAGTGAGCATGAGATCGGTCTTGCGGCGGATCTGACAACGAAGGCGCATATCACCCTGGATGCGGAATATGCCGAGTCGGAGGGCGGAAAGTGGCTTGCCGCTAACTGCACCAGATTCGGTTTTATCCTGCGTTATCCTGTGGGAAAAGAGAAGATCACGGGCATTGAGTACGAGCCCTGGCATTTCCGCTACGTAGGCAGGGAGGCGGCCGAGTATATCACGGAGCATGATCTGTCCTTAGAAGAGTTTGTAAGCCTTTTAAAGGAGCGGGAAAGAGCCATGGAGCAGGAGAAGAGTGAATGAAATATACATTACTGAAAACGGAAGGAAGAGCCAAAAGAGCTCAGTTTGAAACCTGTCACGGCACGGTACAGACGCCGGTGTTCATGAACGTGGGAACGGTGGCTGCCATCAAAGGTGCCGTGGGAACGGAGGATCTGGAGTCCATCGGGACGCAGATTCAGCTGTCCAATACCTATCATCTCCACGTAAGGCCAGGAGATAAGCTGATCCATGATCTGGGAGGACTCCATAAGTTCATGGTCTGGGACAAGCCGATCCTGACCGATTCCGGTGGATTCCAGGTCTTTTCCCTGGCTACCCTTCGAAAGATCAAGGAAGAAGGTGTTACCTTCCGCAGTCATATAGACGGACATAAAATCTTCATGGGCCCCGAGGAGAGCATGCAGATCCAGTCGAACCTGGGATCCACCATCGCCATGGCCTTTGACGAATGTCCCCCGGCTTTGGCGGAAAGAAGCTATGTGCAGCCCTCCGTGGACAGAACCACCAGATGGCTGGAGCGCTGCAGGACAGAGATGAAGCGGCTGAACAGCCTTCAGGATACAGTTAACCCCGAGCAACTTTTGTTTGGTATCAATCAGGGCGCCGTTTATTCCGATATCCGCATCGAGCATGCCAAAACCATCGCCGATATGGACCTTGACGGCTATGCCATCGGGGGTCTTGCCGTGGGAGAGAGCCATGAGCAGATGTATGAGATGATCGAGGCAGTCACCGAGTATCTGCCCAAGGACAAGCCTACCTATCTGATGGGAGTGGGAACGCCTGTCAACATCATCGAAGCGGTAGAGCGGGGCGTGGACTTTTTCGACTGTGTCTATCCTTCCAGAAACGGAAGACACGGACATGTCTACACCCATGACGGGAAGCTGAACCTGTTCAATCAGCAGTATGAGAGGGATATGCGGCCCATCGAGGAAGGGTGCGGCTGTCCTGCCTGCAGAAGATACAGCAGAGCTTACATCCGACACCTTCTGAAGGCCAAGGAAATGCTGGGGCTTCGCCTCTGTGTTCTCCATAACCTGTATTTCTACAATCACCTGATGGAAGAGATCAGGATCTCCCTGGATGAGGAGCGATTTTCCTCCTTCAAAAAAGAGTTCCTGGAAAGGTATCAGGGGGAAAAATAAGCAGTTGCTTAAGGTACGAATTTTTAGTATAATGAGCTTAACCTGAATGAGGGTTTTCTCATTATTTTGAACCTACATTTACTTGAAACGGGATTCCTATATTGTCATGCGGATGTCACGCCTTACCTACGGGTCAGAGGACGGCAGAAGCGTGGTTGCGGTTGCCCACCTGGCTGTGCGCTAGGAGTCAAAGTATGAGAGCCTTGTTCAGGGGTTTCTTATTTTTGTGAGGATTTCATGTTTGGCAAGTGTTACAGGATCTGGCTGAATTTCAGCAAAAAGCTGAGCGATGATCACATCGGTGCGTATGCTTCCAGCACCGCTTTTTTTACATTCCTGTCGCTCATTCCCATGCTGATGGTGCTCCTGGCACTGCTTCCTTATACGCCGCTGCAGCAGGATGTGCTGCTGGAGGTGGTCTCGGCGGTTTTCCCCGATTACATGTATGATATCATCAACAGCATCATTCAGGATCTGTATTCGGCTTCCGGCGTAGTGCTTTCCGTTACGCTGGCCTTTACGATCTGGTCTGCGGCCAAGGGCACGCTGTCCCTTCTGCGGGGCCTGAATGTGATCTTCGAGGTAGAGGAGCAGAGAAACTACTTCGTTCTGCGTCTGCGTGCCGCGCTCTATACCTTTGCGATGCTGCTGATCATTCTGCTTTTGCTGGTAGGCGTCGTCTTCACCCACAAGATCAGGGACATGATCCTGGTGACCTTTCCCTCCCTGAGTCCGGTATTCGGATTCCTTGTGTCGGTGCGGGCCTTTTTTGTGATCGCGGTGCTCAGCGTGCTGTTTACCGCCATCTACACCTATCTGCCCAATGCCAAGAACAAGTTCCACTGGGAGATGCCGGGTGCCATCTTTTCGGCCTTTGCCTGGTATATCGTCTCCCTGGGCTTTTCGGCTTACGTCAATAACGTCATGGGTAAAAATGCATTCGGAAGCATGACGACGGTGGTCATTGCCATGCTGTGGATGTACATCATTTTTTACCTGATCCTGTTCGGGGCGGCCGTAAACTGCTTCCTGCTGGAGACCTTCCGGTATCTAAATTCCAGAAGGATCGAGCGGAAACGGGAGAGAGCCGAGCAAAGAAGGCTAAACAGAGAGCAAAAGAAAACAATTTGATCATTCACAAAAGGCCGCAATTGTGTTATGCTAACAGGTGGCAAATTTTTCAAAAAGGAGACAGAGGATGAAAGAAAAACTGTTGAAAATAAAGGAGGAGGCCCTTGCTCAGATCTCTAAGAGCCAGACCCTTGAGCAGCTCAATGAAGTCAGAGTCAGCCAGCTGGGTAAAAAGGGCGCTCTCACAGAGATATTGAAAGGGATGAAGGACGTATCCGCCGAGGAACGTCCGAAGATCGGTCAGCTTGTGAACGAGACCCGCGCCGAGATCGAAGCCGTTCTCGAGGAGGCCCGCAAGAAGATGGAAGCCATCGTGATGGAGGCAAAACTTGCCCAGGAGACCATCGACGTTACGCTGCCGGCCAAGACCATGAAGGTGGGGCATATGCATCCCAATACCCGTGCTCTGGAAGAGGTAGAGAACATCTTCATCGGTATGGGCTATGAGGTTGTGGAAGGCCCCGACGTAGAGCGTGATTATTACAATTTCGAAGCACTGAACATTCCTGCGGATCATCCCGCCAAGGATGAGCAGGATACCTTCTATATCAGCGGGGACATCCTGCTGCGTACCCAGACCTCATCCACTCAGGTGCATGAGATGGAAAAGGGCAAGCTCCCCATCCGTATGATCGCACCGGGCCGTGTATTCCGTTCGGATGAAGTGGATGCCACCCATTCCCCTTCCTTCCATCAGATCGAGGGCCTTGTCATCGACAAGAACATTACCTTCGCCGATCTGAAGGGAACCCTTTCCGTGTTCGCCAAGGAGCTGTTCGGAGAGGATACCAAAGTGAAGTTCAGACCGCATCACTTCCCCTTTACCGAGCCTTCGGCTGAGATGGATGTGAGCTGCTTTAAGTGCGGCGGTAAGGGCTGCCGTTTCTGCAAGGGCGAGGGTTGGATCGAGATCCTCGGTTGCGGAATGGTTCATCCCCATGTGCTTGAGATGAGCAAGATCGATCCCGAAGAATATGTTGGCTTTGCTTTTGGTGTGGGCCTGGAGCGTATCGCCCTTCTGAAGTACGAGATCGATGATATGCGACTGTTGTATGAGAACGATGTTAGATTTTTGGATCAATTCTAATATTATTTCAACGGTTCAATGAGCAGCAAGCCTAAGCTTCTGATCTCTCTTCGGACGACATTACGAGCTTTGCGAGTCTGAGGGAGAAGAGAGTCAGAGCGCAGGATTGATGCGGTGTAAATACTAGATAAGAAAGGATAATAGCTCTATGAACGCAGCAAAAAGCTGGCTGAAAGCCTATGTACCTGATCTGAACTGCTCTGATCAGGAATTCATGGATAAAATGACCCTCTCCGGTACCAAGTGTGAGGGATTCGAGAGAATGGACAAGAACCTCGAGAAGATCGTGGTAGGTCAGATCGAAAAGATCGAAAGACATCCTGATGCGGACAAACTCATCGTATGTCAGGTAAATGTGGGTACCGAGACGATCCAGATCGTAACCGGTGCTCCCAATGTAAAAGAGGGAGACAAGGTTCCCGTAGTTCTGGATGGCGGTAAGGTTGCAGGTGGTCACGACGGCTCACCCCTTCCCGAGAACGGCATCGAGATCAAAGCGGGCAAGCTTCGCGGTGTGGATTCCTTCGGTATGATGTGCTCCATCGAGGAGCTGGGCTCTGATCGGAACATGTATCCCGAAGCGCCTGAAAACGGCATCTACATCTTCTCCGATGATGTGAAGGTGGGTGATGATGCAGTAGAAGTGCTGGGTCTTCATGATACCCGCTTCGAGTTTGAGGTGACCTCCAACAGAGTGGATTGCTACAGCATCCTGGGTCTTGCCAGAGAGGCGGCGGCCACTTTTGACCTACCCTTCAAGGCCCCTGAGGTAAAGGTAAATGAGACATCCGAGAAGGTGGAGGATTATATCAGCGTTGAGGTGAAGGATCCGGATCTTTGCCCCAGATACTGCGCAAGAGTTGTTAAGAACATCAAGATCGAGCCTTCACCCGAATGGATGCAGAGACGCCTGGCTTCCAGCGGCATCCGTCCCATCAACAACCTGGTGGATATCACCAACTACGTGATGGAAGAGTACGGCCAGCCCATGCATGCCTTCGATCTGGACACCGTAGCCGGCAACAAGATCGTTGTAAAGAGAGGCGTGGACGGTGAGCAGTTCCAGACTCTGGACGGTCAGATGAGAACTCTGGATCACGATGTACTGATGATCTGTGACGGTGAGAAGGAGATCGGTATCGCCGGTATCATGGGCGGTGAGAATTCCAAGATCACTGATGATGTGAAGACGGTCCTGTTTGAGGCGGCTACCTTTAACGGTGCAAATATCCGTAAGTCTGCTAAGCGTGTGGGTATCCGTTCCGACGCTTCCGGTAAGTTCGAGAAGGGTCTGGATCCCAACAATGCAGAAGCAGCCATCAATCGTGCCTGCCAGCTTATCGACGAGCTGGGCTGCGGCGAGGTGGTGAGCGGTATCGTGGATGTAAAGGAGCCCATCAAGCCCCTTGTACAGCTTCCCTTCGAGCCTGATTTCTACAACGGCCTTCTGGGAACCGATATTGACAAAAATGATATGCTTGCGATCTTCAAAAAGTTAGAGATCGCTTATGACGAGAGCACCAACATGCTCACCTGTCCTTCCTTCAGGCAGGATCTGCTGGGCAAGGTGGATATTGCCGAGGAGGTAGCACGTTTCTTCGGTTATGACAAGATCCCCATGACGCTGCCCAGAGGCGAGGCAACCACCGGTAAGCTTCCTTTCAAGCTTGTGGTTGAGAAGATCGCTTCCAGAGTTGCCATGTATTGCGGTTTCTCCCAGGGTATGTGTTATTCTTTCGAAAGTCCCAAGGTATTTGACAAGCTGAGGATCCCCGAAGGTGATAAGCTTCGTGAGGCGATCAGGATCGCAAACCCGCTGGGCGAGGACTTTTCCATCATGAGGACCACCTCTCTGAACGGTATCCTTTCCAGTCTGTCCACCAACTTCAACAGACGGAACAAGAACGTCAGATTGTTTGAGATCGCTAACATTTATGTACCCAAGTCGCTGCCCCTTACCGAGCTTCCCGATGAGAGAAGCCAGTTCACCCTGGGATTTTACGGTGACGGCGATTTCTTCACCATGAAGGGTGTGCTGGAGCAGTTCTTCAGCGAGCTGGGCATGACGGAGGAGAGAGAGTATGATCCTTCCGTAAAGCGCCCCTATCTGCATCCCGGCAGACAGGCTGATATCGTTTACAAGGGCGTAAAGGTGGGATACCTGGGTCAGGTACATCCCATGGTAGCCCAGGCTTATGAGATCAAGGGGAATGTATATGTGGCAGTGATCGATCTGCCCGAGATCCTGGATTTCGTAACCTTTGACAGAAAATATGAAGGTATTGCCAGATTCCCTGCGGTAACAAGAGATCTTTCCCTTGTGGTTCCCAAGAATATCATGGTAGGCCAGATCGAGAGCATGATCCGCCAGAGAGGCGGCAAGCTGCTTGAGAATCTTGAGCTGTTCGATGTCTATGAGGGTGATCAGATCAGCGCGGGCTTCAAGTCCGTTGCTTACTCCCTTTCCTTCAGGGCTAAGGACAGAACCCTTGATGAAAACGATGTTTCCGGTGCCATGAAGAAGATCCTGAATGGTCTCACCTCCATGGGGATCGAGCTTAGGGCATAAGGCAGCATGAGTCAGCAAAGTTTAAAAAAATCAGATTTTTACTATGATCTTCCCAAAGAACTGATCGCGCAGCATCCCCTTGAGGATCGCTCTTCCTCACGGCTTTTGCACCTTGATAAGGAAAGCGGAGCCGTGGAGCACCTTACCTTCAGGGATGTTAAGTCCTTTCTGCAAAAAGGGGATTGTCTGGTGCTGAACAACACCAGGGTCATCCCCGCAAGACTGATCGGCAGAAGGGTGACGGGAGGTGCCGTTGAGGTGCTTCTTCTCAAAAGGCGCGAGCTGATGCTTTGGGAAGTCCTTGTTAAACCCGGTAAAAAAGCCCGCCCCGGCGATGAACTGATCTTCGGGGAAGGCATGCTGAAGGGTGTGATCGAGGATGTGGTGGAAGAGGGCAACCGTCTGATCCGCTTTTCCTGCGACGGCGTATTCGAGGAGGTCCTGGATAAACTGGGACAGATGCCTCTGCCGCCTTATATCACCGAAAAGCTGGAGGATAAGACCAGATATCAGACCGTTTATGCCAAGTATGACGGCTCTGCGGCGGCTCCCACGGCGGGCCTGCATTTTACCCCGGATCTGCTGGATGAGATCCGTGATATGGGCGTAAAGCTTGCCTTTGTCACCCTTCACGTAGGATTGGGAACTTTCCGACCCGTTAAGGAAGATGATATCTTAAAGCACCATATGCATACCGAGTGGTATGAGATCACCAGGGAAACCGCCGATCTTATCAATGAGACGAAAAAAGCCGGCGGAAGAGTGATCTGCGTGGGTACCACCAGCGTCCGCACCATAGAAAGTGCTGCGGTTGAGGATCCTTCTTTGGAGGGAAGCTATCTGGTGAAGGCCGGAAGCGGCGAGACGGGCATTTTTATCTATCCCGGTTATACCTTCAAGCTTACACAGGGGCTGATCACCAATTTCCATCTGCCCGAGTCTACGTTGATCATGCTGGTCAGCGCACTGGCAGGCCGTGAAAACGTGCTTGCCGCCTATGAGGAAGCGGTGAAAGAGAGGTATCGTTTCTTCTCCCTGGGAGATGCCATGATCGTCATCTGACCGAATTGGTGACTATACGGGTCATTTTTGCAAATGGCTTGTAAATAGTATACAATTTTGATACAATTAAAGCAGTCTTATAGCAAAACAATTCATAGAAAGGCATTGAGGTGGCTGATATGGATGAGAGAAGAAAAAGTAAGCGGATCGGGCTTGAATCCAAGCTGGTGATGAAACGGCTTTCCGACGGGGATGCTTTTTCAGAGGAGATCGCGATCGAGATCATCGACGTTTCAAAGACGGGCGTCGGATTCCTTTGTGAGAAGCCTCTGGAGATCGGCGCTGTTTATGAAGGCTATCTGACCATTTGGACGAAAGAGGTTATCCACGCTTTTATCGAGATCGTAAGGATCATCAAGGAAGATGATGTTTTTTCCTACGGCGGGATTTTTATTGGAATGCCCGAGATGGACGCATCCAGGATTGCGGTTTATGAGACGGTTTCCGAGTCAAATGCCGAGTAATACAAGGAGGTAGCTGTTATGAAATGTTTTATCTGCGGAAGGGATTCCGTTGGCGAGGTCTGCAACTCCTGCACAAGAGATGAGCAGGGCTTTTATAACAGGGATTTTCAGTACAAGGAAGGCCTTTTGGGCCGTAAGAAAGAGGATTTTCGCGTTAATATCACCAACGCCAGGATCTCCGGTATCAGTATCGTAAGTCCTTACGAGAACGGAATGAACTCCAAGGTGGATAATTTTAACCACTGGATCGGCGCTGTTGACAGTGTTGGTGAGACTACTTATAACAAGTCCCCCGCACCTTATGTGCATATCAAGGTGCCCGGTGGTATGGATCGTTACCTGATCTTCCCGCAGCTGGATGATATGAACGGTATCCGCAATGCCATTGACAAGGCGAAGGCAGCCAAGATGGCATCCCCTGCTGCAGCACCTGTTTATGCGGCTCCCACAGCACCTGCGCCCGCTCCCAGACCGGCAGCACCGGCTCCTGCGCCCGCACCTGCGGCTCCGCTGGATCCCGCAAAGCAGGATAAGCTCAACAAGCTGAACGCGCTGCTTACCAGCGGCATCCTGACCCAGGCTGAGTACGACGCAGAGAAGATCAAGTTAGGCTTATAAGATTTATGTTTGAATATGACCCCGGCTTTTTATGCCGGGACCCGCAGGATTAGTACATCGGTAGTGCGCCAGCTTCCCAAGCTGGATAGGCGGGTTCGACTCCCGTATCCTGCTTACCCTGAGAAGAGTAAACCAAAAGAAAAGAGCTCCGCATGCTCGCATGCAGGAGCTCCTTTTCTTTTCGGTTTATTCGGCGAAGCCGAACATCCGGTGAACGCGAAGCGTTTACCGGATGCTCTTCTCATGGTAAGCCGGATAAAAGCTTTTCCGCCAACTCTTTATAACGATCCATAAGCTCCGGATGCAACTCCTTCAATCCATCCACATCCTTCTCCTTGGCCAGCATCTCAAGCTTCTTTGCCAGCTCCGAAACCTCCATGGCACCGATGGTTTTGGAGGTGCTCTTTAAGGCGTGGACGGTAGTCTGGTAATCGGCGATCTTGCCTTCATCCAGGAAGGTTTGCAAAAGCTTACTTTTCTGGGGCTGCTCATTGGAATAATCCGAGAGCATTTCCCGGTAGAAATCCATGCTGCCGCCGCAGTAGCGGATCGCAGCTGTCGTATCCAGACCCAGGGCTTTCAGGTCATCCTCGCCGTTGCCTGAAGCGGAAGAGCTTCCGTCGTCTTCCTGGGGCTCAAATGTTAAAACTTCATCGCCATCCGAAGTGAATGATGTTTCCGAGTTCTCAATCAATTCCGCAGGCAGATGCATCCGGATCTTTTCTTCCATCTTGTCCATTTCTATAGGCTTGGAGATATAGTCCGTAAAGCCTTCCGAAAGGTATTTCTCTTTAGCGCCCACAACCGCATTGGCCGTCATCATCAGAACAACGGTATCGGAAGGAAGAAGGTTATCCTCTTTCAGCTTATGCAGCGTTTCTATACCATCCATCTGGGGCATCATATGGTCCATACAGATGATGTGGTAGTGTTTATGCTTAACCTTGTCAATGGCTTCGGCTCCTGAGGAAGCCAGATCCGGTACGATGGAAAACAGGCCCAGAAGATTCTTGGCCACCTTTAAGTTCATGGTATTGTCATCTACAACCAGGATATCAGCATTGGGCGCCTTGAAGGATAGATTGATGTGGCTTTCGCTTCGGCTGTTCACCAGCCGTTCATTGATATCACCGATGGGGGTATCATTATTGATCCCCTGTTTAACGGTAAAGGAGAAGACGGAACCTTCACCGTAAACACTTTCCACATTCAGCTCGCTGTTCATCATGGCAAGCAGTCTGGATACGATAGACATACCAAGTCCCGTGCCCTCAATGCTGTGATTGCGCTTTTCATCGATCCTCTGGAAGACTTCGAAGAGCTTTCCGATATCCTCCTCCTTGATGCCGATGCCGGTATCCTTAACGGCAACGAACAGATCCATCTTACCGTCTTCGGTCTTGGTACCCCTCATACAAAAGGTGACGGTGCCCCGTTCCGTGTATTTTACGGCGTTGGTCAAAAGATTCATGATGATCTGGGTTAGTCTGACATCATCACCGATGAGTTCCGAAGGAAGATCGGGATCGACGGCCAGGTTCAGATCCAGGCCCTTGCTGATGGCACGGTCGGAAACCGAGTGCACCAGATTGATGATGACGGAAGAGGTATCGTAGGATACGTTCATGATCTCCATCTTACCGTCTTCGATCTTGGAAAAGTCCAGAATGCTGTTGATCAGCGCAAGGAGGGTTTTGCCTGCGTCGCTGATATTCAGAGAGTACTCGCGGATCTGGGGATCGGCGGACCGAAGGACCATCTCGTTCATACCCAGGATGGCATTGATTGGGGTCCTGATCTCATGGGACATCTGTGCCAGGAACACCGACTTGGCGCGGTTGGCGGTATCAGCCTTTTCACGCTCTGCAGCCAGCATTTCGATGAGCATGGCATCCGGGCTTTCCACTGTATAGAACAGCGCCACGTTGATCAGGGTAAGTCCGATATGGGTGATCAGAAGGGCATGGAAGATACCCTGCAAAACCGTTACCAGCATCAGAGTGCACAGGGAAATGGAGATGGCCTGAACGGACTTTTTCTCCATATACTTACCCCTGCGGATCAAAAGGGCGATGCTGAGCAGGAAATACAGATAGGCACAGACAAAAGCCACCGTCAAAAAGGGTCCGGAGGAGTAGTTGCCGTGATCCGAGGTTTCATAACCGAAGGGCAGGATCGCCACCGAAGCAATGGAAACGATCAGCGGCAGAAGCCATATGGGCTTGAATTTGAACTGTTCATAAGCCAGGGTCTGGATATACATGAAGATGATGAACAGCACCGCAGCTATGGTGGATACGAAGATCACGTGAAAGATGCGGTTCCATATGATGGGGATCTCATCGGCGTGATTGACGGAATAAACCGTCACCATATCGAAGATCAGATCCACGATGGAAACGATGATCAGTGAGGAAAAAAGCCTGTGGGCAATGGTATCCCGGCGCTTCACAGAGAAGTAGGTCCAGGCGATATAGAGCAGGATACAGGTACAGCCGATCTGCCCGCGAATGGAAATGATATAATCATAGATCATAGGAAAGCCTCATGTGCTTTACATCGGGTATTGTAAATACAGTTCAATATTATATAACATATGAACGATTATTTCAATTTAACGGGAGAGATTGCATATGAGAGCGTAGTATGCTATGGTCTTTTCGATGAATGGAAACGGATATGAGGGAAAAATGAAGGCTGAAAATTCACGAAATTACAATATCGAGCTCTGGCGCATCGTCTTTTGTGTCGTCATCGTGATCTACCACTTCGGCATTACCTTCGGCAGGAACCTGCTTGGTGCCGGTTATCTTTGCGTGGAGTTTTACTTCCTGCTCAGCGGTCTGGGGATTTACATGGCTTATCAAAAGGGAAAAGAGCAGGGCATCAAAGGCCTGTTTCCTTATGCTAAAAGCCGCTTTCTCCGCCTTTATCCGCTGTATATTGCCAGTATGGCGGCCATGCTGATCTCGGATCTGATCACCCATCAGATTGTCCTTTCCGAAGTTCCCGGATTGTTGAAAAATTGCCTCGCGGAGTTTTTTATGCTGCAGTGCAGTCCCCTGGGCAACTCCGTTCTTGTCTATACCAACTGGTATGTGGCCACCCTGTTCTGGGGAAGTCTTCTTTACATGCTGATCCTTCTTTTGCTGAAAAAAGCGGCCGTCTACGTGATCTGTCCCCTGACGGGCATCGGATTGTATTATTATTACGCCCGCCTTATCGCCAAGATCGACGTTATCGTGTCCTATCACGGCTTCCTGCGGGCTCTGGCAGGACTGGGCCTTGGGATCTTTCTGGCGGCTCTTGCAGAGGCTGTAACCCATCTTCGGGATGAAAAAGCTCCGAATACCGAAAACTCAGCATCCGGAGGGATTTGGATCATATTGGTCATTCCTGCAAACCTGCTTCTGATCTACGCCGTCTATTATTTTGGCATAGGGGTCAGGAGCCTGAAGGACTTTGTGATGATAGGTCTGTTTTTCGCAGCACTTTTCCTGCTGGTTTCCGGAAAGGATCCGGTTCCGAAGAAGGGGAGAAAAATGTTAGCCGTGGCTTCCCGGCTGACCTATCCCGTATATCTGTTCCAGCTGCCTGTGTTGCAGCTTCTGTATTACCTTTCGCAGCGCTGATCAACGCATCAGAGACTCCAGATCCCCATAGAAGCCGGGATAGGAGATATCCACACATTCTTTGTTTTTGATCGTTGTTTCACCCTCAGCCACAAGAGAAGCTACGGTAAAACTCATGGCGATGCGGTGATCCAGATAGGAATCCAGAGCGGCGCCGGTAAGTGATCCGGTGCCGTTTATGATATATCCGTTCTCTGTGGGGGTGATATCAGCCCCCATCTTTTTCAGATTCTCCGTTACGGTCATGATCCTGTCGGATTCTTTAACCTTCAGCTCAGCGGCATCCTTTACCACAGTTGTTCCCTCGGCCATGGCAGCCATAACCGCGATCATGGGAAGCTCATCGATGAGAGTGGGGATCAGATCGCCTTCTACAGTAGTTCCTTTCAGTAAGGAGGAGCGTACCAGCAGATCTGCTACGGGTTCTCCCTCGCCGCCTCTGCGATTTAAGTATTCGATGTTTCCGCCCATTTTCTCGGCAACCTCCAAGATACCTGCCCTGGTGGGGTTTATGCCCACATTGCGGATCAAAACCTCTGAGCCGGGCACCAGAAGAGCGGCGGCAATGAAGTAGGTGGCAGAGGAAATATCCCCGGGAACCTCAAAATCCACGGCATTCAGCTCATTTTCGGGAATAAGGGTTGCGCTGTTGCCTTCACTTTTTACCGTGGCACCTAAGGATCTGAGCATGCGCTCCGTATGATCCCGGGAAAGCGCAGGCTCGATGACGGTGGTGCTGCCTTCTGCGTACAGGCCTGCCAGCAGGATGGCTGATTTCACCTGGGCGGAGGCTACGGGAGAGTTATAGGTGATACCCTTTAGAGCGGAAGGCGTGATGTGCAGGGGCGTACAGCCGTTTCCGCCTTCACTTTCTATGGATGCGCCCATTTGGGTCAGTGGATCGATCACGCGCCCCATTGGTCGTTTACAGATGGAGGCATCGCCACTGATACGGCTTTCAAAGCTCTGGCCGGCCAGAATGCCGGAAAGCAGTCTTGTGGTGGTGCCGCTGTTGCCTGTATAGAGAAGATCTGAGGGAGCCTTCAGTCCATGGAGGCCCCGGCCCTGCAGCAGGATCTCTGAGCCTGTATCCTCAATATCGATGCCCATCTGACGGAAGCAGGAGATGGTGGAGAGGCAGTCCGCCCCTTTCAAAAATCCCGTGATCCTGGTTTTGCCCTTGGAAAGAGCGCCGAACATAACGGCTCTGTGAGAAATGGATTTGTCACCGGGTACGGTGACTTCCCCTCGAAGCGGTTTAATACTTGATAATGACATGATTTTTATCCCTCATACAAATTATTTCATGTGACTAACTCATCTGTTAGCTATTGCTGACTTTTACCTGAACAGTCGGTAACCCTCACCGCGAAGGACCTCAGCAGCTTTGGCGGCAGTGGCATCGTCATAGAATTCGATGCGCAAAGCACCTTCCTGGAATTCGCGGGAATGCATGATGCCGATATTTTTGATGGAAAGATCCTGATCTGCCAGGATGGTAGCTGTCTTGGCAAGAGAGCCGGGCACATCGGGAATGTCCACATACAGATCGTGTACCTTCTTGATGGGGCCGTGATCGGCGATCTGGAAGCTGTCTCTGTATTCCTTGGCACCGGAAAACAGCTGATAGAGAGCATCGAGATCCCGCTTTTGCACGATGGAGAGGATCTCTTCCAAAGATCTGATATAGGCCTCCAGCATATCCGTGATATTCTCACTGTTGGCACGGCAGATGGACTGCCACATCACGGGAGAGGAGGATGCGATCCTGGTAATATCCTTAAAACCGCCGGCGGCGATGAGCTTCATGGTCCGATCCTCATCGTCCATATCACGGATCAGACTCACAAGAGCAGCTGCCACGATATGGGGCAGATGACTGATGGCGGCGGTGACTTCGTCATGCTTGTCGGGGCTCATCACAATGGGGATGGCTCCTGTCTTTGCGATCAGCTCCCGGAAAAATGCCACCTTTTCCTCACTGACTTGCTCCGAAGGAGTCAGGATATAGTAAGCATTCTCTAACAATGAAGCGCCGGAATTGGCATAGCCCGTCTTTTCGCTGCCCGCCATGGGGTGTCCGCCGATAAAGGCCTTCGCCAGCGGGGTGGAAGCGATAGCCTGGCAGGTA
Source organism: Lachnospiraceae bacterium (assembly GCA_024693845.1). Classification (GTDB taxonomy): domain Bacteria; phylum Bacillota; class Clostridia; order Lachnospirales; family Lachnospiraceae; genus RGIG7926. The sequence continues at coordinate 37,825 of JAILKJ010000003.1, forward strand.
CTTTTTTTCACACTTCCCACATCCGTGATCAGGGTGTTATCGCCGATCTTATCGGAGAGCTCAAGGATCATGGAATCATTCTCCAGTACCGGCGCACATAAAAAGAGCACCTCGCAGCTGAGGAAGTCGCCTGAAGGGGTATCGAATGCTTCATTTACAACCCCATCCCGAAGGGCAAGATCCAGTGAGGCACGGTCCCGGTCACAGGCTTTGATCACGGCGCCGGGAAGAGCATTCCGAAGAGCCCTTGCGATGGAGCCTCCGATCAGACCCAGTCCGAAGAAGCCAATCACGGGATTTTCTGAGATTTGAAAGTCGTTTATTTTTTCCATAGACATCATAGTAACGCATTTTTCAGAAAATGAAAAGCACAGGCCGTTATGTTAGTCAAAATTCCGAAAAAAAGTTGTAATTGTAGCAAGAATTTAGTAAAATATCCCTAAGTGTATTCCCAAGTGTATGGTTGGGGTCATACGTGGAATACCAAATTTTTTCGTGGAGGTTACAAAATGAAAGTTTACACAACAGACAAGATCCGAAACGTTGTATTACTGGGGCATGGCGGCGCCGGAAAGACTACTCTGGCAGAAGCTTTTGCTTACCTGGGGGGACTGACTTCCAGAATGGGTAAGGTTGAGGACGGAAATACTGTATCTGACTTCGGTAAGGAAGAGCAGAAGAGAGGTTTTTCCATTTCCACATCCATGATCCCCATCGAGTGGGAAGACTGCAAGATCAATGTATTGGATACTCCCGGATATTTTGACTTTGTCGGCGAGGTTGAGGAAGCGGTTTCCGCAGCCGATGCAGCCGTTATCGTGATCTCCGGTAAGGCCGGTGTCGAGGTGGGGACCCTCAAGGCATGGGATATCTGTGAGAAATATAATCTGCCGCGTATGATCTACGTTTCCGATATGGATCAGGACAACGCTTCCTATCGTGAGATCGTTGAGGATCTTATTGCCAGCTACGGCAAGAAGATCGCTCCTTTCCATTTCCCCATCCGTGAGGAAGGCAAGTTCGTGGGCTATGTAAATGTGGTTTCCGAGACCGGTAACCGTTGGCAGGGCAAGGAAGTTGTTGAGTGCGACATCCCCGATTACAGCCAGTCTTACCTGGAGCAGTATAAAGAGACCCTGATGGAGGCAGTTGCCGAGACCAGCGAGGATATGATGGAGCGTTACTTCTCCGGCGAGACCTTCTCTGATGCGGAGATCCGTGCGGCCCTTCGTACCAACGTTATGGATTGTTCCATCATCCCCGTATGCATGGGTTCCTCCATTACCTGTCAGGGACCTTACACCCTGCTTGATGATATCATCAAGTATTTGCCTTCACCTGAGAACAGGACCATGGCAGGTATCGCGCTGAAGACCAATGAGATCTTCCAGGCTGACTACGATTTCTCCAAGGCAAAATCCGCCATCGTATTCAAGACCATCGTGGATCCCTTCATCGGTAAGTATTCCCTCATCAAGATCGCTTCCGGCGTTTTGAAGACCGACGATCTGATGTACAACAAGGATAAAGAGACTGAGGAGAAGATCGGTAAGCTCTATGTGCTTCAGGGGTCCAAGCCCATTGAAGTTCCCGAGCTTCATGCCGGTGATATCGGCGCACTTGCCAAGCTTTCCAAGGCTCGTACCGGCGATACCCTTTCCACCAAGGCTACGCCCATCCAGTATACCAAGGCAGACATCTCCACGCCTTACACCTACATGCGCTACAAGGTAGCCAACAAGGCTGAGATCGACAAGGCCGCTCAGGCGCTTCAGAAGCTGTCCCATGAGGATCAGACCCTGAAGGTTGTAAACGACAGCGAGAACGGTCAGATGCTTCTGTACGCTATCGGCGATATGCAGCTTGAGGTGGTTAAGAGCCGTCTTGCCAATGATTACAAGGTTCAGATCGATCTTTCCGAGCCCAAGGTTGCTTATAAGGAGACCATCCGCAAGAAATCCGATGTGGAGGCTAAGTACAAGAAGCAGTCCGGCGGACATGGTCAGTACGGTCATGTAAAAATGCGCTTCGAGCCTCTCGGCGATCTGGATCAGGCTTATGCCTTCGAGCAGGAAGTCGTGGGCGGTGCCGTTCCCAAGAACTACTTCCCGGCTGTTGAGAAGGGTATGCAGGACGCAGTCCTCAAGGGCCCTCTGGCTGCTTACCCCGTAGTAGGCGTTAAGGGTATCCTTTATGACGGATCCTATCACCCTGTTGATTCCTCCGAGATGGCATTCAAGAAGGCTACCATCCAGGCCTTTAAGGACGGCTTCATGAAGGCTGATCCCATCCTCCTTGAGCCCATTGCCAACCTGAAGGTTACGGTTCCCGACAGCTACACCGGTGATATCATGGGCGACCTTAACAAGCGTCGCGGCCGCGTTCTGGGTATGAACCCCATCGCAGGCGGTAAGCAGGTGATCGAGGCTGATATCCCCATCAGTGCTCTGACGGGATATTGTACCGTGCTCCGTTCCATTACCGGCGGACAGGGCGACTATGAATACAAATTTGTTCGTTATGAGCAGGCTCCTTCGGATGTTCAGGCAGCCGAGGTTGAAGCAAGAAAGAGCAAGCTGACGGATTCCGAGGAAGACTGATCAGCAAAAGGTTAGCAGAGGGAGACTTATGTTTCATATTGTAGTATGCGATGATGATCCGGTGATCTGCACACAGTGCAAGGATCTGCTGGAAAAACATTACAAAAAACAAGTCAGTATAACGGTCCTCGGCAGTGCCGAGGACCTGAAGGGGTGGCTGGAGGAGAAGGATAAAGGCCAGACCAATATCATTCTCCTTGATATCGCCCTGGGAGACGCGGACGGCATTGAGCTGGCAAAGGATATCCGCAGGGATTATCCTCAGATCAAGGTGATCCTGCTCTCAGGATATGCGCAGCTGGCCAGCAACGTATTCGATGCGGATCCGGTGTATTTCCTTTCCAAGCCCATCGATTCTTCCAAGCTCTTTGCCTCCATGGACAGAGCCATGAAGATCGTGTCCAGCCAGGAGATCAAAGCGGTTACCGTTACCGGTGTGGGCGGCAAGATATTCCGTCTGAAGGTGGATGAGGTGGTCTACATTGAGACCAGCGGGCGCAACTGCCGCGTACATCTGGATAACGGACAGATACGTGACGTCAACTGCAAGCTTTCCGAGATCCTTTCCATGATGCCCGACCATGTGGTTGCCACCCATCAGAGCTACGGGTGTAATCTTCACAAGGTCAAGGCCTTTTCCAAGGAGGACGGCATCGATCTGGCAGGCGGCATGAATATTCCCGTCAGCCGCAGGCATTATAAGGGTGTGAAGGAGAAATTAGCACTGCACATGGTATAACGAGGTAACAGAATAATGATAAGCCACGGCGAAAAACAGCTAATCGGCAGGATGCAGCAGGCCTGGTCGGATATGAAAAGGCCGGATGAGCTGTATCGTGGTTTCCGCAGGATCAGACATGATTTTGCCAACTATATACAAAGCAGCAGTTTCGAATCGGAGGATGAAGGTTTTATCCTCCGACTTCGTGTGTTAAAAAAGAATACACTGGACCTTACCAACGAACTGCTGGAGGAAGTAAACGAATATATCGCAACGGAGCCTTTGAAGACCTATGACTATCTTACAGAAGAGCTTCCCGAGATGGGAGCAAGGGATGTAAGAGGGCAGGTCCTTCGAAGGCTCTGGCTGTCTATGCGGGAGTATTTTGCCGTTCAGCTCACAGAGCTTTCCCGGGTAAAAGAGATCCTTGAGCATCTACAGGACAGGCTGGAGAGAAGCCTCCCCCCCGACGAGGAAGAAAGCAGGATCCATCTGGAGGAGTGCGACAGCATCACCTGTCATATGACGGCAGATGATCCGTTGCTGGCGGCCTATGTATACACCCTGAACCGCCGTTGTTCTGAGGCGGGAGGCATGTTCCGGTTCCAGATGGGCATCCCCGTCTGCTTCCAGCAGGATGTGGCGGATCTGTATTACATTTTGGGCAGGATCAGTGAAGTGATCGAAGTATTTTTGCAGGAGCTTGCTTTGCAGGAAGAAGTAAAGGGCCGGGGAGGCGAAGATGCGCAGCAGAGCAGCCCTGTCCTTATCAGGCTGAGACTGGCCGGGAATATGGGCCTTTGGCATCTTTTCCTGGAAATGGGTCCGGCCAGAGAGGGGGATCCTGCATATCTTGCCAGGGATAAGGCACTGAAAAAGATCCTTCGAAGAATGGACGCTTCTTTCCGGCAGATGCGGGAAGAGGATAAGATCAGGATCGATATTACAGGATAATGCAACCTTTTGTGAAAAATCGCGGTATTATGGTTAAAGCGGCAGGAGCCCGGGAAAGAAGTGGAGATAAGGTTGAGCAGACAAGGAAGCAAAATGAGCAGCACAAGAAGCAGGCTATGGGGAGGTTCTCATGAAAGATTATAACGATAACGAAATAAAAGATGTAAGCATCCTCTTACCCGAGGATGGGTATGAGGAAGATGATCGCGGCGGTGAAAACGAAAAGGAAGCCGAAGATTATTCCCAGATGTCCGACGACGAATTTTTTAAGAGCATGTGGGGCTTTTTGAAGGACGTTAATGATGTGCACGGATCCTTCGGCAAGAATCCTTCTGAAAAGGAGCAGATCATCGAGGTGCCGGACGATGGGGACGGGCTTTATGATGGCGAAAATGAGGCCCCTGAAGAGGATCTGATCATCAAGCAGGATCAGAAGGACCGGGATGAGGAAAAGGAAGCCGAGAAGAAGAAAACAAAGCATATCAAGACCAACTCCCTGGCTTATTATATCGCCATGGAGAATGAGTATAAGTATGCCAAGAAGATAGATCCCAATGCGGAAATGCCTGAGGAACTGAAGGGCTTTCGTGAGACCATGAAGGCTCCTCTTATGAATAATACAGGCGAAAAGACAGGGGTTAAGATCGTTTCCGATCCCCGAAGGGATCAGGTGATAAAGGAAGCACAGGAGGCTGAAAAAAGAAAAGATGCGGCAAGTAAGGAGTTGGAGGCTGCAAAGGCTAAGCACAGCAAGTACCGGATCCGGGATCTTTCCCGTTTGGAGCTGAAGAGAAATCAGGATCAGATCGCTGCTCTGGTGGAGCTTTTGGACAGCAAGGATCACTGGTGGAGAGGCAGTTCCCCAAATTTCCGGGCTCTGATGAAGGAGCTTAAGACCCTCAAGGAGCTTTCTGCCGATCTGGCGGCTCAGCGCGCAGATCATACCGAGATCACGGATCCCGCAAAGCAGAAGGAAAAGGAGAAACAGATGAAGGCGGCAATGGGCCGTTACCAGCGCCAGATCGATCTGGTGGGACACGCTGCGGAAACCTATCTGATAAATAAGGTAGGGAAGATCAATTCCGATTATGCCCAGGCCCGGTTCGATACCATTACCGATATCAGGAATATCATGCTGGTAAACAGGGATTCCCTGAAAAATGCCTATCTGGAGAATGATGCTGTCAATACGGAGCGCAGGATCAAGAACCGCAAACAGATGGAAAAGAGCAATGCCCAGCGTCAGAAGATCTATGACTGGCAGCAGAATATATATCACAAGTGCTCCTATTCAACCGACCTGTGCGGAGTCCGCAGCTCTTATATGGGTGATAACTTCACACAGGACTCTCTGGTTAAACTGGGCGGCAAGTTTTCCGTTGCCAGAGGTGCCGGTTTTTCTCTTTCCATGATGATCCTGATGGGTGAAAAGGATGAGAAGGGAAATAGGAAATATTCTATCGATGATGTGTTGGATCCCACAAAACTGTTGGCCGAAAAACAGAAGATCTTCAAAGAAGTGATCGGTCATATGAAAAAGGGAGACGAAGACAATGAATGGTTGGCCGAAAAGTTTTATGAAGCCCATAAGACAGGTGAAGCGGCCATTGATGAGCTGATGAAGAAGGTGGATTTTAAAGATCCTGATTATATGATGTCGGAAGCCTTCACAAAGGCCGGTGTGATCGGTCATTCCATGATGGATGTATGGCAGGAACTGGCCAGGATCCCGGAGGAGTCCCTGAAGGTATTAAAGGAGAAAGAGCCGAACCTACGGGGCATCAACAATATCAATGATTACGGAGAACTGCTGGGAGCCAGAAGAGGCTATATCGATGTGATGAATGAAATGCAGTCCAAGCTGGCATCCCATCTGAAAAAACAGGAAGGCAATGGCGGTGTTGGCGTAGATGAACAGATGGCGTTGACATCTGCTTATTCCCTCAATATTCTGAAGGGTCATTTAACGTCCATCGCAGAGAAAAACAAGGACAAGCCCTTTAATCATTGGTTTAAAGTGCAGGATGCCGTTTTCGGCAAGGAGCTGGAGAAGGATGCGGCGGATTATTTTTCCGCCCTGCCGATCCCCGGCGGGACATTCTTCGATTACAATCTTTCCTCATTCCTGGACGGAAGTGCTTTTAAAGACCTTCATCATAAGAGGAAGGAAGACGGCGAGATTTCCGGTTCTCTGCAGGGCGATTTTAATATAAATGCCATGGCAGATGATCACTCAGTGATCACTTTGACGGATGCGGAGCTCTATCGCCGGATCGACAATAAGCTGGAGCATTATGATGAGCTGAAGAAGACCAGCAACAAACAGCTGCAGGAGTACATAAACGGTGCCATGAAGGCTACAGGTTTTTTGGCAAAGCATATCGTAAGTCCCGAAAAGATGAATGAGGATGAGAAGAAGCAGGCTGCAGAGAGCATGGAGGCGATCTTTAAGTGTCAGGTAGCGATCGAGCTGCAAGGTGCCGGAGCCACCGGAGATCTGCTGAAGAAAGAAGTTGACGATATTACGGTCAAGCTTCCGGAATACCAGCGCTACATGAAGAACATCGGCAAAACTTCCATGGCAGCTCTGATTTACGGTAATCTGGCCAATGAAGTTTCATCCAGCAAAGAGACGGATCTTTCCAAAGGCAGGATCGCCCGGGCCAGACTGGCGGACGGAAAGCAAAAGAGCGATCACAATTTTGCCGTTTTCTATGCCACAGCTTTTGCCTGTGCCGTATATGAGGCCAATAACGGAGTATTGCCCATCAATCCCTATAAGCCTTTTGATAAAAGATTTAAAATGGGAGAGTATATCGACCATGTTTACGATTCCTTCTTCGGCTCGCCGGCAGGAAAGGCAAAGCTTGAAGAACTGAAGGCGAACCCGCATCAGATCCCCATGATCATGGACAATAAGGATAAACTGCGGGAAATGGTCAAGAGTCAGGACGAAAAGCTTCTTGCCCAGCGTGCGGAACAGCGCAAACTGGATGAGGAAAAGTTCCGTAAGCAGCGGGAGGAGAGTAAAAAGAATCAGGCGGCGTTGAAGAAGACCAAAGTCTGATATTGCAGCAGAAAGAAAAGGCAAAGCCGAAGGCGGCGGGAATGTGAATGAAATCACATTTTATGCAACCGATATGGTATAATCAGTGTATTTAGGATAACAGGAGGATCTTAACATGCCGAGACGAAATAAGAAAAAATACGACCTGAAAGCAGAGGATGTCATCGCCCAGAACAGAGCGCGGGAAGAGCAGGAACTGCAGCAGCGCGAGCAGGAAGCACAGCAAATGGAGGAAGAGCTTCTTACCGAGAACAAGCAGGATATTTATGATTATGCCTCAAGGGACGAGAAGATCGATTATCTCAAACAGCTGATGTGGTCCAAGGTGCTTCCGAGCGTGGGCGAGAACGGCGAGCGGTTTAAGGAAGAGCTGGAAAAGCCCGAAACCAGAGAGACCCTTGGTCTTGTTGCTGATAGGGTAAAGAATATCCGGGTAGCAGCCGAGCTGATGGAAAGCAAGGATCTGCAAAGGACCATATTCGGCGGACTTGTGCCCGGTAAAAAAGGCTGGGATAAGGCCAAAGAAGATTTTATTCAGAATAAGCTGAACGGCATTGAAAATTATGGCACGGAATCCGCCTATCGAAAGGTGCTGGCGGAAAGAGAAGCCAAAGAGCGCTTGTGGCGGCAGAAACTGGATGAATTTGCGTTCACTCAGGAGGACTATGAGAATGCTACGCCCAAGGAAAGAGCCGCGAAAGCAACGGAGTATATCAAGCTGTATTATTCGAAAGATGCAGCAGATCCCAAGGCAATGGATGAAAAGCTCAAGGATCCCGTGGCTCAGGAAGTGATCCTGAAGACGGTAACGGACTGCAAGCTTTGGCACACTGTGGTAGACATGACCGGTCACGGTTCCTTTGTGGATGCCACACTCGGTTCATCCTATAATGCAAATTTTGACGACGCACAGAGAGAGCAGTCCAAGGAAGATTTTTTGGAATACAACCTGAAAGCTGCCGTTCAGTATGATGAAAAGGCCGGACTCGAGGCACGGGCAAAGGAGAAAGCCGACAAGCAGAAGGAAGAAGAGCAGAAGCGAGTTGAAGATGCGGACAGCAGAAAACGGGAACACGCTGCCATCGATGTGGAATTCTATGATGATCACGGTCGGAATTTTGAAAAATGGCAAAAGTGGATCGAGGGTGTTGATTTCAATATGGCAGGCACCGGTTCCCGGACCTTTAAGCAGATGAAGGAAGCCATCGTGGATCTGAATAAGTTTCATAAGGAGATGCGTTTCAATTTCAGGGAGGGGTATGATCTGCAGCAGCAGGAAGCGCTTATGGACAAGCAAAAAGCTGCTATGAAAGCCGTAGAAAAGTATTTGGCCTATAAGCAGAAACAGATGGATAACGAGCCGGAACGAAGAAATAATCCCAAGAAGCAGAAACGGGAACAGCCCCGTATTGCCACCTCCATCAGGATCCTGAAGGAGATGGAAGATACCTTCGCGGTAGAGCAGGATGTTACCTTCAGAAAAGAAAGACATTTGCGGGATGAGCTGTATGACAAGATCATGGAAGAGGACAAGATCCTGAAAAACCATAATACACCGCAGAAGGAATACCTGGCCTCCGTTGCCAGAACGGTGGATATGATCAATAATTTCGACGCTAAAAGATGGTATAAGAGTAACGAGCATGCATCGGATTTTCTGGAGATCCATGATAAAGAGGTGCATAAGGATTACAATCCCGATGTGATGAGGGAACTGCTTGGTGCCAGAACGGCATCGGGGATGAAGGTATATAACGAGGCCTACAACATGACGATGAACGATCCGGATAAAAGACTGCATGTGAATGATCTGATTAATATGTCGCATGAGATGAGAGGCTTTGAGTTTCATCATCCGTTTCCCAATGTTAAACAGGCCATGGCTCTAGAACATGAAAAGGATGACTATATCAGAAATCTCTTGTCGGCAGATTCCAAAAATCAGCTCAATCGTCATGATCTTTTCAAAAATGAAGACAGCCAGATCATGGAACGAATGAATGCACAGGCAGAAAGACAGCAACAGCAAAACAGAAGCCACAACAGAAGCCAAAACAGAAGCCACAACAGAATGATGTAAAGCAGTACAGAACCGTTTGGGTGACAGTCATCATCGAGACGGTTCTGTTGCTCGTTATATTGTCCGCAGATTTGCGAGGAATGCAACCGAATGCGGATCAGCCGTGTATTCTGAACAGATACGAAAAAAACACAGACAGTATTGGTTCAGAGTAAAGACACAGGAGGAACGAACATATGCCGAAAATGACCAAGGAGACCCTCAGAGCTTTAAAACAATTTGCCGACCAGGTGATCGCAGCGGGAAATATCAATACCCCCGAAATGCGACGCTATTTCATTGAGGCCGCAAGGAACACTTCTTACAGTGAAGATGCCAGAAATGATGCGAATGAGATCTATAATATCATTACCAACGACCATTTTCAGGCTTTTGATAAACTGAGTGCGCTTTCCGCCAAGATGCAGACCATGATCGATGATCCGAATTATCCAGACAATTCTCCGACTGCCGAGGACGACACGAGGGCAGTAACGGATACCTTCCGGGATTATTATGACAATTATCGCATGCTGGATACCCATATCATGAATTTTAACGCGGATACGGGTTATAAGCCGCTGAACAAGCTCAATTCTCCGCTGCAGTCTTTGATCGGTGTGATCCATTCCTATTCCCAGATCGATACGCAGTATGATCTGATAAATATTCAGATCGAGAACAGCTATACTCAGGCACAGATCGATGCACTGAAAAAGGAAAACAAAAAGTTGGATGACATGACCGACTTTATCGTGTTTGAAGTGGCGGATGATGTGGATTTCCATAATGTGAACGATATTATTGACAAGCATCATGCAGATGAAAGAACCCTGAATGCCACCAGGGCGGAGCTTGCCGACTTAAAATCCCCGGACAAAAGACTTGTCTACGAAACCCTTGAAAAAAGGCGCATTGAAGAAGCACAGCAGCACCAGAAAAATTATGTGGATGCTTATAAAAAGGTTTTGGACGAGGCGGATCATGAGGTTCAGAAAGCCCAGGAGCTGACGGACAGTGCCCGGCATGATTTTGATGAGTATAAAAATCTGGAGGCCAGAACCCTGCCTATGATCAGAAGGGCTGCAGAGGCCAAACAGGAACATGAAAGAATGTCGAAAGAGCTGCAGGAAATGCGAAGAAATCGCGTGAAGCTCAATAATCTGATCGATCTGACCCATATCGATAAAGAGCCTCAAAGTGAGGCCGACAAACTGTATAAGGCCTATTATAAAGCAAAACGGAACAGTGAAAAATGGGAACAGGTGGGAAAGCTGTTTGAAGAGTTCTTCGAGAAGTACGGTAACTCCGATATGGCCATGGCAGTATGTGCAAGCCCGGAAAGCAACGTCGCCGTCACTTTCAAGAAGGTATACCAGAATAATCCCAACACGAAAGCACAGTCAGACGAGATCAACGGTTCGGAAAAACTGCTTGCCGATATCAAAAAGATCCTTCCGGATCCCGAGTTCTGGGAAAAGAATGTGGCCAAGGCAAAGAATGAACAGGGCGTTTTGGACAGAAAGCTTTTGCGGGAAACGATCGAAAAGGAGACGACGCAGTTTGCGGAAAGCTCTTTTTATGATCTGGCAAAAGATCAGAATTATATCAATCATTTCCGTCTGAAGCAGATCAATAAGCTGCTCCTTGAGGCGACTGATAAGGAGGATCCCCGTGCGATCGAAATGCTGCAGGAGGAACAGAAAAAGCTCTATGACGAAATGTTAAACAACGGTTCCGGTGCCGTGGATCTGAAGCATGTCGACGACATCCTGGTGCTTCAGAAGCTTGTCAAGGACTTCGATCAGCTGAAACTGGATTTTGAGAATGCGGCAAAAGACTATGCCGAGAAACAGCAGGGAGCTTTGACCGCGCTGAATGATCTTGAAAAGCTGAAAGCCGGACAACTGATCAAAAACAATCCCGGCTTTGCCCGGCTGCGTGAAGCTGTGGAAAAGGGTGAGCTTTCCAAGACAAGTTATGATACCGTTGTATCCCAGGCCTTCAAAGGCAATCAGATCCATAAGCATTATGAGGATATGACGCAGAAGGCGGAGGAGAACCTTCGCCAGAAGAAAGCCAGCCGAAAAGCGGTCAGTGAGCAGTATCGCAAGCTTAAGAGGGAAAATACCGAGATGAAGCTCGATGCTAAAGACTGCAGCTTTAATAACTATGTATATGATGTGGTCAAGAAGGCTGTTTCGGTACACAATCATGAGAAAGAACTGGAAAAGAACAGCGGCAGATATCAGCATATCCAGGATACCAAGCTGCAGTTCAAAACCGTAGAAGACAGCCGCCGCAATCTCTATGTTGCTTTCAAGGAAAAGGCGGCCAAAAAGCAGATTGCCAAGGGAATCTATGATAAAGTCAACGAATTGAAAAGAAGCTTTACCTTTGCCCGGAATAATCCGAATCCGGATCCCAAGGCCGGTAACTCCAACAAATACAACGCCATCTATACCGCACTGGAAAGCTTCGGGACCAAACAGGATATTGAAAAGCTCTCGCCCGATGAGCTGAGGGAAAAATTCCGCGTTTTGTCCAAAGCGGCATCGGATTATAAAACAGCCAAGTTAAACCAGAAGCTTCATTTCAAGATCTTTGCTTCCAAGCAAAGAACCTTCCGTCTGGCCTATGCGGATGAGGTGACTACCTTCTGCAAGAACGAAACCGCACTGCTTGGCAACGGCTGGGATATCACGCCGGAAAATGAGCGCTATATCAGTGACCAGGCAAAGCTTCTGCCGGAAGGCATGCGCTATATGATCGATAATCCCCGGGGACGCGATCACGTCAGGGATGAAAGTGTAGATGTGCGTTTCCGTCGCTATACCGAAAAACAGGCGGATTATAATGCGGTACACTATAAGGTGAATCAGCTCAAGGATATGGAGGCGGATATTAAAAGCCGTCTGAATTCCATAGACCTGCAAAGAAAAGGCCGCAAGGAGATCATCATGACAGATGAGGAGAATAAGCGGATCTATGAGCAGGAGACATGGACAGTCCTGTATTATCTTCATACTCTGGATGAACTGCACAACTACAAAGCCGGTGAAACTTCGGAGGAGAGATGGACAAGGCTGACTAATATGTATGAAGAATACAATGAGGATGCCAATGTCGCTGCGTTCATGGCAAACCCGCCGGATCAGAAATACAAGGATGTGGCCAATTATATCAACACAACCTATTCAAATCCCTCTGCCCTCATGCGGGAAAAGGTGGATACCGCTTCGATGCGCTCTTACCTGAAGGCTTACGGTAAGACTGCGGTGGAAAAGAACACCGAGAAGGAACTGTATGACAGAGAAAGGCAGCGTTTAAAAGCCATAGAGGACGAAAAGAAAAGAATACAGGAAGCGGCTGAAAAAGCAAAAAAAGACGAGCCGAAGTACGACAAGAAAGGGAATCGCATTCCCAAGCCTTCCGCTCCCCATAAGGATCTGACGGGGCCTACGGGCTTTCAGGGGCCGGGCAAAAAATAAAATCCTATGCAACCGAATCCGTTTCGCTTGTGTATTATACACAGAAAGAATCGAAACACTGCTGGATTTATAACATAACATCGACGGATCCGAAGGATCTTCGAAAAAAGGAGGGACACTCATGCCGAGAACAAAAAACCACCAGGTCAATTACACAAAGAACGATTTTAAGATGCTGATCGGTCTCGCAAACGATGTCGGCGAAGTGAAACTTGGTGATCAGAAAAAGATTGAAGATAAGCTGAGCGGCTATATCCGTGCAAACGAAAACAGCGAGGATCCTTCCAAGGTTAAGAAGGTGGCTGCGGCAAAAGTACTCCTTCCTTTCCTGAAAAAGGGAGGTACGCTTGAAAAGATCAAAAACTCAATGGCGCAGTCGGTGCCGGAGATCCAGGAAGAATTGGAAGAAAAATTCGAGAAAAACCCTCAGGTCGAAGTCATTGACGGTATGGATGTGAATATGCTGATCTATAAGGGTTTTGATGAACTTAAGAGAGTAGACGATATGGATGATGATGCAGGGATCCTGCGCGTGGATCAGGCTTTGACCGACTTTTTTGAAGAGCAAAACTTTGCGGAGTACGAGGATGATTCTCCGCTGAAGGATATTGTGGATTCCGTGAAGACCTGTGTCAATGCATGGCATGCCAATGAACATATTCTGGCCAACGGAGACAGGCAGAGATATTTTTCCGATAATCCGGAAGAAAAGATGAGAAACATGTGGCGCACCTTCAGTAAGAAAAATGTGCAGCCGCTCATATCAGCCTATGATAACGATCTGGATCTGGAAAAGGTGCAAAGAGACAGAAAGCAGACCAGAACCGAACTGGTCCGGGTGTCAAAAGAGATCACAAGCCTGCAGAGGCAGTATGATGAACAGATCAAGGCGGAAAGCAAGGCACGCAATGATCTTGCGTTATACGAAAATGAATACAGGTCTGTGGAAAGAGAGCTTGAGGATGAAAGCAGAAAGGCCATCAGCGGAGAAGGCATCAGGATGACCATACAGGAAAGAGAGGCCTATTACAATGCCATGAGAGAGCTTGCGCTTGCTCATAAAGACATTACCGACGGCCTTAACAGCCAGCCTCCCAAACAGGTGAACCTGTTTAAAGAAGCGCAGGAGGATGCCAGAGCCTATGAGCAGATGAAGCAGGAAGTTGATTCGATCAGGGAGAAGACCGATCCCGATCTTCTGATCGAAAAGCTGGTGGCAAATGATCTGACAGACAAAGAGGCTGCTCGCACCGCGCTGAAAAAGTTTTATAACGATGCCGTGGCTTCTAAAACAGCGGAAAAGAAGTGGAATCAGATCAACGGAACTTTCATCAACTATAAAAACCTCTTCTCTGATGATCCGGATATCATGAACTTTTTGATCAGCAACGATGATACCCTGGTTTCCAGAGGCTTTCAGAAGCTTCAGAATGAGTATGCTCACAGCGATGATCCGGATAAGAGGAGTCTCTACGATCAGGCCGTCGGTTTAAAATCCAGGATCATTGAAAATATGGATGAAAAGCTGGATACCGTATTTAATTATGACGGTAAGACGGATCAGAAGACTTATCTTGCTACTCTGGAGAAGAATCTTTCCGAAAAACCGCTTCAGATCCGTAAGGATTTCGCCGAGAATAATCGTGTCTTCCGTGCTTACAGAGGCTTCACGAAATCGGATGAGCGGTTGACGGAGAATAAGGAGCTTCTTGAGGCGGAGATGAAGAAGGGCGATCAGGCAGATCCGAAGCTCATCGAAGAATACTCCAACAATATGACCAAGTTTGCTCAGAAAAAGTCCGAATATGATGAGCAGCTGCTTTCCTTAGAAATCAAATATGCGGATCAGATCAAGGCGCTGGATGATCTGGCAAACCAAAATGTGTCTTCTGACAGCCTGTTAATGAATTATCACGAGAATAAACTGAATCAGGCGAAGAAAAAAGCGGATAAGAGTGCGGCTAAGGCGAAGAAGATCAAGGATGCGGTTGAACTTCTGAATAAATCCGCCATCGCCAATGAAAGTAATGAGCTGCAGGATCTGATCCATGTGGTCACCGCGGAGAATCCGGATTATTCCAAGCTTCCGAAAAGCGTTGCTTTCATGGACAAGGTATTTGAGAAAAAGAAAGAAAGTCTGAATAAAAACAACGAGCGCAAAATGAAAGAACTGCAGGAGCGCAAGGCGCAGCTCTACAATAAAAAAGCTGCTGCAGATCAGGTGATAAATAACTTAAAGACCGGCGAGCTGTTGGATAAACTGGTAGAAAAGTGCACGCTGCAGAATCGTCTGACGAAACAGGATGAGGTACTCACGCAAAAGGAAAAAATGATCCTGGCTGTGGGCGATGGTGCCAAGCAGTACATGAAGCAGCAGTACGATTCCTTTAAGGCAGGCGTAAAGAATTTCCCTACATACGGAACCGAAAAGGCCTATGAACGGATCTTTGACAAGATCGAATCTTTGCGTCACGATTATTCCAAATGTATGCGTAAGGATTATGCCAGAAATCCGAATAAGAACAGTACGGAATACAAGTTGATCAAGGAAAAGCTGGACAGCTTCGGAACCAGAGAAGATTTTTATAAGCTTACCAAGGAAGAGATCGCACAAAAGCTGGGTCAGCTCCAGAAGGCCGCTTCCGATTATAAGACAAAGAAGCTGGATGAAACCAGACTGTGGTGGTCAGCCCAGAGAAGATACCGTCTTTCTTATGCGGACAGGATCGTGGATTTTGCCAAGGGTGAATCTAAGATTTTAACCGGTATTCTCGCACCCGGCAATGATGAACAGGATCTTGCCAGGGTAAAGGAGTTAAGTACAAAGTTTGAGAATGTTAATCCCAACGGTAAAAAGCTGGTGTTCGATCAAGAAGGTTTCCCGTCTCTGGAGCCCAAAACAAAAGAGGATGTTGCCAAAGAGATCTTCGCAATGCAGCCGGATCAGGCGGGCACACTTTCCGATTTCGATGCCATAGACAGATTTATCGAAAAGACCAAAAAGGATATCTTAAAGAAACTGGATAAATCTTCCGACCAGATCTCGGATCGTGATGTAGCGCATGTTTTGATCGGACTGGATATATTGAATGATGTCAAAAAAGACCTCAGAGATCCCAAAGCGCTTCTGCTGGAAGGAAATGAGGAGCACCTTGCAAAAATAAAAGAGGCACTGACTAAGCAGGAACTCAGCAAAAAGGCAGGAGAAATCCAGGATAACAAATATGATTATGATCTGTATCTGGATTCCGCAGCGAGAATGGATAAACTATTCCTTTCCCACATTACGGATCCCCAGAAGGTTCTGGATCACAGAGAAAAAATGGATATCCGTGCGGATCAGAAGTCATTCGCTTTGGGACGCCTGGACAGCAAGCGCCGGATGGCCGAAGACAGTATTCATTTCCAGGTTAATAAAAACATTAAGTCCCTTAACAAAGATAACCTGAATGACGCAATGGATCAGGCAGGGATCGGTAAGAAGGTTCAGAAGAATAACGCCGAGGGAAATCAGGCCGAGGCCCCCAAAGCCAAAAGGAAGCCTGCTAAGAAAACATTCCAGCCCGGCTGATAGGGATTGCATGATAAGAACAAGGCAGTGTAAATGGCTGTCTGTATGAACGGAAACATATCATATAGGAGATCAAGAGGATGAAAGAACAAGAACAAAACGGCGGCAATTTTTTTGAGATAAAGGAAGAAACAATAAAGGACAAAATGATCCGGGAGGTGCAGACCAGCGCATCACCTGTGCGCGCTCAGGCCGCAAGGTTCTTTCTGGACGGAAGGTATGAGGAGGCCTCCGAGCAGGATCGCAGGGAGAAGGTAGGGGAGTATTTGTCCTTAAAAACGGTGGAGATCAGAAACAACCTGAATCTGGATAATGAGGCTTATGAAAAAGTAATCACTGATCTGGACAAACCTCAGGTGGAGGATGTGCTGAATTCGCTTCTGGAGAATGTGCAAAGTGGACCGGATATGCTGCTGGCTCTTAATCTGAAAGAGATCGATACAGTTTTATATCCCACTCTGGATGAGAGGATCAATATGTCCTACAATGAGGGCGCCGATGATCTGACCAGGACATTTCGAAATGATCTCATCGAGAGGATCGAATCTATTGATGATGATTCTGAAGACATGACCTTTGAAAACCTCTTCCTCAGAAATGATGGCGTTGAGTTTGTGCCGGATGAATATGATGTGGAAGGCAATAGGCTGGACGGTAAGAAGGAATTCGTCTTTGATGAGGATGCCTATGTGAACGGCCCCATCGAACAGACCTATGAGGAAGCTTATCAGGAGCAGAAGGATGCTTTTGAAAGAGAACAGATCCTGAATGATATTGATGATGACGATGAGCTGGATGTTGATGTTCCAAACCTGAATGACCTGATCGGAGATTATGAAGGTCCGACTACTTTCACGCTTTCCAATGATGAGGCTGCGCAGAAGCAGGCGGATATTCAGAACGAAGAACAGGAAGACATTAAGAACGAAGAACAGGTAAACATACAGGAAGAAAAGCCGATAGAAGTGGATCCGGAAGTGGAAAGGATACTGGAGGAAGACCGGGCCAAACTGCAAGTAAGCAAACAGAAGTCGGCACTTACAAAGCTTATGATCCTCCATACACCGAATGATAAGGAAAGCTTTAACAGTTCACGGATCAATAACAGGATCCTCAATAAGATCGTAAATGAAATGAGCAGGCTGGATCAGGAAGGAGCCGATCCCAAATACGAAGAGCTGGTAGATAAGGATGATGAAGCACTGAAGGAGCTTGATCCCTGGAAGAACTATTCCCTGGAGGATCTGGAAAGAGAAGAAAAGCAGGAGGCAGAGCAAAAACAGAAAGAGCAGGAAGAGCAATACAAAGCCTTTGTTGAAGCCAGAGAAAGGGAGAAAGAAAATGAAGATGTGATAATCAATAAACAGACCGGAAACGCTCAGGTGATGTATACCAATAAGAACCTGAGTGATTCGGCAGAGCGGGAGAATGAGGAGCCCAAGCAGGAGATTCCCCAAGAAGATCTTGAGATGGAGAATCTCAAGATCGAAGAGGCAGCGAAAGAGGGCAACATCTTCCATCAGGAGGAGAAAAAAGAAGAAAAGGTTGTAGAAGCTCCCAAGGCGGAAACACCCGAAGAGTTCATCATGAACGGCAATAAGTTCCTTTACTGCGGTAAGAGCCGGCGCGTGGCGGCGTTAAAGGAGTATCTGGTACAGCGTGCCATGGATCGGTATACGGACTTTTACGGAACCGGTTATGAGAACCGGGAAGAATCCTTCATGAAGTACCTTTCCACCAACGAGGTGGCCATGCAGCTCATCGATGATATGGCCAGATCCCTCAACGGACCTCAGTGTATGCAGATCCTGAAGTCCGATAAGATCATGAAGGTGGGCTTTGATGCTTTTGAGAAGAACCTGGAGGTAAGCGACCGCAAACGTGCGAAAAACGTTTCCAAGTTTTATACCGGCCCCGATGAGATCAGCAATAATCTGAGAGACAAGGCTAAAAGCCGTTTCTTCGGAAGCATCTTAAATCCCAGCCCCACTGTGGAACGGATGCAGGAGGAGTGCTACAGAAAGTTGGACGAGGCTAAGGAACGCCCCTTCAAGATCAACCATGACAATATGACCAAAGCAGCAGATCTGATCTTTGCGGAAATGCTTACCCGTAACCAGGCTACCATGGCAGGCGGTTACTTCGGGAAAGGCAAAGATGAGCTGATCAGACCCGAGCACAACTGGGATCTGAGCTCCGGTGAATTCAAACTCATCGGCTCTAAAATGGGCAAAAACGATCATACCTTAAAGCAGCATAATGAGAAGATGCAGTCCATGCGTGATCGCATGCTGAAGGATAAGATCTTTAAGAAAGTCTTTGAGGAAGAGCGAAAGAGGGGCGGCACCTCCGCAGATTTCGTAAAGCGTTACAAGGCGGAATGGAAAAGGGAAATGGAATTCTCTGCCGGCAAAGAGCAGGTATGGGTGAAAAACAGAGCCCTTGACTCTAAGAAGATCTCCCTGTCACAGGATGAAAAAGAATTCTTCCGAAACATGTACAATGACATGTGGAACTTCAACAATAAAGAGGTCCGCAAGGGCGTGAACGAAGACATGATGAAGGCGCTGAAGAACGTCAACGAAAAGGCGGCGGGAGATGCTCTTACGGTTGAGGATATGAAGCTGCTCAACTATACCAGTGCCAAGTACTATATGGCCAGGAAAGGTACCTTCATGGAGCCTGTCACCCAGGCCGGTAAGGACAGACTGCAGGCATCGGCTGATATCCACAAGAAAGCCAACGGCATCATCGATGGCATTGAAGCTAAGCTGGCGAATGATAAGAGCGCTGAATATGACAAGATGATGCAGGAGAACAACCCCGTAACATCCCGGCAGCAAAAGAAGGTAAGTGCTCCGGCTAAATAAAGGTTTTTGAATTCCGTCTGGTGAAGGGTTATCTGGATCATAAGCTTTTCGAATTTGCCGAACACCCCGCACAGCGCGACCCGGATCGCAAGCAGAAGCATGAACAACCCAGAATACAGGCTGTCATGAAAGTATATGATGATATGAAAAAGCAGCTGCTGGAAGAGCCTGAGCTTTTAAAGCAGGCCATGGCTGATGCAGCCTCTCCAAAAGAAATCTACGGTAAGCTCCGTGAAAGACTCCGCCGGAATATGGATACCGGTGTGGATGACGCAAAGAAAGCCGAAGAAGCGGAAGCACGCAGAGAAAAGAGCCTGCTTACTGATGCGGAGGATATCTATATCCTGGGCAAGAAGGATAATGATTATCTGAAAAAGACCCGCAAGGAGTTAAAGGAGCTCTATGTGCTGGACGGAAAGTTCCGCTCCGAATATGCGGAAAAGCTCTATAAAAAGCTGGACAGAGTGATCAGATCTGCGGATCAGAATGACGGTATCATTCCGCAGAAGGAGATCAACAGCCTGAAAAACAAAGCCCTGGTATACTACGATAAGAGAAAGGGCGTTTTGATGGGACCCATCACCGACAAGGGCAAGGCGAGGCTGAAGATCGTGGAAAACCTTGCGCACAGACTGGATCGGATCTCGATCCAAGCGAATATCCGGGATGCTGACCGAAATATGCAAAATAATAATCGCAGAGTGCCGGGTAATCATATCTGATCCGTACATTGTACGGGTATGAGTGAAAGACTGCCCTCGCTGAGCGGAAGTTGAGACGCGTTTTGTTGACATTGATTATAAAAACTTATAGAATAGTAAAGGTGCGAAATTACGCGCCTTTACTATTTTGTATTTACGGAAGGAAAAAGTGATGAGGTACAATTTTAAGAAGATCGAACAAAAATGGCAGGAGGAATGGGAGAAGGCGGGCATTTTTCATGCGCAGGACTTCTCTGACAAGCCGAAATTCTACGGACTTGTGGAGTTCCCTTATCCTTCGGGTGCCGGCATGCATGTCGGACACATCAAGGCTTACTCCAGTATCGAGGTAGTAGCCAGAAAGCGCCGTATGCAGGGTTATAACGTACTATTTCCCATCGGCTTTGATGCCTTCGGCCTTCCTACCGAGAACTATGCGGTAAAGACCAATACGCATCCCCGCATCATCACTGATACCAATATCAAGAAGTTCTCCGAGCAGCTGCAGAAGGTGGGCTTTTCCTTTGACTGGACAAGAGTGGTGGATACCACCGATGAGAACTATTACAAGTGGACCCAGTGGATCTTTTTGAAGATGTTCGAAAAAGGACTGGTTTTCCGCGACAATGCGCTGGTCAACTATTGCCCCCATTGCAAGGTTGTCCTTTCCAACGAGGATTCCCAGGGCGGTAAGTGCGATATCTGCCACAGCGACGTGATCCAGAAGCCCAAGACCGTTTGGTATCTGAAGATCACTGAGTATGCCGATAAGCTTCTCAGCGGCCTTAAGGACGTGGAGTATCCCGAGAATGTAAAAATGCAGCAGGAGAACTGGATCGGTAAATCCACCGGTGCTTTTGTTGACTTTACCATCGAAGGCATCGAGGATAAGCTGCAGATCTACACCACCAGACCGGATACCCTTTTCGGTGTTACCTTCATGGTAATCGCTCCTGAGCATCCTCTGATCGACAAGTATGCAGACCGCATCTCCAATATGGATGCCATAGAAAATTACAGAAACGAATGTGCAAAGAAGACGGAGTTTGAGAGAACCCAGCTTGTTAAGGACAAGACCGGTGTGAAGATCGAAGGTCTTGAGGCTGTGAATCCGCTCAATGGTAAGAAGATTCCCGTCTTCATCGCGGATTATGTAATGATGGGCTATGGTACCGGCGCTATCATGGCCGTACCGGCTCATGACCAGAGAGACTATGATTTTGCCAAGGCCTTCGGCGTAGATATCATCGAGGTTATCAAGGGCGGAGACATTAATGTGGAAGCCTATACCGGCGACGGGGAGATGATCAACTCCGATTTTCTTAACGGTTTCACCAATAAGAAGGATTCCATTGCAAAAGTGATCGAGGTACTTACCGAAAGAGGTATCGGTCAGGCAGGCGTTCAGTTCAAGATGAAGGACTGGGCCTTCAACAGACAGCGTTACTGGGGCGAGCCTATTCCCCTGATCCACTGTCCTTCCTGCGGTATCGTTCCCGTGCCTTATGATCAGCTGCCTCTGGTACTTCCCGATGTGGAGCAGTTTGAGCCCGGTGAGGATGGTGAATCACCTCTTGCCAAGATCGAAAGCTATGTGAACTGCAAGTGCCCCAAGTGCGGCGGCGATGCTAAGAGAGAGACCGATACCATGCCCCAGTGGGCAGGCTCCTCCTGGTATTTCCTGCGTTATATCGATCCTGAGAACGATAAGGAGCTTGCCTCCATGGATAAGCTTAAATACTGGATGCCCGTTGACTGGTATAACGGCGGTATGGAGCATGTGACCAGACATATGATCTATTCCCGTTTCTGGCATCACTTCCTCTATGACGAGGGCATCGTGAACACTCCCGAGCCCTATGCCAAGAGAAGTATCCAGGGTCTGATCCTGGGCCCCGATGGAGACAAGATGAGCAAGTCAAAGGGTAACGTGGTGGATCCTTTGGATATCGTGGAAGAGCTGGGTGCGGATACCCTGAGAGTTTATGTGCTCTTCATGGGTGACTACGGCGCAGCTACTCCCTGGAACGACAGCTCCGTAAGAGGTTGTAAGAGATTCCTGGAAAGAGTGGCATCCCTGGAAGAGATCATCACTGAGGGAGAGGAGACCAAGTCCCTTTCCGCAGCGATCCATAAAGCCATCAAGAAGGTATCCTCCGATATCGAGGAGACCAAGTTCAATACGGCCATCGCAACCCTGATGACCCTGATCAATACCATCACCAAGGAAGGCAAGATTACAAAGAGCGAGCTGGAGATCTTCATCAAGCTGCTGGCTCCTTTTGCACCTCACCTTTCCGAGGAGATATGGCACAATCTGGGACATGATGATTTCATCGCCCTTGCTCCCTGGCCGGAGTACGACGAAGCCAAGATGGTAGAGGATACCATCGAAGTGGGCGTTCAGGTGAACGGTAAGCTGAAGAACACCGTATCCATTCCCTTCAACGGAGAGAAGGACGCAGTTCTTGCCATCGCCAAGGCAGACGAGAAGGTGGCAGCCGCACTTGAGGGCAAGAACCTTGTCAAAGAGATTTACGTGCCTAACAAGATCATTAATTTCGTTGTAAAGTGAGGCGCACATTTTGCGGCATGGGGGCCTCACAGAAATGAATTAAACACAGTACTACTACGTTATGCGACAAAAATCTTCTTACAAGATAGCGACGCTGGGCCTGGCCCTGACGCTGGCCCTGATCCTGGGCTATGTGGAGTCTCTGATCATACTCCCTGTGGCCATCCCGGGTATCAAGGTGGGACTTTCCAATCTGGCGGTGGTTTTTCTGCTGTACCGATACGGTTGGAAAGAAGCGTTGCTTGTAAACACAGCGCGTATCCTTCTTAGCAGCCTGTTGTTCGGAAGCCTGATGGGCCTTTTGTTTTCCGCCTCCGGAGCGCTGCTGAGTTTTCTGTTCATGATAACGGTGAAACGGTTTGATTTTTCTTCACCGCAGTTTACCAGCGTTGTGGGCGGTGTTACGCATAATGTGGGGCAGCTGGTTGCGGCGATGCTCTTATTTTCACAGGTTATGCTGGGATATTACCTGCCGGTGCTGCTCGTAGCGGGGCTGATCACGGGACTACTGAACGGGATGCTGGCGGATATCCTTTTGAAGCGGATCCCGGATGGATTACAGATAAATAATTGAGACTGCAGAGGACGTTATGTTCGGATATATCAAGGGAATGTTGGCCGAGATCGATGAAGGCTCGGTAACGGTAGATGTTAACGGAATAGGGATTCAGATCCTTGTGGGCGCCGGATTGATAGGCCGGATGCCTGCCATGGGCAGTGAGGTGAAGATCTATACCTACACCTATGTAAAAGAGGACGCCTTTTCTTTGTTCGGCTTCGGTTCCAAAGAGGAGCTGGAGCTTTTTAAGAAGCTGATTACCGTCAGCGGAATCGGCCCCAAAGGCGGGCTGGCACTTTTATCCACCCTGGAGCCTTCCGAGATACGATTCGCCATCTATTCGGCGGATATCAAGACCATTTCCCGGGTTCCCGGCATCGGAAAGAAAACGGCGGAACGCCTGATCCTGGAGCTGAAGGACAAGATCTCCCTGGATATGCCTTCCGGTTCCGAAGGGGTTTCCCTGCTGGCGGGAAACGAAACAGCCGCCGCTCAGGATCTGATGAACAATCAGAAGGATGCGGTGGAAGCGTTGGTGGCTTTGGGCTATTCTGCTACAGAAGCAGCAAGAGCTGTTCGCGAATGCGCGCCGGATGAGTCCATGAGCGCTGATGAGATCCTGAAGAAATCGTTACGTTTCCTTTTGTGATATAAGGAGAAAACAACTTGTCCAGAGTGATAGAAACCAATCTTACAAGTGAAGATATTCCCGTTGAGGAAAGCCTGCGGCCCCAGCTTCTTGCCGACTACATCGGACAGAAGAAGGCCAAGGAAACTCTCAAGATCTACATAGACGCGGCTAAGCAGCGAGGCGACTCCCTGGATCATGTGCTTTTGTACGGACCTCCGGGACTTGGCAAGACCACCCTGGCCGGCATCATAGCCAACGAAATGGGAACCCATATCAAGGTGACCAGCGGTCCGGCCATCGAAAAGCCAGGTGAGATGGCCGCGATCCTGAACGGTCTTGCAGAAGGCGACGTTCTTTTTGTGGATGAGATCCACCGTCTGAACCGTCAGGTGGAAGAGGTGCTGTATCCGGCCATGGAGGACTATGCTATCGATATTATGATCGGCAAAGGACAGGGTGCCAGAAGCGTGAGACTGGAGCTTCCGCATTTTACCCTGGTTGGCGCGACTACCAGGGCGGGACTTTTGACAGCGCCCCTCAGAGACCGGTTTGGCGTGATCCACAAGCTGGAGTTCTACACCGTGGACGAGCTGGAGAAGATCATCCTTCATTCGGCAAAAGTGCTGGATGTGCCCATCGAAAAAGAGGGGGCATTGGAGCTTGCCAGAAGAAGCCGCGGAACCCCGAGACTTGCCAACAGGATCTTAAAGCGTGTCCGGGATTTTGCCCAGGTCAAATACGACGGAAAGATCACTCTTGAGGTTGCCAATACGGCTTTGGATCTTCTGGATGTGGATAAGCTGGGCCTTGACCATGTTGATCAAAACCTGATGCTTACCATGATCGACAAGTTCGGAGGCGGCCCAGTAGGACTGGATACCCTGGCTGCCGCAACCGGTGAGGATGCGGGCACCATCGAAGATGTCTACGAGCCCTATCTGATCTTAAACGGTCTTATAAACCGAACACCCCGTGGCCGTATGGTCACTCCCGGAGGATATGAACATTTTCACAGATCCGCTCCCGATTAAGGGGCGGATCTTTTTACTCAACTATATCTTGTATTACCCCTTGCTTTTTATGGAAAATATAGTATAATTTCTACGTATCTACTTTTCGTTTACACAATCAGTCAATCATAATAAGCAGAGGGAATATCCATGAAAGAAGCCAAAACAGATACCGAAGTGCTGATCAGGGGACGGATCTACACGCTGAGCGGATACGAGAGCGAAGAATATCTGCAGAAGGTCGCACTTTATATCAACAATAAATTTGCGGAATACAACAAGAACGAGACTTTCAGCCATCAGAGCACCGATACCCAGAGCGTGCTTCTGGAGCTGAACATCGCCGATGATTATTTCAAGGCAAAGAAGCAGATCTCTCTTCTGGAGGAGGCGCTGGCTCAGAAGGAGCAGGAGCTTTCCGACGTGAAGCATGATCTCATCGCATTGCAGATGCGTACAGAGAGCAAGCAGGCGAGCGGCGTATGACAGAGCTTCTTTCGCCTGCAGGCAATATGCAATGCCTTACGGCTGCGCTGGCAGGTGGAGCTGACGCTGTTTATGTGGGCGGGACCAGTTTTTCCGCCAGAGCCTATGCGGACAATTTCGGCCGTGAAGAGATGATAGAGGCCATCAGACTGGCCCATCTGCATCACAGAAAGCTGTATCTAACTGTTAATACCCTGGTCAGGGAGCAGGAGCTTGCGCCGCTTCCTGATTTTTTACTGCCCTTTTACGAGGAAGGGTTGGACGGCGTCATTGCCGCGGATCTGGGAGTGATATCCTATATCCATGAGTATTTCCCGGATCTGCCGATCCATGCAAGTACCCAGATGACGCTGACGGGGCCGCTTTCCAGCGAACTGTTAAAGCCTCTCGGCATCAGCCGTATCGTGCCTGCCAGGGAGCTTTCCCTTGCGGAGATACGGAATCTTAAGGAAAAATGCGGCATGGAGCTTGAGATCTTTATCCACGGCGCCATGTGCTATTGTTATTCGGGACAATGCCTGATGTCCAGTATGCTGGGAAGAAGGAGCGGAAACAGAGGCAGATGCGGAGGACCCTGCCGTCTGCCTTATCAGAGCCTGTGCGACGGAAAGAAGATCGGCAAACAGAGCGATGAGTATCCCCTTTCCTTAAAGGATCTTTGTGCATTGCCCATCCTGGATGAACTGATGGATCTTGGGATCGATTCTTTCAAGATCGAAGGCAGGATGAAATCCCCGGAATATGTATATTTTGTCACCAGTCTCTACCGTAAATACATGGACAGACATGTGAAGGGACAAAAGACCGTCATCGAGCCTGAGGATGCGGATGCACTGACCAAACGCTTTAACCGGGGCAGTTTGCAGACCGGCTACTTTAAGGAGCATAACGGCCGGGATATGGTACTTTTGCAAAGGAGCGGCTACACAGGCTCCAAAGCGGGAGATAAACAGGAGGATGAGCTGAAGATCCCGCCCCTGCCCAAGGTGGGGATCAATGGCGAGCTTTATCTGCAGCCTGAGATGCCTGCTCACTATGTTTGCACCGCTGACGGAAGGAACCGGGCCTTTGAAGCCGGAGTTCGGGGTGGCGTTGTCCAGAAGGCTCTGAACACGCCGCTGGAAGAGGACCTTCTCAGAGAGAAGTTTTCGGAGCTGGGTAATACGGAATTTGAGCTTAAGGATTTTAAGATCTTTTACAGGGAAAATGACCGGGAGGAGTTTGCAGAGTGCCAACAGGGTGAGCTTCCGCCTCTTTTCCTGCCCCTTAAGGATATCAAGGATCTGAAGAGAAGAGGAGCCGAGGCACTTTTTGAGGAGCTGCTTGCGGGCAGGAGGAGACAGCCCACGGAGGAGCTGAAGGCTTATCTTAAGGTCTTTCAGAACTCCGGGGCGTTACAAAACTCCCGGAGATCATATGATACCGCGATGTCATCTGCAAAACAGACCGCAGGAAATGATAAAGAAAACCGCACCGGCGGCTGGTTTATACGTATCCGCACCATGGATCAGCTTCGCGGCATTCCGCAAAATGCAGGCGACAAGCTTTCCGGTCTTATCCTTTCCTATGAGCTGATGAAGACCAAGGGGCTGGAGCACAGTGCTTTTGAACTGTCGGGGAACCTGCTTGATGAGGAGGGAGAGCTGTATCTGGCCCTTCCGCCGGTAACAAGGCAGGCCATGACGTCGGAATATGACAAGGTTCTGACGGAAGTATTTTTGTCACGGTTTGAGGGAGTGATCTGCGGCAACCTGGAATCCGTGGCCTATTTAATAAGCCGCGGCTACGAGGGCCGGATCCTGACTGACAGCGGTCTTTACGTATTCCAGTCGGAGACGGCGAAGATCTATGAAGACTGGGGCATCACCCATCATATCCTGCCCTATGAGCTGCAAAAAAGCGAGATCCGGGAGCTTTTAAATGCGAAGAAGGCAGCCGGTCATGCAATGTATCTGCCGGTTTACGGCTATATTCCGGTGATGGTTTCGGCGGGATGCATCAGGAATACGGCGAAGGAATGCCTGATGGAGATCCCCTCTGCCGGCAAGCGTACGGCGGCAGCCTCTCAGAGCGTAAGGCTGAAGGACCGTATGGGAAAAGAGTTCCCCGTGGTGTTTCACTGCGACCGTTGTGAGAACACCATCTATAATACCGTGCCCCTGTCACTACATAAGGAGCTATCTGAGATCGAAACCCTTCCCCTTGCGGGAAAGATCCTGTCCTTTACCATTGAGGACGGCAAAAAAGTTGCCGAAATATGTAATTATTTCCTCGGTGATACAAAGAAACAAAGTGTGCCCGTGGCCCTGAAGGATTTTACCAGAGGCCATTATCAAAAGGGCGTGGAATAAGGCGATATCATGAACCATGTAATAGCTGATCTATCCAAATATGTGATCCTGGCCTTAATGGCCGTCTATACGGTGGAATGCTACCTGATCCTGCTGCGCAAAGAGGACAATACCTCGAGCGGCATCTATGTAAGGCAGATCGTATGTATGTTTCTTTTGCATTTTCTGGGATTTGCAGCCATCTGTCTGGAGACAGGTGACCCTTCCTACATTGTGTTTTACGGATTTCAGGAGCTGATGCTGTTTGCCACCATAGCACTTTTCCGGGTGATCTATCCCGAGGCGGACAGGCTGGTGGTCAACAATATGTGTCTGCTTTTATGCATCAGTTTTGTGATCCTCACCAGGATATCCTATCAAAAGTCCCTGCGTCAGTTTGTGATCGTATCGGTTTCCGCAGTCATCGGACTGTTCATCCCCGGGCTGATCAAGCATCTGGGATTCCTGCCTTCCCTGACCTGGATCTATGCCATGCTGGGTGTAGGAGCCCTGACGGTTGTTTATATCCTGGGAGCCGTGACCCACGGATCCAACCTTTCCTACACCATCTTTGGCGTTACCTTCCAGCCTTCGGAGTTTGTTAAGATCCTCTTTGTATTCTATGTGGCGGGCATGATGGCTAAAGCCACGGATTTTAAGCAGGTCTTTGTCTCGGCTCTGGTGGCTGGGCTTCATGTGATCGTTCTGGTACTTTCCAGAGATCTGGGAAGCGCCGTGATCTTCTTTGTGGTCTATCTGGGTATGGTCTTTATTGCCACTCATAACTATCTGTATCTGCTGATCGGTATGGCAGCCGGCACGGGAGCCAGTGTAGTGGGATACAAGCTCTTTTCCCATGTGCGGGTCCGTGTGACCGCCTGGCTGGATCCCTGGGGCAATATCGATAATGCCGGCTATCAGGTGACCCAGTCCCTGTTTGCCATCGGAACCGGCGGCTGGTTCGGCATGGGCATCTATAAGGGAGATCCTTCCTCCATTCCTTATGTGGAGAAAGATTCCATCTTCTCGGCGGTGGCAGAGGAGATGGGTGTTCTGTTTGCCATCCTGCTGATCCTGGTGTGCCTGTCCTGTTTTCTGATGTTCATGAAGCTGGCTTCCCGCATAGAGGAAGACTTTTACAGGTATATCGCCATCGGACTTTCCATCACCTATATTTTTCAGGTGTTCCTTACCATCGGCGGCGGAACGAAGCTGATCCCCCTGACGGGCGTGACCCTGCCCCTTGTCAGCTACGGCGGCTCCAGCGTGCTGTCCACGGTGATCATTTTTTCCGTGATCCAGGGTCTTTACGGCATCCGTAAAAAGGAAAGACTGCTGGACGATGATTACGACGAAGACTACGAGGATTATGAGGAGGATGAAGATGTTTAAAGTGAGAAAGCTTGAGATCATCCTCACCAGCCTGTTTTTCTCGGTGCTGATGATAGCGCTGATCGTCAATATCGTGATCTATATGAAGCGGGATTCCGCTGAAGCCATCAACAACAATTACAACAATTCCAGACAGGAGATCATCGCCAAGCAGAACATCCGCGGGCGGATTCTGAGCCGGGACGGGGATGTGCTGGCAGGCACGAACATCGAAAACGGGCAGGAGGTGCGCATATATCCCTATCGTAATCTTTTTGCCCATGTGGTGGGCTATGCGGTAAAAGGCAAGGCCGGCATTGAGAACAGTGAAAGCATGAACCTGCTCCTTTCCCATGAAAAAATGAGTGACAAGATCCAGAATCAGCTTTCCTCGGCCAAGAACTACGGCGATAACGTGATCACCACTCTGGATGTGGATCTGCAGAAGACCGCCTACGATGCTCTCGGAGCCTATAATGGTGCGGTGGTCGTTACGGAGGTCTCCACGGGAAAAGTGCTGGCCATGGTTTCCAAACCGGATTTTGATCCCAACGAGATCGCGGATATCTGGGACGGCATCGTAGCCGATGAGAACAGCTCGGTGCTCTTAAACCGTGCCACCCAGGGCCTTTATCCCCCGGGATCCACCTTCAAGATCGTAAGCGCGCTGGAATATTACCGGGAAAACGGAGGAGATGTGTCCGGTTACCGGTTCAACTGCTCCGGCAAGTATTCCTATGAGGGCTGCACCATCCGCTGTTATCACGGCAGCGTCCACGGCTCGGAGGATTTCAAGCAGAGCTTCGCCAAATCCTGTAATGCCTCTTTTGCCAATGTGGGAACCACCCTGGCCATCCCTTCCTGGCAGAAGACCTGTAAGGAGCTGCTGTTTGACTGCCCTCTGGACACGCCCATTTCCTATAAGCAGTCCCATTTCAAGCTGCAGGAGACGGATTCGGCCAATGATCTGATGCAGACCAGCATCGGACAGGGAGATACCCAGATCACGCCCCTTCTTTTGAACATGATCACCTCATCCGTGGCCAATAAAGGCAAGTGCATGGTGCCCTATGTGGTTGACCGCCTGGAGGATCATGACGGGAATGTGGTACGCCAGAACCATCCGGCCCAGCAGTGTGTGACGATGACGGAAGATGAATCGGCCTTTTTGACCGAGCTGATGCGAAGCGTGGTGGAAGACGGCGGAACGGGTCGCAAGCTCAAAAATGACAACTATACGGCAGCCGGAAAGACCGGATCTGCCGAATATTCCTCGGCAAAGGATGATTCCCACGCCTGGTTTACCGGCTTTGCACCGGTGGAGAACCCGCAGATCGCTGTCACCGTCATTGTGGAAAGCGCCGGGTCCGGCGGTGAATATGCGGTTCCCGTGGCTAAAAGGATCTTCGATACCTACTTCGGCATTGCGCAGTAAACTTTGCCAAAAAAAACTATCATTTTACGGGAAAATGTTATATACTTTTTATGTGTGTTTTTATGTAAAAGTGCATCCTGAAAGGATGTAAGACATAGTATCTTCGGTAAAAGGGAGGGCGCAAATGTTTGATCAGATCTTTGGCAACTATCTGGTTTCATCCGGTTATCTTACCAGGGAACAGTTCGACGAGGCTGTAGAAGCGGAAGCTCAGGTGCGCGTTAAGCTTGGACTCATCGCGGTTACCGAGAAGCTCATGACCCAGCAGCAGGCGGATGAGGTCAATAATCTTCAGGCGATCATGGATAAGCGTTTCGGTGATATCGCCGTTGAAAAGGGCTATCTTTCCGATGAACAGGTAGGACGCCTTTTGAAGAAACAGGGCAATATCTACATGGTATTCGTACAAGCCATCATTGACAAAGGCTTCATGACTTTGGAAGAAGCTGACGAGATGCTTTGCCGTTATCAGGTTACGGAGCAGCTTTCTGCCAGTGATATGGACGATCTGGTCAGCGGTGATGTAGACAGGACCATTGCCCAGTTCCTTCCCGAGAACAATCCTTTGGGACAGAAGCACTGCGGTATTGCAGTAAGAACCCTGCTTCGTCTCATCGATTCCCGGGCCTATGTTTCCAAGGCATATCTCGTGGATGAGCTCATGGTGGACAATTTTGCCATGCAGCCCATGGAAGGTGATCATAAGATGTTCGTTGGCTTTGCAGGCGTCGGCAACGGCCTTTTGAAGATCGCCAATCCCTTCGCCAAGGAGGAGTTTGAAGGCGTTGATCCGGATGCTCTTGATGCCGTAGGCGAGTTCATCAACTGCATCAACGGACTGTTCGCATCCGAGCAGAGCGCCGCAGGCGGTGTGGAGATGGATATGCTTCCGCCCAGCTTTTATGAGGAGCCCTGCTCCATCAAGGGAAGCGGATTCATCGTTCTTCCCATCCATTTCAAGGATGAAGTGATCAACTTTGTACTTTCGATCGATTCCGATCTGACGATAGAAAACAGGTAAGCGGAGGATAATAAAATGGCTAAAGTTTTGATGGTAGATGATTCACGCACATCCCGGAAGCTGCTCCGTTCCATTTTGGAAGAGGGAGGCCATGAAGTAGTAGGGGAGGCTGTTAACGGCCAGGAAGGTGTTCAGCAGTTTCAGGCATTAAAGCCCGAGCTGGTCACGATGGACATCACGATGCCGGTTCTTGACGGTATCGAGGCGCTTAAGATGATCAAGGCTCTTGATAAGGAAGCCAAGGTGATCATGGTAACTGCTGCCGGACAGAAGAACAAGGTTATGGAGTGCATCAAGGCAGGTGCCGACGAATTCATTACCAAGCCTTTTGATAACAATGAGATCATTTCGGCAGTCTCCAAGGTTGCGGAAAGTCAGGAGAATGCATGATAGAAGCAACCAGCTGCGGCGGAGTTGTGATCTTCCGGGGGAAGATCCTGCTGCTGTATAAGAACATTCGAAACAAATATGAAGGCTGGGTCCTTCCCAAGGGAACCGTGGAAGACGGCGAAGAGTATAAGGATACCGCCCTTCGTGAGGTCCTGGAGGAGAGCGGTGCAAGAGCCGCTATCATGAAGTATATCGGAGAAAGCTCCTATACCTTCACGGTACCCGAGGATACGGTGGATAAGACGGTTCACTGGTATCTGATGATGGCGGACAGCTATTACAGCAAACCCCAGAGGGAAGAGTTTTTTGTGGATTCCGGCTATTACAAATATCACGAAGCCTATCATCTGCTGAAGTTCGCCAACGAGAAGCAGATCCTCGAACAGGCATATTCCATGTACCTGGATATGAAGCATAACAATTTATGGGGCTCTAAGAAATATTATTAAAGGAGAAGGAAGAGCCTTCTCCTTTCCCATATCGGGTGATTTTTATGTACATCTACAAGGATTTTATGACGGACGAGGCGCTGGCATCCCAAAAGCGTTCGGTGCTCCGCAAGCTCTGGATGAACATCGGCCAGATCGATGTGTATCTGATCTTCTTAAGTACCGGTCCCGATCAGTTCGATATCATTCATACCGGCGTTTTGAAGCAGAAGCACTATCCGAAGAAGGATCTCTATCTTCTGGGCGCGGCCAAGGGCTGGGAGAGTGCAGCACTTCTGAGTGGTCAGCTGTATGAATCCTTTCGGCAAAAATACGACAAGACTTTTTTTTCCGGGGATATCTGGAGAGACAGACAGACGCTGTTTCGGAGATTTTAAACTATGGCATTTTTGCACATCCTTTTGACAATATTGAAGATCCTGGGGATCGTGCTCTTATGCCTGCTGGCCCTGATCCTGGCAGTTTTGCTGATCGTCCTGTTCGTACCTGTCCGCTATAAGGTTAGCGGAGGCTACCAAAAAGAGGTACCTAACGCGAAAGTCAGGATACGGTATCTGGGATGGTTAGTCATTGCTTATTTCGATCTGGATCAGGAATCCAAGGAATCTCCCATGAACATGGCCGGAGGCGTGAAGCTTCTGGGATTTCGGATCCTGAACTTCTTCCCAACAGAGAAGGAGAAGCAAAAGAGCGAAGAGAAGAAACGGAAAAAGGAAGAGAAGAAGCGCCTCAAAGAGGAGAAGGCGACCGATATTGATACGTCAGTAGCTTTTTCAACTGATGTTACAACAACTGATGGTAATAGCACGCTCAGTAATGTTGTGGATTTCTCAGATGGTATAACCGGAAATGATAACATATCGGGCTTCGACATGACAGGCGAGAATGAATATATAGATGTAGGTGGCGAATCCGATTCGGACGCAGCCGATGGGGAGGATCTTCCCGATGAGGAAGCGATCGGCATCATCGAAAAGCTGCGATTGTTCTTCCTGAGCCTCATGGATCTGATACAGATCGTTTCCGACAAGATCGCTGCGGGGCTGGCATTTTTGGCTGATCTGCCAAGTGATGTACTTGAGCGGACCGATGAGATCCGAAAGAAAGCCCATGATATAAAGCGAAAAGGACGCCTGATCCTGTGTATCCTGGAAAAGGAACAGACCAAGCGGGCCATAACCAAGGCTAAAAGCGCCCTCATCAAGATCCTGAAGTCCATCAGTCCCCGAAAGGGCTATGTGAAAACCAGAGTTGGTCTGGATGACGTGGCCACAACGGGACAGATAGCCGGCTACTACGGAATGCTTTACGGCGCCATGTATCCCTTCTTCGGTAAGATCGTAACACTGGAGCCTGTATTTGACGAGCAGGTGATCGAAGCGGATGCCTATCTGAAGGGCCATATCAGACCCTGTATCCTGCTTAGGGCTCTGTGGCTGTACTTCTTTGACAAAGATATCAAACACCTTAAGAAAGCGCTTAAAAAAGGAGGTTTTCTATGAACAACAATTTTACGGAAGTGATCAATTCTCTTTCCAAGGGCATGGAGGGATTTCTTTCCTCCAAGACCGTAGTCGGTCAGCCCACCACCATTGAGGATGCGATCATCATCCCCCTTGTAGACGTATCCTTCGGTATCGGTGCCGGCGCCAATGCAGGTGACAAGAGCAATGGCGGCTTCGGCGGACTGACCGGAAAGATGTCTCCCAGCGCTGTTCTCGTGATCAAAAACGGTCAGACCAAGCTGGTTAACATCAAGGAGTCCAATACCATCGTGAAGCTGGTTGATGCGATCCCTGACCTTGTGGACCGTCTTACCCAGCCCAAGGAAGAGATGCCTTCCGACGAAGATGCCACGTCGGCAGCTTTTCCCGAGGAGACAAATTCCGTAGATCTGTAGGAAGTAACTTTGCGGCTGGAAAGGTACGTTTGCTATGAATTGGAAGGATGAAATACGCAAGACGATCTATCGCCAGCTCCCTCAGGAAGGTGAGACCGTCTATGAGCAGGCTTCGGATCCGAAAAAACTGAATACGAAGAATGAGCCTTCCATCTGGGAAAAGACCGCCATGGCCGTTCACGAGGAGCTGATGCAGGATGAAGAGGAAGAAATCCGCACCGGATTTCGCGCCGAAATGATGCAAAATGAGCTCTTCAATACCGACAGCTCAGGCAATGGTTCCGATATTGAAGACAGTGTCGGTGCTGCGGGTACCTCAGATAGACCGGATGATGAGTCTTTCAAGTTCGAAGAGGAAACAAAGGGGAAGGAGAAGGAAGTCTCCCAGGGGGATCTGTCCCAGGAGGTCCGCCAGTGGCTGTTCAAAGAGAATCTCAGGCTTGAAGGTCTTCGAAGCGAGCTTGCCAAGGCCAGCAAGATGATGCAGCAGCAGGCGGCTAAGATCAAAGAAGATTCCGAACAGCTGGAGAAGGATAAGAAGCTTTTTGCCAAAGAAAAAGAAGAGTTCACCGGCGAGATGAAGGACTGGACCACCCGGATCCGTCATTCCCAGGAAAAGCTTAATAACGATCAGATGCTCTTTGACAAGAAATACAAGGTGCTGGAAATGGGCTTTGCCAAGCTCAATGAGGACAGGAAACAGCTGGAATCCCAGAAGAGAGCCTTTGAGTACAAGAAGAAGTTCATGGCGGATGCCCAGCAGTTCGATGCTTT
This sequence comes from Lachnospiraceae bacterium, assembly GCA_024693845.1. GTDB lineage: Bacteria > Bacillota > Clostridia > Lachnospirales > Lachnospiraceae > RGIG7926. Next base: position 72,790 of record JAILKJ010000003.1, read on the forward strand.
TGAAGAGGGTGCTGCCGTGGTTGCGGCAAGCGGAGATTACATTTTTTTCAAAGGGCTTACCCATCCCGTTGCCATCAAGAAGCGATATAAGGAGCTTATCAAGATCTATCATCCGGACAATACAGACGGAGATAAGTATATCCTTCAGCTGATCAACAAAGAATACGACAGGATAAGAAAGAATTAAAAAACAGCTCTGTGTAGTAAATACACAGAGCTGAATTCATTCAAAGTGATCGGATCTTATGCACGCTCTACTTTGCCGGAACGAAGGCAGGAAGTACAAACATGAAGGGTCTTGTTGGAACCGCCAACTTTGCACTTAACATTCTTTACATTAGAGTGCCAGATACGATTGGATCTTCTATGGGAATGGCTGACATTATTTCCGAAATGCGCTCCCTTGCCACAAATATCACATTTTGCCACGATAAACACCTCCTCGCGCAGTATTCTCAAAACACAACATGAGTATTTTATCAGAAGTGTTTCATGATTGCAAGAGGATTTTTAAAACTTTCCCAAATCGGCATTTTTTTATTCCATTTTCCCTAAATAATGGTATAATGTTCTTCGGTATGTTATCCTATAACAAAGGGTAAAACGAACCTTATTTAAGGAGGTACAGTATGAAGTCAACCATGAATACGCATCTCGGCAGCGTTTCGATCAATACCGACGTGATCGCAAGCTTTGCCGGCAGCGTCGCTAACGAGTGCTTCGGCATTGTGGGCATGGCTAATGCCAATGTTACGGACGGAATCGTAAGGATCCTCAAGAAGGATAACCTTTCCGCCGGCGTATCGGTTAAGAATACAGGCGATAAGCTTCGGATCGAGTTCCATCTCATCGTGGCTTACGGCGTTAATATCAAGGCGGTTACCGATAATCTCATCGATACCGTCAAGTTTAAGGTGGAAGATTTCACCGGCCTTCCCGTAGAGAAGATCAACGTCTTCGTGGAAGGTGTTAAGGTAATAGATTAAGGAGGATTAGGTAAAGTGTCAAATGCAATAGATACCAGAATGTTCCGTAATCTGTTCCTTGCCGGCGCGAAGAATCTGGAAGCTAAAAAAGAGTATATCAACGAATTGAACGTTTTCCCCGTACCGGATGGTGATACGGGTACCAATATGACCCTGACCATCATGTCCGCAGCAAGAGAGGTTGCGGCTCTTCCCGAGGATGCAGATCTGAAATCCGTCTGCAAGGCCATGTCTTCCGGCTCCCTTCGCGGTGCCAGAGGTAACTCCGGCGTTATCCTTTCCCAGCTGTTCAGGGGTATGTGCAAGGTTTTAAAGGGTTTGGACGGTCAGATCACCATCGAGGATCTGGTCCAGTCCTTTGATAAAGCGGTTGAAAGTGCTTACAAAGCAGTTATGAAGCCCACGGAAGGCACCATCCTTACCGTAGCCAAGGGCGTATATGAGAAAGCCTCCGAGTATGACAATGACGCTGATATGGAAGAGTTCATCGATGCGGTATTGGTTCATGCCCAGAAGGTGCTGGACAGCACTCCTGAAATGCTTCCTGTTTTAAAGCAGGCAGGCGTGGTGGATTCCGGCGGTGCGGGACTCCTTGAGGTCCTCAAGGGCGCACAGCGTTACTTCAGAGGCGAGGAGATGGATCTCGGTATCTCAGATACCACCGAGAGCGCTCCCGAAGAAGAAGGCAGTGTTAAGAGCGAAGGTCCCAAGAGCAAATATACCTACGATATGGCTTTTACGATCCTGCTTTCCAGAAACTTCAATATCAAGCAGGAGCAGGATTTCCTGAAATATCTTGAGTCCATGGGCGATCACGCTTCCATCAAGGTGGTGGAAGATACCGCAGCCATGACCGTTCATACCGACGATCCCGGTCTTGTTTTCCAGAGAGCGTTAAGCTTCGGTGAGCTGACCGATATTTCCATCGTGAACCAGCATGCCGGCGGCAAGCAGGCTCCCAAGGCAGAGGAAGCTCCTGCCCAGGCGCCCGCTGACGATCCTTCCACCTGGAAGGACGCAGGTTTTATCACCATTTCCGTAGGAGAGGGCATCAGTGCCGTATTCAAGGACCTGGGCGTTGATCAGATCATCTCCGGCGGACAGACCATGAACCCCAGCACCGACGATATCCTCCATGCGATCTCCCTGGTACCCGCCAAGACGATCTATGTTCTTCCCAATAACAAGAACATCATCATGGCAGCCAACCAGGCAAGGGATCTGACAGGAGATAAGGAGATCGTCGTAGTTCCTTCCAAGACCATTCCTCAGGGAATCGCCGCCATCATCAGCTTTGCTCCCGATCTTTCCGGAGAAGAGAATCTGGCAGCCATGACCGAGGCTATGAGCATGGTGGCTACGGGACAGGTTACCTACGCGGTAAGAGATACCCAGATCGACGGCAAGGAGATCCATGAGAACGACATCATGGGTATCGGCGACAAGGGCATCCTGGCTGTGGGCAAGCAGATCGATGAGACCACCATCGAAATGATCGATATCATGATGTCCGAGAATAGCGGCGAGCTTATCAGCATCTACTTCGGTGAGGATATCAAGCAATCCGAGGCAGAAGAGCTGGCCAAGAAGCTGAAAGATAAATATGCCGGCTGTGACATCGAGCTGATCAGCGGCGGTCAGCCGATCTACTACTATCTGATCTCCATCGAGTGATTTTGGCAGAATGAATTTTGGCAGTTCCATAGAAGAAATAAAGGGCATCGGTAATAAAAACGCTGCCCTTTTTCAAAAACTGAATATTGATTCGGCGGGGGATCTGCTGTTCCATTTTCCCCGGGATTATGTGTGCATGGAACCGGCTGCGGATCTGGCGAGTCTGGAAAGCGTCGGAGGATCCGGCGGCGTCTTTGCAACCGTGATTTCAGCCCCCGTTTCGCGCTATTATAACCGCAAGAGTTCTGTCAGCTTCGATGCAAGGGATGATAAGGGAAACGTGGTGTCCATCACCTATTTCCACATGCCCTATCTTTCAAAGACTGTCAAGAGCGGCGCAAGCTACGTCTTTTACGGGCAGCTTTTTTGCAAAAATGCCCGCTACCATATGACGCAGCCCAAGATGTACAAGCCGGATCAATACAGAGCCATGACGGGGCAGCTCCAGAGCGTCTATACCAAGACCAAGGGGATTTCCGATGCTTCCATCGGCAAATATGCCAAAGCGGCTCTGGATCAGATACGCAAAGATGCGGAAAACATCGGAGCAAATTATGAATATCTTCCGGATGAGATCCTGAAAAAGAGGGATTTTCCATCCGTTTTTGATGCACTTCAAAGGATCCATTTCCCGGAAAGTGCAAGTGAGCTTCTTCCCGCAAGGGAGAGGTTTTCCTATGAGGAGCTTTTTTTGTTCCTCTTATCGGTCAAATCCCGCTCGGCGGGCAGGAAACCGAATCCCAACGTGATGATCGAGACGGCGGATACTACCCGGCTCATCGAAAAGCTTCCCTACAGCCTGACGGATTCCCAAAAGAAGGCTTATGAGGCCATTAAGAATGATCTGACCTCGCCTTACTGCATGAACCGGCTGTTGCAGGGAGATGTGGGGTGCGGTAAGACCATCGTCGCCATCCTGGGTATGCTGATGTGTGTGGCCAACGGCCACCAGGCTGTTCTGATGGCACCCACCGAGGTGCTGGCAAGGCAGCATTACATCACCATCAGCGAAATGACGAAGCAGTACGGTCTTCCTTTTACCTGCAGCCTGCTGTCAGGCTCCACACCTGCGGCGGAAAAGCGCAGGATCTACTGTGAGCTTAAGGATGGAAGCATCAACGTTGCCGTGGGTACCCACGCACTGATCCAGGAACCGTTGGAATTCCACGACCTGGCCCTGGCAGTCATAGATGAGCAGCACCGTTTCGGTGTAAGACAGAGAGAAACTCTGCAGTCCAAGGCGAAGGGCGGCGTTCATACCATTGTAATGAGTGCCACGCCCATACCCCGGTCCCTGGCCATCGTCCTTTACGGAGGCCTGGATATCACCCAGATGCCGGATATGCCTGCATCAAGGCTTCCCATCAAAAACTGCGTGGTGGATCAGAAGTACCGCAACACGGCCTATAAATTCATGTCGGATCAGATCCGGGAAGGCAGACAGGTCTATATCATCTGCCCCATGGCTCAGCCCGGGGTGATGGACGGACTGGAGAATGTGGTAGAATATGCCTCACAGCTTCGGGAGTATTTTCCCGACTCCGTCAGGATCGAATACCTTCATGGAAAAATGCGGCCCGCCCAGAAAAATGAGATCATGGAACGCTTTGCTTCGGGGCAGACCGACATCCTGGTTTCCACCACGGTGGTGGAAGTGGGCGTAAACGTTCCCAACGCCACGGTGATGATGGTGGAAAATGCCGAACGCTTCGGTCTGGCAACCCTGCATCAGATCAGGGGCCGGGTGGGAAGAGGATCCCATCAGTCCTACTGCGTATTCATGGAGACAGAATCCAGGGGCAAAAAGAACGAGCGCCTGGATATTCTGAACCATTCCAACAGCGGCTTTGAGATCGCTGAAAAGGATTTAAAGCTGCGGGGTCCGGGAGATCTGATGGGCATAGAGCAGAGCGGCGACTTTTCCTTCCGCTTTGCGGATATCTACAGAGACCATCAGCTGGTGCTTCAGGCAGCATCGGATGCGGATGAACTGATCGGCAAGGATCCCGGTCTTAGCCTGCCGGAACATAAGCTTTTGAAGAAACGCCTGGATGACTATCTGGAATCCGGCTATCTGGAAGTATTATAAGATTTAGAAGAGGATAATATAGTGAGTAAAGTAGCAATCATGACAGATTCCAACAGCGGTATCACCCAGGCTGAAGCAAAGCAGCTTGGGATCACCGTTTTGCCCATGCCCTTTAATGTAGGCGGCAGCGATTATTTCGAGGATATCAACCTTTCCCAGGAGCAGTTTTACCGCTTCCTGGAGGAGGATGTAACGGTGAAGACCTCCCAGCCTTCCCCCTCGGATGTTACCGCAGCCTTTGACCGTCTGCTGGAGGAGTATGACGAGGTGGTTCATATCCCCATGTCTTCAGGGCTGTCCGGAAGCTGCCAGACTGCCTATATGCTGGCACGTGAGCCTCGGTTTCAGGATCGCGTGTTCGTAGTGGATAATCAACGTATCTCCGTAACCCAGCGCCAGTCCGTTCTCGATGCCATGAAACTGGCTGACAACGGCAAGAGCGGTAAGGAGATCAGAGATTTTTTATTTGAGGATAAATTCAACTCCAGTATCTATATCATGCTGGATACCCTTCACTATCTGAAGAAGGGCGGCAGGATCACCCCTGCTGCGGCAGCCATCGGAAGTCTTCTGAAGATCAAGCCGGTGCTGACGATCCAGGGCGAGAAGCTGGATGCTTTTTCAAAGGCAAGGACACCCCAGCAGGGCAAGAAGATCATGAAGGATGCCATCCTCAAGGATATCGATATACGCTTCGGCGGTCTGGAGGGCGCCTGCGACCGGATGCACATCCAGTTTGCCTATACAGGAGACAGAGATAAAATCGATGAGTTTGCCGAAATGGTCATGGCAGATCTTCCGGGCTTTGAACCGCCTGTGATCCAGCCCCTTTCCCTTTCGGTAGCCTGCCATATCGGCCCGGGTGCACTGGCGGTGGCCTGCACAAAAAAAATCTGAACCATTCGGGAGAACCCATGATAAAAGCAGCTGCAAAAAGCGCAAGCAAAGCAATTGGATACGGAAGGATCCGTTATTATGAATCTGCCTCGTACGAAGTTTCGGAGAGTAAAGCTGAAGATCCGAAAGCCGAAACGGACAGGTTCATTTTGGCTGTGCAAAAAGCCATAGAGACAAAGCATGAGAACTACGATAATGCGGTGAAAAATGACTGCGGACGTGATGCCGAGATCTTTCAGGCTCACGAAATGCTCCTGCGGGACGAGGAACTGATCCGTCCCATACGTGAAAGGATAGAAAACAAGCAGGTTCAGGCGCCTTTTGCGGTGAAAAGTGTCCTGGATGAGATGACGGCCACCTTTTTTGCCATGCAGGATGAAGAGCTTCGGGAGCGCGGCGAGGATCTCATCGATATCAAACTGACTCTTTTGAATATTCTTCTGAACGTTAAGAAGGAGACTGTGGAGGATCTTAGCTGCTGCATTTTGAGCGCTAAGAACCTGACCCCTTCCGATATAGTATCCCTGCCCCTTCGCGGTGCAGCAGGCATTTTGCTGAAGGCAGGCAGCGTGAATTCCCATACAGCCATCCTGGCCCGGAGCATGAACATTCCCATGCTGGTGGAGTGTAAGAAGCTGGATCGTGACTGGGACGGAAAAGAAGCGGTCATTGACGGAATCGACGCACTGGTTTATGTGGAGCCCGATGAAGAAACCCGAAACACCTATCTGAATAAGATCGCAGAGCTCGCAAAGCAAAAAGAGCTTCTTTCAGAGCTGAAGGGGAAGGAAAACGTTACCCTGGACGGCCGCAGGCTTCGGATCATGGCCAACATCGGTTCTCCCCGCGATATAGAAAGTGTCAAAGAAAATGATGCCGGAGGCATCGGACTTTTCAGAACGGAATTCATCTATCTGGAAAAGCACACCGATCCTTCCGAAGCAGAACAATATAAGCAGTATGTTGAAGTGGCAAAACAGATGTATCCGCTGGATGTGGTGATCCGAAGCTGCGATATCGGCGCGGATAAGACGGCGGATTATCTGAAGCTGGAGCATGAAGAAAACCCCGCCATGGGCTATCGTGCCATCAGGCTTTGTCTGTCCAGAGAGGATTTCTTCAAACGTCAGCTCCGGGCCATCCTTCGGGCATCGGTAGTGGGTAATGTAAGGCTTCTGATCCCCATGATCACTTCCGTAAAAGAGCTGGACAAGGCTTTGGCCATTTTGGTGGATTGTCGGAAGGAGCTGGAGAGTGAAGGGATCGAAACCGGGCCTTTGCCTGTAGGTGTAATGATAGAGACACCTGCGGCTGCCCTTTGTGCCGATGAGCTTGCTGCCAAATGCAGCTTTTTCTCCATCGGTACCAATGACCTGACCCAGTACACCCTTGCCATTGACCGTCAGAATGCCCGTCTGGAGCCTTTCTTTGATCCTCATCATCCTGCAGTTCTTCGTCAGATACAGATGACTGTTGAGGCGGCAAAGAAGGCTGGGATTTTTGTAGGGATCTGCGGTGAGCTGGGAGCCGATCCGGAGCTTACCGAAACCTTCCTTCGCATGGGCATTGATGCGATCTCCGTTACGCCGTCT
>JAILKJ010000079.1 GCA_024693845.1 Lachnospiraceae bacterium
CGCTTTTTTGCCTTCTTCCGGTCTTTCTTCGTTTAGAAACGTGACTTGGGCATTTGCATAAAAGGACTTCACCAGGGCGTGAAAATAAGATTGGTCGATATTACCCCGATAGGTTACTAGGATCTGTCTCATTCTTTATTCTCCCGCGAAGGGATTGTATTTTTTTTCATGTTCAATGGTGGTGATTTCGCCGTGTCCCGGATAGACCTTTGTGTCATCCGGCAGAACGAAGAGCTTCTCGCGGATGGAGCGGACCAGGGTGCTGCTGCTTCCCGTGGGGAAATCCGTCCTTCCCACCGATTCCTCAAACAGCGTATCTCCGCTTATCAGGATACCTGCTTCTTCAAAGTAGTAACAGCAGCTGCCGGCTGTATGTCCCGGGGTGCCGATCAGTCTGCCTTTGATACCGGCAAACTCAAACTCGGCTCCGTCCTTTAAGTATTCATCCACCTTTGCGGTAACGGCTCTTCCGAAGAGATCCGAAACATTCATGTGCACGTCTTCGCAAAGCTCTTTCTCCGCTTCCCAGGCATAGCTTTTGGCACCGGAAAGCTCTTCAAGAGCCGCGAGTCCGTAGATATGATCAAAGTGTCCGTGGGTCAGAAAAATGGCGGCGACGGAAAAGCCCGCATCCTGCAGTTTCTGAAAGATCACATCTCCGTGAGCGGCAGGGTCAAAGAAGATCACTTCCTTCTCACCCTCCCGATAGAGAAAGTAGCAGTTGGTAACGGCGCTTCCCATGACCAGTCGTCCGATCTTGATCTGTCCCATATCAGCTTGATTTCCTTTCTATGTTGAGTACACTCTCCACACTCCTGAGTCTGTCCATGATATTCTGCAGCTCGTCCTTGGAATGGATCTCGAAGGCGATCTCCATGGTTGCGATCTGCTGCTTGCTGACTCTGGTATTGAGGGCCCGTATATCCAGTTCCTTCTCGGTGAGGATCTTGGAGATATCCGCCAAAAGTCCGTTTCTGTTGTTGGCGTGCAATTCGATCTCCACAAGGTACTTGCCCGTTCCCTCCAAAGACTCTTCCTGCCACTCCGCATCAATCAGACGGCTTCTTTCGATCTCAGGCAAAGACAGCATGTTCATACAGTCCGTCCGGTGGATCGAGATACCTCTTCCTCTGGTAACAAAACCGATGATCTCATCACCCGGCACGGGGGAACAGCATTTGGAAAAGCGCACCGATACGTCGGTGATACCCTTGACCACGATACCCTGTGAGGAGCCGGAATAAGCGTGCATCCGCTTGGCTGCCTGGGCATTGTTCTCCTCCACCGTTTTCAGGATTTCCTCCTGGGTGACTTCATGAGGATGGTCATGCTCGAAGAGCTCCTTCATCTTGTTGATGATCTGACCTTCCTTCAGACCGCCGTGACCCACCGCTGCCAGGATGGATTCCCAATCCCGGAAGCCGTATTTTTTCATTACGGAAGCCATATATTCGGGACGCATGATATCGACCTGATTGATGCCCTTGCTCTTGCAGTAATCCAAAAGCATCTCACGGCCGCGGATGATGTTCTCGTCTTTTCTTTCGTTCTTAAACCACTGGTTGATCTTGTTGCGGGCCTGGGGCGACTTGACCATCGCCAGCCAGTCAAGGCTGGGGCCCTTGGAATTCTGGCTCGTTACGATCTCGATCCTGTCACCGTTCTTGATCTCATAATCAATGGTGACCAGCTTGCCGTTAACCCTGGCACCGATCATCTTGTTGCCCACTGCCGAATGAATGGCATAGGCAAAATCAATGGGTGTGGAGCCGGCAGGCAGGTTCTTCACATCGCCGGTGGGGGTGAAGCAGTATACACTGTCGGAGAAAAGCTCCAGATCGCTCTTAAGCAGCTTCAGATACTGCTTGTTGTCGGAGGTATCCTGCTGCCACTCCAGGATCTGTTTGAGCCAGGACAGCTTCTCCTCCTCGCTGGTACTGGTGTTTACCTTCTTACCGTCGGAAAGAGCCTTGTATTTCCAGTGGGCGGCGATACCGTATTCCGCCGTCTTGTGCATCTCATAGGTACGGATCTGGATCTCGAAGGGCTGTCCCGAAGAGCCGATCAGTGTAGTATGCAGGGACTGATACATGTTGGCTTTGGGCATGGCGATATAATCCTTGAAACGTCCCGGAATGGGCTTGTACATTTCATGGATCACACCCAGTGCCGCATAGCAGTCCTTCACCGAATCAACGATGATGCGAATGGCGAACAGATCATAGATCTGGTCTATGGTCTTGTTCTGGTTTTTCATTTTCTTATATATGCTGAAAAAGTGTTTGACTCTGCCGTCGATCCTTGCCTTGATCCCGGCATGCTTGATATGTTCTCCGACCTCTTCCACGATGGTCTGGACGTATTTCTCACGTTCGGTCTTGCGGACCGCGATCTTCTCGGCCAGATCGTAATAGACCTCCGGCTCCAGATATTTCAGGGAAAGGTCATCCAGCTCCACCTTGACGCGCATGATACCCAGACGCTGTGCGATGGGTGCGTAGATATCCATGGTCTCACGTGCCTTCTCCTGCTGCTTCTCAGTGGACATATGCTTGAGGGTACGCATGTTGTGCAGACGGTCACAGAGCTTGATGATGATAACGCGGATATCCTTGGCCATGGCCAGGAACATCTTACGAAGGTTCTCCGCCTGCAGCTCCACCTTGTCGCCGTCGTACTGCAGCTGACCCAGCTTGGTAACGCCGTCTACCAGCAATGCCACATCGTCACCGAACTGCTCCCTAAGCTCTTCCACCGTAAAGATCGTATCCTCCACCACATCGTGCAGAAGTCCTGCCGCTATGGTCTCCTGATCCATCTCCAGCTCAGCCAGGATGATGGCCACACAGAGCGGATGAATGATATAGGGCTCCCCGGATTTGCGGACCTGACCCTCATGAGCATCAAAAGCAACCTGATACGCTTTTTCGATCAGGCTGATGTCGTCGCTTGGGTGATACTTACGGATCCTCTCCAAAAGCTCCTGATGCAGCTCCTCAGGGGATCTGTATTCGGGCATATCCTCGATATGTCCGTCATCCAATACCAATCCGGTTGTGTTTTTGTCCCTTTCGCCTATTTCCAACATAGCATTCTTCCGATCCCGAATACGATTTCGTCATACATAGTTGATTATAAGCGTATTCCCCTTATTCGTCAACCGAGGAGCCCTCGAAAGGCGTCTCCGGCCGCCTAGGAAAAGCACCTCCAGTCCGGGGGATCCGAAAGCAGGACGATGGTTTCAGAATCAGCCGGGTAAAAATGCAGCATTGCGCCCTTCATCTGCTCCGAAAGCTCTCGGATTGCTCCGGAAACTCTCCCCATATCGCACCCTTTGATCAAAAGACTGCCGCCGCGGCCATCTGCCGGAACCAGCTCCGAGGCCCCGATCCCTTTCAGACTTTTACAAAGCCTGTAGGAAAGACAGATGAGATACATGAGCGGGTCATCGTTAAGGCCTGACCTGACCCTGGTAAGACCGGCGGCTTCAAACCAAAGAAGGGAGGCGATCAGATATCCGTCAATGGGATCCGGCCGCAAAAAATATCCCTCCCGCATTTTATCCAGCCGAAAGCCTGCGGCTGCCAGCACCCAGGCGCCCATGAGAGCAGCACCTGCATTTTTCCTGCCGAATGCATATCGTTTCCTGCAATAGCCGTTCCAAAGTCTGTCCGGATCGGGCAGGATCAGCTGCCTGCTCTTGCCGTTGTTAAAGCTTACTCTCATTCCCTCACAGGCTTCGGTCATCATCTTAAGTTCCTCCTGCAAGCGGATATTTTCCGTCATCAAAAAATATTCTCCCGATCGGTGCAGCAATCCAAACTGCCGGATCGCCGCCTCCAGATCCTCCCCTCCTTTCAGGGGTGAAAAACCCGCCTTGGGGCAAATGGCTTTTTTCAGCATACATGCCACGTGACAGATCCGTATCATATCCATGGCTTCCATAGACCCTTCCGGTTTACTCAGGTTCATCCGTCTCCCCCATAAGACTGCGCAATGCGCAGATAGTCAGCATTTACCTGGTCTGTAAAAGACCCTCTCTTTCTCCGTCGGCCTCCCGGATCCTGTCACGGATCAGCCTGTCCGTTTTCCGGATCCTCATGATCTCATAATAAACAAGATCCAGCTCTTCTTCTCCGGACTGATCCAGAAGTTCCATAACCCTTCTCTTTTTTATGCCGCAGGTTTTACCGCTCTCAGCCCGGCCGAAACGCGGCCTATGGTCATTCTCCGCCAGATCATCCAGGGATGCCTGAAGTGCCGATGCCAGTCTGGCAATATAAAAAAAACTGACGGATTTCTCACCTCTTTCTATCACACTGATATAAGAGGCTGAGATACCCGTCATTTCCGACAGTTCCGACTGCGAAAGGCTTTTTTCGTCCCGCATGAGCTGAAGCTTATACCCTATCGCTTTCCGAAGACTTTTCTGTTCGTTCTTCCACTTGCTTTGATCTGATGTCCGATTATTCATTTTTTCCCTCCGATTCATAGTCTACGCCCCTCACGCAGCCTTGACTATATTGTAAACCCATTTTGCAGGAAAAAATAAAACGATGGGGCGAAGATGTTCGCCCCATCGGATGATTATCGGATAAAAATTTACTATCGCACTACTGCCGCATTACATCATTCCCATTCCGGGAGCACCTGCAGGCATGGGCGGCTGGGGCTCTTTAATGTTAGCCACAGCAGACTCGGTGGTAAGGAAGGTGGATGCTACGCTGGTTGCGTTCTGCAGAGCGCTTCTGGTAACCTTTGCGGGATCCAGGATGCCGGCTGCAACCATGTCAACATATTCACCCTTAAGTGCATCAAAGCCGGTACCCACCTTGGACTCTTTTACCTTATTGATGATAACGCTGCCTTCCAGACCTGCGTTTGCTGCGATATGGAACAGAGGAGACTCAAGAGCCTTGAGCACGATCTGTGCACCGGTCTTCTCATCACCCTCAAGGGTCTCAGCCAGCTTCTCAACCTTCTTGGAAGCATGTACGTAAGCGGAACCGCCGCCTGCGATGATACCTTCCTCTACAGCTGCTCTGGTAGCTGCCAGTGCATCCTCGAGACGAAGCTTTGCTTCTTTCATCTCGGTCTCGGTAGCGGCACCTACACGGATCACTGCTACGCCGCCTGCCAGCTTGGCAAGTCTTTCCTGAAGCTTCTCTCTGTCGAAATCAGAAGTGGTCTCCTCGATCTGCTTCTTGATCTGGGCGATACGGGCCTGGATGTTCTTCTTGGAGCCCTCACCGTCAACGATAATGGTGTTCTCCTTCTGAACCTTAACGGACTTAGCTTTTCCAAGCATATCCAGGGTGGTATCCTTCAGCTCAAGACCAACTTCGGAGCTGATCACCTGACCACCGGTAAGGATGGCAATATCCTCCAGCATTGCTTTTCTGCGATCGCCGTAGCCGGGTGCCTTAACCGCTACTACATTGAAGGTGCCCCGCAGCTTGTTAACGATCAGAGTGGTAAGTGCCTCACCCTCAACATCCTCAGCGATGATCAGCAGCTTTGCGCCGGACTGAACGATCTGCTCAAGAAGGGGAAGAACCTCCTGGATGTTGGAGATCTTCTTATCGGTGATAAGTACATAAGGATTATCCAGAACCGCTTCCATCTTATCCATATCGGTAGCCATGTATGCGGAGATATATCCTCTGTCAAACTGCATACCTTCCACAAGATCCAGCTCGGTCTGCATGGTCTTGCTCTCTTCGATGGTGATAACGCCGTCGCCGGTCACCTTCTCCATAGCGTCTGCTACAAGATTGCCCACTGCCTCGTCACCTGCGGAAATGGAAGCAACCTTGGCGATATGCTCTTTTCCTTTAACCTTGGAGCTCATCTTTGCGATGGCTTCCACTGCACAGTCGGTAGCCTTCTTCATACCCTTACGAAGGATGATGGGGTTAGCACCTGCTGCCAGGTTCTTCATACCCTCACCGATCATAGCCTGTGCCAGAACGGTTGCTGTGGTGGTACCGTCACCTGCTACATCATTGGTCTTGGTCGCTACTTCCTTAACGAGCTGTGCGCCCATGTTCTCAAAAGCATCCTCCAGCTCGATCTCCTTGGCGATGGTAACACCGTCGTTGGTGATCAGGGGAGCACCATAGGACTTGTCCAGAACTACGTTTCTGCCCTTAGGTCCCAGCGTCACACGCACGGTATCCGCAAGTTTATTTACACCAGCTTCAAGGGATGCTCTCGCATCTGCACCGTATTTGATCTCTTTAGCCATTATCTTATCCTCCCGTATCAATCCTTAACGATCGCCACGATATCACTCTGACGAACTACAATATATTCATCCTCATCCAGCTTCACTTCGGTTCCCGAATACTTGGAAAAGATAACATGGTCGCCCTTCTTGACTTCCATCTTAACTTCCTTGCCGTCTACGTTTCCGCCGGGTCCTACTGCGATAACTTCTGCCTGCTGGGGCTTTTCCTTATTCTGTCCGGGAAGAACGATTCCGGATTTGGTGGTCTCTTCCGCAACAAGCTGCTTTAATACAACTCTGTCACCAAGTGGTACTAACTTCATAATAATGCCTCCTTCGTATTACTTGTTTTATCTCTTGTTAGCACTCAGCTCTTTCGAGTGCTAACATCTTCATTTGATACTCTATCACTACCCCTATGAGTTGTCAACCCTTTTTCAATACTTCGCGGGGATCCGGACCGTCTTGGGCTTACCGACGGTATCTGTGTAGGTTGTATAGCTGTACCAGAAGGTTTTTACAACCTTGGTGCCCCGCTGTCCGCTGACCCACTGGATATATCCGTTGGTCAGGATGGGCTGCGAACCGGGATCAAATGGCGTATTCTTATAGGTCTTCTTGTAGACCACCTTACCGTTTGAATCCACAACCTGATACTTCAGCACCGTCTTTTTACCCTTCGTTTCATTCCAAAGG
>JAILKJ010000085.1 GCA_024693845.1 Lachnospiraceae bacterium
TGAACCCCCGACACCACGGGTATGAACCGTGTGCTCTCGCCAACTGAGCTACCTCGCCATAAAATATGGGACCTATAGGGCTCGAACCTATGACCCTCTGCTTGTAAGGCAGATGCTCTCCCAGCTGAGCTAAGATCCCATAAGGACGGTCTTTCAACCGACTTAGACAGTGTACAACAGACCGCCGTCTTTGTCAACAGGAATTTGTCACATTCTGTCCGGGCACTCAAATCCCAGCAGCTCTATACCGGTTTCGAATACACGCTCCGTCAGAGCCAGCAGAGCGATATACCTCTTCTGCCTGTCAGCATCGCTCTCTGCCAGGATTCGGGTGCTGTGATAGAAACGATTCAGGGCATTGGCAAGATCATAGACGTAGGCACATACCTTATGGGGTGCCAGCTCCTCGAAGGCTTCCCTTGCCATCTTGGCAAAGCCGGTAAGCTGCAGGGAAAGTGCGATCTCATCCTCACCCTCAGCCTCTCCGAGGACAGTATCCGAAACTTTGCCTCCCTGGGCTTCATAGCGGTCCAGGATGGATTTGATCCTGACCATGGTATAGAGGATATAAGGGCCGGTATCTCCCTCAAAGGAGGTGAATCGGTCCACATCAAAGATGTAATCCTTGGATGCCTGGTTGGACAGATCGCCGTATTTGATGGCCGCAAGAGCCACCATATTGGCTGTCTGTTCCGCCGCTGCCCGGTCGATATCGGTATCTCCGGAATTTTCCTTGTTCTCAATGATCTTTTTCAGCATAGCTTCACGGATCTGCTCTATGAGCATGGAAAGGCGCATAACACCGCCCTCCCTGGTTTTGTAAGGCTTGCCGTCCTTGCCGTTCACCGTACCGAAGCCGAGGAAATCCAGCTTCGTCTCATCCTTTACGATATGACTCTTCTTGGCTGCACGGAAGATCTGTTCGAAATACAGTGACTGACGCTTATCCACCACATAGATCACCTGATCGGGATCCGCCTGTTCCCGGCGCATTTCCAGCGTGGCCAGATCCGTGGTGTTATACAGGGAGGCTCCATCGGACTTGAGCACCATACAGGGAGGCATCTCTTTGGTATCCGTCTCCTCCTTGACATCGATGACAAGGGCACCTTCGGATTCGTGGGCATAGCCCTCGGACCGCAGTCTGCTGACCATAGCCGGGATCCTGTCGTGTACCGTTGACTCTCCGTTCCAGAGATCGAAGTCCACGTTCAAGTTTACATAATTCTTTTTCATGTCCGCTACGGAAACAGCCATGATATGATCCCAGAGGGCACGATAGCCCCTCTGGCCGTCCTGCAGCTTCTTGGTGCAGGCCATGGCCTCTGCCTTGTAGTCGGCATCCTCTTTGCTCTTGCCGCTGGCGGTAGGATAGATCTCCTCCAGCTCCGAGATCGTAAAGGGTGCCTCCTTCGGATACTCGCCGGTAAAGCTTTCATCGAAGTATACCAGCTCCGGCTTTCTTTCCTTCAGCTCGCAGATGATAAGTCCCATCTGCAGACCCCAGTCGCCCATATGGATATCACCGGTCACATCATGGCCGGCAAAACGTGCGATCCGCTTTACGCTCTCGCCGATAACGGCGGAACGCAGATGTCCAACATGCAAAGGCTTTGCCACATTGGGTCCGCCATAGTCGATGATGATCTTTTTGGGCCCGCATTTTTCCATGCCCAGCTTCTCATCGGCCTGCATGGAGCGTAAATACTCTGCCACAAAAGAGGGAGCGGCATCCAGGTTCAAAAATCCGGGCTTTACCACCTCGATCTTGGAAAAGACCTTCTCCCCTCCCAGGTCGCGAAGAGCCGCGGCCACTTCCTCAGCTATTACAAAAGGAGCTTTGTGAGCACTTTTGGCAAGGGCCATGGCGCCGTTACACTGCAGCTGGCACAGATCCGGGCGGTTGGAGATCACCACGCCGGCGTTATCCGAAGGATACCCTGCCTGCTCAAAAGCCTTCTTCATGATTTCCGATACAGATGCTAAAAATTCCATTCTTTTCTGCTCCTTTAACGTTTCTGTTCTCTAATCTACTATAATTTAGGAAAAAGTGCAATAAACAGCTTATCAATCCCTTGCAAGAGCCGCAGCCTGTGTGATAACATAGTTGCGTTGTCGCGAAAGAGATGTTCCTATGACAATAAGATAAAAGTGGTGAAACTATGAGTGAAACAGAAGTAAAACAGGAATTCACCGAAAATAAGATGGGCGTCATGCCCGTGAAAAAACTGATCCTTACCATGTCCCTGCCCATGATGATCTCCATGCTGGTGCAGGCCCTGTACAACATCGTGGACTCCGTCTTTGTGGCAAGGCTTTCCGAGGATGCGCTGACGGCCGTCACCCTGGCCTTTCCCATGCAGTCCCTGATGATCGCATTGGGCTCCGGTACCGGCGTCGGTATCAACGCACTGCTTTCCCGCTCTCTGGGCAAAAAGGACTATGAGGAAGCCAGCAATGCTGCCAACACGGGCATTCTGTTGAATGTGGTCAACTATGTGATCTTCATCCTGCTGGGTATTTTTGCGGTGCGTCCCTTCATACATTCCCAGACGGACAACCCGGTGATCGCACAGTACGGTGTGACCTACCTGACCTGGATCTGCCTTCTGTCCGTGGGAATCTTTTTCCAGATGACCTTTGAGCGCCTTCTGCAATCCACGGGCATGACCTTTGAGAGCATGCTCTCCCAGCTCACCGGCGCCATCATCAATATGATCCTGGATCCCATGCTGATCTTCGGTATAGGCCCCTTCCCCCAGCTCGGAGTGGCCGGTGCCGCCATCGCTACGATCTTCGGCCAGGTCACGGCAGCCTGTCTGGGCCTGTTTTTGAACCTTTCCCGCAATAAGGAGATTACCCTTTCCTTTAAGGGGATCCTGCATCCGAAGGCAAGGACCGTTTCGCAGATCTATCTGGTGGGCGTACCCTCCATCGCCATGATGAGTATCGGCTCCATCATGACCTACATGATGAACAAGATCCTGGGACGCTTCTCCTCCACGGCGGTTGCCGTCTTCGGTGTGTATTTCAAGCTCCAGAGCTTCTTCTTCATGCCGGTCTTCGGACTGAACAACGGTATGATCCCCGTGCTTTCCTTTAACTACGGCGCGAAAAACAGGGAAAGGATCCGGGAGGCCATATCCTTCTCCGTGAAATTTGCCTTCTGTATCATGGCAACGGGAACCATCGTCTTTGAATGTATACCCGGCATCCTGTTAAAGCTCTTTGATGCCTCCGATAACATGATCGCCACGGGCTCCGTGGCACTGCGAATCATCGCCATACACTTCCCCGTAGCGGCCATCTGTATCTCCCTGGGATCGCTGTTCCAGGCCTTTGCCAAGAGTACCTACTCTCTGGTGGTATCCCTGGCCCGTCAGCTCATCGTGCTGATCCCCGCAGCCTGGCTTTTGTCCCTGCTGGGACAGGTACATTACGTATGGTTCGCCTTTCCCATCGCAGAGGCCATGTCCCTTCTGATGACCATGATCTTCTACCGCCGCATCAAGCGCCAGATCATCGACACCCTGTAGGAGACAGCCGGGAACATAACGAAAAAAGAAGCCCTGCAGCTTGCATGCCGCAGGGCTTTTGTTAGCATATGCTTACTCTTATTATTCTTTATTACTCTTCTTTTTCGTCTTCCACGATGGCGATATGCACATCGGACAGCTGTCTGGGGTCCACCTCGGCCGGCGCATTCATGCAAAGATCCATGGCATTCTTGTTCATGGGGAAGGGAATGATCTCACGGATGGATTCCTCGCCGCAGATCAGCATGACCATACGATCTACACCGGGAGCGATACCTGCATGGGGCGGTGCTCCGTAGCAGAAAGCGTTGTACATAGCGGGGAATTTGGCCTTCACATCTTCCTCACCCAGACCCACAAGCTTGAAGGCCTCGATCATGATCTCGGGATCATGGTTCCGGACCGCACCGGAGGAAAGCTCCACGCCGTTGACTACCAGATCGTACTGGTAAGCCAGGATGCTCAGGGGATCCTCATTCTTCAGGGCCTCCATGCCACCCTGGGGCATGGAGAAAGGATTGTGGCAGAATTCCAGCTCGCCGGATTCCTCTCCGATCTCATACATGGGGAAATCCACGATCCAGCAGAACTCATAGCAGTCCTTCTTCATATGTTCGGGAGCCAGATTTCCCAGCAGACGTCTGATAACGCCGGCAGTCTTCTGTGCACTCTTTTTCTCACCTGCGGCAAGTCCCACGAAATCTCCCGGCTTCAGAGAAAGGGAAGCGATCACATCCGCTGCCGTCTCCTGCAGGAATTTGGCAATACCGCCGATGATCTGTCCGTTCTCATCCACGCGGAACCAGAAGGCTTTCTCGGCAGTGATCACCTCCACCTCCTGGCACATGGCATCGATCTGCTTGCGGCTTGCGGTAAAGTTACTGCAAACCACCGCCTGAACGTTTTTACCCTCAAAGGGTCCGAAACCGCAACTGCCTACCGCACTGGTGGCATCCTGCAGGGTAAGGTCGATACGAAGATCCGGTTTGTCGGTTCCGTATTTCTCCATTGCCTCCAGATAAGGGATCCTCACAAAAGGTGCCTTGCTGGCCTCATGATAAATGCCGTACTTGGCAAAAACAGGGGGCAGCACCTCTTCGATCACACTGAACACATCCTCCTGGCCTGCAAAAGACATTTCCATATCCAGCTGATAGAACTCACCCGGAGAGCGGTCCGCTCTGGCATCCTCATCACGGAAGCAGGGAGCGATCTGGAAGTATTTATCAAAGCCCGATGCCATTAAAAGCTGCTTAAACTGCTGGGGTGCCTGGGGCAGCGCATAGAACTTGCCCGGATGATTTCTGGCAGGCACCAGATAATCTCTGGCTCCCTCCGGCGAAGATGCCGTCAGGATCGGGGTAGTGATCTCCATAAAACCAAGCTCCGTCATGCGGCTTCGAAGCTCGGATACGATCTGAGAGCGGGTCACGATGCGGTTTTTCACCTCGGGATTCCTCAGATCCAGATAACGGTATTTCAGACGGGTATTCTCATCCGCCTCCTTGGACAGATTGATCTCGAAGGGCAGCGCGTTGTAGCGGCATTTGCCCAGGACATTGATGGCCGTGGGCGTCACTTCGATCTGACCTGTGGGAAGATCGGGATTGATGCTGGAGCGCTCTCTGACCTCACCCTCGATCTGCAGCGTGGATTCCTTGTTCAGATCCCACACCAGGTTCATCATTTCCTCGGTTTCGATCACCACCTGGGTAGTGCCGTAAAAGTCTCTCAGGATCAGGAAGCCGAGGTTCTTACTGACCTTTCTGATATTTTCGAAAAAGCCGCAGAGGGTAACCTTTTTGCCTACATCCCCGATCCGCAGCTCTCCGCAGTTATGTGTTCTGTACTGTGTCATAGCCTGTCTCCTTACCGGTCTTGTGATCATATTGCGGCAGTGATCCGATTTCTGCCGAGAGAGATTTTACCACATATTATAAGATCCGTCAAAAGCTTGTAGGGGGGATTCTCATAGTTTGTAGGTAGCACCCGGCAGGCTGTGATTGTAACATTAGGTAGACTGCAGATCTGTTTTCATGGCAGGTGTGCGAAAAGAATGAGGAGGACAGACATAAAATGATGAAAAGATACGGTAAACGACTGGCCGGTATCGGCCTTGCGGCTCTGATGCTGACCACACTGGCAGGCTGCGGCGCAGCGCCGTCAACACCTTCGGATCAGCCTGATGGCGAAACCCCCGTGGCCGAAACGGACGATGTTTCCGAAGAAGCGCAAACGGAAGCTGATACCACAACAGAAAATGCAGATGAGGGGGAAGATTCAGTGATCGAAAACGATATTGCCAGCCTTCGGGATGTAGTGGCATCCCCGGACGGACTGGGTGATGAGGCCATCGTAGGTGCCTGCCTCGGCTCTGTGGGAGTAGCGGACGCTAACCTGATGAAGCTGGTGGAGAAGCACTTCAATGCCGTCACCCTGGAAAACGAACTGAAGATGGATTGCATGTTCGGCTATAACAACGATGCTCCGCCTTCCGGCAGCATTCATGAGGAGGAATTGAACGGGGAAAAAATACAGGTCCCCACACTCGATTATTCCAGGGCCGATGCGATCCTGGACAAGCTCGTTGCCTGGAACGAAGCAAATCCGGACCGGAAGATCCGCGTTCGCGGCCATGTTCTGGTATGGCACTCCCAAGCACCGGAATGGTTCTTCCACGAAGAATATGACAAGAGTAAGGACTACGTATCCGCATCGGAAATGGACAAGCGGATGGAATGGTATATCCAAAGCGTCCTGACCTACTACACGGGAGACGACAGCAAGTATCAGGGCCTGTTCTACGGCTGGGATGTGGTCAATGAAGCCATCAGTGATTCCACCCACACCTATCGCACCGACACCGAGCCCGGTGACGACAAGCTCTCCGATTCCACCCACGGCAGCAAGTCCAGCTGGTGGAAGGTATACGGAAGCAATGATTACATCATCAAAGCCTTCCGTTTTGCCAACCTCTATGCTCCCGCCGATCTTGAGCTGTACTACAATGATTACAACGAATGTGATTCCGGTAAGGCACAGGGGATCCTGCAGCTTCTTTCCGATGTCAAGAGTGCCGAGGGCACAAGGATCGACGGCTTCGGTATGCAGGGCCACTACACCGTGAACGCACCCTCCGCAGAGCAGATCGAGAAAAATGCCAGAGCCTATGCCGAAGCAGTGGGCAAGATCATGCTCACCGAGCTGGATGTAAAGGTCAGTGCACAGTTTGACGGAAGCGTTGAGAAGCTCCCCGAGGAGTATGACCGTCAGGCCGCTTACTACGCTTCCATCTATGAAACCATGAAAAAACTCAATGCCGAAAGCGGCATCACCGTTTCCGGTATCACCGTATGGGGCGTCATCGACACCTACTCCTGGCTGCAGCAACAGAGCAATGTGGGCGGCGGAGCTACGGGAACGATCCTTCAGTGCCCGCTCCTGTTTGACGGGGACTACAAGGCCAAACCTTCCTTCTACGCCTTCACCGATCCTTCCTCCGTCGACAGCTCCATCCTGGAGGTAAAACGTCCCACCCTGGAGATTGCAAAGAAGACCATTTATCCCGAGGGCGTGGACAGCTCCTGGGACGACATCGATCCCGTCAAGCTTGAGATCGTTGTACAGGGCGCCACCACAACCTGTGACGCAAAACTTGCCTGGGACGAGACTTACCTCTACACTCTGATGGATGTAACGGACAGCGAGCTTAACGATGACAGCGAGGATGATTACCAGCAGGATTCCATCGAGGTCTTCATCGATGAGAACCATAACCGCAGCGGCGAATACGAAGCAGATGACAAGCAGTACCGCGTAAGCTTCAACAACAAGCAGAGCTTTAACGGAGAAAAATGCGTGGCAGAGAACATCACCTCCTCCGTTACGATGAAGGATGGCGGCTACATTGTAGTCGCAGCCATGAAGTGGACGGACATCACCCCCGAAGCCGGCACGCAGATCGGCCTGGAACTTCAGGTGAACGATGCCGGAAACGACGGCGTCCGCAAGGGAACCCTGAGCTGGGCCGACGATACCGGCACCTGCTATCTGAATCCTTCCATGTTCGGACACGCCACACTGGTAGAGTAAATGTTAGCATCAGATAACCAGAGTTTCCTCATATAAAGATAAAGGGGCGGCGCACCGTTTGGTGCACCGCCCCACTGTTTACGTCTTATCTTTCTCCCGCCATATACAAGTGTCGCAGGCTCTCTACACGTTCCCCGGATCTGTATTCAGATCATCGTGATTGGTCTTACTTTCTTCAATGCTGGCCGCATCATACAGATCATGCTTCATCTTTGAGCTGCTGATCTCCGGCGTTCTCGGCAGGTATACCACCTCTGCTCCTTCTTCCTTCAGGAAATCAAACTTACCCTTCCAGTCATCTCCCATCACGAAGGTATCGATATGATACTCATGAATGTCGGAGCGTTTCTGCTGCCAGCTCTCCTCCGGGATCACAAGATCCACATAGCGGATCGACTCCAGAAGCTGTTTCCTCTGCTCATAAGTAAAGTAGGTCTTCTTATGCTTCTCATTCCAGTTAAACTCATCGGAAGAAAGGGCCACGATCAGATAATCCCCCAGTGCTTTTGCCCTGCGAAGCAGATTGATATGACCGTAATGCAGCAGATCATAGGTGCCGTATGTGATTACTCTTTTCATGATGATCCTCCGATCGATTCTTATTCTTTCCCATTTTACACTAAAGTTTCTCTTTATTCAACTTAATAGGCATCGGATACATGTCTGAAATAGTCCTTCATATCATAGGATGAAATGTTGTCGCCGGCAGTCACGATGTAAAAGTAATCTCCGATGGAAAGACCTCTGGTATCCATCACCGCACCGGCAGAACCCTCTCTTCCTATGGTTTCAAGCAGCTCCTGATCAAAGCCGTCAGAGGTATCATAGGAGCTGACCAGGTAGATGGGGATCTCATTTCCCTTGTTGTCCGCTGCCATAAGGGAAAAACCGAAGAAGCTCTTTTGGGTATCACAATAGAAGGCATTTCGATCCTCCAGTACGGAAGCCATGTACTTACCGTCAAGAGTCTTCGTTTCCAGTTCTCTGATATTTTCCGGATCGGAGATATCAAACATGGAAAGCTTGATGGGACTGGGCCACTCGGGTACATCGGTATCATAACCGATCCCCAGAAGCAGGCCGTCCCCGAAGGGATGCAGGTAGGCGGAAAAACCGGGGATCTTCAGATAGCCCAGGATCCTGGGATCGTTCTCATCGGACAGATCCACCGCAAAGAGGGGATCTGTATTTCTGAAGGTTACAAAGTATGCCATATCCCCCAGGAATCTGGCGCTCTTGATCTCCTCACCCTCGGCGATCTTCTTTAATACGCTGATACCCTTCAGGTTCTCATCCAGGATATACAGAGCATTATACCTGATGCCATCCTCATCATAGGTGGTTACCAGCCGAAGGTGCCCGTTTTTCTCATCCAGACTGTAATCGTCATTCAGATATCCGGGAACGGAGCCCTCAGCCTGTTTTGTTATCACGCCCCCGTTGTAGGCAAAGCTTACAAGCAGGGTGCTGTCCGTAACCGCAAAGGAATCCCAGTCATAGCAGGTATCTCCCAGATAGATATGGTCATTGCTCACATATAAAAGCTCTCCGCCGGCAAGCACTGCCTCCCTGTCCGTAAAGCATCCCTCTTCGGGATCAAAGGCGGTGATGACCACATACCGGGTCTGCCTGCATTTTTCCTGTAAAAAGATCCTCTCCGGCGGCACCGGCTCGTCATCCACTCCGGGCACAAAGGTCAGGGGCTTGTCTCTTTCGATCCTGTTCACATCCACGTTTTTTGTGGAAAAAGTGTAGAGAATGCCGTTATTGATCCGGGCGGAATGATAGGCGCCGTCCTGCTTTACAGAGTTGATCAGTTTCGGATCGCTGCGGTCCGAGATATCATAGGTCTTGATAACGGTATGCAGCTCATCGCTTTCATAGCTCTCCCTGTCTTCTCCCAAAAGGATCAGTACATCGTCCTGCAGGAAGATCTCGCAGCCGCTCTCGATCTCAGGGAACACATTGATACCGCCGTCCAGCGGTTTGATCTGCCCGTTATCCGTTTCATAGATCCGGATATGCTCACTGGCTTCCTCATACACATAGATATATTTGCCGTCTGTCTTGACGATATCCCCCTCCATAACTCCCCGGGTGCGGACGTTGGTATCCGAATACTCCTGCTTTCCTGCTGCTGACAGGGATGCGTCTTCCGTGAAGGCCGCCTCACCCTTGAAGTTTTCTCCGGCATTAAAGTCCGAAGCGGCATCATCCGCTGTCGCCTCTTCCGCCATCATATTCATTTCTTCATCAAAATCGCCTGCATAACGGGCCGAATGCAGCTCTCTGAGCCTTTCCTCTTCCTCCCGGATCTGTCCGAAGTAAGCATAGACTTCCTCATAATCTCCTCCGACAGATGCGCTTTCGGATGCTTCCGAGGCCATCTCTGCATCCTCACAGGCCTCCTCAGCCTCCGCTTCGGCGGTTTCCCCGGCGACAGCTGCCATCTCCATGGTGGCCGAATCCGTCATAGCCGTCGAATCGGACATAACGTCCTTTGCAGCTTCCGATTTTCCGGAGCGGAAAAGCCCCCTGCCCATCAAAAAGCCCACGCCGACTATGATGAACAGTGCGGCAGCCGTAGCCATAGGATTTACAAACCTGCGGTAATCCCGGATTACCTTTTTGTCCCTGCTGTCCTCGATCACAGGCACATCCTCTCCGGCCGCACGGCTGATCTTTTCTTCCTCGCTCATGGCCTCAAGCCTTTTTCTCATGTTTTCAACGGACAAGCTATCCGGTATCTTTACTTCTTCCTCTGTCAGTCTTTTTTCAAGATCTGTCATAACGCCATCTCCTTTTTCTACTGCAGTGCGAGCACTTCTTTCATCTTCCTTAAGGACCGCCTGTACTTCGACCTGACGGTACTTGGATTGATCTTCAGCCTCTCTCCCACCTGTCCGGAATCAAGCCGGCCGTATATCGTAAGATTTACGATCAGCTTTTCCTCTTCGGACAGGACCGAGAAGGCCTTTTGCAGCACCGTCTCTTCCTCAGCCCGCTTCAGGTTCGGATCCTCATCGCCCAAAACCTCCTGCAGATCATCGGGACTTTTCTGGGACAGGTGCTCCCGGCTCTTAACGTAGCTTCGCAGAATGGCCTTGCATTTGTTGGAAAGGATCGTGAAGATCCAGGCCCTGAAGGCCAATGGATCCCTCAGCTTTTTGATCCCCGCAAAAGCATCCAGCACGGTCTCACTGACCGCATTTTCCGCATCGTGAACATTCCCCAGGGTATAAAGCGCCGTCTTGTACAGATCCTTGTAACAGAGCTCGTACAACTCGGCAAAAGCGCCGCTGTCCCCATCTGCGGAACGGATCACCAGTTCTTTGATTCTTTGCTCGTCTGCCATCATAAACTGCTCCTCATTATTTCCCTCATACCATAACAGTGTCTTCGGGAAACATTTCTGTTGCATGAATCTTTGATCTTTTTATAAATAGTGACAGCCTCATGAAAAGAACAACCGCAGATCCTGCGGTTGCTCTATGCTTACTGTTTCTTCTTTCTCTCTTCCTTTACCTCATACATGACTCTGTCTCCTGCCTGTATGCACTCCTCGATCGTGGTAGCGGCCGCTAACTTTTTCACCGCATATCCCGCACTGGCCGTTACCGCAAAGGATCTTCCCCCTTCCCGGCTCAGCTCTTCCAGCTTGTTGTTAAAGGCCTGCACGAAACGCTCCGCCCGTCCTGGCCCGGCCTCCGGCATAAAAACAACGAATTCATCCCCGCCCGTACGGGCACCCTCGCATTTTTTCGGCAGGCTGTCACGGATCGCCCGTCCAACCAGGCGGATCGCATAATCCCCGGCCGCATGGCCGAAGCTGTCGTTGATCTGCTTCAGGCCGTCCAGATCGATACACACAAAGGCAATGGTACGCCCTGTCATGGATAACCACTTGGGTTCTATGGATTCCATCAGACCCCGGCGGTTTAACAGTCCCGTCAGAAGATCGGTGATACTGCTCAGACGTCTTTCCTCATACAGAGCCATGAGCTCGTTTTTCCGGTAGATATTTTCCATCGCAATGGACAAAAGTACATTTGTCTGAACAAAACAACGGGAAGGTACCTTACCTTCATCATAACGAAATACGCTGTATCCGAAATTATGTCCCTTCTGGTGAAGGAGTTTGATATAGAAGACCTGCGCTTCTTCGGTTCGCTCGGCCATCAGCGGCAAAAGCTCTTTTCTGTCAAAGGCGATCATGGGCATACCACAGTCCCTGTGATCCCGGACAGCATGTACCAGACATGCCTGGTCTGAATTTTCATCCATGGGATCCTCCGGCGTACCGAACAGACAAATGTAATGGTCCCTGACAATGGGATTGCCCGTTCTTTTGCTGATCATCACGTTATGCAGCTCCGTCAGATTGTCACAGGCTCCCAGATCGATGCTCATGTTGTTCATGGCGGCATCCTGATCATTGCAATCTTCGATAAATGCCATCGTCCTCTCACTTAAGTGTCTGAAGTAATCGGGGTGCCGTCTGCCACAGCCGCAGCTTTCTCCCATGATCAGCTGACCGGCCAGGGGTACTCTTACCGGGTCTGCCTTTTTGCTGCCGGCCTTGATCTGCTTATCCAGGATCTCCATAGCCTCGGTGACCATTCCGTCAAAGTCCGGCTGGATCGTTGTAAGAGAGGGGATGTCGATGCACCAGTCCCGGATATTGTCAAAGCCCGCTACGATCACATCCTCGGGAACACGGTATCCGTGCTCTCTCAGGATACGTATCAAGCCCATAGCCATGAAATCGTTAGCACAGGCTACCGCCTGGGGCACCTTATCGGGATCGGAGAAAAATGCCTCATAAGCCACATGGCCTGAGGTGGTCCACAGATTACCGTAGCAGATCTGATCCTCATTTGCGGTAAGTCCGTGAGAAAGCATCTCTTCTTTAAAGGCTTCCAGTCTGGGTGTCATCTCAGGGTTTTCCGGATCACCGCTCTGATAGCAGATCCTGGTCAGTCCGTGATCTTCTATCAAATGCCTGATCACCTGGGCATAAGCGGTACGATTATCCGTATATACGCAGTTTGTGGTATCGGATTCCTCCCTGACGATGACCACGGGGCATTCCTTCCTGTCCTCCAGGAAATCATATACCATATCCCTGAACTCTCCCTGCTCGTAGGAGGAGGGAACGGCTATGATCCCGTCCAGAATATCCGTCGGAGCAAACCGGAAGACTTCGCTCTCCTGGATATCATATTCACTTGTCGTCAGGAAATAGCCCGCCGTGGTAAAGATCACGATATCATAGTCAAGCCTTTTACTTTCCCTCTCCAGCGCCGCAAAAAATGCTTCATCAAAGACCTTGAACATTTTGCTGATAAAGACGCCGATGGTTTTTCTCTTTGAAAAGATCATATCATACTCAACTCACATTCAAAGTTCCTGCAGAGCAGGATCAAACACTCTGATATTAGTCAGGGCTACCTGATCCCCTGTCAAAGCCACATAAACCTCCCCGGCGCCTTCCCGCAGGGTGGTGGTATTACAGATGGAAAGGCCGAAGTTCTCGGTGCTGGTAATGATCTCCCTTCCCTTGCGGCTGAAGGTGACGGTGCAGTCGAACCCTTCCTTGTTAAGTCTCTTCCATTCGTCCCAGCCCTTGAAGCTGCCGTCCTGTTCAACGCTCAGCTTATTTCTGGTACCGTCATCGGTATCCCAGCTTTCCCCGTCGCAGCGGATCAGGGCAAATTCCCGATAACCGGGGCCATTTACCCTTCTGTCGTCGGAATAGAACAGATCAAAGTAAGGACAATGCCAGATCAGTCTGGCGGTGGGGAGACTCATGGTGTGGAAGGTGATCTTCATGCCGTCAATGACCGGGATCCCCTCAGAGGCATCTGCCCGATAGCCGTTGATCTGAACATTCGGAACATCTCCCGCCTCTCCTTCGATAAAGCTGATCCTGTCGGCGATCCTGGGGATATAATCCTCACTTACAGGTTCCACAGACTTGGTGATGGAAACATCACTGATCATACAATACTCTCCGGTCAGACCGATGTAGGCAAATCTCGTGCTGTCCGGAAGGGCCACCGTCATTTCCACCGTCTTGATACCGTCATCCACCCTCACCAGGATATGGTCATCGCATCTGACCGCTTCAAGTCTGTATTCCGTATCGCCGTTCTTTTTCGGAGCCTGCGAAACACCCTCCCGTTCTATGATCTTCGTCTCTATCTTTCTGACTCCGGTATTTCGGCTCGTACCATCAAACCAGAGCTCGCAGTATTCATAATAATTCAGTTCCCGGATGGAACGCTCGTCATCATGGAATCTCTCATCCAGGGAATCAAACAGCACGACAGCAGGTCCTCTTGCCCTGAGCACGGTCTTTTCCGGATGATACATGAGTCGGATGGTGGTGGGCCGATCGGTGATATGGATTCCGTCGGAGATATTGCTCCTGTGCTCCGTCACCACCAGCTCATCCTTACCTGCCAGCTCTTTGACCACATGTCTCTCACGCATCCTGTAATCCACATCGATATCGATGAGATACTGCATAATGGCGGCGATCCTGGGATCAAACTGACTGCCGGAGCCCTTAACGATCTCCTCTCTTACCAGCTGCTGGGGAAGGACATTTCTGTAGCTTCTGTTGGATGACATGGCATCGTAAGCATCCGCTACCGAAATGATCCTTGCGATCTCGGGAATATCCTCGCCCTTGAGCTTATCCGGATATCCCTTGCCGTCATAGCGTTCATGGTGATAATGGGCACCGATGGCCAGGAAGGGATACTCCGTGATACTGGAAAGGATCTGGAAACTCTTGGTGGGATGCTCCTTGATCAGGTCATACTCTTCTTCGGTGAGCCTGCCCTTTTTGTTGATGATGCTGATGGGGATACCGATCTTTCCTACATCATGAAGAAGACCGGCAAAATAGATCTTGCGGCACTCATCCTCATCCTTGCCCATGGTCTGGGCGATCTTCTCGGAATACTCGGCCACCCGAAGAGAATGTCCGTGGGAATAGGTGTCCTTGGCATCTATGGCGTTTACCAGCGCCGTTGCCGTCTGTTCAAACAGACGCACGGAGAATCTCTGCCTATTCTGCAGCGTCCTCAGCTCATTGGCCCTGTAGTTTTCCACCTGGCGGCTTCTCCAGTAGATCAGGATGGTAGCCGTGAAGGTAAGGAGATTGGTAAAAAATCCCGGTATACTTGTGGAACTATGCCTGACTACGATAGTGGAAATGATCATGGGTAACTGGATACACAAAATGATCAGGGATGTGATAAAGCCCGTCTTTTTGAACAATACCACAAGGATGATGAGGCACAGATTTGCCAGGGAAGAGAATACACCCGTAAAAGCGCTGGCTGCAATGGAATAGCCCGCAACAACAACAGTCCCTTCCGTGCGGGAGGTTCTGATCAGACAGATATACGCAATGAAATACAACAGCAATATCAGCACAAACAGTGACTTGGGCACCTCTACATTTCGGGACCCTGTATCCTTCTTTTTCATCTTATCCGAAACTCCTTATCCGTAAAACAACCCTGTTATGATCAGACCTATCTGTCAGCATCCTTCTTCGAAAAGCTGCAGCCGCAAAAGCTCTGGCGGTACAACCCGAAAACCTCCGAAAGGAGAATGGACAAAAGATATCCGTTCTTTTTCTTGAAATCCGACACATGATAGGCGGCCTTTCCATCCCCGGAAAGCTCTTCTCCGATCCGGTTGATGGCCGCAGCATCCTTAAGGGGTGAGAGGGTCAGCGTTGTGGCAAAACAGTCAAAACCAAGTTCATCGGCCGTCCTTTTCGTTTCGGAAAGCCGAAGGCCATAGCACCCCAGGCATCTTTTGCCCCTCTCCGGCTCCTCCTCCAGTCCCTTTGCCATTTGCAAGAATCGGCTGCTGTTATACTCTCCTTCAATGTAAGAGATTTCATATCTCGGCTCTGTAAGCCGCTCCCGGATCCAACTGATCTGCTCAGCATGCTTAGTCGGCAGCCCGGCCAGGATCCTGTCTGCTTCCCGCCCCGCTTCTTTGCTGCGGGAAAGGACGGCGAAGCGGTTCAACTCTCCGATCAGCCGCTGCTGTTCATCCGCTCTTTTCCGAAACTCAGACTCTTCTGTTATGTTAGGGTTATAATAAAATACGGTGATCCGGTATTGCCCCGACAAATACAATAGACAATAGCTGCTGCAAGGTGCGCAGCAGCTATGTAGCAGCATTTTCTCCCCTACCGTATTATGATCTTCAGTCATCCTTTTGATCCTTCGACGCCTCTTTGTTTACGTCGTCCTTATTCGAAGCCGTGGCTTCAGCCTGCTTCATCCGCCTTACGGCTTCGGCAGCCGTCATATGCTCCGCCGCTTTCTTCTCATCTGTAGTGCCCTTATCCCCTGTCTCCGGGGCTTTTTCTTCTTTCTTCTCCTTCGTCTTACCTGCACCTGCCAGATAAGCCAGCTTCATTTCCTCGGAGGAAAGCTTCTTCTTGCCGTCATCCTCTTCCTTCTTTACCTCCTTATCCCCCTGCTTACCGGCAGTAGCGGTGTAGCTCTTCTTAAACTGCTCTACAGCCGTAGCCACAGATGCGGACGCCTCTTCTTCCTCTTCCTTCCTTCTCTGCTCCCTGATCTTCAGCTGGGATTCGAAAAGATTGTCGTAATACTCCTTGCCGTTTTCCTTCTCCTCACAATACTTCTCGATATACTCATCAAATGGCATGGGCTTGGAGTAGTAATATCCCTGTACATAGTAACAGCCCAGCTCCCGCAAAAGCTTCACCTGTTCCTCATTTTCCACACCTTCACAAAGGGTCTTGATCCCCAGTCCTTCCGCCATCTCGATGATCTTCTGCAGGATCCATACGCTGGCCTCGGAGGTAATGGATTCGCTGAAGAATTCACGGTCGATCTTGATCACGTCAAAAGGTACATCCTTAAGCATGTTCAGGGAGGAATAGCCGCTGCCGAAGTCGTCCATCGCCAGCTGGATCTCCATCTTCTTCAGCTCATTGGTGGTGCTGATCATCAATGCACGCTCATCCTGAAATACGGTCTCGGTGATCTCCAGCTCCACAAAACCGTTGGGGATGCGGTATTTCTTCATCAGTCTTTCCACCTGATGAAGGTAATCCGGGTTATGCATCAGAAGGCGGCTCTGGTTAACGGAGATGGGATAGATCTCCTTGCCGGCATCGATCAACTGGCGCTGGTGCTTACATACCTGCTCAAGCATATACATATCCAGCTTCTCCACGAAACCGTTCTTCTCAAAGACGGGAATAAACTGGTCAGGAAAGATCCTGGTGCCGTCCTCCTTGATCCAGCGCACAAGGGCCTCGCCGCCGTGTACATGATCATTCTTGATATCCCACTTGGCCTGGATGAAGACCTTGAATTCCTCCGTCTTCATGGCGTTTTCCATATCCGACTCGATCTTATCGTTCAGGAACATCTGGCTGACGATCTGCTCGGAATAGGTGGCCACCAGGACCTTCTCGTCACCGGTGAGGGATTTACGTGCCGCATTGGCATGGTCGATGATGATACCGATATCCGTATCCTCTCTTCTGACCGGATAGACACCTCTCTTCAGACGGATGGGGAACATGATACCGATCTCTCTGGCCTGCTCGTTGATGACCTTCAACAGTTCTTCCATCTTGGCCTCAAAATCCTGATCGTTCCTTGCCAGAAGCAGGAACTGGTCGGCATTCATTCTGGCACAGAACTCTTTCTTGCTGAAGATCCTGCTGCACTCTCTGTCGATGATACGAAGCAGCTCATCCGCTCTCACATGGCCATAGGCCTCATTGATGTAACGGAAGTTGGCGATATCAAAACGGGTTACCACATAGGGAATACTGGTATTCTCGAAAAGCACCTGGGATGCGAACTCCCGGAAATAGTTGTCATTCTTGCCGCCGGTAACGGGGTCCTCATAAGCCAGCTTCTTGATGGTATCACTACTGATCTTGGAGGTGAGCCACATGTAAACCACCACGACAATGGTCAGCAGGAAGAGGATGGAACTGGATGTCAGGGTCCGGAAGAAAAGTGACCGCGTCACATCTGTGTACAGACTTTCGGGATAGATCGATACCAGGAATCCTCCCCGGATTCCGTCGATGCTCTTCAGCTCCACGTAATCCCGTCTGCCGTACTTATCGACAATGCTGGTCTTTAAGTAATCATATTTGGATTCCCCGTCGCTGTTCTCCATGCGGCTCTGCTGCTTCAGCTGTGCCACATTTTTCTTGGAATAGCTGTCAGCCGACACATTCTCCAGCAGGTCATACAGATTCTTATGAGCCTGTCCGTAATCCATGAACAGATCCGTATCACGCAGGCTGATATCTCCTTCATCGGAGATCACAAAAACATCTCCGTTCTTACGAAGCTTGTCAAAGCCCTCGATTTCCAGCAGTTCCGACATGGTTTTTTTGGCCATGACCTGGCCCTTCTTGACTCCGTTTACCGTCACGGGCTCAAAGCAGTACATAATGCCGTTTCCATCTTCGGAAAACTCTCCGTCTGCCAGATTCAGTTCAGATTGTGAAACAAAATAGGAATTCTGTAAGGTTCCGGAATCCACTTCGTCCACCGTACCCCGGTAGGAGTAGACGAAGCCCTCATCACTGATATAGAGAAGATCTGTGTAAAGACCTGAAGCGTTGCAGCTTGTCAGCAGGCTGCACAGCCGCTCATCATCCTCAAGAACGGTAGGATCATTGTCAATACTCATGGCGATCTGTACAAGATTCTGATGTACATCGGCGATCTGGCTTTGCATGATATAGGAGCCGCTTTTCAGATCCTCGTAGGCTTCCTCGATTTTGACCGCACGAAACTGACGCTGCACATCGATGATATGCACCAGATAGACGATCAAATTGATCACCAGGACCATAAGGCCGATCCACAATATTCTGACAACCGAAAAAGTGCCGTTCTTGCTTTTCTTTCCCCCAAATGACCTCATAGCAATTATATTTTACCACACATCACCAAATCCTGCCACACAAAATATAGTGGACAGCAAACCCGCTATCCTTTAAAATATTCCCTAGAATTATATAACCCGGAGGAAGCGGTTTTGAACGACAGATTACAGGCAGTAAAAAGTGAGATCACCAAGGTTTTACGAGGCAAGGATGATGAGATCGATATGATCCTCTGCGCCATGATCGCAGGGGGGCATATCCTGCTGGAGGACATCCCCGGCGTGGGCAAAACAACCCTGGCCGTAGCCCTCTCACGTTCCATGGCCCTCTCCTATAAACGAATGCAGTTCACGCCGGACGTCCTGCCCAGCGATATCCTGGGCTTCACCCTTTTAGACCAGAAAACCGGGGACTTTACCTACCGTCCCGGCGCTATCTTTACCAATCTGTTTCTGGCAGACGAGATCAATCGTACCTCCCCAAAAACCCAGTCGGCACTTTTGGAGGTAATGGAAGAGACCAGCGTCACCGTGGACGGTGTGACCCGTCCTCTGGATAAGCCCTTCTTTGTTATCGCCACCCAGAATCCCATCGGTGCTTCCGGTACCCAGAAACTTCCGGATTCCCAGCTGGACCGCTTCTTCGTCCGTCTGAGCCTGGGATATCCCGATCATAATTCCGCCAAGGAGATCCTGATGGGCCACTCCTCCCAGAGTATGGACGATGTTCAGCAGGTCATGTCGGCAGAGGAGATTCTTTCGATGCAGCAGACCGCCGATCAGGTATATGTGGCGGACGAGCTTCTGGACTATATCGTAAGCCTCACCGAGAAGACCAGAGGCTATGAATATCTTGCACAGGGCATCAGTCCCCGGGGCAGCATCGCCATCTTAAAGTTAGCAAAGGCTTACTCTTTTTATACCGGCCGCGACTTCCTGGCACCGGATGATATCCATGCGGTATTCCATGCCGTCTGCAACCACAGACTGATCCTGAATACTAAGGCAAAAGCCGCCGGGCTGGGGACAAAGCAGGTCTTAAACCAGATCCTTTCCGAGGTACCCATCCCCAGACTTTCCGTTCACGGCCGCAGCTGAGAGGTTTTCATGAACAAACAGAACCTTCTGGAAAAGTCCATACTGGTCTCAGAGGCGATCACCTATCTTCTGCTGGTGGCCACCCTTATCTTTTTGTCTACCTTTTACAGAACCGGCCTGTTTGTATTTTTCCTGATCCTGGTGGTGCTTCTGCCCCTGGCTTCCTACCTTGTGGGGCGTTTCTGCCACAGCCGGCTTTCCCTTAAGATCAGTACCTCCACAGCCTATGCCGAAAGCGGGGATAAGGTGCTGCTTTCCCTGCTTCTTGACAACCCCACCGTTTTCCCGCTGCCGGACTGCGAGATCGGCTACAGCATCACCAGCAGCTTTTATCCCTGCGACAAGACCTTTTCCGCCAACTGTCCTTCCTTTGCCAGAACGGTCTTTTCCTTTGATCTTCCCCTGGAGATGCAGCGCTGCGGCAGTTATCAGATCCGGCTGACCTCGCTGAAATTCTATGACTATCTGCATTTTTTCAAATTCGAAAAAGAGCTTTCCTGTCTCAGTGAGGTCTTTATCTTTCCTCCCGAAAAGGAAATGCCTCTCTTCGAGCCTTCGGACTACGGCGAGGGCTTTGACGAGTTCGAGGAGACGAGTGCTAAGGGCAACACCTCCTCCAACGTCACCGATATCCGCGAATACATTCCCGGCGACAGGCTGCAGAAGATCCACTGGAAGCTGACAGCCAAGACCGGCAAGTTGATGGTGAAGGAAAACGAGCATACCTCCTCCAATCAGTTTACCCTTCTCATAGAGCTTTTTCTGGCAAAGCCCGAAGACGATACCCTGGAGGAATCCCTGAAGACCGGTTATAGCCTGGGACTTTCTCTGATCCGCGCCGGGCAGCCCTTTTTCCTGTGCTTTTATCAGGCCGGCGGCGGGGACTTTTTCACCACGCTGATCCAGAATAAAGAGCAGCTGGATACCGCCTTTTCGGAATGCTTTTACTTTGCCCCCTATCCCGAGGAGGGACTGGGGCTTTCCGTTTATACCCGCGCCGGTCTTGCCGGCGGCACGATCCTGCATGTAACCCACCAAGGAGTAGAGGATGTTCTTTCGTAAGAAAAAAGCCCCCGCGGGGCCTCCCACCTACCCATACGGATTCGCCATCCCCCAGCAGCCCGAAACCGTCTGCTCCCAAAAGGGACTGGTCTGCCTGATGAAGGGGCTGCTCATTTTTGCTGCCTCCTACGGCACTGTGAGCGCTCTGATCTCCAGCTTTGATCTTCCCTGCTATCAGACGCCGCTGATGCTGCTGATGTTGCTTTTGTCCGTGCTGCTTGCCTTCCTGCATTACAGCCGGCTTTTGTTCAACCTGTTCTATCCTGTGATCTTCGTATCCTTTACCTACTTCATCTTTACCTTCCGCTTCATGGTAAACAGCGGTTATCAGGCCTTTGTCAATATCCTGCAGCAGACCTACGGTGACTACTACGCATTGGACACCTACCGTCAGTCCCAGGAGTATTTTTCCGACAGAGCCATGACCATCACCTATGCGGCAAGCTTCATCGGCTTTTTCCTGATCCTGCTGCTGAATATCTTCATCTCGGAATACATGTCACTGGTGGCTGTCATAGCCCTGACTTTCCCTCTGTTTCAGATCGGTATCTACGTGGAGCGCATGCCCTCCATGTCCTCCTTCGTGCTCATCCTGTTTTCCTACTTTATGGTGGGGATCCTCAGAAGCAGCAGACACTTCCTGCTGCCCTACCGGGATAAAAAATGGACGGAATTCAAATACCGGGAACAGGAGGATCAGGTTACCTATCGCTACCATGCCAGCGGAAAGCTGTTCTGGCAGCTGACGGTGCTCTTTTTCTGCTTCACCCTGGGCATCGGGATCCTGACACTGCCCATGCTCTCCAGCTCCACCAACTCCCGTCTTTCTTCCAGCAGAAGAAGCCTGGACGAATACATGCAGGTGTTCACCCAGAACGGCCTGTCGGGATTCTTTGACCGCTACAGCGCCAAGGGCGGTATCAGCGGCGGACAGCTGGGCGGCGTCAGCTCCGTTCGTCCGGATTACCAGACGGACTTAAACCTTACCTTCGTTCCCTACTCCTATGACAGTCTCTACTTAAAGGCCTACACCGGATCGGATTATACGGGAGATGCGTGGCAGCCTGCCTTCGTGGAAAAGGAAAGCCCTGCGGTCCTGACGGATCAGACCCTTGCGTCCCTTCCCAAAGCTACCATGCGGGTGGAGAATCTGGATGCGGAAACCGGCTATCTCTATCTGCCCTATTATGTGGGAACCGATATCGGTATGTCGTATATCCCCCTGGCAGACGGCTTTTATCCCGAAGGGGACGGCTGCCCGGATCAGTATGACTGCCTCTATCACCCCACAGGGAAAAGTGCGGCCCGTCTGCTGGAAGAAAGCGGCGATGAAACGGTGCACCTGAAGGACAGCGATGCTTATATGGCGATCCCCCAGGAGCTTTCCGACTATCTTGAAACGCTGCACTCCGATATCGGCAGGGAAGCGGATCCCCTGTTGCAGGCCGACAGGATCTACGCTTTCCTTCGGGATAATTATCCCTATTCCCAAACCCCCGGTATCACGCCGGAATACGAAGACTTTGTCAAATACTTCCTGGAGACGCAAAAGCGGGGCTACTGCTCGCACTTTGCCTCTGCAGGTGTTATGCTGATGCGCTCCTTCGGCTATCCGGCCCGCTACTGCGAGGGCTACTGCGTAAGCCTTTCCGATGTATCCGAAGGCAGCGAGCTTACAGAAGAAAAATACGAGAACTGGTACGAGGGCGATAACACACTGGGAAAGACCGGTGTCGTTTCCGTTCCCGTCACCGACGGAAGCGCCCACGCCTGGGCCGAGATCTTTGTGGAGGGGCTGGGCTGGGTGCCCTATGAGTTCACTCCCCCTTCGGATGAGACCGACCTTTCCGAATCCTACAGCGGATTCTGGGAGATCTTCTCGGGTCTCTTCGCCCTTTCGGGGGACGAACCGGATGCTTCCAACGTTGATACCGATGCCTCTTCCAGGCTTTCGGATAACACCAAAAAGCTTACCGGCTTTCTTTCCTCCTCGGTCTTCAGGCCCCTGTTTTTCGTGCTGGCCCTCCTTTTGTCAGCGCTCCTTATCTACCAGCTGATACACATCATCCGGATCCACGGCGGCATGCTGCTTGCCTACCGGCGGGGGGAGCACAAAACCCTCATCGCCTATCATTACCGGCTGCTGACAGCAAAGCTTTCCCGGAAAAAGCACCTGACAGATTCTCAGGATTTCCTTCTTCCCTCAGACCTGCCCGCTCTTCACGAAAGGCTGCTGCTAAGTGATGCCTTCCGAAGACCCGCAGCTTTGAAGGACCTGTCCATAGAGCAGTGGGGCGAGCTTCTTACCTCCTGTCTTTTCTCCGAAAAGGGGATCACCGGAAAGCAGGCAGATGCACTTTTGTCCTTTATCAAAGCATACAAAAAAGCGCTCCGTTAGGGAGCGCTTTAGTTAGCTATTGTTAACTTTTGTTATACCTTTTCCTTCTCTGCTTCCGCCAGTATGGCAAAGGTCTCGGCTACCAGCATATCCTCCAGGGAGATCTCTTTATCCTCTTCCTCTTCTTCCTTCTCCTCTTCGAATTCCTGCTCTGCAAAACCTTCCTCCCGCAGGAACAGGTGGCTGTAAAGGTAGTTGATCTGGCTTGTCACCCGCTCTGTGGAAACGCCGATGGTTGCAGAAGAGATCTTGAGGCCCTCCAGGGCAAACATAATGTTGTAGGCCTCCTGCAAAGGTTCCTCGCAGTCCAGATATCCTTCCTTGATCCCGCCGTCGATGAGCTTTTCCAGGACTCTGACGGACATCTCGAACCGGTCCTTTTCGGCCTGCTCCCGGGTCTGAACCATCTCCTGCTCCGGAAGCTTTTCCTCTCTGCGAAGATAAAAATAGTATTCATAGATGGCTTCGATCAGGGAATCCTCCAGTCCCAGGATCTCTTTTTTCTGCTCCCGCAAAAATGCGGAAAGCATTTCCACCGAGGTATCAGCCTGTTCGAT
Source organism: Lachnospiraceae bacterium (assembly GCA_024693845.1). Lineage (GTDB taxonomy): Bacteria > Bacillota > Clostridia > Lachnospirales > Lachnospiraceae > RGIG7926. The sequence continues at coordinate 23,673 of JAILKJ010000085.1, forward strand.
CTCTTCGTCGCCGCCTGACTCACGCTCGGTTTTGAGTACCTCCTCAAAGAGCTTACCCGTATCCTCAAAATACAGATACAGACCGCCTCTGGAGATCTCGCATGCCTCTACGATATCCTTCATGGTAACGGTCAGAAAACCCTTCCTTGCAAATACCTCTCTTGCCTTTTCTACAATGTAGCGTTTCTTTTTTTCAGATTTCTCACTCATGTATTACCTTCTCCCAGGCCGCGGTCAGTCCCCTCATTTCTGACCTTCGTGCGACCAAAATTCAATCAGTTCCCTGGCTTTCTCCAAAGCCTTCAAAAATACTCCGTTCTGTACCCCTTCGCTCCAGAGTCTGCCCTTCGTCCTTCCGCCGATGATGTAGCGGGACATGATGCCTCCCAGGACGGAAATGTTCATGATCTGAACCTGATCGATGAGCCGAAACTCATCCTGAAGCGTTTTTACCCCGTATCTGGAATACACATAGGGATAATTCTTATCTATGAAAATGGACTGATCCATCTCCTTTACGAACCGAAGCAACGTGGAATCGTATACGGGGAACTGGATCGTCCTTCCGCCTTCCGGCGTATAATTCTGGGAAACATCGATATTGCACTTCTCCGTCAGCCAGGGGATGTAAGCGGAAAAACGTTCAACCTCGGGACGGTATTTCTCAATGATCTCCTCACGGGCTTTTCTCTCATCCGACATAGTGCTCGCTGCCTTCCTTCTTTCTTGCTCTTTTAACCGATACGTGCTAAAATCGTAACCGTGCGCAAAAAACATTATACCGCACACAGGCCATATATGACAAGTGTATCATAAATTTGGAAAGAATACTATGAAATTATTACATTATCTGGGAATCTTCATCAAAACCTTTTTGCGGACCCTCTTAAAACCCTTGTCCTTCGTGCCGGCCCTGGTCATGATGTATGTGATCTACGGCCTGTCCGGCCAGGACGGGGCGGAATCGGGACGTCTGAGCTACCGGGTCTCCCACGAGATCGTTGAGATAGCAGACGAAGCGGCCGATCTGGATATGAATGAGGCCCAGATCGACCACTATACCGAAAGACTTCATCCCTACGTGCGTAAAATGGCTCATTTCACGGAGTATCTTCTGCTTGCCATGTCCGTATCCCTTCCCCTGTATGTATACGGGCTTCGGGGGATCCTTCTGGTGTTTGCGGCAGGTTCTTTCTGCGTAGCCTTTGCCTGTCTGGATGAATACCACCAGTCCTTTGTGGCGGGGAGAGGCCCTTCCAAAAGGGACGTTGTCATCGACAGCTGCGGCGTCTTTGTCGGCATCCTCATTACCCGGATCACCGGCTTCATTGGCCGCAAGACCATCTTTGCTCCCCTTGCCAAAAAACGGGACTGATCTTAACTTATCTTATCTCTGCTCCGAAAGCATCAGCAGGATATCGTTGGATCTTTGTACGAAGGCCGTCATCTCCTCCGGAGAGAGAGGTGCGTTCTGCAATACAGCCAGATCATAGAGCTGCTCGCAGATCATCTTCGTATTCTTTTCCTCCTGATGATCGAGAATGAACTGTACCAGCGGATGAGCCGCGTTGAGCACAAGGGTCGTCCCCTCGCCGCCGGCACCGAACATGTTCATGTCCATTCCGCCGCCGTACATCTTCATCATATCCTGCATCCTGCGGGTCTCCTCGGAAACCGTCAGTACGGATGCGATCTTCTTGTTCTTAAGCTTCTGAAGGCTTACCTTAAGGCTGTCCTTCTTCAGCGCCTTTTTCATCATCTTTTCCAGAGACTCTGCCTGCTCTGCCAGCTCCTTCTCCGCCTTCTTGCTGGTCTTGCCCTTGAGGCTGTCGGTCAGGTCCGCATCGATCCTGGCAAACTTGATGCCTTCATTTTTGCTCTCAAGCTGAGAGATGAAGGGCTGGTCGATGGAGTGGTTCAAGATCACGGCAGTCATCTTGGCCTGACGGAACATGGCGATATACTGGCTCTGCTGCTGCTCGTCGGTGACGTAGTAGATCACCTTTTCCTTTTTCTCTTCTGCCTCATCACCTGAAGCTTCTTCTCCGGACTCCTCCGGCTTTATCTCCTCGGTTTCCACGGCGTTGCCGTTTTCATCCGTGGCCTGACTCTCTCCTGTTTCCTCATCATCCGTGTCGATGGGCTTAACCTCAAGACACTCGGGCAAGGTCAGGTATTGACCATCGATATCCTTAAAGAGGATGTAGTCCGTGATCTTCTCGCAGAACTTATCGTCCTTCAGACAGCCGAACTTGATGAAGGGAGCGATGTCATCCCAGTATTTCTCGTAGTTTTCCTTTTCCGTCTTGCACATTCCGGAAAGCTTATCCGCCACCTTTTTGGAAATGTACTCGGAGATCTTTTTCACAAAACCGTCATTCTGCAGTGCGGATCTGGAAACGTTCAGGGGCAGATCCGGACAATCGATGACACCCTTTAAAAGCATCAGAAACTCCGGGATCACCTCTTTGATATTGTCCGCAATGAACACCTGATTGTTGTAGAGTTTGATGGTTCCCTCAATGCTCTCGTACTCCATGTTGATCTTGGGGAAGTACAGAATACCTTTGAGATTGAAGGGATAGTCCATGTTCAGATGGATCCAGAACAGCGGCTCCTTGTAGTCCGCAAATACCTTGCGGTAAAAGTCCTTGTATTCCTCGTCCGTGCAGTCGTTGGGATGCTTGGTCCAGAGGGGATGGGTCTCGTTCATCAGCTCGGGGCGCTTTTTGATCTTAAGCTTGTCCACCTTCTTCTTGGCATTCTCGTCCCTGCTGTCCCAGTCCCTTACCTCGTCGGTAAACTCCTCGATAACGATATCATCTTCCAGCTTCTCACTCTTTTCGATGATCTGGGTGTCCTTCTCATCCTCCTTGGCAACCCAGATCTCGGTGGGCATGAAAGAGCAGTATTTCCGGATGACTTCCTTGGCCTTGTATTCGTTGCAGAACTGCAGGCACTCCTCATTCAGGAAAAGTGTGATCTTCGTACCTACCTGAGCCCAGTCACCTTCCTTCATATCAAACTCGGTGCCGCCGTCGCACTCCCAGTGCACAGCCGTTGCACCCTCCTTATAGGAGAGGGTATCGATGGTCACCTTGTCGGCAACCATGAAGGCAGAGTAGAAACCAAGGCCGAAATGACCGATGATCTGGTCGTCGTTTGCCTTATCCTTGTATTTTTCAATGAAATCCGTAGCCCCGGAAAAAGCGATCTGATTGATGTACTCATCCACCTCGTCCATGGTCATTCCCAGGCCGTTATCGATGATCTGGATGGTCTTCTTCTCGGGATTTAAGAACACCCGGATCTCGTCCTTGCGACCCTCCGGCATCTCATATTCTCCCATCATCTCCAGCTTCTTGAGCTTGGTGATGGCATCGCATCCGTTGGAGATCAGCTCCCTGTAAAAGATATCATGGTCGGAATACAGCCATTTCTTGATTATGGGAAAAATGTTCTCGCTGTTAATAGATAAATTGCCGTGTGTCTGTGCCATAAAAATCACGATCCTTTCTGTAAAATCTTACTGAAAACAGTGTAATCCTGAAAAAACGGGTTGTCAAGAAAAAATTAGCACTCGCCAAACGTGAGTGCTAATAAGTGTGTCTTTATCCGGATGATTTACTTTTTTCCGCTGATCTGCTCATATACGGTGAAAAAATTCTCACTATCCGCGCCGCAATCCCTGCTGATATGGACCTTGTCCCAGATCTCACTGTCAAAGCGGCTTGTGCGGCTGTCGGCAAATTCCTCGTAGATCTTCGTAAAAGCCTCCTCTTTGCGAACCCGGGCGATCTGGGTCTTGCGAAGATCCGTCTGCTCCCGGTCAAAGGACTGGACACATTTCAGGATCACATATCCCTCAGGCGTTTCTATCACGCGGCTGAGCTCCCCTTCTCCCAGGGAAAAAGCAGCCTCCTCCAGGCTCTGATCCACCTCACCTTTACCAAAAGATATGGTGATCCTGTCCGCCTCATTGGTGGTGGCGGCAAGCTGTTCGAAATCCTCTCCCTGGTTGAGCTTGGTCAAAAGCCCCAACGCCCTCTGATAGACCTCATTTTTATCTTCCGTATCCCCGCCTTCCGTGGCGGAGTCAGAGGAACGGTTATCCGTCCGAAGCAGGATCTGGCTTACGGTAACGGTCCTTGCCTCATCGTCGCTGATCTCGGGCTCAGTCTCCTCGATGATCTGACGATACACCTCGTCCGCCAGGATCAGATCCTTATAGCAGGAAAGGACCGTATCCTTATCGATCCCGATCTCCTCCCGCGCAGATGGGGAAAGACAGTCATAGTACCGGTCCGTGGCCTGCCGGGCCATCTCCTCCTGCCGGTCACTTAAGGTGATACCCCGGTCCGCCGCCAGAAGTGACATGGTCTTGATCCGTACCAGGCGGTTGATGGCCATATCTTTCAGGCGTCCCTCCAGGTTCGTATCTCCTGTGTCGTGCTGCCAGATCTGCTCCCCGTAGACCCCCTGATAAAGGTTCTGCATACTGCAAAGATAGAGTCCGCCCTCCGGCGTGTAAGTACATATATCATCGATGGAGAACAGCTCTCCTTCCCTCTCTCCGTTGGTCAGGATGATATGGATCTCATCCCCGCTTTCATCCTTCGGAGCACATCCGCTCAGAAACAGCAGGCCTGTCAAAAATAACAGGCCTGCCACTGTGCTTTTTCGTATGATTTTACGCTGTGTCCTGATCAATCGCATAAGTCAAAGATGACATGACCGTTTCCGGCTGCCACGATACTTCTCATATCCACAACCGAAAGCTCACTCACATGTTTGATGGTGATGGGCGCCTTCGCACTGCCGGCGATGGCCTTCAGGTCGATAGCGGAAAGCTTTGAGCCGTCCAGTACCAGTCCCGCTCCCGAGGAAGCCAGTCTCTTCAGATCCATTGTTGAACGCATAATATACCCTTCCCTTCTGCCGGGCTCATGGCCCTTTTATCACATTTACTATACCATCATCGAATGGCCCGGTCAAAGTGTTTTTGGGGACTGCTTTGTCTTCTTGATGTCTCTGTCGATCTTTGCCTGCCGGGCCCTCTCTGTTCCGAAGTCGTCCAGGTTCACAAATTTTTCGTGTCCTTCTTCCACCTTTCTGATCCGGTTGATATTTGTAACAAAAACTCTTGCATGCTGCTGCATGGACGGGGCATTCCGGGACAGGATCGCCAGGGCATCGACGGCGTTGTTGAACCGTTCCTTTCCGTCATCCGTAAACCTTGTCTTTTCCTTTCCGTCGGTATAAGCCGTAATGCAGGATACCAGGTTCACATTCAGCTTCATGATCTCCTTCTCGGCAGCAAGGCGGTCCTTTTCATTGTTCATATCATATTTGCCCTTCAGATCCGCGATCTTCTTTACCGCTTTGTGAAGTGCCTGATACTCTCTGCTCCGTTTCTTTGATGGCATCATGTTCCCATAGAGGCTGCTCATGTCGTCTATATATCCGCTGATGTTCTCAAGGGGTGTCTTTGCCGAAGGCCCCATCAGGCGGATCCTGCACTCTCCCAGGGGCTTTACACCGCAAAGAGCACTTTTCACCGCTTCTTTATCCTTCATCAGATCGGCAAAGCCCTTCTCCTTCTTTATGGTGTCCGCCAGCCGGTGGATCTGCTTCAAGGAAAACTCCGCGCCCCGCTCTTTTAAGATATCCGCAGCAAAGGCCTTCGCCAGGCACTCAGCCTGCTTTTCCTCACCGGCCCGGGTGATCTCGGTGCCTGTATGAAGCCGGATATACTGCTCATAGCTGACGGATCTGTCCTGTTTTTTGACACGGTCATTGATGACCTGATAGTAGGTATCTTTTTCTATTTCTTCCCGCTTCAGTCCTTCCTTTGTCTTCAGCCATTCCTCCAGTCCGCTTTCGCTGCGTTCCGTGGATCCCACGAAAATGATATGTTCCAGCAGCTTTTTGTTTTCCTTTACCACGTACCCTTTCTCCGGATCCTGTTCCATTTCCTTCAAAAAGCTGTCTTTGGCTTTTTCGGTATACCCCAGGGGCTGTTTTCTGAGCACGTCATCCTTGATGCGCTCATATGCCTCCAGCTCAGACTGCTTCTTTTTTGCCATCCTGACCTGAACGGCCTTATCCTCCGGCTTTACCTTGTTCTTTTCCAGATAAACCGGCAGCGTTTTTTCCGATTCTCCCATGAGTCGGCCGAACTCTGCCATGGTGATGTTTTTGGAAACCCCTGTCTCCTTCAGGGCAGCCCGAGCCACCTTTTCGGATAAATGAAAGGCTGCCTGCATTTCCTTATTCAGGTCACTGATAGCATTAAAGGCTATACCGCTTTGGGTGGAAAAAGCCAGCAGGTTCCCTTTCTTTACTGCCATTTTATCTTTCTGCAAGTCCTTCACCTGCATCCTGTCATACTGTTTTTTTATCTCCGGCAGGATCTCCAGGGCCTCCTCGGCCATCATTTTTCCGATCTGGCCAAAGACTTCTTTCGCGGATTCCAGAGTCCCGTTACTGATATACTGTTCCTTAAACTCCTCCTTCATTTCGGTCAGCGTCTCATCCAGACTGTATCTGACCCCGTACTGAAGCGCGATGCAGATACTGTAAACACTGACATCCTTCATGAACCGGAGCTTATCCTCCAGGGTCTGCAGCTGCTTCCATTCGTTTTTGAGCCTGGTGCTTTCCTCTACCGGATCGATGGTGCCGGGATCTCTTCCGTTCATGTACAGATCTTCAAATGTGGTGTTCTGTAACCGCATGGCATCTCTTTTGGATCTGCCAGCGATCTGTCTTCCTCTGCCCTCCGTCCAGTCTTCAATTTCCTTATAGGAGATCTGTTTTTGGGTGGCCTCGGAGATCTCCCGGAAGGCATGCTCATCCTGCGGCGAAAGCTTATGTTCTTCCAGGAATTCCTCTTTGGCACCACTCATCCAACTGTTAAAATGAGTACCGCCGGGCAATGCTTCGGAGAAACTTTTGATCATACCGTTGATATAAGTCTTCTTTATGCCCGGCCCTGTCTGATCCGCTACCCACATGGCCTTTGCCTGTCTGTGGGCCGTCGTTTCCTTATACTTACTGTATTCCTTTTTGAAGGTCTCGTAGTAACCAAGATCATTTTCCGCCTTCAATAAGGCAAGGGTCTGAAAGATCTTCCTTTGCTGATCCGGGCTGCCGTTTTTCAGATACTTTTCCGTAAATTCCCCTGCCAGGGTCTCATAGGCCGTTTCATCCTCCGGCTTTGAAGTACCCCTGATCTCCTTTGTGCCCACTATGTACTGCTGCATACCAAGCAGAAATCTGACTCTGGATGGTATATCCGTCAGCGACTCATACAGCTCGCGATACATACCGGCGGGGTCATTTTTCCCAGGCTCCCCGATCTGCCCGTCGTTTTTCCGGATCTCATCGTATTCTTTCATGGCATTTCCTCTCCTGTATGGACTTATTTCTCCGGCTGTGTTGCTTATAACATGGCTGATGTTACCATTCACGGTAACGATCAAGCCTACCATATCATTTATAATACCACAAAATGACAAAGATGTTTGCGCCACCACGCAAAAAACCTCTCTTCCGAAAAGAAGAGAGGTCTTTGCCAAAACAAATATTCTATTTTTTCTTACTTGGTTGCGTTCTTCTTTGCTGCGAAGATATCGAATACAACCGCTGCCAGAAGTACGACACCCTTTACGATCTTCTGCCAGTTGGCATCCACACCGGTCAGGGACATACCCAGGTTGATCACACCGATCAGGGTTGCACCGATCACCATACCGAAGACCTTACCGGATCCGCCGTATGCGGATACGCCGCCGACTACGCAGGCTGCGATGGCATCCATCTCGTAGTTGGTTCCGGCAGTAGAGTTGGCTGCCTGGAATCTGGCCGTTACGATATAGGTGGTGATAGCGGTCAGCACCGCCATGTTCAGGTAAGCGAAGAACATGATCTTCTTGGTATCCACACCGGAAAGTCTCGTTGCCTCAGCGTTACCTCCGATGGTGTAGAAATATCTACCGAGATTGGTCTTGGAAGTGATAAAGCTGTAGATCAGCACGATCACTACCACCCAGATCAGAACGGTGGGAATACCGCCGGACATAGCCAGCTTGTAAGCGAAGAGCAGGATGGCTGCAACTGCCAGCACACTCTTTACGATAACGGAGATCAGAGAATCCGCTTCGTAACCCTTCTTCACCTTATTGGCTCTGGTCAGGAAGTTTACTACCACTACAAGAGCACTTGCTACGATACCGGTCACGAAACAAACTACATTGAGCTGTCCCATGGGAGTCGAAAAGATCTTACCGGAAAAGATGCTCAGGAACGTAGGCTGGGTAGCAAAGGAAAGGCTACCGGTGGAGCTGTTTGCGGAAAGCAGCGCCGTACCCCAGCCTCTGAAGGCAAGGTAGCCGGCCAGTGTTGCGATCCAGGGGGGAATGTTTACATAGGCGATCAAAAAGCCCAGTACACATCCGTAGATCACGCCTACCAGCAGCATCAGTGCGATGGATACGCCGGGAGACAGATTCTTAACACACATCAGGATACCGCCGATGGCACCTAAGAAACATACAAAGGAACCGCAGCTCAGATCGATGTTACCGCCGGTGAGCATACACATCAGCATACCGGTTGCCAGAACGAATACATATGCATTCTGGGTGATCAGAGCGTTGAACTGCATGGGTTCGAACATCTGCCCTTTAGTCATGATAGTGAAAAAGATAAACACCAGGACAAGGACAATCAGCATTGCGTTTTTCTTGAGAACGTCTAAATATTTATTACTCACGACTCATCCTCCTCCTTTACTTTTTCTTCTTATTGGACAGAACATCAAAGACGATGGCTACCAGTACGACGATACCTTTTACTACCTTCTGGTAGTTAGCCTCCATACCCATGATACTCATACCCATGTTGATGACACCCATGAGAAGGGCACCGATTACGATACCGAATACATTTCCTTCACCGCCGTATGCGGAAGCGCCGCCGATGAAGCAGGCTGCGATGGCGTCCATCTCATAGCCCTGACCGAAGGTAGGCTGTGCCTGGGTGGCACGGGCGATGGTAAGGATACCTGCCAGACCTGCCATGAGGCCCATATTTACGTAAGCGAAGAAATAAACCTTTCTGGAGTCGATACCGGAAAGCGTGGTAGCCTTCTCGTTACCGCCTACTGCGTAGAGATAACGACCCATGGTGGTGTTACCGGTGATGTAAGCATATGCTAACAATACGAGTCCGATCCAGATCAGGGAAGTAGGAATACCCTTATACTGTGCCAGCTTGAAGAAGAACCAGATCACTGCTGCGCAGATACATACCGCTTTCACCAGCACGCCTACAATAGGTTCTACATCATATCCTTTGGCCTTAGCCGAGATACGGTTCTTGAAAACCATGATCACGTAGATGGCTGCCAGGATGATACCTACCAGAAGGCAGGTGACGTTTAAGTTTGCCCCGTGGAAGAAATCGGGGATATAGCAGTCAGCACCGCCACCGAACACGTTCAGGAAGGTGGTGTTGCGGATACCTACCGCAAAACCCTGCAATACTACGTTTGCCAGTCCGCGGAAGGCATACATGCCTGCCAGGGTTGCAATGAAGGGCGGAACCTTGATATAGGCGATCCAGAAGCCCTGCCATGCTCCAACCAAAAGACCTCCGATGAGCATAACGGCAACTGCCAGCCATACATTGATGTTCTTGTCCATCATCACGGCACCGATACCGCCGACGAAGCAGATAACGGAACCTACCGCCAGATCGATGTTACCACCGGTCAGGATACAGAGCAGCATACCGGCTGCCAGTACGAACACATAAGCGTTCTGTGAAATCAGGTTGTTTACGTTCTGGGGAAGCAGAATACTTCCGCCGGTCTTAACCTGGAAAAAGATGACTATGGCGATGAGTGCGATCACCATCGTATATTTCTTTAATACATCCGCTACTTTCAGATTCATCCTGCTTCACCTCCTCCTGTTGACTGCAGGATACATGCCATGATGTTCTCCTGGGTTGCTTCCTCGGCCTTCATTTCGCCGACGAACTTGCCCTCGTTCATGATGTAGATCCTGTCGCTCATACCGATAACTTCCGGAAGCTCGGAGGATATCATTACCACGGACTTGCCTTCCTTTGCAAGATCATTGATGATACAGTAGATCTCGTACTTGGCACCTACGTCGATACCTCTGGTAGGCTCATCAAGGATCAGAATGTCAGGACTGGTGAACATCCACTTGGCAAGCAGCACCTTCTGCTGGTTACCACCGGAAAGATTGCCCACATTCTGCTCCACGGAAGGAGTCTTGGTCTTAAGTTTATCCTTATATTCCACGGCGATCTGATATTCCTTGTCGGCATCGATCACACCGTTATTGGATACGCCCTTCATGTTGGCAAGAGAGGTGTTGACACGGATGGGATTGGAAAGCACCAGTCCGTTGCCCTTTCGATCCTCGGTTACGTAAGCAAGCTTTGCATCGATGGCTTCTCTCGGGTTCTTGAGGTTAACCTCCTGACCCTTGATGCTCAGCGTACCCGTGATATCGGATCCGTAGGATTTACCGAAGATACTCATGGCCAGCTCGGTACGTCCGGCACCCATGAGTCCGTAGATACCTACAACCTCACCCTGTCTTACGTTGAAGTTGACACCGTCAACCACCTTACGCTCTGCGTAGAGCGGATGGAATACGGTCCAGTCTTTAACTTCCATATTTACATCGCCGATCTTCACATCGCTTCTCTTCGGGAAACGATCGGTGATCTCACGACCTACCATTCCTTTGATGATACGATCCTCGTCGATCTCCATGGTATGGCAGTCCATGGTCTCCACTGTGGAGCCGTCACGGACAACCGTGATCTTATCGGCTACATACACTACCTCGTTGAGCTTGTGGGTAATGATGATCATGGTCATTCCCTGCTTCTTGAACTCAAGCATCAGATCAAGGAGTGCTCTCGAATCGGTCTCGTTCAGCGATGAGGTAGGCTCATCGAGGATCAACAGCTTTGCATGTTTTGCAAGTGCCTTTGCGATCTCGACCAGCTGCTGCTTACCGGTACCGATATCCTTTATCAGAACTCTCGATGATTCGGACAGGCCTACCATTTTAAGGTATTTATCCGCCTCACCGTAGGTTTCATTCCAATTAATTGCGTTCTTGCGTCCGCGCTCGTTGCCCAGGAACATATTCTCTCCGATGGACATCTGCGGAACCAGGGCCAGCTCCTGATGAATGATAACGATTCCTTTTTTCTCGGAATCCTTGATCGTCTGAAACTGACAAACTTCCCCGTCGTAAACAATGTCGCCTTCATAGGTTCCGTAAGGGTAAATACCTGAAAGAACGTTCATCAGTGTGGATTTACCGGCTCCGTTCTCGCCTACCAGCGCATGAATTTCGCCCTCTTCCACCTGCAGGTTCACATTGTCCAGAGCCTTAACACCCGGGAAGGTCTTCGTGATATTTTTCATTTCAAGTAGGATCTTTGACAAAAATATCCCTCCCATCTTCTAGTCTTGCTACTCGTATTCTTCGTCATGGATTCTTAAATCATTTTTTCTTGAGAAAAGTCATTTCGACTTTCAAACAGGCGGGCACGTAACCCGCCTGTCTGAGTAAATGTTTGTTTCTTTTTAATTATTTCAGCTGATCCTCGGTGTAGTAACCGGAGTCGATGAGGATCTCTTTGTAGTTGTTAGCATCTGCGAATACAGGCTCGCAAAGGAAAGAAGGAACCGTGATCACGTTGTTGTTGTAGGTCTCGGTATCGTTAACATCTACAGTCTGGTTGCTGAGGATCTGGCCTACCATCTTTACAACCTGGCTTGCAAGAGTACGGGTATCCTTGAATACGGACATGGACTGCTTTCCAGCGATCATGTTCTTGGTATTTTTAATATAACAGTCCTGACTGGTGATGATAGGATAGTTGCCGTTGTAGTTAGCTGCCAGAGCGTTTTCTACACCAAGAGCGGTGGAGTCGTTGGAGCAAAGCCATACGTCAACATTGGTACCATCTGCATAGTAGGAAGAAAGGATGTTCTCTGCTCTGGACTGAGCGGTCTCAGTTGCCCAGGTAGGAGTTGCAACTTCTTCGAAGGTCTTCTGACCGGAAACTACGTTGAGCTTGCCGTTCTCGATGTAGGGCTTAAGAACGTCGTAAGCACCGTTGAAGAAGAAACCTGCGTTGTTGTCACCGGGATCACCTGCGGTAAACTCGATGTTGAAGGGACCTTCTGCGTTGTCAAGATCAAGAGCGTCTTTTACGTAGTTACCCTGAACGGTACCAACCTTGTAGTTATCGAAGGTTGCATAGTAGGAAACTGCATCGGAGTCCATCAGCAGACGGTCATAAGCGATAACCGGGATGCCTGCATCCTTTGCCATTCCAAGAGCCTCACCAAGGGAAGAACCCTCGATAGCTGCGATAACCAGTACGTTGCATCCGCCGGAGATCATGTTCTCAACCTGAGAAAGCTGAGTCTGAACGTCGTTGGAAGCATACTGAAGATCAACTTCGTAACCAGCAGCCTTCAGCTCGCTCTCCATGTTAGCGCCGTCCTGATTCCATCTCTGGAGATCCTTGGTAGGCATCGAAACGCCAACCTTCTGTCCGCCGCCTGCTGCCGGAGCCTCTGCCTCGGTGTCAGCTTCTGCTGCGGGTGCCTCTGCCTCAGTGTCAGCTTCTGCTGCGGGTGCCTCTGCCTCAGTGTCAGCAGCTGCAGGTGCATCGGTGGAAGCAGTTCCAGCTGCGCCGCCGCATCCTGCTAACAGAGATGCTACCATTGCTACACTCAAAAGTGCGCTGATAATTTTCTTTTTCATTCTAAAACCTCCCTTTTGGTTTTGAAAAATTATTTACTACACTGCCACTATAACACCCAAAAATGTAAGTGAAAATAGGAGATATTTCGAAATGCGATGGACATTTCCCAATATCTTGTGTAGCAGAACATAAAAAATAGCACATTTTTTGTAAAAATGTGCTATTTCGCAAGATTGTACTATTGACTTTGGTGTTTTCAGCCCTTATTGTGCTCGGGCACATAGAGATAAACATCCTCTTCCAGGTGGAATCCGGCACTGATAATGGTGCTGTCCATGTTCTCCTTATTGACAGCCACGGGATCCAGTACAACGTAGGGAATATCGTAGGTTCCGTCGTTGATGGTCTCGGTCACATCGTCGATCTGTTCGCCCTTTGCCATCCTGCAGGCGTAGCCGGCTGCGGTCTTTGCCATGTTTTCCACCGGCTTATATACCGTCATGACCTGGGTCCCCTGTACGATCCTCTGACAGGCCTCCAGATCCGCATCCTGTCCCACAATCCTGATTTTCCCCGCCATTCTCAGCTCTGCAAGGCTCCTGGAGACCGCCGTGGCGATATTGTCGTTTCCGCACATGATGCCGTCCACCTCGTCCAGCATCTGTTTATGGCTGTTGATGTAATCGGCTGCTTCCTCAGGCTTCCAGCCTGCACAGTTGACCTCATCCGCGATGTGGATACCTTTTTCTTCCATCACGTCCCTAAAGCCCTTGCTCAGCAGCAGCACGTTATTATCCTCCACGGGGCCGTTGAGCATCAACACCTGGTTATGCTCCAGCTTCTGCTGTGAGATAGCCTCTCCCATGAGCCTTCCCACCTTTTCCGTATCAAAGGATACATATAAGGAAGCATTTCCGTTCCGGATCATGCGGTCATAGGCGATGACCGGAATGCCTGCACTTTTGGCTTCCTCCATCACATCCGAAAGAGCATCGGCATCGATACTGATGACCACCAGCACATCCACGGGTTTCTTGATCAGATAACGGATCTGGGAGATCTGGGTCTCCACATCACCGTTGGCATTCTGTACATTGACGCTGACTCCCTGCTCCCTGGCGCTGTCCACAAAAAAGTCCCTGTCGGTCTGCCATCTTTCTATTAAGAAGGAATCAAAGCTCATGCCGATCAGCGGTTCCTTTTCCTCGCCGTCCACCTCTTCACTCTGGGTCTCTCCCCCGCTGGTGCATCCTGTCAGAAACAGCAGGCAGAGAGCCGTTAAAAGCAAAGGCAGTAATCTCTTTTTTCTTTTCTTATCCATGATTCCCCTCTCCCATCTCTTTGTAGTCCGTGGGTGAAACACCCACATTCTTTTTGAAGATCCTGGAAAAATAGTTAGGGTCCGCATACCCCACCTGCTGACAGATCTCTTTCATCGTAAGCTCCGAGGCCTGGATCAGCTCCTTTGCCTTTTCGATACGAAGATGTGTCAGGTACTCTATGAGGTCTCCCCCGTAGCATCCTTGAAGAGCTTACTGAAATAGTACGGGCTGATATCCACGATCCGCGACACCTCGTCTAAAGAGATATCACTGGCATAGCTTTCATCGATGAACTGCTTGG
>JAILKJ010000023.1 GCA_024693845.1 Lachnospiraceae bacterium
CAGACCAAGTGGAACTTCTGGGGCCTGCTTCGCTACGCTATCGACGGAATCATCAATTTTTCCCAGTCACCGCTGGATTTTGCTTCCTGGCTGGGAATGTTCATGACGCTGCTGGCCTTTGTGATGCTCCTGTTTATTGTGATCAGAAGACTTATCTTCGGCGATCCGGTTGCCGGCTGGGCATCCACGATCTGCGTGATCATTTTTATCGGCGGACTGCAGCTGTTCTGTCTCGGGATCATAGGACAGTACATTGCCAAGATCTATATGGAAACCAAAAACAGACCGCATTTCATTATCTCGGAAAGCAATCGGGAAGATGCGGTTAAGATCAAATAAGTTAGCAAAGGATAACTATTAGCATGAGAATTTTACTTGCGGAAGATGAAGTGGAAATGTCACGTGCCGTGACGGCGGTGCTCAGTGCCAACGGGTACGAGGTCGACGCGGCATATGACGGTATGCAGGCACTGGAAATGGCCGGGCAAAATGCCTATGATGCCATGGTATTTGATATCATGATGCCCGGCATGGACGGTATAACGGCGGTCAAAAGCCTGAGGGAGGCGGGAGACGTCACCCCGGTTATTTTTTTGACTGCGAAGGCACAGCTGGATGACAGGATCGAGGGACTGGATGCGGGAGCCGATGATTACCTGACCAAGCCCTTTGCCATGAAGGAGCTTTTGGCAAGGATCCGATCCATGACAAGGCGCCGCGAAGGATATGTGAGCAAGCAGGTTACGGTGGGAAGTGTAACACTGAAGACGGATGTGGGAGAGTTAGCAGCTGAAAACTCCGTTCGTCTGGCGGGCAAAGAGATCCAGCTGATGGAGATGTTTATGCGCAGTCCCGGTAAAAGCTTTACCACGGACCAGATCCTGACCCATATCTGGCAGGAAGACAAGGAGCAGTCCCCGGACATCGTCTGGGTCTACATTTCCTATCTCAGGAGCAAGCTTAAATCCATTTATGCGGATGTACAGATCCTGGGAGATGAAGGCGGAAGCTTTGTTTTGTCGGTGGGATGATAAGCAGGAAACGGTGACGGAATATGGTTGAGAAACTACGGTATAAGTTCATATTCATAGCTACGATCTCCGTGTTTGCCATGCTCCTTTTGGCACTTGGCGTCATCAACATCATCAGCTCGGTCCGCAACAACTGGGAGACCGATCTGCTGCTGGAGTACATTGCTGCCAATGACGGTTACATTCCGTCCATCATGACAAACCCGGATATGCGTTCCGATATGGAGAATGTGCTGACGCCGGAGACACAGTTTGAGACCCGCTATTTTTCCGTGCACATTAAAGACGGCAGAGTGGAAAAAGTGAACATCGAGCACATCGCCGCCCTGAGTGAACAGGAGGCCGGAAGCTATGCGCTTAAGATCATGGGCAGGGGCCAGACCAAAGGCAACCGGCTTTACAAGGGCAGAAGCTACGATTATCTGGTGACCAAACAGGCGCAGAACAGTTATCTTGTAGTGGTGGTCGATACCTCCAGAATGTACTTTTCCACCATGGCGCTGGTGAGGTTCTCCGCAACTGTGGGAATTGTGATGATCGGTATCTTTTTCGTGATGATGTCCGTGCTTTCCCGGAAGGTATTAAGCCCCATCATCCTGAATATCGAAAGTCAGAAGCAGTTCATCACCAATGCAAGCCACGAGCTGAAAACCCCCCTTGCCATTATCTCGGCCAATACCGAAGTGCTTGAGATGACAGCCGGGGAATCCGAGTGGACCGGCAGCATCCGTCACCAGGTGGAGAGGATGACGGGCCTGATCAACCGTCTTATCGCACTTGCCAGGCTTCAGGAATGGGGCGATACGGAACTTGAGAAGATCAACGCAACAACCATTGTAAGAGAGGTAACATCTTCTTTTAAGACGGTGATCGAACAGCAGAAAAAACGCTGCGAATACAACATCGCGGATGAGGTTTATGTTCAGGCGGAGGAGAGCAGCTTCCACGAGCTGGTTTCCATTCTCATCGACAATGCAGCCAAGTATTGTGATGACGGGGGTCTTGTTTCGGTGGAGCTTGTCCAGAAGGGGAGGAACATGTTTTTGCATGTTTCGAATACCTATGTTGAGGGCGCCGGCGTTAACTATGACAGGTTCTTTGAGCGTTTTTACAGAGAGGACCAGTCTCACAGCAACGAAAAGAAGGGCTATGGCATCGGACTCGCCATGGCATCTGAGGTTGTAAAGCAGTTCAAGGGTAAGCTTACGGTTTCCTACAAAAATGATACCATCACCTTTACGGTGCAGATCTGAGAATTTGCGCCGGGGAGGACAGAGAGCTTTGGGTTATGACAGAGATAACAATGCAGCGGATCGCAACGATCCATACCGATCTGCCGGAGAAATTCGGCATCCCGCGGCAGAGCCAGCTGGTGCCGGAGCTGACGGCGAAGATCACTTTTGAGGAGGCCTATCGCAATCCCGAAAGTGTGCGTGGCCTTTCCGACTTTGACTATATCTGGCTTTTGTGGGTGTTTGAAACAGGGGACAGGAGCTTTCATGCCACGGTGCGTCCGCCCCGGCTGGGCGGAAATACGCGGATGGGCGTTTTTGCCACCAGATCACCCTTCAGGCCCAATCCCATCGGATTGTCCTGCGTGCGGCTTTTGAAGGTTGAACAGACAGAGCAGGGACCGATGCTTACGGTTTCCGGCGCGGATCTGAAGGACGGCACGGCCATTCTGGATATCAAGCCCTATCTGCCCTATGCCGATGCCTATCCAAATGCCCGGGGAGGTTTTACCCAGGATCCAAAGGCGGCGCGGCCGCTTTTGCAGGTGGAGATCGCTGAAAAGCTACTGCAGAACATACCGGAGGATAAGAGGGAAGCTTTGAAAGGCATTCTGGCCCAGGATCCCAGACCTGCCTATATCGAAGATGATGAGCGTGAGTATGGCATGATGTTTGCCGGCAAAAATGTACGGTTCTCGGTTTCCGGGGACAGACTGCTGGTCAGCAATATCACATAAGTGTGGGAGCACCTAACGGGTATAAATCCCATGCGAAACAATTCGTATTGTATAAACGGGATAAGGAGAGTGATAATAGGAATGAAAAAGATCACAGGAGAGACCTTCCGGGGAGAGAGGCCGCTTTTCGCATCGCAGGATCTGCTGGTGGAGAACACGGTTTTCGGGGAAGGCGAATCACCCTTAAAAGAAAGCAGTAACATTGAGGTAGATGGCTGCACCTTTGAGTGGAAGTATCCGCTCTGGTATTGCAAAGATATTCATGTGAAAAATACCACCTGGCGTGAGATGGCAAGGGCAGGCGTCTGGTATACGGATCGCATTTCGGTGGAGGATTGCCTGATCGAGGCGCCGAAGAATTTCAGACGCTGCAACGATCTGAGGCTGTTGAATGTGACATTGCCCAACGCTGCGGAAACCCTATGGCAGTGCAATAACGTGACTCTGGAAAAAGTGTCCGCGGCGGGTGACTACCTTGCGATGAACTGCAGCAATATCAGGGTTTCGGATCTGAAGCTGGACGGCAATTACAGCTTTGACGGTGCAAGAAATGTACTGGTGGAAAACAGTGAGCTAATGTCCAAGGATGCCTTCTGGAACAGTGAGAACGTCACCGTCAGAAACTGCTATATCAACGGAGAATATCTGGGATGGAATGCAAAGAACCTGACCTTCATCGACTGTACCATCGAAAGCCTACAGGGTATGTGCTATATCGACAATCTGGTGATGAAGAATTGCAAGCTCATCAATACCACCCTGGCTTTTGAGTATTCCACCGTGGATGCGCAGATAAGCAGTAAGATCGACAGTGTCCTCAATCCCACAGGCGGTATCATCCGTGCACAGAGCATCGATTCCCTGATTTTGGATAAGGACAGGATCGATCCGGAGAAGACCAGGATCATTGTAGAGGAAAACTAATGACTTTTGGCCTTAAATGGTGTATAATATTTTCAGTTTTTCTTTGCAGCAGGGGACTGCGAAGAGGCAGCAGTTACTCCGGCCCGCGTACGACCGGTGTGATGGTAGATCAGTTTCTGAAAAGGAGGATTTTCATGAAGAAACAATTCAGTAAGTTTATGAGCCTGTTTCTGGTTC
The DNA here is from genome assembly GCA_024693845.1 of Lachnospiraceae bacterium. GTDB lineage: Bacteria > Bacillota > Clostridia > Lachnospirales > Lachnospiraceae > RGIG7926. The sequence goes on from JAILKJ010000023.1 coordinate 4,102, forward strand.
TTGCTCTGGCGCTTACGCTCGTTGTTCCGACTACCAGCGCTCAGGCAAAGGCTAAGAAGAAAAAGCTCACCATCTCCAAGGCAACCGTTACCCTTGAAGTGAAGAAGACCGCTAAGCTCAAGGTTAAGTACGGTTCCAAGAACGTGACCACCAACAAGAAGACGAAATGGAAGAGTTCCAATAAAAAGGTTGCTACTGTCAGCAAGGGCAAGATCACTGCCAAGGCAGCAGGTACCGCTACCATTTCCGCTAAGTACAGCGGCAAAACCGTAAAATGTAAGGTAACCGTTAAGGCTAAGGCAAAGACTGCTCCTTCCAATCCGAGCAATCCTTCCAACCCGTCGAATCCTTCCGGCGGTGGCGGAACAGTAACCTATAAGAAACCCAGCACCGTTTCGATTACTCCTGTATTTGATTCTACGATCCAGTCGGGAGAATACGTTCAGCTCAGTGCAACGGTTTATCCCAGCGGTGCAAAACAGGCCGTTACCTGGAGATCTTCGGATTCCGCTGTTGCATCCGTAGATTCTAAAGGTTTGGTTAAGGGTAAGAAGAAAGGTACTGCGTATATTTATGCAGAATCTGTTGATGATAATGAATGGGGTAAGAAGGCATCCGCAAGCCATAAGGTTGTTGTCACTCCTGCTACCGTAGTTGAAGACTTCAATTATGCTACAGATTGTACTGTGACCTCGGGAACGGAAGAGATATATGTAGAGTTTGAGATTAATAAAGACACAACTTCAGAGGCTGAACTAGAATCTTTAGGTTATACTGTTAAAGATGGAAAGGCTTCCATAACTGAGGATTGTTATACGGCTACTTATACATTCACCAAACTTCCTAAGACATTGGCTGGAATACAACAAATTCCACGGACAGGTGCAACAGGTTATTTTGGTACTGTAGCTGCATCGATCTGTGCACTTGCAACTTACGATGAGTATAATTGGATGAGTGAAACAGAGGTTGCAGATGCAAGCAATACATCCAGCCTTCCTACTGCATTGCAAGCGTTCGAATATTTAAATGGTAATGATTACGGAAGCAAGACGACTATTGCCCCTAATGAAAGAAAGAATACATTAACTACACTAAATAATAATTTTGGATATACCACTAATGCAATACAGGGAAGCCCGTTTATGTATTTCCATGGTGCTAATCCGTCAAATAAGTATCAGTTGCAAAAGGGCCCTTATACATTTAAGTTGTATCATGGACCATATGTAGTGCCTGCAAAGAACGGTGAGCCGGAAAAACAAATGATCTTTGTAGTATTTGATAAAGAAAATGACGATGAAAATCAGCGTTATCTTGATGTGTATCAAGGATCTGACAGTTCATGGTACTCATGGGGTAATCAGTATAAACACCTTATTGCTTCAATGAAGTTGGTGGAGAAATAAACATTTGTTAGGCAATGCTTGTATGACAACACGGAGGCGCAGCGAAAGCTGCGCCTCTTGTCTTTGTATGTTAATTATTTATGCGAGCCCCAGTTTTGCCTTTAAAGCTTCCTGCAAGACCTGTGAGAAATTCAGACCGGCTGCCATGGCTGCTTCATTGAGCCATTGAGGAATGGACAGAGTTTTTTTGACAGCCATATTCTTGAGCGTTCTTCGATAGATCGTGGTATCACTGCTTATCAGTGTTGTGAACTCATCTTTCTGTGTCTTGATCTTCTTGATGGGTGTAGGTTCGGGGATCTCTCTTTTCTCATCTTCGAAGTGAACAAGCATCAGAGACAGGGCATCGTTTGCCATGGATAAACTGTCATTAAGATCATCACCGCAGGTGAAGCAGCCGTCAATATCCGGGAATCTGACGGAGTAACCACTTTCTTCTTGGGTGAATACGGCGGGATATACATATTTCATATCGTTATCCTCCTTTCGTAGCGGTATCATTTAAGCCCCGCTTTTTTGTAGATGTTATTTGCAGTACCGGTTTTCACTTCTTTGCTGTAATGTCTCGGTATTTGAAATTCTTCTCCGGTGTCTGGGTTAAACCAGATTTCATGATTACATCCCTCACGAATAAAATAGCATCGAGTGTATTTTTTGATTCGTCTTACGATTTCTGCTACGGTAGCCAAAGATACCTCCTATAAAACATAGTATACGTATACATTACGTATGTCAATAACGGTTACAAAAAACGGGTCAGTAAACAGATTGAACAAACTGGGAATCGCGCCATTCCTTAAATGTGCAAAACAGAAAATGTAGAACAGAACATAGATAATAGAAATATCTGTCTCATATGGCACGAAGAATATGAGGAGACGATAGCATTTATGTGAATAAAATGCAAGGGTTTGCTGACAAATACCCGGCATCTGTGGTATCCTTATTTCGTATGAAAAAGTAATACAGTTCAAGGAATTCGACACTATGGACAAGGCAGCTTTGGAAAGAAAAAAGAAAATACGCAGGTTCCGCCTGAAGATCTA
>JAILKJ010000041.1 GCA_024693845.1 Lachnospiraceae bacterium
AGTAGGGATGTCCGGAACGGTTTGGGTCTATGATATGGAAGATAATCTTCTTGGACGTTTTACCGAGACACCATATTCCTATGTTGGCGCGTTTGTTCCAGGGAAGGATGTTTTTGTTTCTCATACAAATGAGAATCATCTAGTTGTCTATGACATAGCTAACATGAAAATGTTGAAGAAAATCAAGACTAGCAACTGTGGCGGGAGCGAAGATACCGGAGTTGTCTTTTCGAGCGACGGCAAATATCTTTATTGTATTCAGGCACATTGGAATGACTGGCTGAAGCGTCGGCTCGTTGTTTATGATACTGAGAATTTTGAAATCGAAAAAGAGTTTTTTTCGAATGAGAGTATAATCAATCTTAAGGAAATCGAGATAGAAAATGACGGAACCTGTTATGTCTTATTCGGTGAAAGTGATGAAAAAACAGGCGTAATCGAAAACAATTATGTAGGAATCTTTCAGGATGGGAAGATTGTAGAAAAAAGGACCCTTAATACCAGGCTCAATAACTGGCTGGATATTCTTATGTATTTTTCCTGGAAAAGAAGTGGTTTTACTAAAAAGACTTTTCCTTTGTTCCTTAAAGAAGCAGGCATCAAATATGCGATTCCGCAGAACCCATGTTCACTGAAGAAACTTTTTGAAACAGGACACATGGAATATTGATTAGCAAATATAATCGGAAGATAATCGCACAAAGGAGCTTCAGCCCAAGTGAGTGAAAGATTTTCTGTAAATTAGATATCCTAAGATAATTTACGAGCTGTATGGCGGTAAGATTACCGTTGTTCAGCTCGTTTTGACTATACCTAATCCCATTGATTTCGTCAAGAATTATGATAAAATTGGTACATAATTATACTTCAGTTTATTTGAGGAGAAAAATATGAAATTACCTATTCCATCACATTTAAAGGAGTATTTTTTGTTAGATAATAATGAGCACACGGAATATGAAGTATCAGGTTCAATTAGATGTAAATGTGGATCTGAACACTTTGAAGTGTTCAGTAGTAATGATAGACAATTAGTAAAAGTTAAATGTAAAGATTGCGGGGAAGAAATAGTGTTATTTGATGCAGGAAAACATGGTTGGGATGGATATGTTTGTAAAGACGATTTTCTTGACCGCGACGAGCCTTTAGTTAATTATATTTGTGAAGATTGTGGTTATCAAATATTCCAGGTCAAGGTAAAGATTTCATCGCAAGGTAAACAGGATTTTATAGATGAATGTGTTATAAATGATGATTCTTTTTCTGAAGAAGAATGGGTGGATGCTTTTGAATGGATAAATATAAATCTTGTTTGTGATAGTTGTAATTCTATAGCAGACGACTGGCTTGATTTAGAAACAATGTAAAGAAAGCCCGATTTGTCAACGCTTTTCGCCAAATCGTTCCCCAAAGGCTACCATCCAAGACACTCTCCTTTCTCTGTTTTTATTCGAAAACTATAAGTGTCTTTTTGAATGGTGTATCATTCGAGTAACCCGAGTAACCCAAGCGCATATCAAAAAAGTCAGTATTTATGCGGGCTTGCGCCAACAGGATTGGGGTTCGATTCCCCTACTGGCTGCGAAAGCCCCCGAATTTCGGGGGCTTTTTCATTTCACTCTTCTAAGCTATGTAATTGTGTGCCTGTCGGTCGAACATCTCCCTGTACAGTCCGTTTAATGCCATCAGCTCATCATGAGTTCCCTGCTCCTTGATGGTGCCGTTTTCAAACAGATAGATCCGGTCTGCCATTCGTGTGGTTGAAAGTCGATGCGAAATAAAAATGACCGTATCGCTCTTCGCCTGGTCGATCAGGTTTTTGTTGAGCTTGTATTCAGAAACCGGATCCAGAGCACTGGAGGGCTCATCCAGGATGGAGATCGCTCTGTCACCGTTATTTAAGAACACTCTCGAGATGGCGATCTTCTGACTCTCACCTCCGGAAAGATTGATGCCTTCATCCGAAAACTCCCTGGTAAGAGCGGTATCGAGTCCGCCGGAAAGCTTTGCAAGTTTTTTGGAAAAGTCCGCCTTATCCAGCGCTTCCATAACGTCCTTTTCATCCGTTTTGTCATATTGTCTGAGCAATACGTTTTCCGAAAGCGTTGCCGCATAGATGTTGTAATCCTGGAAAACAGCGCTTATCTTTTTGCGATATTCTCTTATGTTGTATTCTCTTATATCATGACCGTTATACCGGATGCTGCCGCCTGTAACATCATAAAGACGCATCAAAAGTTTAACAAAGGTTGTTTTGCCCGCGCCGTTTTCACCGACGATGGCGATCTTTTCGCCGGGCTTTATCTCGATGGAGATATCCTTTAAGGTATCCTTTTCGGTGTTGGGATAACGGAAACATACATTGGACAGTATAAGAGAGCCTGCTTCTTTATCCGGGCTGATCCCGTCGGTAACTTCAATGACCGGCTCATAGTCCAAAAGCTTTCTGAACTTTTCCGCGTACTGTCCGATGATCTGGAAATCCACCAGGCAGTAGTTGATCTCGTTAAGGTTTCCTCTTACATAGTTAGCCGCATTGTTAGCCGATGCTACTTCACCGAGGGCGATCTTACGAAGTACAAGGGCAAGATATCCCAGGTAGGCAGGTACCGCAAAAAACGACAGCACCGTAAATACCGTGATCCAGTTCAAAAGCGAGATCCAGGTAAGCAGAGGCGTATATTTTTTCCCTGCCGCAGAAGCGGCATCAAGGGCCTCGTCAAACTGGAGCCGCAGCGGTTCCTTTACGTTTGTGAGTTTGCATTCTTTTGCATATTCGGGCTGATAGAAAACTCTCTTGGAATAGTCCGCTTTCCGCAAATGCTTTTTGTATTCCAGCCACCAGGTGTATTCGATCTCTTCCATCTTGAATCTCGTTATGAGGTTAATGATAAATCCTACAATCGGGAATACCGCAAGGAAAGGACTGATGGTGAGGATCAGGGAAGCCGCGACAATAAGCGCTATGGCTCCGCCGAAGATCTTACTGGAGATCATCACGGCACCTTCTATCATATGGTCCGCATTGTTTGCCACGAAAACATAGGTATCGTAGTAGTCCGGATTATCATAATAGATCAGATCCATCCTGCTGTTTTTCTCTATCAGATCTCTCTGGATCTTTCCATCAAGCTTGATGATCTTGGCCTTGGCCCATTCTTCCAGCATCTGGCTGATCCATTCGATACAGACAACAAGAGCGAGTGATATCAGAAGGATTACCGTCATTTTGCCGAAGGGTGTCTCCCCGATCAGGCCGTCTACGATCATCTTCAGGATAAAGGTACCGTTCACTGCCATGGCGGCCTTTAAGATGACATTCATCATGAATATCTTAACGATCAGCGGCCTGTCGTATTTTGACGCATACCGTATCATAAATGACGTGTTGCTGATCAATCGTTTTATTGAGATCTTGTCTTCTTTTTCATTAGCCATAAAACGCCTCAGCTCCTTTCAGCATTTCTTCCGGCAGACTCTCCTGATAGTTTTCCGCCTGGAGTGTGAACATCTCATGATAGTATCCGCCAAGCGCTATGAGCTGCTCATGTGTTCCGCTCTCAACCACCTGTCCGTCCTTCATCAGATAGATCAGATCTGCCATTCTGGCAGATGAGAGTCTGTGGGATATGAAGATGACGCCCTTGCCCTCGGAAAGCTTCATCATGTTGTTGTACATGTTGTACTCGGCAAGCGGGTCAAGCGCCGATGAAGGTTCATCCAAAATGACCATATCGGGATCCCGGGCAAACACTCTTGCTATGGCGATCTTTTGCGCCTGTCCGCCCGAAGGGACAAAGCCTTCCTGATCAAACTCACGGCTTACCACCGTATCAAGCCCGTGTATAAGACCTTTGTGCGATACATCAAACTGTGCGTTTATAAGCGCCTTCTTTGCCTTGTCATAATCCTCCCGGCCCTCAGGTCTTCTCATCAGCACATTTTCAACAAGAGGCATGGCAAATACCTGAAGATCCTGAAAGACCGTACCGAATCTTTCTCTGTAAGAATTAAGATCGATATCCTTTATATCCATACCGTTTACAAGGATCTCTCCGGACTGCACTTCATAAAGACCCATCAGAAGCTTTATCAGGGTGGTCTTGCCTGCACCGTTATAACCGACGATCGCCAGCCTGTCGCCTTTATCCCACTTAAAGCTGATGTTTTTCAGGGTTTCGCTCTTTGCTCCGGGATAGGTAAAGGAAACATCCTTCAGTTCAATGCTTTTGATCTCATGAATGGGTGTTTTCTCTTCACTCTCAGGAACATCTCTTTCCAGGAACTCTTCCAGGTTTTTAAAAAGTCTGCTCTCGTTGTTTAAGAAGATCCTGTTTTCAACGGCCTGCTTAAGCTGATTGGTGGAAAATGCCATGGCACTGATCATTGCCACATAGCTTGAGATATCCGAAATATTACCGAATTTCACCCGCACTACCACATAAAAGTATGCGATAACTCCTGCGAAGATGGAATAGCTTCCCTTCATGATGAAAGAGTAAAATGCAGACCTCATGCGATACCTCATGGAGACCGTTTCCATCCTTTCCACTGCTTCTTCCTGTTTTTTGAGCAGGATGGAATTAATGTCAAAAAGACGCACTTCCGCAGCGTATTTCTTTTCGTAGTAAACACGCTTCACATAGTCTGCCACTCTTTTATCACGGGTGATGGCTTTTTCCCTTTCATAATTGCATTTGCCGTTCTTGCTGCCGAAGTACAGGCTCACGATCATGGGTACGATCATGAATACCAGCAAGAAAGGATCCACCACTACTATTATGGCAAGGGATGCGACTGTTGATACCACATTACCGCAATAGACACCGAATTTAATGGCCAGATCAATGGCAGAGTCTACAACGCGGTCCAAAGCCCTGGAATACTTATCGTAGAATTCCGGGTTTTCATAGTCCTTTAACTCAAGGGAGTCCGACAGGTCCATCACCCGGTGAAAAATGTACCTGTAGACTTCCGGCGTTTTGACTTTTCTGTAAGCCTCATACCATCCGCAGGTAAAATGCACGAAAATATGACCGAGACATGCGATCACAAGAAACTTAAACAGCCTGCTGTATTCAATGTTTCTTTCAATACAGTTGAAGATATATTTCGTCAGATAGACGAAAAAGAAAACATAGAAGATCTGCTCAATGGAGTTTTTGAATATAGAAAAAGCAAGGAGCAGTTTATCCGCTCCCCATATCTGTTTCAGAGCATATTTAAGATGCTTAAAAGAACTGTCTTTTGTTTTCATATTATGCACGCCCAAGATGATTATTCCCAAGGAATACCTCTATGGCTTTGGATGCTTCCTGAGAATTCTTTTTCGGGTTCTTTTCCAACCTGTGCGCACAGATCGATATAATTATCTTGACTTTCTATTCTCTCGTCATCGCGCCCATTGCTTTGAGCTGTTTTTTGCGTTCGTACATCAACTGGTCGGCGCGTTCAAATACATCGCGGAGTGTTCTGTCTCCCGACTGCAGGGAGGCAGCACCGATGGATACCACCACTTCCTCTTTAGCTATATTGGCTTCCACCTTGCGGTTGAATTCATCAATGCTCTCCCGGCGTTTGTCATAGCCTTTGCCCTGGAGCAAAACAACGAATTCATCTCCGCCGATGCGGAAGACCGAGCCGTGCATGAAGTATTCACTGAGCAGGTTGCTGGCATCCCTGATGAGCTGGTCGCCGGCAGCATGCCCTTTGGAGCCATGTATTCATAAGTGATCCTGATACCCTTGTCAAGAAACTGACGCTGCGCCTCTTCCATGCCGAGGGCCACAGCATCCCACCAGGGATGGACGGTCTTGTAGGTGAAATAGAAATTGTAATGATCCTTTTAGGGCTCATAGGAATCCAGCTCATGATCAAAATCCACAGCACTGCTGGCAGTGGAATCAATTTCAGTAACTTCATGCATCGGTACGGATCTCAATCCGGGCTACATGATCCGGATATCCGTCAGTGCCACCTGATCTCCCGTAAGCGCCAGATAGATCCGTTCTCTGTCATCCAGGATCGTGGTGGTACTTTCCATGCTGATCCCCAGATGCTGGGTTTTAAGATGGATCTGGTTCTTTTTCTTTTCCACGGAGATCTCACACTCCAGTCCTTCCTTGTTGGCTTCCTTCCAGACTTCCCAACCCGGGAAGGTGTCCAGCTTCTTCATGGTGAATCTCACCTGTGCAAGATCATTCGTTCCGTTGTTCTCACCGTTTAGCTTGATCAGATCGTACTCATGGTAATTCGGTCCGCCCACAGTGCCGTCATCCGAGGAAAAGAGCACGATATACGGACAGTGCCATACGAGGCTTGCCTCGGGAAGGGACATGGTATGGAAGGCAAGTCTGAGCCTTTCCTTGATCTCGATCCCTTCACTGGCAGCAGATCGGGGTCTGTCGATATTGACATTGGGAATATCCGACTCCATATGGTCGGTATAGGTGATCTCCTTTACGATCCTTTCAATATCCTCCTCGGTATAGTTCTTGCCCGTGGGATAGATCCTGATATTGGAAAGGCGGCAATGCTCTCCCGTCAATCCGATGTAGGCAGACCTGGAAACGCTGGGCAGTGCCACGATCACTTCCTTGGAGTATACTGGACCCTGCATCACAAGTCTTAAATGATCCTCATACCGGCCCGCCAGAATGAGATAATGGCCTTCCGGCTGGGTCTCCGTCATTTTGGTCTGCTTGATCTTACGGGCAGCAGTGGTAATACAATGCTCATCGAACCAGAGCTCTCCGTATTCCAGATACTGATATCCTTCGATGGCCTTCTGGTTGTCATGGCTTCTTCCGTCATAGGAATCAAACAGCACCAGCGCAGGTGCACTGAACATGTTCTCCTCATTCACATAGCTGCAATCAAACTCGATCCGGGTTTCGCCCAGCTCAATGGGGATACCCCGCAGGATATGCTCTCTGTAATCATTGCAGGTAAGCTCTTCCTCCAGGGACTGATCTTCCTCCTGTCCATTGTCCGCACTTCCGGCATCCAGGATCCTCACCATCAAGTCGGCATATTCCGGATCATATTCCTCACCAGCTCCTTTGACAAAGGCTTCTCTTGCTATGAAATCCGGAAGTTTTTCGCGGTATTGGTTATTCGTTTTCATTGTTACATAGGCATCCGCCACGGTAACGATCCTGGCGATCTCAGGAATCTGATCTCCCTTCAGTCCCTCCGGGTATCCCTTGCCGTCATATCGTTCATGACAGTATCTGGCTGCATCGGCCAGGAAGGGATATTCATCGATACAGGAAAGGATCTGTCCGCCGATCTCGGGGATCTTTCTGATGACATCCTCTTCCTTTCTCTCCGGATCCTCCAAATGCTCAATGGCACTGTTGTTCACACCTGCCTTACCCACCTCATGAAGCAGGGCTGCATAATATACCTTAGCGCAGTATTCCTCGCTTTTGCCTGCCTTCCGGGCGATCTTTTTGGCATACTCTGCGCAGCGAAGACCGTTTTCCTTCCGGTACTCGTCTCTTGACTCGGCAGCGGCCGTAAAAGCCTGGCAAACCTGATCAAAGACTTTATGCATATGTGCCCTTTCTTCACGCAGCTGTTTGACCTCATTCATATGTTGACTGATCATCATCTGATTGATGTCCAGATATGTGAACAGATACAGGGAGATCGAAACCGCCACCATGGACATATTGACAAGTGAAATACCGTACGCCTTGATCTGTATGAGTCCGCAGGTGATGGGCACAAAGATGTACAGCAACAGCGAAGCATAGATCAGCCTGCTGAAGAGCTTCTTATACTGCCTGACGACCGTGTACTGCACGATGGGACAGATCACCGGAATGATATATGCGATCAAAAATCCCCGTCCTCTGTGATAGGTATTGGACTCATCAAAATAATAATACAGGTTCGTAAAAGCCGCCACCGCGGCAAGTACCATTCCCATGGCTGAGACGATGGCAACGATCCTGAGGCGCCGGGGTGTTTCTTTCAGTTTGCCTTCCTGAGTCAGAAGATCCTGCAGATACAGATCAAAGCCAAAGACGATGGCTGACGTCAGGAAAAATACCATGAAGTTGCTCACCCGGACCATGACATAAGCTGTATGTCCCGGATCCCCCGCATAGAGATAAGCCTGCCTGTCAAACCACAGCAGGAACAGGGCGATGAGCTCCATCAGGATCAGTATTCCCTTTCTTTTCCTGGAAATGAAGCGGGTATGCACCAGCAAAAAGATCAGGATCCCGCAGCTTCCGCACAGAAAGAGCATGATATTCAGTTGATGTGCCCTGATCATCTCGATCATTCGCGTTTCTCCCTTAAAGGTATGATAAAAACTATTTATGCATGATAAAGAATTCCTGAAGCTTTAATATCAGGTCTTCCTTACTGACACTCTTCAGAATATAGCCTTCCGGCTTCAGCGCCACAACGGCCATAACACTTTCCTTATCTCCCTTTCCCGTCAAAAACATCACCGGGATGGAGCGGGTATCGCTGTCACTTCTCAGCATTCCGAGGACCTGGGGTCCGCTGGTAACCGGCATCTCATGGTCCAGAAGGATCAGATCCACTTTATTGTTGCCCAGCCACTTGATGGCCTGCATGCCGGAATTGGCCATGGAAACCTTATAGATATCCTTGAGCCAGTCCCGCACCAGCAGCAGGTACTGGGGATCATCATCCACGATCAGGATGCTTTTTCTCAGCTCACCCGCATCCGCCTTATTCATATACTCCATGATCGACTCTGCAAACTTCTCATTATCCACCGGGCGGATGAAGGTCTTATAGATCAGATCTCCGGGGAAACGGTCCACCATACACTGGATATCATACTGTTCCCCCACCAGGATCAGCTGCAGGTTTTTCTCCTTCATGATATCCGTCAGATAAATGATGACCTTATCCTTCGGTCTTTCCCCGTCATCCATAAAAAGAGCCACAAGGGAAACTCCCTCTAAGTTTTCACTGATATCATTTACGGTGCAGGGAACAAAACTGCAGTCGATCTGTAAATCCCGAATCTTTTTGATCAGAATTCTCGCAATAAAGAATTCCTTCTCCCCTATCAGGATCATTTTATGCTCGCTCATTTATCCTTACTCCATCCGGACTTACTCTGAATGAGTTCCTCCATCCCATCCCAGTCAAAGCTTCTGAGCTTCTTTGAAAGCTGCCCCACTATCTTATCGTCTTCTTCCGGTAGTTCATATCCGCCCAGTTCATCCAGGATCATCTCCACGGCATCGTAATCCATCTGAGGGATCATCTCTGCCAGCGCATCATAGGCGCTTTGAAGCTCCTCTTCCGGGATCTTCTCCTTATCATCGTCGTTGCCTCCGGCCCTCAGACCCGACAGCTTATCCTTAAACTCCTCATAATCCTTAAGCAGGATCCCCGCATTGGCATCGATAAACTCCATATCCTCTTTGTTTCCCGCATCCTCCAGCTTTTCGGCCAGCTCCGAGAGCTGCAGTGCGCCGATGATGCGGGCTGAGCTTTTGAGGGCATGGACCTTGATGGTAAACAGCCTGATATTGCCGCTTTCGTAAGCCTCGCGGATCACTACCTCATTCTCTTCAATGGTATCGAGGAACATGTTAAGTGCTCCGATGTAATTCGGTATTCCGCCGGAATTGCGAATGCCGTCCGGTGCGGAGATCCCCTTTGTATCATAGATCCAGAGCAGATCTGCCGGTATCTCTGTAAGCTCTTCCTCCGCCGCCTGCTGGGCGGGTTTTTCCATCTTCTCCTCGGGAATATGCCGCATGATGGTCTTTTCCAGGACCATACTGTCAATGGGCTTTTGCAGGTAGCCGTTAAAGCCCTTGGAGATATAATATGCACTGTCATAACTGGTGTTGGCTGTAAGGGCATAGACCGGCAGATCAGGGTTGGTCTTTCTGATCTCGGCTACCGTCTCCACGCCGTCCATTCCCGGCATCATATGATCAAGAAGGACCACATCAAAACGCGTATCCTTGATCTTTTCCAGACAGTCTTCTCCGCTGGATGCCGTGGATACGAAGACCTTCGTTCCCTTGAGCAGGCCTTTGATCACGCTCAGGTTCATGGGATTGTCATCCACCACCAGGATGTCCGCATCCGGTGCGATGAACTGCGGTACATAAGCCCCTCTCTTCACAGAATCGGATTGCTCGGAAAAAATACCCACCGGGGTTTGATCCACGATCTTCTGTTCTACCGTAAAAAGGAACTCGCTGCCCTTTCCGTACTGACTTTCGCAGGTCAGCTCTCCTCCCATGATATCCGCAAACCTGCGGGAGATATCAAGTCCCAGGCCCGTTCCCTGAATACCGCTGTTTTTCTGTTCATCCAGACGTTCATAGGCCGTAAAGAGTTTGTCCATATCCTCCTGTTTAATGCCGATACCGGTATCTTTAACGCTGAAGCAAAGCTTGCAGGTTTCGTCCTGTCTTTCCTCCATGGACACACTGAAGGTAAGGCCGCCGAAGGCAGTATATTTAACCGCATTCGTCAACAGATTGAGAATGATCTGCTTGATCTTGCTGACGTCACCGTAAAGGCGCTTCGGAAGCGTTTCATCCACCACCACATCAAAGGTCAGCTCTTTTTCCGTGCTCTTGACACGGATAATGGAGATAACGGATCTGAGCATATCCTGCACATCGTATTCCTGCTCCACCAGGTTCATCTTGCCCGACTCCACCTTGGAAAGATCCAGCAGGTCATTGATGAGGCTGAGCAGGGATTCCGAAGCATTTCGGATATTCAGAGCGTAATTGATCATGGACATGAAGTAAGGCTTCGGAACGCCGGTGGCATCCTCTCTTAAGGCCATTTCGTTCACACCCATGATGGCGTTGATGGGGGTACGGATCTCATGGGACATGTTGGCCAGGAACCTGGTCTTGGCAAGGTTGGCTCTTTCCGCTTCCTCCTTGGCCAGACGGATCTCCTCATACTGCTTGTTGATGATGGTATTTTTCATAAAACGCCATACACCGAATCCCACTAGTGCCGCAATGGCCAGCACGATGAGCAATCTGAACTGAGGCACCTCGGCAAGACGGGGCTCCTTCAGGATCGTATAGGTCTCATCCAGAAGCTCCAGTCTTCCCGCATTGTCAAACACCTTGATGTGCAGCTTGTAATTTCCGTATCGAAGTCCCGTATATTCCAGCGTGGTAAGATCACTCTTGTGAGCCGTTACACCCTCGCTTTCCTTTCCGTCCAGATAAACGCTGACAATGGGATTCTGCAGGGTATAGTCCATAACGGAGGCGGTGATACTGATCCTGGCATCCGTGTTGGGAAGCTGGTAGATCCCGTTCTTATCCGGCAGGATCTGTTCTTCGCCGAAACGGATGGAGCCCACTGCCGTCTTCACCGGAATACTGTTCTGGGAAAAATGATCCATGTTCACGCGGCAGAGGCCGTTTCGTTCCGGAATAAACAGAAACCCGTCCTCCGAGATGGCACTGTAGGACATGGAGGTGGGTGTTCCGGGAAGGCCGTTTGCCAGGGTGTAGAGCCTGTAATCCTCCACCTTGTCTGCCAGCATGGCTTCTGCTCTTACCACATAGATGCCGTAGGAGGAGACGATCCACATATCGTCTCTTTTGTCAAAATACAGATCGTAATTGTTGCTGTAGGGGAAGGATCTCACCGTGTAAAAAACATCATCCTTCAGGTACATGATGGAATTCGAGGTGATCAGCCAGAGTACTCCCCTCTTCTCATCCTCTTTGATCCTTATGATGACATCACTGGTAAGGCCGGATTCCACATGGAAGCTTTTCAGGTTCGAATCCTTGATCCTGTACAGGCCGCCGCCGTCGGTTCCTGCCCAGATGGTTCCGTCTCTTTCCGCCAGCGTCAGGATAACGGTATTCTTCAAACCATCGGATGCCGTAATGGTATCCGTGATATTGCCATCTTTGATGCAGGCGATCCCGCCGTCGGTTCCCGCCAGTATGGTTCCGTCAGAGGCTTCGCAGATGCACCGGATCTCATTATCCGGCATGCCTCTTTCATAGGTGTAGGAAGTAACGCTGCCGTCACTGCCCAGGCATATAAGTCCCATATCATTCGTATAGCAGCCGATCCAGAGGTTACCCTTACTGTCCTCCATGATACATCTGATCCGCGTCGTTCCGATCTGCCCGATCAACGCATCTTCCCTGGGCTTTCCGCTGACATCCATGATCCTCAGTCCGTTATCCGTACCGACATAAAGCTCTCCGTTATGCAGGCAGGCTGCATTGGTCACCTCTTCCTGCGTCCCATAGGAAGCATACAGATCGACAAAATTGTCCGCCACGATCTTCATCACACCCTGGGTCGAGGAGGCAAACCACATATTTCCCTGATAATCGGAGGTCATCATCTCGATACCGCCCACTAAGGGAAGATTTTCACTGAGTGTAAATACGCCTTCCTGATCAAAATATCCGATCATGCTGGTGGAGGAAACCCAAAGCCTGTTACAGTCATAGCTGATCCAGTGGATCCCGGTAAGGGGTGCCGTGGAAAGACTATCCATCTGATCCGCCTTGTTTCCGAAGGTTCCGTGATAGATCACATCCTCCTCCGTTGCGATGTAAACGTTTCCGTCTTTTTGCGGGTCAGCCAGGATAGAGGTGATCTTATGCATCCCCAGCTCTTCGGAGGAATACACCTCAGCGATCTCCTGATCTTTGATCTTAAAGATAAGGCCGCTCTTGGTCTGTCCGTAAACACAGCCGGAAAGATCAGCGGAAAGGCGAAGCACCCGCTCGCCGTCAAGTCTCTCATCCTCCAGCTTGTGCACCTTCAGTTCGGGACTCAGATAGCAAACACCTGCCGTGGTCCCCACATAGACATTGCCCTTCCGATCCTCCGCGAACACTCTGATGGAGGAAGCAGGAAGACCGTCTTTATAGGTGATATGAGTCTGTTCATTTCCGTTAATGACCACAACACCGTTGTCGTTGGTGCCCACAAAGATCCGTCCGTTGCTGTCCTCAAACAACCCGCGGCCGCTGGTAAGGCCATTGGAGTTATCGACTCTGGTAAAAGTGCTGCCGTCATATTTCATGATGCCGCTGTAGCTTCCGATCCATACATGACCGTCCCTGGCACCAAGTACATAGTTGGCATCCGAGGTGGGAAGTCCGTTTGTGGCATCGTAAACAACGGCGGTGAAGCCTACATTTTCGATCTGGTTAGTGGCTGCATAGCCGCCTCCGATCCAGGAGGGATCCTTGACTGCCATCTCGCCGGGCAAAATGCCGCTGCCCAAAACCCTTACCGGAGCCGGAAGGATAAATGAGAGCGCTGCAATGAGACAGGCTGCTGCCACATATGAAATTCGATTATTTTTTTTCACAGTGCAGACAACCTCCTTACATATCGCGGTTATATTTCTGCAGGATCACCTTGACCTCATCAAGGGAATCCATGAACACTTCAACACATTTGGGATCGAACTGGGTCCCCTTACCCTCTTCGATGATGGAGAGTGCCTTCTCCAGCGGGAAGGCGGGCTTGTAAACCCTGGGAGATGTCAGTGCATCAAAAACATCGGCCACCGCCATGATACGGGCAGACAGGGGGATCACCTCACCGTGGATCCCTTCGGGATAGCCCTTTCCGTCCCAGCGCTCATGATGGTAAGCCGCCATATTTCTGGCTTCCTTCAGATAGTTGTCTCCCTCTACGGTACTGATGGCGTTTTCCATGATCTTCTTACCCGCAGTGGTGTGGGTCTTCATGATCTCATACTCTTCATCCGTAAGCTTTCCGGGTTTGTTCAACACCTCGTCGGGGATATTGATCTTACCTACATCATGAAGGGGCGCGGAACGTACCACGTCCGAAATGAACTTGGCATTGATCTTCTCTGCGTAGTAGCCCTTCTTCCTCAGGCCTTCCACGATGATCTTCACATAAGCCGCCGTTTTCTGTACATGGGCACCCGTATCGGAATCCCTGCTCTCGACGATGTCCGCGATGGTGATGATCAGACCATCCTGCATTTTGGCCGTGGAATCCGAAAGTCTCCGGATGCTTCGCATATGCTCTGCCTGGTTCTTGGTCATCCGGCAGGCAGACCGGTAGAGATTCTCCACCTCATCTCCCGTATGGATGTCCAGAAGGCGGAACATTTTTACATCTTCATCCATTCTCTCCTGAGTGTCCGATGCCTGGGACATCTGATCCATTCCTCTCATGATGGCGTTGATAGGCAGAATAAGATTGTAATCGGCCAGCCAGATAACAAAGACGCAGATCAGGAAAAAGAAGGTCAGGAAGACCGTCACTGTTTCCGTATGGAAGGAGTGCTTCAGAATGTTGAGCTTCTCCATATCTACATCCGCTGCCGCATAGCATACGCATCTGCCGTCGGAATCATACACTGGTTCGTAGGCCGTCAACAGGTGACCGTAGCTGTCATAGGTGATAACGGGGTCGATCTTTTCTCCCCGTAAAAGTGCGGTCACATTGTCTCCCAGCTCATCATCAAAGGGAACCACGCTGCCGATCTCGAAAGCGGGAACCTCCTGCGTCTCAACATCAAAGACCACATGGCAGCCATCCTCTCTGATCTGGTAAACATAGAGGAATTCGATATCCGTGGAGCTGCCGCGGATCTCCTCCAAAAGATGCTGCACCTCATCATAACCCTCAGCCCCATGTCCCTTTTCCAGGAATTCCTCGATCCTGTCCCCGTCAAGGACGCTGGCTGCTATCCTGGCAGTTCCCTGGGCGATACGGGTATGATCCTTGACCACTGTCTTGTTATAGACAGCCGAACCGATACCGATGGCCGCCATGGATACGATGAGCAGTGAAAAACCGAGGACCAGCAAAAACTTGGTCTGCAGCGACAGGATGCGGACCTTTACCTTGCCTTTGGAGTCCGTTTCCTCGGTGGGTTGCTGACGCCAGGCAGTAAATGTGAAATAGGAATAGAGTTTTTCGGGAATGATACGAAGGATAAGTGCAGCCAAAAGAACCGTGATCGCCTTGTCCGGAAGATCCATGATGATACTGGAAAGGATATGCGCCGTTCCCTGACTGAAGAAACCGGTTCCGTACAGGACGCCGCTTAAGGATTCAGCGTCAAAGGTAAGGCCTTCCATAAACCAGGGGATCAGGGTTCCCAGGCCTCCGCCGATCAGGGTAAAGACTGCGATCATACCGGCAAGGCCGCGGATCTTTTTATGCCAGCCCCGGGAAGCAAGTCCTGCGGCCGCAATGGCGATCAACACATTTAAAACCCCGTAATACAGGGAACCGGGATCCGTAAGACATTTGACAAAATTGGTGATAAAGCCGACGACTACGCCGGGAAGATAACCGCCCATTACGGCAACAGCAACCGTTCCCACCGTATCAAGATGCAGTGGCAGGCCCAATGCTCCCACCGAAAGGCTGAGAAGAATATTAAGTGAAACACCCAGAATACAGATGATAAATGCAGTTATATTATGTTTTCTCTGAAACATAACAGGCTCCCTCGCATAGCTGCGTCAGCAAAGATCCCCCTCATTTTCCATACAGAGTCATTATACCAATTTTCTGAGATTTTCACAACAAAAAGAAATGCTGAAAAGTTCAGAACCGAAAACGGTATACTCTGGTTTCGTAGGCGCGCAGGAAGCCGATGCTTCGCACCTTGTCGGGGCCCTTTTCCCTGTCCTCGTAATTACAGAGCATCAGCTCTCCCGTCCTGCCCTCATACTCCCTGGGCACGCGGAATGCAACAGCAGACTCGCTGAAGGAACAGATGATGAGATAACGGATATCCTTCCGGTAGCGTTCATAGGTAAAAACATAGCGGTCCTTGGGAAAATGTTCCCTGTAGCCGCCAAAAAGCAGCGTCTTGGAGCTTTTGCGCAACTTCAGACACGCCCTGTAAAAGTTCAGGATGCTGGAAGGATCCTTTTCCTGGTTTTTGACGTTGACCTCTGTATAATTTCGGTTTACATAAAACCAAGGCTGCGCCTGGGGCACCGTAAAGCCCGCATGGGGAGAATCGTCCCACTGCATGGGTGTCCTGGCCGAATCCCTGCTGGATAAATGGATACGGTGCAGCCTTCTGGCCATGCTGTCCTTCAGATGGTAACGGTGAAAATTGGTCTTGCTGGAAACATCCTCGTAGTGCTCGATCCTGCCCAGACGGATGTTGGTCATGCCGATCTCCTGCCCCTGATAGATAAAGGGTGTTCCCTGCAGGAACAGGTAGGAAGCCGCCAGCATGGTCCCGCTCTTGACCCGGAAAACCTCGCTTCCGTAGCGGCTGATGATACGGGGATGATCATGGTTCTCAAGGTACAGGCTGTTCCACGCCCTTCCCTCCAGACCGTACTGCCACTTGGAGATCGCCCTTTTGTATTTCAGCAGACTGAAGGGTCTGTGCATATACTCGGTGTAGAAGCAATCCGCCATCATGTGATCGAAGGAAAACATCATATCCAGGCATTTTTCCGGACCCGTCAGATACTTGAGGGCGGACTTTAAAGTCGTCATGGGACCCTCGCCGATCTGGAAGCAGTCATATTTCTGGCAGACTCTGCGGAACTGCCGGTTGTATTCGTAGATATGGGGACCGTCCTTGTAATGGGGCATTCCGTTGACAGCGGGCAAAAGAGGCACGCCACTGGGAAGGCCTTCCTTCTTGGATATGAAATTGATCACATCCTCCCGGAAACCGTCCACACCCATATCCAGCCAGAACTTAAGGATCTCCTCTACTTCCTTTCGCACTGCAGGATTGTCCATATTCAGATCCGGCTGTTTTTTGGCAAAGATATGCAGATAGTACTGGCCTCTCTGGGGATCGTATTCCCAGGCATTGCCTTCAAAAAGGGATTCCCAGTTGTTGGGGGTATCCCTCCAGATGTAATAGTCACTGTAAGGGTTGCAGCGTCCCTTCCTGCTCTCCTGAAACCAGGGGTGCTCATCCGAGGTATGGTTGATGACAAGGTCCATGATGACCTTCAGGCCGAGATCGTGAGCTTTGTCCAGCACCTTTTTAAAAAGTGCCAGATCCCCATATTCGGGATGGATATCCTTATAGTCCGAGATATCATAGCCGAAATCGGCATTGGGCGAGGGATAGATCGGAGAAAACCAGATCCCGTCAACTCCCACTGACTTGATATATTCCAGCTTGTCATAGACGCCCCACAGATCGCCGATACCGTCGCCGTTACCGTCGGCAAAGCTCCGGATCCAGATCTGATAAAAGGACATTTTTTTATACCAATCGCTCATGGGTACTTCCTTCTAAAATAAACATAATATTCGTTTACATAATATCAAATAAGCTCAGTTGGTTTGACTCCGGAAGTCCTTCCAGAAGGCCCAGCTGACGCATTTTTTCAAGGACGTTGGTAGGTACCTTGGTACGGGCCTTCAGATCATCTATGGAGATGAACTGGCCGCCTCTTGCTCCCTCCATGAACTGCTCTGCCGCTGTGGCTCCCATGCCTTCGATGGAGGAAAGGGCCGGCATGATCTTGTCATCGATGATCTGGAATTTCCGCGAATGGGCCCGATAGATATCGATAGGCATGAAGCTAAGCCCCCTTGCGTACATTTCCTGCACCAGGAGAAGGTCTGAAATGGTGTCTTCATCCTTGGCCTGCATTTTTTCATTCTTCTTCATCAGATCCTTCTTGAGCTTCTTGAGCCGTTCCAGCTCTCCCACTGCTCTGGCCTGGCCCTGACACATGGTCTCGTAGTTAAAGGCCTTGGCGCGGATGGAGAAAAAGGCAGCGTAATAGGCAAGGGGATAATAAACCTTACAATATCCCACGCGCCAGGCCATCATGACATAGGCGGCTGCATGGGCCTTGGGGAACATGTACTTGATCTGCTCGCAGCTCCAGACATACCACTCGGGCACGTCGTGCTTCAGCATTTCCTCACGCCACTCGGGCCACTGGCCGCAGGCTCCCTTGGCCACTTTTCCCTTGCGGACGTTCTCCATGATGTTGAAGGCAAGATCGGACTTCAGCCCCTTGCCGATAAGGTAGATCATGATATCGTCACGGGTACAGATAGCCGTGGAAATAGTGGCTTTGCCTTCCTCTATCAGAGTTTTGGCATTACCTTCCCAGATACCCTCACCGTGGGACAGACCGGAAATACGGACAAGATCCGTAAAAGTCTGGGGCTTGGTATCCATCAGCATGCCGATGGCGTTGTCGGTACCGAACTCCGGAATCCCTCTGGCTCCCAGCTTCGTTCCGCCGATATCCTCCGGAGTGATGCCCAGGGCGTCCAGATTCTGGAACAGGCTCATGACCTTCGGATCGTCCAGGGGGATCGTTGTGGGATCCACCCCCGTCAGGTCCTGCAGCATACGGATCATGGTGGGATCCAGATGTCCCAGGATATCCAGCTTAAGCAGGTTATGATCGATCTTGTGATAATCGAAATGGGTGGTCACAATGGGGCTGTTCATATCGTTGGCCGGGTGCTGCACGGGGGTAAAGGTATTGATATCCTCCCCCAGGGGCAGAACCACGATACCGCCGGGATGCTGCCCCGTGGATCGCATGACACCGGTACAGCCGATGGCAAGTCTTTCCACCTCAGCCCTGCGCTTGGGCATGCCGTGTTCTTCATAGTACTGACGCACGTAACCCGCTGCCGTCTTATCCGCCAGTGTACCGATGGTTCCGGCCTTGAAGGTCTGTCCGTAGCCGAAGATGACCTCCGTATATTTATGCGCCTTGGACTGGTATTCATTTGAAAAGTTCAGGTCGATATCCGGCTCCTTATCTCCCTTGAATCCCAGGAAGGTCTCAAAGGGGATGTCATAGCCGTCCTTGACCAGCTTATGACCGCAGACCGGACAATCCCGGTCAGGCATATCCGAACCCGCCATTCCGGAATACTGCTTTACCTCGTCGGAATCAAAGTCCGTAAAATGACAGTTCGGACACAGATAGTGGGCGCTTAAGGAGTTAACCTCCGTGATCCCCGAAAGGAAGGCAACAAAGGAGGAACCCACGGACCCTCGGGACCCCACCAGGTATCCGTCCTCTACGGACTTCCACACCAGCTTCTGTGCAATGATATACATCACGGCAAAACCGTTAGTGATGATGGAATTGAGCTCTTTTTCCATGCGCTCCCGAACCACGGTGGGAAGCTCCTCCCCGTAGATCTCCTTGGCCCTGCGCTCACAGATGTCCCGCAGGATCTTGTCGGAATCCGGGATCACCGGCGCGCATTTATCGGGTCTTGCCGCCTCAACCACATCCGTCATATCAGCGATCTTATTGGGATTCTCGATCACCACTTCCCTGGCCTTCTCCATTCCCAGATAGGAGAACTCCTCCAGCATCTCCTCGGTGGTATGCAGGTACAAAGGCGCCTGATTATCCGCGTCGTCAAATCCCTTTCCCGTCATGATGATACGACGGTAGACTTCATCTCCCGGATCCAGGAAATGCACGTCACAGGTGGCACAGACAGGCTTGCCCAGCTCCTCTCCCAGTCTGACGATCTGCCGGTTAAAGTCCTTCAGATCCTCCTCGGAGTTCACGTTCTCATACCTGTCCTTGGCGATCATGAAGGCGTTGTTGCCCAGAGGCTGGATCTCCAGATAATCGTAGAAGGAAGCGATGGCGGCAATATCCGCACTGCTTCTTCCGTCCACGATGGCGGAAAAGAGCTCGCCCTGTTCACAGGCACTTCCTATGATCAGTCCCTCCCGATACTTCATCAGCTCCGTCTTGGGTATTCGGGGCCTTCTGGCATAGTAGCGCAGATTGGAGTCGGTGATCAGCTTATAGAGGTTCACGCGTCCCGTGTCGTTCTTGGCCAGGACGATACAGTGGAAGGTCTTCATCTTGCGGATGGCCTCATCACTTCCCCTGCCCAGATCGTTGACCCCGTCCAGATCGTAAATCTTCTTATCCTGCAGCATGGTGATGAATTTTACAAAAATCTCAGCCGTAGCCTCCGCATCATCCACCGCCCTGTGGTGGTTCTCCAGGGAGATCTTCAGATTCTTTGCCACATTGTCCAGGGTGAACTTGGAGATCTTGGGCATCAGGATACGGGCCATACCCACGGTATCCGCCCAGGTAAAGTCAAAGGGCAGAGACTGTCTTTCGCAGTTGGCCTTGATGAAGCCCACATCAAAACGGGCATTATGGGCCACAAGGACACAGCCCTTACAAAATTCCAGAAACTTGGGCAGCACCTCTTCTATGACAGGTGCATCCTTTACGGTATCGTCCCCGATGGTGGTCAGGGCCTGGATCCGCATGGGGATGGGTTTCTTCGGGTTTACATAACTCGAAAAGCGGTCCGTGATCTTACGGCCCTCTACCTTCACGGCTCCGATCTCTATGATCCTGTCCTTTTCCGAGGAAAAGCCCGTGGTCTCAATATCAAACACCACGTAGCTGTCCAGAAGGTTCTGTTTCCTTGAATCCACAACGATATCCTGGGTATCGTCCACCAGGTAGATCTCGCAGCCGATGATGATCTTGAAGGCTTTCTGAACATCAAAGGGAACGCCTGCTTTCTCGGCCTTCTCTTTTTCCTTCTTCATGATCTTCCCGTAGCTTTCGTGAAAAACGTCAGCCAGGGCCTGTACACCGCCGTGATCCGTAATGGCGATCCCGCGATGCCCCCATTTATATGCACGCATCACAATGTCATTCACATCCGATACGCCGTCCATTTCGGAATACTTGGTATGGCAGTGAAGCTCAAAGCGCTTTTTGCTGCTCTCGTCCATCCTCTCCTTGCGCCAGTCCACGGTCTTTTTCATGGCACGGACGGAAAGCACCAGCTCTCTGTCGTAGCTGTCATGGGACAGATTACCCGAGACGATGAGGAAGGAATCCTTACCCAGGTTCCCCATGAGGTCATCGCGGTCCTCCGCATCGCAAAAGAGCTTGCATTTGATGGAATCGGTAAAATCGGTGATATAGAAGGTAAGGATGCTCTTCTTGCCTTCGTTAAACTGCTTGTCCTCCAGCCCCCAGATCTGGCCTCTGCAGACAACGGCACCGATCTCGTCGGTGAACTCGCTGATATCGGAGATCTCGCCGTCCGTGGACCGTCCCCAGAACACATCGGGATCGTCAGACTGTCTGCGGGAAAAGCGCCTGCCCCGGCCTTCCCATTTGCCTCCGCCTTTTCCGAAGGAACCTTTACTGATGGTTGGTTTATAGGACTCCTTGGCACCGCCTGTGGCGTTTGAAGCCCCATTCTTCTTACCCGGAGTGGCAGCTTCCGTGGTTTCTCCGGAAGGTGCCGCACTTTCTGCGGGGGCAGCCTCGGTGCCTGCCTCCTCTTCGCTTTCCCAAGGGGAAGCCTCCGCTGACTGCTCCGTGGCCATGTTCCCTGTCATGGAGGTGATCATAGCCGCCTTACGGAGCATGATGGTCTCTCTTTCCTTGATATGTTCGGGAACCTCAGCCTCGTGATAAACATAGGAAAACTGTACCGAAAGATGGCAGCGCTCAAAGACGATCTTTTCCAGGATCCTGTCAAGCTCCGCCTCCTTGCTGCGGTAGATGGCATTATCCGGAAGAGAGATCTGTACACTGTTTTCGGAAGGATAGGTGATCTCAGCCTTCTGCAGCATCAGTGCGATCATAGGGCTGTAATCCTTCAGCTCATAGAGCATGCTGGACAGATATCTCTCAAACAGCTCCTTTGCATCGTACATTTCGGAAAGATGATAGCTCTCATAAAATCTCACCTCAACGGGTGCCTGTCTTCCCGCTGCCGAAAGCTGCTTGGCCATCTGCTGTTCCGTTTTGCGGATGATGGGCTTTTCGATCAGATTATTGCATGTTATGTAAACCTTTAGAAGGCCGCCGGATCTGGCCATAACAACTTTTTCTATGAAAACATGCGCCATACAGACGGCGCATTCATTGCTCAATTCTATTTCGGGAAATACTTCCGTAAAGCTCTGACTCATGCATTTTTCCTCGGATACGTCTTTTGCATCGCTACTATCCTATCACACTTTCTTTTTCAAATAAAGTCTTGACAAAAAGAGACAGCCCTTTCGGACTGTCTCCTGAATTGCTCTTTCGATCTGTATGATCTGCTTAGCCGAGCTGAGCAGCTACCTCTGCAGCAAAGTCTTCGTTCTTCTTCTCAAGGCCCTCACCGGTCTCGAATCTTACGAAGCTCTTCAGGGAGAAGTTAACGCCGTTCTCTTTAGCTACCTTCTCGATGTACTGCTTAACGGTCTCCTTATCCTCTGCTCTTACGTATGCCTGATCTACAAGGCAGATCTCCTTCAGATGCTTGGAGAAACGTCCCTCTACAAGACCGGAGAAGATCTTGTCACCCAGGAACTCATCCTTGTGGGTCATAGCCAGGTCACGAAGTGCCTGAACTGCCTCGTCGGAAAGGAAGTTGAACAGGAACTTGTTGTTCTTCTGCTCTTCGTATGCTGCCTTATCCTCATCATTCCACTTGCCCTCAAGCGCTTCGGTGATCAGCTTGTTCAGAAGCGGCTTGGGAAGGGATGCGGGATCGTTCAGGGAACTGTCAACGATGATCTCCTTCTCTTTTGCAAGAGCATCTGCGGAGATTTCGCCTCTCTCAACATACTGAGGGCTCATAGCTGCGATCTGCATAGCGACGTTCTTCATCGCATCCTTGATCGCATCGTTGGGAGTATCACAAGCACCCTCTACAAGAACACCGATCTTACCGCCCATGTGGATGTAGGAAACGATCACGTCACCACTTACCTTCTGGAAACGACGGATGGTCAGGTTCTCGCCGATCTTTGCTACCATAGACTTGTGGTATTCCTCAACGGTCTCGGAAGACTCAATAGCGGATGCTGCTGCGTTGAAAGCTGCTACATCTGCGTAATCATTCTCATTGATCTGCTTAGCAAGAGCTGCTACATAGTCAGTGAATACTTCGTTCTTAGCTACGAAGTCGGTCTCGGAATTAACCTCGATGATGGAAGCGGTCTTACCGTCATCGGAAACACAGGTCTTAACGATACCCTCCGCTGCGATCCTGCCAGCCTTCTTATCAGCCTTTGCAAGACCCTTCTTCTTAAGGTATTCAACAGCTGCGTCCATATTGCCATCGGTCTCGGTCAGGGCCTTCTTGCAGTCCATCATACCGGCACCGGTCATCTCTCTGAGCTCTTTTACCATTGATGCAGTGATTGCCATGGTTTATTCCTCCTTATTATCGTCTGTTATTCGTTTCGGGATTTATGCTTCCTGATCAAGAGCTGCATCAGCCTCAGCGGACTCTGCTGCCACATCTGCAGCAACATCCTCAGCAGCACCCTGGTTAGCCTCAACTACAGCGTCAGCCATCTTGGATACGATAAGCTTAACGGCACGGATCGCATCATCGTTACCGGGGATCACGAAATCAAGCTCCTCGGGATCGCAGTTGGTATCGCAGATACCGATCAGGGTAATGCCCAGTGCATGTGCCTCCTGTACGCAGATCCTCTCCTTCTTGGGATCTACGACGAAGATCGCATCGGGGATGTGCTTCATCTCCTTGATACCGCCAAGGTTCTTCTCAAGCTTATCCCACTCTTTCTGAAGCTTTGCAACTTCCTTCTTGGGAAGTACTTCAAAAGTGCCGTCGGTGGACATGGTCTCGATCTGCTTCAGTCTGCCGATACGGGACTGGATGGTCTTGAAGTTGGTCAGCATACCGCCGAGCCATCTCTCATTTACATAGTACATACCGCAACGCTCAGCCTCTGCCTTAACTGCATCCTGAGCCTGCTTCTTGGTACCCACGAAGAGGATGGTTCCTCCCTGGGAAACGATCTCGGAGACTGCCTGATAAGCCTCGTCAACCTTACCTACCGAGGTCTGCAGATCGATGATATGGATCCCGTTTCTCTCGGTGTAGATATAGGGTGCCATCTTAGGGTTCCAGCGTCTGGTCTGATGCCCGAAATGCACACCTGCCTCAAGTAACTGTTTCATGGATATTACGCTCATTTTTTCTCCTCCGTTTGGTTTAATCTTCCGCATACTTCCGCTTAACTGCCACCGCTGCTACGGCACCGACAGAAAAATCCGCATGCGTGCGTAATAGGTTACCGCTTGCAGACTGCCCGCAAGCTTACATATATTAACACAAAAATGCCCTTATAGCAAGGGCATTTTTCATATTCTATGAATTTATTTTCCTCACTCCGTGGGCATCTGCATCAGGATCTTGGCGATCTGCTCATCGTCGGCTCCTGCGGGAATAACGTGACTCCCGGCGCGAAGCTTCCTGTCATATCCTTTGCTGCACAGGAAGGCGTCATAGGCGCTGCCGCTCTTGACCAGGCCTGCCTTCTCCAGGTGGGCCGCCACGGTATCGGATCCCTCTCCGCTGTTGATCACGAAGGTGACATCCGATGTAGCTCCGGCCTTGGTTTCAGTGTTGCTGTCAGACACAGGTGATTCTTCGGTCTTGGCATCCGCCGGGGTTTCTGCCTTCTCATCCTGCTTGGCATCTTCTGCCGCATCATCACTCTTGGTATCTGCTGCCTCTTCAGTCTTAACATCCGCCTGAGCATCAGCCGCTGCCGCGTCATCGTTCCCTACTTCTGCCGCTTTTTCGGACTTACTATCCGCCTGGGCATCAGCCGCTGCCGCGTCATCGTTCCCTACTTCTGCCGCTTCTTCGGACTTACTGTCCGCCTGGGCATCCGCCGCTGCCGCGTCGTCGCTCTCGGCCTCAGCCGGCTCATCATTATTGACCTTTGCGGCCGCTTTATTTTCTTCATCCATCTGCGCCAGCGTACCGGACTGATACTTGTCTTCCATACCAAGTTCCCTGGCCCGCTCTTTTACCTGCGCATCCGTCATCTCACCCCGGCCCCGAAAGGCTACGGACAGGATCAGTGCGGTTACGAGGATCCCGATCCCCAGACCACGCATATAAAATCTCAGCTTCATGCTAACCCCTTTTTACATTCCCTTAAACAGATCCAATACCAGTTTTACTTCCCCGACGCCAAGCCCGAGTTCCTTGGCTATGGCGATATTGCTCTTACCTTTCTTATGAAGGGCAAGGATCTTCTCGTTGTTGTTGCCGGATCCCTGAGAATCCATGCCGAACTGCAGCGTGATGTCTGCCGGCTTTTCCTTGGATTTGGCTGCCTTTCCCTTCTTACCCTGCTTTGCAGGCGCCTTTTCCGGGATCAGATCTCCTGCCTGAGACTCATCCACAGCATAAGGCTCGCTTCCGTGCTCCTGATCCATGACCATGGCGGAAATGCTCTCCTCAAGCTGCTTAAATACCTCGGGCTGACTGATGGCCGCATCATTCTCCAGTGCAACACCCGCATCCTTCACGGAGGCCGCATCATTTTCCATGGCCGTATCCGCTGCCGTTGCGGAAGCCGCGTCATTCTCCAGAGCCGTTCCCGCACTCTTGGTGTTTGCGGCATCATTCTGAAGGGCTGTTCCCGCAGTCAGCGCCGCCAGTGCCGCATCCATGGCCGCTTCCGTATCTAGAGGGCCGTTTTCTTTAACCTTTTCAGGTGCCTGGGCTACCCCCAGCAGCTCATCAATGGCTGCATCCACCTGCTCTTCATCCATCTGTTCAAGCTCTTTACCATCGGAAACCTCTTCCTGGTTTTCTCCGCCGAAGACTCTCTCATCCTCGCCTACCTGGGAAAGCTGACCGAAGGCCATGGGCTGGAAGGAAGCACGTATCTCATCGATGGAAGGAGACTCGCTCTCCTTATGCCTTGCAAAAAACTCCTTGGCCGTCTCGGAATGAAAGCTCTCCGTCATCTCCTCCGCCAGCTTCTCAGCCTCTTCCGGCGCAGGTTCATTCTGAAGAATGGCGGTATCCACGGTCACGGTCTCATCCAGCTCCCGCTTGGCCTCTTTTGCCTTCTTAACACTGGTGGAAACCTCCGATGCGGTCTCCTTCAGATCCTCATGCTTGTTATTGAGCATGTCGTAGAGGAACATGACCTCCTCATGGGACTTATGGATGTCCTCCAGTACCGTATCCGAATACTCGGACACAGCGGATATCTTCTCATTTGTCAGCCTCTCCAGTGCCCTCTCCGTCTTCTCCACGGAATAGTTGCTGGTCTCCTCCACGATTTCGGAAACCTGATCCTTAACGGTTCCCATTTCCTTATCGATCATGTCGCGGATCTGCTTGCGGGTCAGCTGCGGATCAACCTGTTCCAGCTCGCTTCCCATCTCGGGCATAATGAAGCTCACGATAAAAACGATCGCCCCGGCGATCAGTAGGATTATATTCAGTGCCATGTTCTCTTTCCTTTTACTCTCAGACTTTCATCTCAAAATGAGGCACGCCCTTACGTACCACACGTCCCTCAACGGGAACCTCGTCCCTGTCTCTTCTTCTGGCGCCGCCGTCACCATCATACTGGTTGCTGCCTTCGTCAGAGGCATCCTTCTGCCTTTGGCCGGTGTCGGTGTTGTCCGCACCCTTAACGGTAGTGGCCTTTTCCTCCGTCTTCCGATCCACGGTATTCTGAAGGATGGCATGATCCAGGTTTCCCTTGTTATCCTCATTCTGCTTCTGGATCGCAATATCCTGGGGCCTGGTCATGGCCAGATTAAGATCAACTGCTCCGATCTGCATAGGCTGTCTCCTTTACCTTAGTAGGCGGTCATTCTGATATCACCCTGGCTGTAATGGAACCTGCAGTAGCTGACTTCCTTTTTCAGGGTCGTGGAATCGTCACCGATGACGATCTTGGTACCAGGATAAGCCGTATCCCTTACGCGAACGCAGGATTCTTCCTTGTTCTGGAGAAGATCCTCGATATCCATAAGCTCATAATCGTCCGCCTCCAGCTGCTCATCGATCTGCTTGGCAGCCTTAGCCAGCGACTGGACATAATTCATCTGATCGGGGGGAAGCTTCACACCCTTCTTCATCTTCTCTGCGGCGCCGGTAAGGGTGGTCTGGATCATCATTCTCTTCTTCTGAAGCTCCAACATTTCCTTCTGCAGCACCTGGAATCTGGCCTTCATAGCCGGATCCACGCCCACCTCAACAACGGTGTCGGCTCCCATTGCCGATCCGAGAACTCGACAGGAAACCTGCTGGGTGGCACGTACGGTACCGCCTGCGATAAAGCCCTTGCGGCCGTCCACCTTGACCTCGTTCTTGGCATTGACCTTGCTGTGCATGATGGAATCCGTCTCCACATAGGTTCCGGCCTCCACCTCGGTATTCTCGATAAATTTGGAGATCACGCATCCGCCTGCCACCAGCTTGCCCCGGTTCATTCCGTTTACGCCCATGGCAATGATGATATCTCCGCCCGCAGTCAGGTTCGCACCCTCGACTACGCCTCTTACTTCAATATTTCCGGTAGCGGTAACGGAGAAACCTGTCTGTACGTTGCCGCCAACCACGACACTGCCCTCGGCGTTGATATTACCGGTGGCGGTGCCCACGTTCTCCACCTCATACACATCCGACACAAAGACCTTGCCGCTGGCCAGGGAAACATGACCGTTGATCTGGCTGCGCAGCTCCGTCTTTTCCTCGTTGACATCGATCTTCAGACCATACTTGAGCACCATGTGCTTAACCTGTCTGGGCTTCTCAACCTCTCCGAAAACGGAATATCCCGCCTCACCTCTGTCCTCGGGATGAAGCTTGGCAAGAAGGTCGCCTGCCTTACAGTGATTGATGGTGTTCAGGTTGAAGAAATCCACCGACCCGTCTTCTTTTCTTTCGGGTCTGGCGGTAAGATCCGTATTGAAAAAATACTCGATCCAGGCATCCGTACCATGCCGGGGTGCTTTTCCCCTTGCCACTACGATATCGGTACAGTACTGACGATTCTGCAGAAAGTTGTCAATGGCCTGCTCATCGATACCCATCTTAACCTTCTGGTAATTCAGATCCCGGATGATCTCATCCTTCCCCATGCCGATACCACCGGTACTGGGCGCATAGAATCTGGCGGTAGCCGTCATTCTGTCCGCGGAAACGGAAACCATCATCATCTCCTGCTCCGCATAGATGGGGGTAGGCATAAGAGGGATCACAACGGATCCCACCGTAAGATTCTGGATCGCTTCAAAAATGGTCTTTACGTCAAACTGCTGGATCCGCTTCATCTGAAGATAAGATGAGAGTTCATTGATATCGACGGGAGCTCCGCCATCCGTAGGCGCGAAGATCTCGATCCCCGTTCCCGCCTGAGAAATGTTAAGTCTGAAATATCCGTTCATATATTCCCCCCGTTTACGCTTTGTTATGCAGGATTCCCATGTAATTGCCCATTCTGGTCTTCATCTTGGCAAGCGCCCTGGTATGAAGCTGGGAAACCCTGGATTCGGAAACCTCCAGCACATTGCTGACTTCCTTAAGCGTCATTTCCTCATAGTAGTAAAGTGTGATGACCGTCTTCTCTTTTTCGGTCAAAAGCTCCAGCGCCGAAATGAGCATTTCCTTCAATTCCTGCTGCTCAAGCGCTTTTTCGGGCTGCTGGAAATCCGATGAAACTCTTCCCCTTTCATTCGGGATATCGCTTCCCGTTTCCAGATATTCGTTCAGGGAAACCACTCCCGTGATCTTCATCTGTGACTGCCAGTCAACATATTCTTCGGAGCTGATCCCCAACCCCTGAGCGACCTCTTCGTCTGTGGCTTCGCGGCCCTTCTCAGCCTGTATCTGGCTCATGACCTTGTCGATCTGCTTCTGTTTCTGACGGATGGTCCTGGGGATCCAGTCCATCTTACGGATCTGATCCAGGATTGCTCCCCTGATCCGAAGCGAGGCATAGGTCTCGAACTTCACATCCTTGAAGGCATCATATTTATCGATGGCATCGATCAAACCGAAGATCCCGTATCCGCAAAGATCATCGAACTCCACGTTGCTGCCCAGATACATGGACAGACGTCCCGCAACCAGCTTGACCAGCGGTGCGTATTCCAGGATCAGTTTTTCTCTCAGGTCATCGCTTTTTGTTCTTGCATAGTCCACCCAAAGACGCTTTCTGGCGGCTTCATCCATAGCAGTAACCTCCCCGGCAGGCCGTTATGACTCGTGTTCCTTCTCAATCACGGAGCCATCCTCGCTTTCCATCATAGCGTTGTCCTGCTCGTCCTGTTTTTTGGATGCTTCATATTCCTCAAGCAGCGCTTTTTCCTTCTCTTCCCTCTCCTTCTTCTTCAAGGCAATATCGCTGATGCCCATCTTGTCGAAAAGGAGCTTGATCAGAAGGCTGAAGATATAAAACCCCACTAAAACTCCCAAAATGATCACAAGGGAGTCCTTCAATTCATAATGCCCCACAAAGGTCATGACAGCGGCCACAAGGCCCGCAGTCAAAGTGACAAAAGGGGGAATCTTCCGTGTATCCATTCTGTCCCCTGTCAGATAACGTACTCATCCCTGCCCACCGCACGGATCAGGAAGTTTCCGTTGGCAGGATAATAGACTACGGTACGTCCGAAATTCTTCCCGGTGTCTTCCGCCAGGATCGGTATACGGAGCTCCCCGAGCTTCTTTTTTACCGCTTCTGCGTTACGCTCTCCCACGTTCGCCGATGTGGACTTGCCGGAAAAAGCAAACATTTGGGCTCCTCCCGCGATCTTGGCTTCCAGTCTTGTCCTGCCGGCACCCATTGCCACCAGCTGTCTGACCAGCTCGTCAATGCCCGTGTCCGCGAATTTCGGAATATTGGTATTGTCTTTGATTGCCGTACTGTCCGGCAACATGATATGTGCCAGTCCGCCGATCCCTTTGGCCGCATCTCTGATGGCAATCCCGACGCAGGATCCCAGTCCCAGCGTCGTCAGGGCGTCAGGCGCTTTGCAGACCTTCAGATCAGCCATACCTACTTTAATGATTTCACTCATGATTAGCCGTTCTCCCGATCGTATTCCCCTCGCACTTTATCAGCCGATTCCCAAGGATCCCATGATCTTGTCGTAGGACTCCAGATCGGGTACCAGAATAAAGAATCCGTCTATCTCTTTGTCATCCGTAAACTGCGTCTGGATCAGCAGCATCTTATCTCCGAGCTCCCCAAACTCGATAGCCGGTACGGAAAGGATCGCTCCGGCCATATCAATGCTCAGATCCGGGATCGAAGGATAAATCTTCATATTGGTCAGCATGGAAAGCGAGTTAAGATATGCTCCCGTGATGATGTTACCGATCTCCTTGAGAGCCGACAACTCCATCTCATCAAAGCCGCCCTCGGTCTTTCCGCCCGATCCGACACCCATCAGCTGGTTTACGAGGATATGGGCCGCTTCCTCCTGCAGCAGGAACATGATACTTCCGTCGATATCTCCCTCCACAAGAAGATAGATGCCTGCCATGATCTGCTCTTCGCCGCCCATGATGGCGCCAACCTCTTGGAAGTCCAGAAGCCTAACCTGAGGCACCTTCATATCCACCTTCTGACCCAGCAGCTGTGCCAGGGCCGTGGTAGCGTTTCCGGCGCCGATATTACCGATCTCCTTGAGTACGTCAAAATACTCCTGGGATACATGATTCAAATCCAACGTAGCCATAGTTCACCTCTGATGGCCCGCCCACAGCTCATACTGCAAGCGATACCATGTAACAACGATAGACGAAAAGAGTTACTCCTTTTCGTCTATCGCAATCAACTCATCTGCCAAACATTAAACTGCTACTTCTTTATCTCCGAAGGTAGCGTTGATATCCAGAAGGGAGATCAGTCTGTCTCTCTCCTGATCCTTGCCCACGCCGAACAGGAAGCTTGCAATGGTCTCCTTGGAGTTGTAGCCCACCTTTTCGATCTGGGAGGAATCCATCATGATAACCTCAAGCACCTCATCCACCAGTACGCCGATGGAATCGCCGGACTCAAGCTTAATGATGATGATCCTGGTTGTCTTGGTTATTTCGTCAGGCTCAAGACCCATCTTGATCCTGAGGCTGATCACGGGGATAACCTCACCACGCAGGTTCAACACGCCCTTGATATGGGATGCCACGTTGGGCACTCTCGTGATCCTCTGCATGCGGACGATGTTATCCACGTATTTGATATCGATGCCGAATACCTCGTCTCCGTAACGGATCACGATGTACTGAACCTGCTCGAATTCTTCCTGCTGCTGAATATCCATAATCTCTTCCATGTCGTGACCCCCTTAAATCAATGCGTTCGTATCCAGGATCAGGGCTACCTCGCCATCACCGAGGATGGTAGCACCGCTGATGATCTTGGACTTGTTGATATATTTACCAAGTGACTTGATAACGATCTCCTGCTGACCCATGAGCTCATCCACGATGAGACCTGCCAGCTTATCTCCCTTCTTAACGATGATAACCAGAAGATTGTCATCCGGTCCTTTGGTGGATTCGATGGAAAGTACACGGTTCATACGGATCAAAGGTACCACGGTACCACGCAGGTTCATGACTTCCTTGTTCTCTACCAGCTTGACTTCGCTCTTGGCAACATCCTCGATGGTCTGGATGGAACCCAGGGAGATGGCGTACTTCTCGCCGCCGATCTCTACCATCAGCGCCTGGATGATGGCCAGGGTCAGAGGAAGGCGGATCGTAAAGGTGGAGCCTTCACCAAGCTTTGTCTTGATATCCACTTCGCCGGAAAGGGATTCGATCTTGGACTTAACCACATCGAGTCCGACGCCTCTTCCCGAAATATCTGTAACCACCTTAGCCGTTGAGAAACTGGGCAGGAACAACAGATTGACGATATCCTTGTCTTCCATGTTCTCAGCCTGCTCAGCGGTGATGGTTCCGCGTTCAATGGCTTTCTTCTTAACGGCTTCCACATCGATGCCGTTACCGTCATCGCCAACCTCGATCACGACGGTATTACCATCCTGATATGCATTGAGGAAAACGGTTCCTTCTTCCGGCTTGCCTCTCTGAAGACGTACATCCGGAGTCTCAAGTCCGTGGTCAGCGGAATTACGGAGCAGGTGCATCAGGGGATCACCGATCTCATCAACCACGGTACGGTCAAGCTCGGTCTCCTCACCACTCATCTTAAGAACGATCTTCTTGTTAAGCTGCTTGGAGAGATCCCTGATCATCTTCGGGAATTTCTGTACTACGTTCTCGATAGGCACCATGCGGACCTTCATAACGGATTCGTGAAGGTTGGTGGTGACGCTCTCCAGATACTCGATCTGCTCGTTGAAAGCACCGCCGGTCTCCATACCTTCCTGCATGGAAGCGGAAACCAGGGAGTTCTTTGCGATGATCAGCTCGCTGACCAGGTTCATCAGAACATCCAGCTTCTCGATATCCACACGAACGGTTCTGTTCACAACAGGCTTGCCCACAGCCTTCTTATCAGCCGGTGCATTCTTGGCACCGCCCTTGGAAGCATCAGCACCCGGTGCGGGATGTGCAGCCTGAGCCGCTGCTTTTTCCTTGGGCTCCTCTGCAACGCCTGCGGATTCAGCAGGCTCCACGTCGATCACGCCGGTATAGACGGATTCGATCTCGGAAACACTCATAACTGCCTTCTTCAGCGTTTCTTCATCGGATTCGGTGATCACGATCATGCTGAAGTCAAAATCAAATTTCTCATCTTCGATATCCTGTGCGGAGGGCTGGGAAAGGATGATCTCTCCAATCTCCTCGATGGCCTTGAATACCAGGAATGCCCTGGCTGCCTTCAGGATGCAGCTTTCCTGTACATATACGGTAACACCGAAAACCTTCTTGCCCTGGGCAACTGCCTCACCCAACACGGTATTCTCGGTATCGCCCAGCTTGATCTGATCCCACTTGGCCTTGCCTTCGCTGTCGGAATCACCGGCGCTCTCCGGCGCCGCAGCTTCGGGAGCAGCTTCCGTAGCCGCTTCTGCAGCAGGTTCTGCGGATTTACCCTCCAGATAATCCTTCAGGGCCTTGATCAGATGATCATTCTCATTGTCGCCCTCATCGGAGGTATTGGCGATATTGTCCGTATACTCCTCCAACGCATCGAGGCACTGGAAAAGCAGATCCACCATGGGGCCGTCCACCTTGATGGTGTTGTTGCGGACCTCGGAGAAAACGTTCTCCATGTCATGGGTCAGATTCTGCATTCTCTTATAGCCCATGGTTCCGGCCATACCCTTAAGGGTATGAGCGCTTCGGAAGATCTCATTGATCGTATCCATGTTGTCGGGCTCCTGCTCGAGGATCATGAACTGATCGGAGAGAGTCTGCAGATGTTCCTTTGTTTCATCGAGGAAAATTTCGAGATATTGTGTTACATCCATGTTATTTAACCCCCACGTTCTTTGTGATGGCCGAAGCCAGGTTCTCTAAAGGTTCCACTTGATCGGACAGGCCGGCTGCCACCGCTGCCCTGGGCATTCCGTATACCGCACAGGTGGACTGCTCCTGGGTGATGACATAGGTCTTTTTACAGGGCTTGAGGTTCTTGACTCCCTCGGTTCCGTCAGCGCCCATCCCCGTCATGATGACGCATACGGCTGAATCGTATCCGCATTCCGCCAGGGATTCGTACATGTAATTCGCACAGGGCTTGACGCCTTCTCTGTGAGGCGCGTCATCCAGATGGATGTAATGTCCGTTCTGCTTCTGCACTACATGCATGTGCTTTCCGCCCGGGGCAATGTACACCGTTCCGGCGACTACCTCCATGTTCTCTGCTCCCTCTACAACCCGCAGGTTGCTCACATCGTTGAGCCTCTCGGCCAGCGAAGCCGTAAAGCCTGCCGGCATGTGCTGCACGATGAGCACCGGAGCTGCCAGATTGCCGGGTAGATAAGGGATCACCGATTGAAGTGCCCTCGGTCCGCCCGTAGAAGAAGCAATGGCAACGATCTGCTTCGCACTTCCCGCCTTGGGCGCTCCCGTAATGACCGGGGTTGCCGGTGTCCTGGCTCCTGCTGACGGCTTTGCAACCGCCGGCGCCGGAGGCATTGACCGGGTGGGAATGATGCGGCTGATGGAAACCTCTTCCAGCCTGCTCAAAAACTCCGCGGCAAATTTCTCGTTGCTGGCTCCCGTGAGGGATGCGGGTTTGTGGACAAAATCCACGGCTCCCAGCTCCAGGGCATCCATGGTGATCTGTGCACCCTCGGTGGTCTTTGATGAGAACACCAGGATCTTCACCCTCTTATGCCGCTTCTGAAGCTCCCGAAGAACCGTCAGGCCGTCCATCCTGGGCATTACCATGTCCATGACGACCACATCATAGCGATTGGTCAGCATCGCCTGCAGTCCTTCTTCACCGTTGCAAGTGATATCCTTAACCTCAAACCGACTGTCCGAATTAATTATATCACAGATAACTCTTCTCATGAGTGCAGAGTCATCAATAACGAGAACTTTTTTCTTCACTATCCGTTTCTCCTCTGTCTGTTCTTACGCTCTTCCTCAAAGATGTAACGAATGATCTCTTCTCTCACTTCATTTTCCATGTTCAGGTACTTGACTCTGTGTTCATACTGCCCCGGCTTGCCCGCCACCTCATAGGACTCCAGGATCTTGCCGGTGATCTCGTAGCTTTTCTCTTTTCCGGCGATATTGAGCTGGTAGGTAAGATAGATCAGCGTGCCCGCATCATAGCGGTTCCGGGAAACGAAACGAACGCCGCCGCCGCTGATATCCACGATAACGCTGCCCTCCATGGGAAGCCCCTGCTTGTAAAACTGCTCGTTCCTCTGTGCTGCCTCAAGCTCCTCCTCCTGAAGCTTTCTGGAAGCCATCTTCAGAACACAGGCGAAACGATAATACTCACGCCTCTGATACTTCCGAAGGTTGGTTGTGGGCTCGCACAAAAGAATGTACGTCCCCCCGGATTTATAGCGGTCCTTTACTCTTGCAAGGCACTGATAGAGTCCGTTGTTCGTATAGAAATAAAAATCGAAAACGCCGTCTACGGGCAGCAGGATGAGCTTGGTTTTCTCCATAGGCATATGAATCTCGAACTCTTCGTCCGAAAGTACATCGTACACCCTCGATTCATACGTCTTTTTCCCATCCGGCTCATTCCTGTCCTTGACAACAACATCGACTTTATTGCCCGGATCAACATACTTAGTCAGCATAGCTTCACCTCTTTTATATTACTTAGCCCCTCTTATTGGCTATGATATGCGAGAAAAATGCGGCCATTCCGCGCTTTTTAACCTGCGCTTCCTGTTCTCCGTACATCAATATCCGCGCCAGCTGTTCATAGGCCTTGGCAGATTTGGCTCCCGTGTCTGCCAGTGATACGGGCATCTGCTGCATCACCGCTGCCGCCAGTTTCGGGTCCTGAGGAACACTTCCAAGATAACTGATGGGTACCTTCAGATACCGGGCCACAACGGTATTTAACTTGGTGTACAGGTTCTTGCCGTCCTCCGGATCCTCCACACGGTTGGCGATGATACGGATCTGGGTCATATCACGCAGATACCTGGGATGCCGGTTTAGCGCTTTTACCAGGGAATAGGAATCCGTGATGGAAGTAGGTTCCGGTGTGGTGATCAGCAGGATCTCTCCGCTTGCCACCAGGAATTCCAGTACCGCATCGGAAATGCCCGCTCCCGTATCCACGATGATGATATCCGCGATGGAATCCAGCTTGGCCAGATTCTGGATGATATATACCAGATAGTCACGGCTCAGATTCGACATCCCCGCGATACCGCTGCCGCCGGAGATAAAACCGACGCCGCCGGGTCCCCAAGTGATGATCTCGGTGATATCCTTCCCCTGATAGATCAGATCGCTCAGGTTGAACTTGGGCACCGTACCGAACATGATCTCGATGTTGGCCAGACCGAAGTCCGCATCCAGAATGATCACCCGCTGTCCCAGCCTGGTGAACTGGATCGCCAGATTAATGGCGGTGTTGGACTTGCCCACACCTCCCTTGCCGCTGGTAACGGTGATGACCCGGGCAAGAGGTCGCTGAGGCGTCTGATTCATTTTTATGATGTTTCGAAGCTGTTGCGCCTGATCCAATCCTACCCCTCCTTACACACCCATCATCTCCTGCTGTCCGCTGAGCAGGATCTTGACGGTTTCTTGGGCATTGAAGATCTCAATATCGTCCGGCACGTTCTGACCGATGGTGATATACGCCAGCGGCGCGCCGGTATAAAGGCGAAGGTTCAGGATGCTTCCGAGAGTCGTGGTCTCATCCACCTTCGTAAAGATCAGAGAAAATTGCGTCATGTCGCGGTAGGAATCCGCAATGGATTTCAGATCCCTGTACTTGGTCGTGGCGGAAACCACCAGGAAGACCTCTTTTTCCACGGAATAATCCAAGGCCGAAAGCAGATCGGCCATCCCGTCCTTCTGGGCACTGTTGTGGGGCGAATGACCTGCCGTATCCACAAGAATGTAATCGCACTCAGCAAAATCCCGCACAGCGGTACGAAGCTCTGCCGGGGTATAGATGATCCGGAAAGGAACTTCCAGAATGTTGGCATAGGTGCGCAGCTGCTCTGCGGCTGCGATCCTGTAGGTATCCGCCGTAAGCAGTGCGATCTTCTTCTGCTGCTCCACCTTAAAGCTGGAAGCAAGCTTGGCGATGGTGGTGGTCTTGCCAACTCCGGTGGGACCTATGAAAAGTATCACCTTGGGGCCTCTTGCCGCAGGCACGATGGTCCTGGTCTCGCCGAATTTCAGGACAAGACGCTGATAAACCGTTGCCAGCAGATGGTCAAGGGGCATATTGGGTCTGACATTATCTGCCATGTCGTCCACCAGGGCAGCTGCATAGGCATCATCCACCTCATTCTCCACCATCATCTGATAGAGAAGTCGGAAAAAGGCAAGGTTGCTGTCCTCACCCTCCTCGGAGGGCATATTCTCACTCATAGCCGCTGCCTGCTGGATGGGTGCGGAGATCTGACGCTCCAAAAGTTCCTGCAGACTCTCCAGTCTGCGGTCAAAGTTTTCGCTCTCCTTCTGTCTGCGGGACTCATCCCTCTCCTGCAGGGTAGGGCGGATACTTTCCACGGGCTCTTCCTTTATGATGTCTTCGGAAGTCTTGCTGCTCTGATAAGCCGCTGCCGCATTTTTTGCCTTGGCGGGGGTAACGTTTCTTGCCGCCTCCTCCTCGCTCTTTCTGGCGATCTGGCTGACAGCCGCCACCGCAGAGCGCAGATCATCATCCGGATCCTTGGCAGGGGCAGCATTTTTCATTGCCTCTTCCTCAAGGGCTACGGTCACTTCCTTGAGCTGTCTGCGAAAAATGGAAAAGAGTCCTTTTTTCTTCACGGCGCGGACATTCATGATGACGATGTCTTCGCCCAGCTCCTTCTTAGCCGCTTCAACGGCTTCGCTCTCGGTTTTTCCCGTGAATTTCTTGATGATCATGGTGTTGTCCTTTTGCTTTTTCTATAGCGGTCCGCTTCCCGTCAAGCCGGAACCGGCCTGCTGAGCGTAGCCTGTATCACGCTGTGATCATACCTACGGATTGCAATTCCACATTGCTTTCCACCTCGTTGTAGGAAACAACGATCAGGTCCTTGAAATAATCCTCTGTCAGCTTTTTAAAGTACATGCGCACGATGGGAGAAGTGATGACGATGGGATTTTTGCCCATGTTCTCCAGTTTCTCCGTCTCGGTCTGCACCGAAGCCATAACGGCCTTGGCGCGATCCGGTGCGATATTCAAGTACGCTCCCTGCTCGGTCTGCTTCACCGATCCCATGATCTCCTGCTCCACTTTCGGATCCAGGGTGATGACGCTGGTGGTCTCACTGGGCGGGAAGTACTTGGCGGAAATAGCTCTTTTCAGTGCCTGGCGGCAGTACTCCGTCAAGATATCCGTATCCCTTGTGGTAGGCGCATAATCGGCCATGGTCTCAAAGATGGTGAGCAGATCGCGGATGGAAATGCCTTCTGCAAGAAGGTTCTGGAGCACTTTTTGCACCTCGCCCAGACCCAGCATCTTGGGTACCAGTTCCTCCACCAGAGAAGGATTGGACTCCTTGAGGTTGTCCACCAGATTCTGCACATCCTGCCTGCTGAGAAGCTCGGAAATATGTCTTCTGATGATCTCGGTCAGGTGGGTCGCGATGATGGACGGCGGATCCACTACGGTGTAGCCCAAAGACTCCGCTCTCTCCCGCTGTCCCTCGGTGATCCATACGGCGGGCAGATGGAAGGAGGGCTCGAAGGTCTTGATACCGGTGATCTCTTCCTCCACATAACCCGGATTCATGGCCATGTAATGGTCGAACAAAATCTCTCCCTCGGAAACCTGCACACCCTTGATCTTGATAATGTACTGGTTGGGGTTGAGCTGGATATTATCACGCAAACGGATGATGGGAACGATACTTCCCAGCTCCAATGCGATCTGTCGTCTGATCATAACCACACGGTCAAGCAGGTCACCGCCCTGGTTAACATCCGCCAGAGGGATGATACCGTAACCGAACTCCAGCTCGATGGGGTCCACCTGCAAAAGACTGGTAACATTCTCGGGCTGACGGATCTCCTCGGCCGCCACCTCTTCCTCCGCTGCCGCACTCTCGATCTGAGCCGTTTCGATGGTGCCTGCCATCTGGCGCCCCACAACGATGAAGGAAAGTCCGATACCCACAAAAATGATGGTATTCAGCGGTGTCACAAGTCCCAGGAAGGTCATGACCGAACCTACCAGGTACATGGACCTGGGTACACCGAAAAGCTGGGAGATCAGCTCGTTGCCGAAGTCTGCGTCCTTGCTGCCCTTGGTTACCAGCATACCGGTTGCCAGGGAGATCAGAAGGGAGGGGATCTGGGATACCAGACCGTCACCGATGGTCATGATGGAATAGGCCTGCAGTGCATCCGAAGCGGTCATGCCGCGCCTTAAAACACCCATCAGGATACCGCCCACCATGTTGACGGCCGAGATGATCAGACCCGCCGTGGCGTCTCCCTTTACGTATTTCACGGCACCGTCCATAGCCCCGAAAAATGCACTTTCCTGCTGGATCTTATCTCTTCTTCTCTTGGCTTCCGCATCTGTGATGGCACCTGTGTTCAGATCCGCATCGATGGCCATCTGCTTACCTGGCATGGCATCCAGGGTGAATCTGGCGGTAACCTCAGCCACACGCTCGGAACCCTTGTTGATGACCAGGAACTGGACCAGGATCAGGATGATGAACACGATGGCTCCCATGATCAGATCATTTCCGCCCACGAACTCACCGAAGGTCATGACCACGTTACCGGGATTTCCGGTTGCCAGGATCAGACGGGTGGAGGAAACGTTCAGGGCGATACGGAAGATCGTGGTAAACAGCAGCATCGTGGGATAATAGCTCATCTCCAGGGCTTCCTTGGCGAACATCGCGCCAAACATTACCGTGAAGGAAACAGCCATATCAGCTGCCAGAAGTACATCCAAAACGCCGGGGGGAACGGGCACGATCAGCATGATAAAGGCTGCCAGCACATATAAGGCGATGCCGGCGTCGGCCTTGCTAAAAGGTAATTTCATGCCCTTTCCTCCTTTCTTGTCTAATCACCATTCGCTACGGGTTCGCTGCGCGTCCCATTGCGCCTTACCATTCGCTACGGACCTGCTTCGCGGCTCTTACGCTCATGGTTGCGGCTCGTCGAGTCACCCGAAATCTACGATGTACCAGCACACGGCAGGTGCTGCTCGTCTGCAATCGGCAGGTACTACTCACCTGTAATCGGCAGGTGCTGCTCGCTGCGCTCGCAGCCCGGGGCTACGCCCCTCTCAACTGTCCATTCGTTCGCGCTTCCCCGTGCGAGCACGGTCAGCACTCGCTCATGTACACTTGCCTGCCTCATCTCAGGCCTTCCGCTGCCTCAGACCTCCACCGGCCTCTCCTCAGACCTTCCCCTGCAGGTGGTAGACGTACGCAAGTACCTGGGCCACGGCTTCGTAGAGTTCGGGTGGTATCTGCTCACCGATCTCCACGTTGTGATACAACATCCTGGCAAGGGGCTTATTCTCTACGATCTCGACTTTATTCTCTCTGGCAACTTCCTTAATGCGCTGTGCCAGATAATCCTCTCCTTTAGCCACCACAACGGGGCTGGGGGCCTCTGTGGTATCGTAACGGACCGCCACTGCGAAGTGGGTCGGGTTCGTGATGACCACGTCTGCTTTGGGGATATCCTGCATCATCCTCCGGCGGGATGCCTCACGCATCCTTTGTTTCTGCTGGCCCTTAACGGCCGGATCACCTTCGGAATCCTTGTACTCGTCCTTGACCTCCTGCTTTGTCATCTTCATATCATCCTTGAACTTGTACCGCTGGTAAAACAGATCCAGCGCCGCAATGATGATATAGACAAAAGAGATCCTGAGGCCCAGTGATATGGCAATATCCCCGGAAGCCGCTATCGCGCTCCACAGGGGCATGTTAAACAAAAGGTAGATCGCATTGAGCTGGTCCCGCAGGGTGATATAAGCCAGATACAGGATCAGTACGATCTTGGCCACGGACTTTAACAACTCTACCAGAGATCTTGTCGAGAAGATCCTCTTGAACCCGTTTAAGGGATTGAGCTTGCTCAGCTTCGGCTGCAGCGGTTTGGTGGTCACCTTCCAGGGGATCTGCACATAGTCCGAAAGGAAGGAAAGTACCA
Organism: Lachnospiraceae bacterium; assembly: GCA_024693845.1. Taxonomy (GTDB): domain Bacteria; phylum Bacillota; class Clostridia; order Lachnospirales; family Lachnospiraceae; genus RGIG7926. The sequence continues at coordinate 40,507 of JAILKJ010000041.1, forward strand.
GTCCCATCAGCAGAAATGGCGCCATCATCAAAAGCGTCCTCAGCAGCATGCTCCGCAGCATCAGAAGGATGGTGGCCGATTTGACCTGTTCTCCCGTAAGGCCGAACACTTCGGGGATCCGTCCGTAGATCCCGGAAAACAGCTCCATAAAGCCCTGCCCGAGAAAGCCCGTCGTAAGCTTGATGGTAAGAAAGCCGCCGATAAGAGTCACGGCGTTTGTCACCTCGCGGCTTTTCGCCACCTGGCCTTCTTTACGCGCATCATCCAGCTTTTTGGAAGTAGGCTCTTCCGTCTTTTCTCCGCCGGGGCCTTCCTTGGCGAAGAATTGCAGGTCGTAATATATCACGGTATCATTGCCTCCACCATGGAAACCACCATTATCTTCGTCTGCGTATAAATGAAATCAGCCACATAGGGCAGCATGATCGTCGTCAAAACCATGACCCCCAACCCTACCAGGATCTTGATCTGCATACCCACGGCGAACATGTTCATCTGGGGGGCCACCTTGGCCAGGATACCCAGCACCACGTTCACCACCAATATCACGGTAAAGATCGGCATACAGATCCGAAAGCCGATGTTTACGTATTCCGCCAGGTAATGCAAAAGGGCGTCGTACATTTTATCCAGATGGAAAACCACTCCTCCCAGAGGAACCAGGGAATAGCTTTCCACGATAGCTTCGAGCACATAACGGTGCATCCCCGAGATCAGAAGGATCAGAAGCACCGCATACTGGTAATAAAAACCGGTGATCGTCGCATTTTCCCTTGTAGTCGGGTCCATGGCGTTTACCATGGAAAAGCCGATATCCATATCCACGATCCTTCCGGCGAAGAACACGATGGAGATACAGATGTTAGCGGCCCAGCCGATCAGGATCCCCACGATCACCTCTTTCAGGACCAGGATGGAAAACTCGATCAGCGTAGTATATTGCAGGTATTGGTGCGGCATCGTGGCATAGTAGGTCAGATACCCCAGGAACACCGAAAGTCCGATCTTAAATTGCTGCGGTACCCCCTGATTGCTGAAAAAGGGCGCCGCATAAACGAAACCGCCCATCCTCATGATAAAAAGGAGAAGCACCTCGAATTCCTGATATCGAAACGAAAAATCCACCATGGCGCATCAACATCCTTTTAACGGATATACAGGGAAAAATCCGACCACAGCTCTGTCATCAGCCCGGTCATGTTGTTCAGCATCCACTCCCCCAGCAGCATCAGAGTCAAAAAAACGGAGATGATCTTCGGAACACTGGTCAGGGTCTGTTCCTGAATACTCGTCACAGTCTGGAACACACTGACCGTAAGACCTACGATCAGGGATACCAAAAGCACGGGTGCTCCGGTCTTGATCACCGTGAACAGGGCTTTTGAACACATTTCCGTAACCAGATCAACTGACATGTCAACTCTCCTTTGCTTAATAGAAGGTCTTTACAAGATTTACGATCACCAGGTTCCAGCCGTCAGCCAGAACGAACAAAAGGATCTTGAAAGGCATGGAAATGGTCGTGGGGGGCAGCATCATCATACCCATGGCCATCAGGGCCGAAGCCACCACCATATCGATCACCAGGAAAGGAATGTAGATGACAAAGCCGATGATAAAGGCCGTTCTCAGCTCCGATACCATGAAAGCCGGTACCAGCACCTGAGTCGGGATATCCTCCAGCTGCATTTCATCATCCCAGGTCACATTGGCGATCTCCATGAACATCCGCGCGTCCTTTTTCTGCGTCTGTTCATACATAAATTGACGCAGTGGCGCCAATCCTGTTTCGATTGCTTCCTCCTGCGTAATCTCTCCTGCTTCAAAAGGGCGTATCGCTTCTTCATTGATCTGCGTAAAAATGGGCGCCATGATAAAATAAGTCAGGAAAAGAGCCAGACCGATCATTACCTGGTTCGGCGGTGCCGTCTGCGTGTTCAGCGCCTGACGCGTAAAATGAAGCACGATCAGGATCCTTGTGAAGCTGGTCAGACAGATCAGAAGCGTCGGTGCGATCGCGATCATCGTAAGGATCAGAAGGATCCTCAGGGAACCGGCGATCGTCCCGTTACCGTTATTGTATGTAATTGTCACATCATTGGCTATGTTCAGCTCTCCCAGCTGATCCGGAGTTTCGGCCTGTCCCGGTTCGTAACGATTGGTCCGCTGGGTGGTATCCCCCGCATTGACCCTGTCATTCAATCCGTTCGATCCGATGGCCTGACTGGTCTGCTGGTTCGTGGTGCCGCTGCCGACAGAGGCGATAGCCATGACAGGGCACAGCAGCATAAAAAAGCCTATGATCAGCCATGCCGCGGCCATTTGAAAAGTCTGTCTTTTCCTCACTGCTTCGACCCGTCCTCTTTTGCTTTCTCTTCCCTGCCCTTTTTCTTAAGAGCAAGAGCTGCCCGGCCCAGGATCTCTCCGAACTGTTCCGGCATAGGCGCTGCGCCTTCCCCGAAAACAAGAGAATCCTCATCCAGCTCACCGAGCAGAGTGACGCCGTCCTTGGCGATGGCTATCAGCAGATATTTGTTACCGGCGCGGACGATCTCCAGGACCACATTGGGCGAGATCCTGGCCGCCTCAACAACGGACAGATTGGCTGAACCCATGCGCTTTTTCTGAAAACCCGCCACGTAACGTGAGGTCACATAGGTGATCCCAAGCACGAACAGGAACAGCAAAAAGACCGTGATCAGCCGTACAACGGAGTCCAGTCCGCCGGTCTGCGCGATCAGCATATCAACCGACAACCTTCTTAACAGCCTCGATCACGCGGTCTGCCTGGAAAGGCTTAACGATGAAGTCCTTGGCACCTGCCTGAATGGACTCGATAACCATTGCCTGCTGACCCATAGCGGAGCACATGATGACCATGGCACCGGAGTCGCTCTCTTTGATCTTCTTTAATGCTGCAATACCATCCATCTCAGGCATGGTGATATCCATAAGCACAAGGTCGGGCTTAAGCTCGTTGTACTTCTCAACAGCCTTGGCACCGTTCTCTGCCTCACCTGCCACGTTGTAACCATTCTTGGTGAGAATGTCCTTGATCATCATTCTCATAAACGCTGCATCGTCACAGATCAAAATGTTTTTTGCCATTTCTTTCTCTCCTCTTTTAGCAATAATTTTGTTTTGTCTCTATGTGAAGGACCACTGTCCTTACAGCCTCTTCGGCTTACTTAATGATCTCCGTTACCCTGACGCCGAAGCTTTCCTCGATGACCACTACCTCGCCCTTGGCTACGAACTTGCCGTTGACCAGAACGTCGATGGGCTCACCTGCGATCTTATCCAGCTCGATGATGGTACCCGGTGAAAAGTCCAGGATCTCGGAAATGGATTTCCTCGTTCTTCCCAGCTCTACCGTAACCTCCAGAGGCACGTCCATGATCAGGCCGATGTTCTCTCCTCCCGCCATGGCCATTCCGGGACTTCCGAAGGCCTGGAACTGTGCGGGCTGGATATTGGCCGGCTGCATCTGGCTCATATCCGGCATCATCTGGGGCATTCCCATCTGAGGCATCATCTGCGGCATACCCATCTGTGGCATAGGTGCAGGTGTGGGAGCCGCTGCAGGCGGCGGTGTAAAGGGCTGCGGCGCCGGCGCAGGTGCCGGAGCGGGAGCAGGTGCGGGTTCCGGTGCGGGAGCCGCTGCAGGCTCCTGGGTTCCCATTACCGTCTCATACAGCGATCTTGCAAAGTCTACCGGATACAGCTGCATCAGTGTCGAATCCACAAGGTCTCCGATCTGCATCCTGAAGGCGATCTTTACGAATTTACCTCCCAGGAAGGGAGCGATCTCCGATCCATCGGTGGTATCGATCAGATTCACAAGGCTTGCTTCCGGCGGGCTGATATCGATCATCTTACCCAGCATGGAGGATAAGGACGTTGCCGAGGAACCCATCATCTGGTTCATGGCCTCGGAAATAGCCGAAAGATGAAGCTCTCCCAGCTCTCCGTCCGTATTGGTACCGTCTCCTCCCATCATCAGGTCGGTGATGATCTTAACATCCTGCTCCTTCAGGATCAGGATATTGGCACCATCCAGTCCTACTGTATACTTGATCTGAATGAATACGCAGGGTCTTTCGAATTCCTTAGCAAAAGTGCTCCACGTCGCGATAGAAACCTCCGGTGTGGAAATATCCACCTTGGAATTGACCAGGGAGAACAGCGTCGTTGCGCTGGTACCCATACTGATATTCGCGATCTCGCCGATGGCATCCTTCTCAATATCCGTCAGTTCCACGTCGCCCATGACAGGCTCCGAAGGAACGAAACTGTCGTCAGTCGGCGGCGACTCGGGCGTCGGTTCAACCTCCGGCACAACCCCATCAGCCATGGAATTCAGGAGCGCATTGATCTCGTCCTGGGACAGCATTCCGTCCATCCTGTTATTCCTCCTCCCTTAATACTGAAGTCACCCGCACGGCAAAACGGTCTTTGCTCGTTCCCGGGAGAGCAGTAAATTTCTTGATATTACCCACATAGATCGAAAGCTCCTCGTCGACATTGGAGTCGAGCCGGATCACATCTCCCACCTGCAGGTTTGCAAAATCCATTACCGAGACAACGCTCTTGCCAAGCACCGCTTTCACCGGAATATCGGCTCTGCGGATCATGCTCTCGATAAATTCGGAATAATTCGTCTCATCATCATCCTGCATGGTGGCAAACCAGAACTTGGTATTCAGCTTGTCCATCACATCTTCCAGCGTGATAAAAGGAAGGCAGGCATTCATGTACCCTTCCACCGTTCCGATGCGGATCAGCAAGGTTACGATGGCGATCATCTCGTTGGGCGCGATGATCTGGGCAAATTGGGGATTGGTCTCGATCCTCTCCATGAAGGGATCGATCTCCACCACGTTCTTCCAGGGTTCCCTGAGCAGGTTCATGCAGGTCACCATGATCTTATCAATGATCGAAAGCTCGATCTCGGAAAAGTCCCTGTTCTTCTCCAGCGGTTCACCCGCACCACCCAACATTCGATCCAGGATCGTAAAGGCTATGTTGGTGGAGATCTCCAGCAGTATATTTCCCGAAAGGGGCTTGAAATTCACTACACCCAGCACTACCGGGTTGGACAGTGCGTTGGTAAACTCGGAAAAAGTTACCGTCTCGGAACTGGCCACTTCCACGGATACCGCTTTTCGCAGATATACGGGTAGGTTCGTGGAAAGAAGCCGTCCGTAATGCTCGAAAATGATCTCGAGGGTCCTTAAGTGCTCCTTTGAGAACTTGGTGGGCCTCCTGAAATCATAGTCCTTGACTTGTTTTTCTTTGGAGCTTTCTATCTCCTCAACATCCAGCTCTCCCGTGGACAACGCAGAGAGCAGTGAGTCTATTTCACTTTGGGATAAGACGTCTCCCACCTTATCTCACCACCTTCCTGCCGGAATTTATTCGTGTCTGCCCGGCCGGGCAGGCGATAGAAGCTTACTGTGTTACCAGCTTCTGGAAGGATACATCCGTAATGAACTTCGAACCGAAGAGGTTCTGAAGTCTTTGCTTGATATCATTGGATACCACGGAGGAATCCGCTTCTACCTCAGCCTTGGTGTAGGAACCGAAGGCTTCCATGATCTCGCTCTTGATCAGACTCTCCCGCTGGGAAACCATGGGCTGATAGGTTGCATAATCCTCATCCTTGGTATTCATGGCGATGGAAAGGGAAACCATTGCGTAATGGGATTGGCCCGTTTCATCTGCCTTCAAGAGGATCGTCATCTCATCCGGGATAGCGTAGATATCCAGATCCGTGATGGGGATAGGCGCCTCCTCTTCCTTCTTCTCGATCTCCAGGTTCAGCACCATTGCAATGCTGTCCACCAGAGCAGCGGTCTTCTTGTTCGTCTGGGTAACGCTGATCATCATCACGGCAGTCAGTGCCACGTTAACAAGGACCAAAGCAAGGATCAGTACGGATAAAAGATTTCTTTTCATAATGTTCTCTCCTAGTAGTTTGCCATTTCTGTAAAGATCTTGATCTCCACACGCCTGTTCTTGGCTCTGCCCTCCGGCGTGGAATTGTCCGCTATAGGCTGATACTCACCGCAGCCCGCGTGTCTTAAGTTCGCCGGATCCAGTCCGGTGGTCTGAATGAAATACTTAAACACCGCAAGGGCACGGAAGCTGGAAAGTGCATCATTACTCTCGAACTTGGAATTATGGATCGGGACATTGTCGGTATGTCCGTCGATCTCAATGGTACTGGTGGCGTACCGGGACAGAAGCTGTCCCACCTTGTCCAGCACAGGGTATGCTTCTTCCTTCAGCTCTGCGCTTCCCGAATCAAACAAAAATGCTCCGTTCAGATTCAGGGAAACATATTGGGATGTAAAATCAATATCTACCGACTGCTCGAATTCCTGCTCCGAGCTCTGGCTCTCTTTTACGAATTCTTCGATCTTCTCCACCAGCTCCTCAGCCTCTGCCGTGGATGCCTCCTTGTAAGCTTCCAGAAGGTCGCTTTCCGTTGCGGTATCCGCACTTTTACCTGTGGAGTTGATGTACTGATCCAATTCATTTAACTGGCTGACTCCGTTGGAGATCAGCAGGCCGTCGCCGATGGCTGTCGCTCCACCTTCAAAGATCGAGAACGTCTGTGAGAAAGACGCTGCAACCGCTTCAAACTTCTGCGCATCTACCGTCGACATGGAGAAAAGCAACACGAAGAAGCAAAGGAGCAGGTTCATCAGATCCGAGAATGTGGCCATCCACGCCGGCGCCCCCGCCGGCGGCGGATCTTCTTTACGTTTGGCCATTATTCGTCACCACCTTCACCCGAAGGACGATCCTTAGGTGCGAGGAAGGATTTGAGCTTCTCCTCGATAACCCTGGGGTTCTCGCCCGCCTGAATAGATAACAGGCCTTCGATCATGATGGTCTTGACCTGTATTTCAATATCGTTGTCAACCTTCAGCTTGGATGCCACCGGGGTGCAGATCCAGTTTGCAAGCAGGGATCCGTACAAGGTGGTCAGGAGTGCAACGGCCATAGCGGGGCCGATGGCTGCCGCATCCGAAAGGTTCTGCAGCATGTTAACCAGACCGATCAGGGTTCCGATCATACCGAAAGCGGGACCGCCCGCTCCCAGGTCGCTCCAGAAACCGATCCTGGTCTTATGTCTGTCCTCGGTGGAATACAGCTCCGTCTCCAGGATGCCTCGTACCAGCTCCGGATCGGTACCGTCTACCACCAGCATGATTCCTTTTTTCATAAATGCGTCATCCAGATCCGCTGCCGCCTCTTCCAGGGAAAGAAGGCCTTCCTTACGGGCGGTGTTGGAAAGATCGATGATCTTGCTGATGATCTGGATCTCGTCTATCTCAGGTGTCTTGAGGATCAGCGTGAACGATTTCAGTCCGCCGATGAAGTCCGCCATGGTATTGGCTGCCATCTGACATGCAAAAGCACCCCCAAAGGTGATCAGTGCCGAGGGGGCATCCATAAAGTTTTTCATGGCGGCGAAGCCCGAGTCGCCGGAAACGATACCGAAAACGACCAGAACCAGGGCAACGACCAAACCAATAATTGACGCTAAATCCAAAACAAATCACCTACTTCTTTTTCGTTTACATAAAAATACACACTATTACTTCATAATTGTACTAGATTTTATGTCGCTTGTCTACAAACTTTTGTGAAAAATGCATAATATTAAGGATTCTGACACAAAATATAGTATGTGACCTATCTGCTCTGACTATTTGTCAGATAATTCTGTTTGGAAAAAAATAAGAGCGGCCAGCAAGTGTAGCTTGCGCCGCTCTTATTTCACCGATTTGCACGGCTCATTATCTCTTCAGGTTTACAAGTTCCTCCAGCAGTGTATCCGATACGGTAATGATACGGGAGTTTGCCTGGAAACCACGCTGGGTGGTGATCATTTCCGTAAACTCTGCGGAAAGGTCTACGTTACTCATTTCCAGTACGCCGGTGTTCATGTATCCGCCGTCGGAGGTGATGTCAAGTCCGATGCCGTCAAACTCACCGGAGTTCAGGGTTGAGGTGTAGAGGTTGTCTCCTTCCTTCTCAAGACCGGAAGCGTTGGAGAACTTCGCTACTGCGATCTGGCCCAGGAGCTTGGTCTGGCCGTTATCGTAAGATGCATAGATCTTACCGTCGGTCTGAACGGAAATGCCGCTCATCTGGCCGAGACGACGGCCGGTATTTTTACCCTCACGGTCACCGGTAACGGTACCGATGGTGCTGACCTTGTTGTTGTTGTAGTTGGTGGAAGGCGAGAAGTCGATGTCGATATTCTCGAATGCGGAAGTGGTATCACCGTCTGCCTTCAGCTTCAGGGTAAGGGAAGGGATGGGTGTGGGAGGTACGCCCGTTCCTGCTTCCACGCCGTTTACGCTCTTCAGAACACCGGTAGCGGTATCATACTGAAGGGTGTTTACGCCACTGCCCAGTACCATGTCATCGGTCTTAACGGAGTTGCCTGCGGTATCATACAGATCCTTCAGCTCAACCGTGTACTTGCCTTCATCTGCCGTAGCCTTCATGGAAAGCTTTGCGGTGTAGGTATAACCCTTGTTGTCATACAGACTCAGGGAGATGATCCTTCCGGCTTCGGTATTCACGGATGCATCGTTCTTGTCGATGATACCGGAAACATAAGCTGCCGTGGTTGCCTCAGGGGGATAGGTCAGGTTATCAGCATCCATAACCTTCAGGGGCTGTACCAGGTCGGGTTTGATCTTGCCGCTGGTGGAATCAACGCCCCATCCCATTACATTATATCCGTTGGAACTCATTGCCAGGTTGCCGGCTGCATCCACATAGAAAGAACCGTCTCTGGTAAAGAAGTTCGTCGCGCCATCATTTACGATGAAGAAGGAATCACCCGTGATACGAACATCGAAGGGGTTACCCGTTGACTGGGAAGAACCTGCTGTTTCGATGTTGACCTTGGTAGCACCGCTCTTAACACCGAGACCGACCTGGCGGGCATTGACACCGGCCTTACCGCCCTCGCTGGGACCCGATGCGTTCTGGGTTGTCTGATACATCAGCTCGGAAAAAGTAACTGACTGAGACTTGTAAGAAGTGGTATTTACGTTAGCGATGTTGTTACCGATAACGTCCATCTTGATCTGGTGTGTTTTCAGACCCGTAACGCCTGAATATAGTGATCTCATCATAAGGCACTGCCCTCCTGTTTCTTTTTTGTTCTGTGATCAGGCTTCCGTGCCTTACTGCTCCTGAGTACCTTCCGTGGTATCATCGCTGTTATTATCATTATCGGCATTTTGGTTCAACTCATTAACCATCTGCCGCATTTTTTCAACATAATTCTCGATCACCGACTTCTCATCCGATGTGAGGAAGCTCTTCTGATAGGTACTCATGGCATCATAGACCTTGCCGATGTTCTCCACTCTCTCGCGATCCGTAAAGGTAAGCTTTTCCGGTTCCGGCAGCTTGCCTACCTCGGACAAAAGTGCTTTTGCGATATCCATGGCATCCAGGTAAGCCTGGTCGCAGACATGGGTCACATCATCCAGAGAATACAGGGAATCGTTGACGGACAAAAGCGCTTTGCCGTTTTCGTATTTCACGTAATCCACCTTGCCCATGATCGTTGACTCCAGACCACTGTCGGAAACGGTGGTGATCTCAACCGTCTGACCCACAAGGGAGGATGCTCTGGACAGATCCATGTTCTGGCTCATATTCTGCATCTGCTCTACCTCGGAGAAGGTGGCATACTGTGCGACATATTCGGTATTGGAGGTGGGCTCCAGGGGATCCTGGTACTTCATCTGTGCTACGAGAAGCTGCAGAAAATCGTCCTTCCCCATGGTACTGCCGCCCTTGGTATCCTTGGAAGAGGATACGGTGGACTGTGCACTTAAAACGCCGTCTGTTACGCTTGCTGTTACGCTCATTCGGATTCCTCCTTCTATCTGTCTTACGCCTGGAAGTTCAGTCTGTTACCGCCCATGCGCATCATTTCCACTTCCAGTCTCTCCGCATCGCTCATCTGCTCCTGTTCCTCATCGGGAAGCTCGTTCAGATCCAGGATACGGCGGGAAGAACGAAGGCCTTTTACGCTGTCGGCCTGCTCCTCACTTCTCTGCTCCTGCTGTCGCGCATCCTGCTCAAGATTCTCCTCAAGCTGATGACCCGCAACCGCTACTTCAATGGCATCTACCTTCATGCCCTGCTCCACAAGGGCATCTCTCAGCATACCCAGCTGGCTTTCCAGTGCCGCCCTTACTGCCTCATCGGAAGCTGTCAGCTGTCCGCGGATCACTCCGTTGTCGGACTCCAGCTGTAGGCGGATGGTACCTAAGTTAGCGGGGTTTAACATCATCTCGATCCCGGTAAGCTTCTCGGACTGGTTAACCTTGGCATACTCGGCGATCTGATCGATGATCTGTCTTGTCTTCTGTGCGTCGAAGCTTTCCTCCAGGCGGTCAGCTACAGGTCTTACTTCTGCATTCTGGGCTGCCGGCTCCTTAACGGTCTGCTGGGAAAGATCCGCGCTCTGTGTGTTCTGACGACTGCTCTTTGTATCCCTGCCGCCTCTTGTATCCTGCTTATCACCGGACTCTTCCGGCTTTGCTACCGTTTCCGCTGCAGGCGCCTGCGCCGCCTTATCAACCGGCTCGGCCTCTGCTTCGATACCGGTATCCTTTGTATCTCTTTCCACTTTGACGGTCTCTGCAACGGGAGCCTGAACCACGGGCTGCTCTACCTTCTCAACCGTCTCCGTAAAGCTTACGGGAACTGTCGTTTCAGCCGCCTCCGCTGCCTGAGCCTTAATGGCATCCGTCAGCTCCTCCACGCTGATCCCCAGGTCCGCTGCCGCATCTTCAAGACTCTTTCCAACCTCTGCGCTTAAAGAAGTGACCAGATCCGTCATCTCTTCGCTCATGACGATGTCTGCCTGATCCACATTCTCAAGAGCCGCATACAGGTCGGCCATATTGCCGGACTGCATCAGATCGGACACACTAAGATCCAGCTCGCCGATCACATCCGCCACTTCCTGGGCCGGGATCTGCAGCCGGTCTGCAATGATCTGGGTCAAAACCTCCGCGATCTGTCCGATCTCCTCGTCGGAGATCTCTTTTTCAACAGTATCGTTTTTGGTATCAACGTTGTTTTTATCGGATACCTCTTTGGTATCCTGCTTATCTGTCGTTTTGGTTTCGGCAGCAGGCTGCTTCCTCTCAACCTTGGTGCTGCTCGTTTCTTTTACGCTGCTCTCCTCAGCCTTAGATACGTCCTTGCGGTCATTCCCAAGGCCTGAGGTAAGGTTCATCAGATCCTTCTCGGACTGTTCACCCGCTTCCTGCGCCTGCTTCATAATCTCGGAAAAGCCGCTGCCTTCCGAAGCAGCCGTTCCCTGGGGAGCCATGCCCTGCAATGCCGTAGCGGATGCGAATCTCACATCATTTATTTTTGCCATATAAACCTCCGGCCGCGTACGTCCATGTACTTTGAAATTTCACCTCTTGTACCATATACATCGGCAAAAAGATGAAAAACCTTAACTCTTGGGATCCATGATCTTTGTGATCCTTGCCGCGATCTCCGCATCCATGACTCCCAGGATCTTTCCCCGATCCTCCGGTGTCATGATGGAAAGGATCCTGGCTACCAGATCCAGGTTACCCGTCATCTCTTCAAAAATGGCCGCCGCCTGTTTCGGCTTCATCTCGGAGTAAGCCTGTGCATACTCCTTGATCTCATTGGTCTCCTCCTGCTCACGGACCACCTCTTTGTAAAGAGCCTCCGCCGTTGCCGGATCCATGGACTCATAATACTTCACATATTCTTCAGCACCGGGGCCCTTGTCCGCATAGACCACTTCTTCGTAGAACTCGTTCTTGATCTTCTGGAATTCCACCTGCTTGTCTTCAAAGGTCTTCAGTCTTGCGATCTCCGCCCTAAGCTGCTCCATGGTGGCAGCATCCTGCTCGCTTTTGGTGTTGGCGCTGTCCAGCTGCAGCTGCAGGGACTTAACCTGTGCCACCGCATCCTCCAGGCTGCTGTAGCCGGCAGTCACATCCTCAGCCTCCTCCGTTCCCGGAAGAGCTGCAGAGGGAAGGATCTTGTTGACCATGGGTACGTCCTTTAAAAGCGGCGTCATCACGTTCGTTCCGAAACCGCCCACATCCAGTTTGATCAAAAGTGCCAGGATCGCCAGCCAGATAATGATGATCATCAGCGTTACGATGGCAATGGAGATGGGATGCCCGTCGGAATCCGGATCGATATTGGCTTCCTCGGCTGCCAGCTCCTTGGCGCGGCGCTTGGCTTCCTTCTTCTGTGCCTTCTGCTCGGCTTTGAATTTTTTCTTTTCTTCCTTGACGCGCTTCCGTTCCTCTTCCTGATTAACCGGCGCCATCACTTCATTGTCTGCCATATTCATTCCTCCCCGGCCATCCTGCGGCCGTAGGTATAACTCGTCAGCTGATCGATCTGCTTGCTCTCATCAGCCTTTTCTTCCCGCAAAAACTCCTGAAACTCTCTCTCCTTCAGGATCTCATGGGTCTTGCGGTCCTTCATGATCTCCACCATGGCAATGCGCCTCTGCTCCAGGATATCCTCGGCTCTTTTGATCGCCTCCCGCTGATCGGCCATAGCCTCCTTGTGGATCTCTATGCTCTTTTTGCTGTCTTCTATATCCCGGATGTTTAAGGAATCCTCCTGCACCAGGCGGCGTGCTTCATCCTCCAGCCAGATGGCATGCTGCTTCATCTCTTCCAGCTTTTCTTCCTCTTCCAGGAGACGAAGGTTAGCAGCCGCATACTCATTCTTGGCCTGTGTCTCAAGCTTCTCCTTCACAGTGAGGATATTCTGCATCCGATAACGAAACCTGGCCATTTTTTCTCCTCAGTAAGCCTCTGCCCGATCCTAACGGAAGATCTCGTCCAGCATTTCCATCTCCTGTTCGAAATCAAACTTTTCATCCGTCTCCTGACAGAGGAACTCGTTCACCGCATCGATCTTATCGATGGCAAAATCGATCCCCTGATTCGAGCCTCTCTTATAGGCGCCGATATTGATCAGATCCTCCGCCTCCCGATAGGTGGCCATGACATTTCTCAGCTTGCCCGCCGCCTGCTTATGCTCCTTGGTGGAGATCTGACTCATACAACGGGATATGCTCTGCAGCACATCGATGGCAGGATAATGGTTAGCATGTGCTATCTTTCGATCCAGCATGATGTGTCCGTCCAGGATGGATCTTGCAGTGTCCGTAATGGGCTCGTTGAAATCATCACCGTCTACCAGCACCGTATAAAGTCCCGTAATGGAACCCTTGTCATCTCTTCCCGCCCGCTCCAGAAGCTTGGGCATCTCGGAATACACACTGGGCGGATAGCCTCTGGTTACCGGCGGCTCACCGCTAGCAAGTCCGATCTCCCTCTGCGCCATGGAAAAACGGGTCAGGGAATCCATCATCAAAAGCACGTCCTTGCCCTGATCCCTGAAGTATTCCGCAATGGCCGTGGCGGTCTTAGCCGCCTTATTACGCTCCAGCGCCGGCTTATCCGAAGTGGCGACCACCACAACGGAGCGTTTCATACCCTCGGGTCCCAGGTCCCGTTCCACGAATTCCCGAACCTCTCTGCCCCGCTCTCCGATCAGGGCAATGACATTGATATCCGCCTTCGTGTTGCGGGCAAACATACCCATCAGCGTGGACTTGCCCACGCCGGATCCTGCAAAAATACCGATCCTCTGTCCCTTACCGATGGTGATCAGACCATCTACGGCCTTCACTCCCATAGGCAGGATCTCGTCTATGATCTCCCGCTTCATGGGATCCGGAGGCGGCGCATCCACTGGATACTCCTCTGCCCCCTTCATGAAATCGGGATCATTGTCCACTCTTCCCAGTCCGTCCAGGGTTTTTCCCAAAAGCTCCGGCCCCACCTTAACGGTGAGGGGAAAGCCCTCGTTTTCAACCACACATCCGCCGCCGATACCGTCCGTCACCTCAAAGGGCATCAGCACCGTACGGCCGCCCTTGAAGCCTACCACCTCGGCATGGATGTATTCGCCGTCCCTGCCGATCTTGTAGATCTTGCACAGATCTCCCAGCCTGGCATCCGGCCCGGCAGATTCGATGGTTAGACCGATCATGTTTATGACCTTGCCCAGACGCCTGAAAAACACGTCCTGTCTGAGCATCCTGTATCTGGAAAAATCCATTGCAGCGTCCATTTTTCCCTACTTTCTGGTACCTTCGTATGCCAAAAGCATCAGCTTTCTCTTCAATTCTCCCAGCTCCACGGTAAGGGAGCAGTCAAAAATGCCCTCGTCGGTTTCGATCATGCACTGGTTCTTCTTCAGGGAGATGTCCTCAACCAGCTCCATAGTTGCGCCCTCCGGCAGGCTGCACTCCTCACGAAGGGATGCCTTCTGCATGGACAGCGCCGAATAGTCCTCGGCCGATACATGGATCAGATAGGACTGGCTGGCCTCCGTAGCATGAAGGGTGTTGGTGATCAGATGCCGGATCACGCTTCTGTGGGTAGAAAGATCCACGTTGAAGATATGCTCGTAGATCCCCGTCAGTTCCTCTACCAGGAATGGCTCCATCACCCGAAGCTTCTCATCGTACTCCTGCCTGATCTGAGAAACTCTCTCATCGCACTGCCTCTGGGCATCCTGGATCTCCGCCTGCAGACGTTCCTGTGAATCCGCAATGCCCTGTTCAAAGCCCTGAGCTCTTGCCTGCTCAAAGATCTGTTCGGACTGGCTCTCGGCTTCAGCCCTTGCCTGATGCATATATTCTTCCGCCTGCTCTTTTGCGATCTCCAGGATCTTGGCAGCTTCCTCGTTTACCTCTTCCATGATATTCGGAGTATCTACCCCGACGCCCATGGTGGCTTCTTCCACGTTCTCCGCATCAATGCCCGTGGAAAAACCGTCCTCGTCCTCCTCGGAAAAAGACTGCTGGATCTCTTCATCTCTTACCGGAGCTTCCCCGAAAAGAGCAGAAACAGACGCCTCTTCCTCTGAGATAGTCTCAGAGGAATCGCCGTCTCCGTAAGGATCAAAACCATATTTTTCTATTGGGTCGTCGGCGTTTTCCACTGCCTCCGGCAACTGTCCCACCTTTTCCTGAAACAGAGCGTCCGCGTCGATGATCCTGACCTGCTCGGATTCCATATTGACTCCGGCGGCCTTATACAAAACCCTAGACAACGATCTCGTCACCTCCGCCTCTGGAGATCACGATCTCACCCGCATCTTCGAGCTTGCGGATAATATTCACGATCTTCTGCTGTGCTTCTTCCACATCCTTCATACGAACAGGACCCATGAAGTCCATATCTTCCTTGATCATGGCAGCCAGACGCTTGGACAGGTTGTTGAAGATTGCCTGCTGTACCTGTTCATTAGCGCCCTTGAGGGATACGGCCAGATCGGAGTTCTCAACGTCACGCAGCACACGCTGGATAGCACGGTCGTCCAGGAGCAGGATATCCTCGAAGACGAACATCT
>JAILKJ010000068.1 GCA_024693845.1 Lachnospiraceae bacterium
TATAGAGGTTCCCGTGGGAGCGGGCAGCAAGAACGCCATGGTTCCCATGACCACCATCAATACGCGCAATATCCTTTTTATCTGCGGCGGAGCGTTTCCGGAGCTGGATGAGATCATCAAACAGAGGCTCAGAAAGACGACCTCCATCGGCTACGGCGCCGAGCTGAAGGATCAGTTTGATGATGATAAGAAGCTGATGAGCAAGGTGACGGTAGAGGACCTGAGGAAGTTCGGGATGATCCCGGAGTTCCTGGGCAGACTGCCTGTGATCTTCACCCTTGACCCGTTAGATCGTGACATGTATGTCAGAATACTGAAAGAACCGAAAAACGCCATCCTCAAACAGTATCAGAAGCTTTTGGAGCTGGATGAGGTAAAGCTGCTCTTTGACGACAGTGCCATTGAGGCCATCGCTGACAAGGCCATGGAGAAAGAAACCGGTGCCAGAGCACTTAGGGCCATCATAGAAGAGTTTATGCTGGATATCATGTACGAGATCCCGAAGGACGATAATATCGGGACGGTGACCATTACGGGAGATTATATCAACGGAAAAGGCGGACCGAATATAGAGATCAGAGGCTGAGGCCTCTGATCTTTTTTTGTCTGTGTGATCTGTTAGGTGGTTTACCGGATGTGGTAGAAGCCTGAAGAAAAGTCCGGGCTGAGATATTCGGAAAGCCCCGAAGCATCGGTTGTAAGAAGCAGGGTATCTTCCGAGAAAAAGGAGAAGGTAAGCTGCTTTCTGTTATCCGGGATCAGCCAGCGGACGTGCATTCCCAGCGGGATCAGAAGGTCGCTGTCGGAAAGAAGGCAGGTGATACTGCCACCGGAGGTACTTTCTCCGAAGGAAAGCTGCAGTGTAACGGGATCCCGGGTTCCCAGGGCATTTGCAAGCTTTTCCCTGTCAAAGGAAAGGGCCAGAAGGTCTGTCTGTCCGGCAAGGGTCCCTTCTTCTGAGTCCGGGTCAAGGGCCTGAGCGTCTGTCAGGGCAAGAAGGGAGTCTTTCGAATTGCCGAAGCTTTGGCAGATACGCCCCAGATCCAGCTCGGGATCTGCATTTGCGGCATATTGGGATAGGCCGCGGTCAGCG
Organism: Lachnospiraceae bacterium; assembly: GCA_024693845.1. GTDB lineage: Bacteria > Bacillota > Clostridia > Lachnospirales > Lachnospiraceae > RGIG7926. Next base: position 1,094 of record JAILKJ010000068.1, read on the forward strand.
GGAGCGGCTCCGTAAATGGCGGCGTAGATCTCAGCGGGATAAAAGCAATCGTCCCCGGGTGCATAGACGTAATCCGTCACTTCTTCCGTGATATGGCGGTAGAGGTAATAGGTCTTTGCGGGGTCCAAAGGGAAGATCACGGGACGGGCACTGTCCGCCGCATCTATAAGGCGCTGCTGGGCGGCATGGCTCCTTGCCACGGGAAGATAACCTGTTCCGCAGGCTTTTGTGTTCAGATAATAGTAAAAGCCCTGTCCGTCATAGCCCATAAAGGAGCAGTCATCATAGCCGGCGGCCTTCACTTTTTGCAAAACGGCGTCGTAGTGGCGCAGGTAGGAATACTGATCCCTGACCATAAAGCCGCTGCCAAGCCTGCCGGCATCGGTCAAAAGCTGTTCATCGGACATTTTTCCGAAGCTTTCGGGTACCTCATAACTTGTGAAAAGACGGGAGGCATCATCGGCTACCAGCTGAGAATCTCCGTCGGGATAAGTCCAGAGGGCCGGCGTCTTCAGATCCTCGCTTTTTGACCAGCAGAGAAAGGGAAGCGACAGACAAAGACAGAGCAGAGCGGTTGAAAAAGCCGAAGGCCTTCGTTTGATCAGAAAGACCGCAAGGAACATCCCGCCCACGGCCGTCAGAACCGGAGCTGTCCGGGCCAAAATGACAAACACGTCTGCTCGCACCAGGGTGTAGGTATAGGAAACAGCCAGGGTCAGCAGGGCAGCCAGGGCGGCATCGGAAAGCTCCCTGTCGGATCTTCGTTTTAGGATGATGACCGGAACAGGGATCCAGAGCCACAGTGCCGGAAGGAAAAAGCGATAGATCAGATACAGCGAGTTGCGAAGACCATCCCCGAAAGAGAAGGCTGACAGATATGTCAGGAATCTGTCGGGAGGCGTCTGACCTGCCAGGGATATACCGTCTGCCAGAATGGTCTGGGAGGAATAGGTCAGTGTGTGGGAGGCCATCCGAAGCAGAAGGGGAAGGCACAGCAAAATGGGCAAAAGCGTCAGCGCCCAAAGCAGGTAAAAGCTTTTCTTTTTCAGGTCTTCGGAGAGTTGTTTGGATTTTATGTAAACCACTGACTTGCGAAGAAACAGAGGAAGGGTTCCGATCAGCACAGCTCCGCCGAAGAGGGGATAGTACAGACCGGCGAGAAAGCAGGAAAAAAGCCAGACCCTGATCCAGTGGCCGGTGTGCTCCCGCAAGGCAGGCAGAAAGATAAGAAGCAGAACGGGAAGTACCATATATTGCCTGTTATAGGCCGGCAGGGAAAACAGAACGGCAAGGATAAGAGCCTTCTCCTGACCGATATGCAGGCAGATGAGATACATTGTTACGGCGGCAAACAGAGCCGTGGTCAGGGAAAGGGCCGGTGCATAATCGGATACCGTGCCTGAAAACAGTACATTCTGGATGAATCCGTTGACCAGAGGAAAAAGCCCGGAAACAGGCGAGTATTCACGATAAGGGGATTGGGAAAGGTCCATGAGCTGCTGCCAGGGGATCATCTGCTCACCGTGATGATGCTGGTCGGGCTGCGCGAACATGGGGCAGCACTGGTAACTACGGTAAACAAACAGTATCACCGGTGTGGCTCTGGCGATCAGGTTAAGGGACGCAGCCACGTTGTCTTTTTTTCGGAAGCGTATAAACAGAGATATATAGGCCGCTGCCATGGCGGCCAGGATCAGAACATAGTACATCCCGGCATAGGGGACGCGAAGGATCTGTCCGTTATAAGAATAGGAATCCCTGAGATAAACCGTCAAAAGCAGCGGTATGGGGAGCTGGAAAAGCAATAAGATCCCGGCGGTCACCTTTGGCTTTTTATGCAGGATCAAAAGTGATGCAAATGTCAGAAACAGCGTAAGGACATATAATACGGAAGTACTTACCGCAAAACGGGGGCTCAGCAGAGTGAGCAGGGTAAGACAGCCCAGCACGCCATAATAGGAAAGGATGGGGAGAACACAAAAGAAGGGAAGGCAATCTCCGAGCTCCTTTCGACGATGGTTTACATAAAATAGAATCAAAGAGGTATAGCCTGCCAGGAAGAACAGGGGTCCGGAAAAAGTTCCCCAGATCAGCAGGTAGACGATGGCAGCTGCAAGGGGCAACAGGGGCAGGGAAAATGAAAAAGGGCTGATAGATGACGTATCTGTAACATCCACCGCATCCGACAGCCTGTATTTTTTATAAAAGAAAACAGAAAAGCCGGACATCAGGATAAGGCCGCCTGCAGCCAGCAGACGGAACAGCAGGATCTCTTCGGCCTTGTTGAAACCGCTTTCGGCCGTTGCCTCTATGATGAAATCAAAGAAGAAGGGTGGAGCGGTCACGAAGCGTTCGTAAAGAAGGTGAAAAAGAAGAACGCTGACCCAAACAGTTAATGTCAGCGAGCAGAAAACGGCGGCGGTAAGAGGGATATGCAGCCGCTTTGACGTTTTTTTCGAGCTAGTTTCCTTCATGCTTGTAGTGTAATATAGGACAAATCAATTTGCAAGTGATTGCTGAAATCAAAAAAATCGTGTAGAATGTACCTATGATTAAGAAGAAAAAATGGGAAAAGAATATTCTTCCCGCGCTGATCGTTGCATGTATCACACTTTTGGCGCTTGTTTTATATACTCTTTTGTACCTGAATCACCTGATGCATTCCGATATGGCTGCTGAGGTGATCCTTTCCCGTCTGTTGGCAGACCGCGGCGAGCTTATCTCCACGGAATGGTTCTACTCCACCGAGATCCGGATCCTCTATTCCCAGCTGGTGATGACACCGCTGTTCCTTCTGATCGCTGATTTTCATACCGTTAAGGTTCTGTCAGTGCTGATCTTCCTTGTGCTTTTGATTCTTGCCTGCTATGGCTTTTCAAAGCGGCTGAAGCTGAGCGCTGCGGCGGTGCTGACGGTAATGATGCTGCTTCTTTCGCCCTGGTCGAATGAGTACCTGGATATGATGTTCCTGGGGAACTTTTACACGCCTCAGACGATCTGCATGTTCCTGTTTCTGGGACTTTTGCTTAAAGAACGCCCCGAAAAGAAGGGCTCTTTGTGGGCGCTGCGGATCGGTATGGCTTTTTTTTCGCTCCTGCTTGGACTTTCGGGACTGCGCTATCTGGCCTGTCTGTTCGTGCCCCTTCTTCTGGCTGTGGCAACGCAGTTGTTTGCCGATGCTAAGCTTCCGGAGGGACGGGCGCTTTTGAAGGACCAAAGGACGGTAAGGCTCGGGTTTCTTGCTTATCTTACGGGTTTTGCCGGTGTGGGCTTTCTGATTAACAAGCTGTATCTTGCCACCCATTACAGCTTTGATAAAACCTCACAGGTGGGATTTGTACCCATTGCCGATGTACCCGGGCGGGCACTGGATGCCGTAAGGCTCATGCTTGAACTCTTAGGCTACCGTCAGGACGTGGCACTGATGAGCCCCCTCGGACTGGTGAATGTGCTGAAATGCGCATTTTTCCTGGTGCTCCTGGCAGCGCCGGTGTATCTGTTCATAAACAGGAGAGAGCTTTTGAATGAGGAGGAGAGATTTCTCCTTACCTACTTTATCTACCTGTTTCTGATCAACCTGTACATGCTGGTATTTACGGGGGTTCTGCAGCAATACCGCTACTGGATCCCGGTTTTCGTGATCGATCTGTTTTTTGTGGGATTCTGCTTTGACCGCATGATTTATGCCAACAGGCTCCAAAAGCCCGTGCTCTGTGCCTTCCTGTGCGTGGCGGCGCTTTCGAGCCTTTACGGCGAGCTGTGGCAGGATGTGAAATTCGATGACTGCGCCAAGCGTGAAGGATATATGGAGTTTCTGGAGGATTCGGATTATACCTTCGGCTATGCCACCTTCTGGAACGGGCCGGTGACGGAGTATCTGTCAAACGGGAAGATCCATGTGGGCAACATCGGAGCCGAAGACAAGCCCTACGAGTGGCTGACCCCCAAGGCGTACTACCGCAGGGGCTATGTGAAGGGGCCGGTATTCATGCTCCTGGCCAATACGGAGGAGGCGGGACTTTTGGAGACGGATGCTCCCGTGATGAAGGATGCGGTCAAGGTTTACGGTGATGAATATTATGCCATATATGAAAAGCCGGGAATGTTCCTGTTCTCGGACTGAGTCAGACAAGGAAAGGATGACGCAAATGGATAAAGGGATCATTGCAAGAGGGAAAAATGCAGGCCGGGTACTCATTCTGGCTGCAGTTTTGATGCTTTATGCGGGGATCGGCGTTTCTGCAGCCGAACCGGGCCGGGTTACGGGGCTGAAGGCGGTAAGCGGCTTCGATGCCACCATCGAGCTTAGCTGGGACAGAGTCAGCGGCGCCGAAGGGTATGTGGTGTATGAAATGGGGGCTTCCCAAAGGGAGATCGCCAGGGTTACGGGCAACAGCTATAAGGTGACCAAAGATTCCGCCGGAGCAGCTCTTGTGCCCGGAACCTTTTATCAGTATGCAGTCTGTGGCTATGCCTCTGACAGTGAGGCTTCCGTTACCGGCGACGGTCTGGTGTACGGAACGGCTTCGGAAACGGTAAAGGTCTTGGTTGCCATTCAGCCTCCCGCAGGATTTGCTGCCACGGGCCTGTCCCAAAAGGTGATCCGTCTTACCTGGCAGGAATCTGCCGGCGCCCAGGGCTATCAGATCTGCCGTTCCACAAAGGAAACTACCGGCTACAAGACGGTCAAGACCATCAAAAAGGGCAGTACCGTCAAATTTGACAACAAAAAGCTTAAACCCAGTATTGTGTATTACTACAAGATCCGCTCCTACCGGAAGGTGGACGGAAAGACACTGTACAGTGAGTACAGTGAGCCCATAGCGGCGGTTACGCTGATCAAGGCGCCGAAGCTGAAATCCGTGAAGGCCATCAGCAATGATACCGTAACGGTGAAATGGAAAAAGAGCGCCGGAGCCGCAGGTTATTTCATCTATCGCAGTACCAAGAAGAAGAGCGGATATAAGAAGGTAAAGACCGTCAAGGGCGGTGGCAGTACCTCTGCGCAGGTAAAGGGCAACGAGAGCGGCAAGAAGTACTACTTCAAGGTCGTCGCCTACGGAAATAAGAAGCTTAAGAAGACCTATTCGGCGAATTCCAAGATCATCGCCGTTACCATGAACCTGCTGGCGTATGAAAAGGAAACCTACGCCCAGAAATGCAAGAGGATCTTCGGCAAAAAGCAGTATGTGACCTATGCCACTGCCGAGGAAGCGGAAAAGCATATGACCTCCGTTACCGTTGCAGTATGGGATTTCGGCAAGGACGGTGTAACGAAGGTTACGAAGTACAAGACCTTTAAGGTGCATAAGAATATTGCCCCCACCGTTAAACAGATCTTCGAGGAGATTTATAACGGGAAGGAGAAGTTCCCTATCAAGGCGGTAGGCGGTTACAGCTGGCGCGGCTCCGCTTCCTCATCGGAACATAACCAGGGGCTCGCCATTGATATCAATCCGGATGAAAACTATATGATAGATAATGGTACGATCTTAAGCGGCAAGCTCTATGAGCCCGGCGTCAACCCGTATTCCATTCCCACCAACGGAGAGGTTGCCAAGATCTTTAAGAAATACGGCTTCAGCCAGGGTTTGTGGCCCTTTAAGAATCGTTACGATTATATGCATTTTTCCTATTTCGGGACTTAAGGACCTGCCCAGCAGCCTTTCCCGGGGGAATGCCTCATGTGCAAAAACAACAAGGACTCGATGCTCTTTGTCGCTATCTTGAAAAAAGTAAGCGAAAGGAGTCTTTGTTATGTTCAAAAATAAGTCAATGCAGTTTGTAGGCCGTGTATTGGTGGTACCTGCCATCCTTGTGGTATCCCTGAGCCTGCCCTTTTATGCCCTTGACGTATCCGCCTCCTTTGTGGAGAGCGAGGAAGTGATCGAGGCGCAGCCACCGGCTTTAGATCCGTCCCCGGCCGTGACGCCGGAAGGAACGCAGGATCCCGACGGGGTATCAACGCAGGATCACGGGCATGATCCCGGCAAAAAAACGGGCAGCGTCCCGGGTTGTAAAGAGGCAGGGAGTAAGCCGGCGGATGTCACAGATGGGAAAACCGCGATAGAAACCACGGAAACATTTACTGTGCCGGATAAACCGGTCATCCGAAAGCATCTTTCGGTCCCGGCGGGGAGCGGCAAGAGCGGATCTTTGGAGGATGAAACGAAAGAAGACCCGATAGAGGATAGGGAAGAAGATTCGGGAAATAGAGGAACGGGCGAGGAAGCGGATACGTTGGCAGATCATACCGGCCCCGATGAGAGCATTGAGACCGGCCCCGGCAGAGGGCATATGCCCACCGGCATGCTGGTTACAGTCGGATTGCTGCTTTTGGCAGCGGGGATATTCAGGATCATAACAGGAAGGAAAGGAGAGCAAAATGCAGCAAACTAATGCAAAGCGTCAAAAAGCGATATTGCTTCTGTTTGCACTGCTCAGTCTTCTTGCTGTGATACCCAAGCTTTTTGTGGGGTTTGATATCGATGAGGGCTATGCCGTGGCCATGCCTTACAGGCTGCTTCAGGGCGACAGACTCTTCGGTGAGATGTGGGAGATCCACCAGACCTCTGCACTGCTTCCCGCCCTTTTGATGAAACCGTATATAGCCCTGACGGGAGGGACGGAAGGTGTTGTTTTATACCTTCGCTTTGTTGCGGCGCTGATCCACACATTCATGACGTGTGTTTTTTATGCGGTTGCAAAAAATACACTTCCTGCCGGAGAGAATATAGAGGATAATACAAAGGCAGTGATCCTTGCGGCCCTCTTATATTTTAATATCTTACCGAAGTGGTTGCTTAACCTGGATTTTTCCATGCAACAGCTCTGGGGCCTGACTTTGATCTGCGGTTTGCTGATCCTGGAGGAAAGACAAAAGAAAGCATATGTTTCTTTATTGACGGGGGCGGCACTCTCCCTGACGGTACTGGGATACCCGGGTATGATCGTCCTGTACCCTGCGATCCTTTGCATTTACCTGATCATCGACAAGGATAACGAAATTAAATTCAGAATTAAGAAATGCATCTACTTGACTTTGGCTTGCAGTATCCTTGCCGCCGCCTTTCTGGCCTATGTGATATCCGGGGAGGGAATGGCCGGATTCACCCGGGGGCTTACGAACATTTTTTCCGATGGTACCCATAGCCTCTCAAAGGATCAGCAGCTTCTGCTGGATCTGTCCCGGATTTTGAACCTTGCCAAGCAGTGGATCGTATTTCTGGCAGCAGCTTTGATGGCGTCAGCCCTGGTGGGCGCGGCATGCTATGCAATTAGGAAGAGAAAGGCTCCGGAAGCAGACCGGGGGGATATGGAGAGCGTATCCTTTAATGCGAAAGGGATATTTGATATAAGAAATATCACACGCTATGTTGCGGTCGTGACCTCATTGCTGATCATTTTCGGACAGCTGGTGGGAATCCGTATGGGCCCCTTCCACTTTCAGTCCAGGTTCCTGCTTCTCTTTGTGCTGATCTGGATCCTCTGCTATAAGGAAAGAAGGCGGGAAACCAGCGAGAAAATGCTGTTTGTCATTTTGCTCCTTACCACAGTGGCTTTTGCGGGGATCCTGCTGTTTTCAAATGTGGGTCCGGATGCAAGCGGATCTTACCTGAGCATCGGTCTGATCCTGGGACTTGTGGCCTTTCTTCCCGGAGGAGAAGAGCACAGAGGGTTCCTCCCCGGGGCTGCGATCCTGCTGTTTTTGCTTTCCGTCATTATGAGTAAGGGATTCTATGTACGTTATACGGAGTATTTCCCGGCTGATATCCTGCAAAAGCGTGTGGCTGTCACAGCCGGTCCCCTGAAGGGGATCCGTTTGCTCGAGCAGGATGCGGAAATGGAGCAAGAGGAAAGAGATATGGTGGCGGGGACCACAAAGCCGGGGCAGATCTGCGCTTTGCTGGGTACCGATCAGATCCTGAATCTTTCCATGCAGGGGAAGGCTGAGCCGGTTTCCACCATCAGCACGCCGGCCTTTAACGGACAGTGGATCACCTATTATGAGTGTTATCCGGAGCTTCTGCCCGATGTGATCTTCATAGCCAAGAATACGGTGGATGACAGACAGAAGTTTTTTGAGAAAAATGAATTCGGCATCTGGCTTGCCGAGAGATACGATATAGCAAATATGGAAGAAAACGGCGCTTTATGCCGTATCGAAAGGAGTAATTGATGAGCTGGGAAGAGAAAGTAAGGAAGGTTGTCCCCTATATTCCGGGAGAACAGCCGAGATTTTCACAGATGATCAAGATCAACACCAACGAAAACCCCTATCCGCCTTCACCCATGGTGGAAGAGGAGCTGCAGGTGATGGATTCGCAGGATTTCCGTCTGTATCCCGATAACGAGGCCACCGAGCTGACATCGGCTTTGGCCGCCTATTACCGGGTGGACACGGAAAACGTCTTTGTGGGCGTCGGCTCCGATGACGTGATCTCACAGATCTTTCTGACTTTTTTTGCGTCGGATAAGTCTCTGCTGTTTCCGGATATCACCTATTCCTTCTATGAGGTTTGGGCGCAGCTTTACCGGATCCCTTTCCGTAAGGTGCCTCTGAAGGAAGACTGGCATATGGATAAGGAGGCTTTCCGGGACTGCGGCGGGATCATTTTTCCAAATCCCAACGCACCTACGGGTATCCTGGAGGCAGAGGATTTCGTGGAGCAGGTGGTGACAGCCAACCCCGACTGCGTGGTGGTTGTGGATGAGGCTTATATTGATTTCGGCGGAAAAAGTGCCATCCCCCTTACGAAGAAATATGACAATCTGCTGGTGGTACAGACCTTCTCAAAGTCACGTTCCATGGCGGGCATGAGGATCGGCTTTGCGGTAGGCAGCAGTAAACTGATCTCCTATCTGAAGGCAGTGAAATACTCCATCAACTCCTATACCATGTCTCTGGCGGCTATCAGGCTGGGAGTTGCCGCAGTCCGGGACGAGGAATACTTCCGCGAAACGGTGGGCAGGATCGTGGCTACCAGGGAGCGGGTGAAAAAGGAGCTTGGTCAGCTGGGCTTCGTATTCCCGGATTCCATGACGAACTTCATTTTTGCAAAGCATCCCGGTGTCGGCGGCAAGGAGCTCTACGAGTTCTTAAGATCCCGGAACATCTTTGTCAGACACTTTAATGTGGATCCCCTGAAGGATCACCTTCGGATCACCATGGGAACGGATGAGCAGATGGATCAGATGCTGGATTGCCTGAGAGTTTACCTGGGTTAGGAGGAAAGTGTTTCATGAGTGATTTTACAAAATATCTGTTGGTTTTTCTGGTATCCATGGTTCCTTTGATCGAGCTGCGCCTTGCCATCCCCTTCGGAACGGGCATGGGGCTGCCGCTTCTGCAGGTTTATATCGTTTCGGTCATCGGCAATATGCTTCCTGTTCCCGTGATCTTCTTTTTCGCGAGAAAAGTGCTGGAATGGGGTAAGGATAAGAAGTACATCGGCAAATTTTTCACCTTCTGTCTTGAAAAGGGCGAGAAGGGCGGAGAGAAGCTGAAGGCGAAGGCGGGGAGAGGCCTTTTTGTGGCACTGCTTTTATTTGTGGGGATCCCCCTTCCCGGAACGGGAGCCTGGACGGGTACCCTGGCAGCCAGCATCCTGGATATGGATTTTAAATCCAGTGTACTGGCGGTAATGCTGGGCGTACTTCTGGCGGGAGTGATCATGTGGATCGTAAGCGTGGGAACCTTTGGGGCGATCTCTTTTATCGCCTGAAACAAATTGACGTCAGGATAACATCTGATAAAGGGTGAGCGACATGGAAGATGACAGAGAAGTTTATACCGGTTTTGCATCGGTCTATGATGAATTGATGGACAATGTGCCCTATGATGAGTGGGTAAAGTGTTATCACAGGATCCTGAAAGAACATGGGATTGACGAGGGTCTGATCTGCGACCTTGCCTGCGGAACGGGGAATATCACCACGCGGCTCAGAGATCTGGGGTACGACATGATCGGCGTCGAGATCTCAGAGGAGATGCTGGATCTGGCCAGAAGGAAGGATCCGGAGGGAAAGATCCTTTTCCTGCTTCAGGATATGTGCGCCTTTGAGCTTTACGGAACGGTAAGGGCCTGCACGCTTGCCTGTGACAGCATCAATTACCTGCTGGAGGAAGAGGAACTGTTGGAGCTCTTCTTAAAGGTGAACAATTATCTCGACCCGGAGGGTGTCTTTATCTTTGATTTTAATACCACGGAAAAATACCGGGATATCATCGGGAATACCACCATTGCGGAAAACCGGGAGGATTGCAGTTTTATCTGGGATAATGCCTTTGATGAGGAGAGCGGGATCAACGAATGCGAGCTGACGGTCTTTACCCGAAAGGGCAAAGAAGGGCTGTTTGAAAGATTGAGTGAAATGCACCTGCAAAGGGGCTATGAGCCGAAGCTGATACAAAGTCTCATAGAGCAGGCGGGCATGGTGGAGGAGAAGATCATGACCATGGAGGAGGCAGGTTTGCCGGAGGATCCGGGAAGAATGCTTGTGATAGCCCGGGAAAAGGGCAAAAGTCAGGAGAATAAATAATGCTGGACAAGGATCAAAGGGATTATATGCTGCGTGCCACGGCGGCGGACGGACAGCTTCGGGCCTTTGTGCTTCGAAGCTCTCAGCTGGTTGAAAAGGCAAGACAGGCTCACGGCCTTTCCCCCGTGGCTACGGCAGCACTGGGAAGACTGCTTTCCGGCGGCGTGATGATGGGGAAAATGCTCAAGAACGCCGGAGATGTGCTGACACTGCAGATCAAATGCGACGGACCCATCGGAGGTTTGACGGTGACTGCCGGGGCTGACGGTGATGTGAAGGGGTATGTGATCAACCCCGTTTTCGAAGGCTATGCCAGAGCGGATCATAAGCTGGATGTGGGCGGGGCATTAGGCTACGGCACGCTGACGGTGATCAAGGATATGGGGCTCAAGGAACCTTTCGCCGGAACCACGGAGCTGGTGACGGGAGAGATCGCCGAGGATCTGACCTACTATTTTGCCACTTCGGAGCAGACCCCCTCCAGTGTGGGGCTGGGTGTGCTGCTGAACCGGGAGGACGGCTCCGTTTCCTGCGCAGGCGGGTTTATCCTGCAGCTCATGCCGGGGGCGTCCGAGGAGACCATCAGCACTCTGGAGCGGAATTTATCTCAGGTGAAGAGCGTGACGGCCATGCTTTCCGCGGGACTTACCCCCGAGGATATGCTTTCCGTCCTGTGTGACGGCCTGGGATTCAGGATCGAGGAAAAGTGCGATTGCCGTTTTCATTGTGACTGCAGTAAACAAAGGATAGAAAAAGTGCTCCTTTCTCTGGGCGAAAAGGGACTGAAGGAGCTTTTGGAAGAGGAAAAACCGGTAGAGGTGAAATGCCATTTTTGCAATACGGCATACAGCTTTACCAAGGAAGAGATAACCAGGCTGGCAGAGCAGGCGATCAGGCCGGGAGGAGAAGAAGATGTTTGACGGATTGATCAAAGTTGCGGCGATGACACCTAAGGTGAAGGTGGCGGATCCTTACTATAATGCGGAAAGGATCATGGAGCTGATGGATGAAGCCGAGCAGGAGGGTGCCGGGATCGTGGTATTTCCCGAGCTCTGCATCACGGGCTATACCTGTGAAGATCTGTTCTACCAGGACAGGCTTCTGGAGGAGGCCAAGGATGCCCTTCGCCAGATCATAGCCCACAGCGACGGAATGGATGGGGTCTGGTTTGTGGGCCTGCCCTTTGAACACGGAAATAAGCTTTACAATGTGGCGGCTGTCATCAACTGCGGAGAGCTGCTGGGACTGGTGCCGAAAAAGCATCTTCCCATGTACGGAGAGTTTTATGAAGGGCGCCATTTTGAACCCGGAAACAACCTTCCCGCCATGGTGGAGTTTGATGAGGAAGAGTTTCCTATGGGAACGGACCTCCTCTTTGAAACGGACGCTCTGCCGGGGCTTTCCATCGCAGCGGAGATCTGTGAGGATCTGTGGGTTCCCGATCCGCCCTCCACTTCCCATGCCTTAAGCGGAGCGACGGTGATCGTGAATCTGTCAGCTTCCAATGAGACCATCGGAAAAGACGGTTATCGGAAGATGCTTGTGGCATCTACCAGCGGAAGGCTCTGCTGCGGTTATATCTATGCAAGCGCAGGTTACGGAGAATCCTCCCAGGATCTGGTCTTCGGCGGTCACAATATCATAGCGGAGAACGGAAGAGTTCTGGCTGAGAGCGAGCGTTTCACCAACGGATCAGTCTATGCCCTGCTGGATATCGCCAAGCTCCGGTTTGAGCGACGCAGGATGAACAGCTTCAGCCCGGATAAGGCACCGGAATACATGGTATCCCAGGTGGCTATGGTGCGTAAGGAAACTCCTCTTGAGGGAAAGATCCCCCAGAAGCCCTTCGTTCCCGATGATCTGAGTGAAAGAGACAGAAGATGTGAAGAGATCCTGACGATCCAGGCCATGGGCCTTGCCAAGAGAATGGAGCATACGGGATGCAAAACCGCCGTTGTGGGTTTGTCGGGGGGGCTGGATTCCACTCTTGCCTTCCTTGTTATGGCCAAGGCATATGATATCCTGGGGCTGCCCAGAAAAGACATGATGCCCGTGACCATGCCCGGCTTCGGGACCACGGACAGGACCCACGGCAATGCCGAAAAGCTGGCAAAAAGCCTGGGCTGTCAGCTTACGGAGGTGGATATCACCAAGGCGGCAAGTCAGCATCTTAAGGATATCGGACACGATGAAAAGACGCTGGATGTTACCTATGAGAATGCCCAGGCCAGAGAGCGGACCCAGATCCTCATGGACCTGGCCAACAAATGCGGGGGGATGGTGATCGGAACCGGAGACCTCTCGGAGCTTGCCCTGGGATGGGCCACCTATAACGGTGACCATATGTCCATGTATGGTGTCAATGCATCCATTCCCAAGACTCTGGTGCGCCATCTGGTACGCTACTATGCCGATACCTGCGGCGATGAGAAGCTTTCCGCTGTTCTTTATGATATTCTGGATACGCCGGTAAGCCCTGAGCTGCTTCCGCCTGAGGATGGCGTGATCTCCCAGAAAACGGAGGAGTTGGTGGGGCCCTATACGCTGCATGACTTCTTTTTATACTATGCCCTTCGTTGGGGCTTTTCACCCCGCAAGGTCTTTAGGTTCGCCTGCTACAGTTTCTGCCCCGAGATGGCACAGGAAAGCCGGGATGGCGAGATCTTCGATCCGGAGACCATCCTGCGTTGGCTGAAGGTCTTCTACAAGCGCTTTTTCAGCCAGCAGTTCAAGCGTTCCTGCCTGCCTGACGGCCCCAAGGTGGGTTCCGTGGCGGTTTCCCCCAGAGGAGACCTTCGCATGCCTTCCGATGCGGTATCAGCTGCGTGGATGAGAGAGCTGGAAGAGTGCGAAGAGGAGTTTGGTGAGGACTAGATATAGTGGAAATCCTTGCCAAAACACAACATCTATGCTATAGTGTGTACGGCTTATCAGCGAAAACAGGGTGAAACCCTCGGAGGTAGCATGGCTGACACACAGACGGAAACGGGCACTCCCGAAAAAGTGTCCTTTATCAAAAAGCATCTAGGCCGTATTCTTTGGATGGCGTTGATTCTTATTCTCCTGGCAATTCTGGTTGCCAAGGGCTTTGTTTTTCGCAGGGTGGTACAGGAGTCCTTTGCTGACGGCATTCGTCAGGAAACGGAGATCAGTGTGGTATCACCCCTTAAGTGTATCGTCCTCGTTTTTGGTGCTGTTTTCAGCTTCTTTTTCTATGATTTCAAACCGAAGATCTCCGAAAAGACCGGTAAGACCCTTGCATGGATCCTGACCGTTCTTTCTCCGATCATCCTGTATCTCCTCTTAGAGATCAATTTTGATGCGCATTTCTTGGAATTTACGCCACTGACCCATCTCGGCAATTTGATGATCCTCTATAGCTTTTGCTTTTTCTTTTTTGCGGTCACCAATCGTTTTCGGTTGACCGTTATCATTCCTGCGGCTTTTTGGCTGTTTTTCTCCATTATGAATATGTTCATCCAGAAGGTACGGGGAACGGCCATTGTTATGTCAGACCTGATCCTGTGGAAGTCAGCCCTCCAGGTGGCGGGAGCGGTCAGCTTTTATATCTCGGCAAGAAGCTGTATGATACTCATCGTTGTAATGAACTATTTTCTGGCTCTGTTTAAGATACCGGATATGAAGTTCGTGAAAGGGTGGAAGATCAGACCTCTTCTTATGGTGCTTTCCATCCTGGCTATGCTGGCGGTCAAAAACGATGTCTACACCAGGAACTATTTCAACCTGAAGAAAACCCAGTATCTGCCTCAGCGCTGCTACAAAAAGTTCGGAACTGCACTGACTTTTCTTCGAAGCGGCAAGATCCTTTCTGTTGAAGTGCCTGAGGGGTACTCCCCCGAGGAAGTAGCGAAGATAGAAAAGGAATACACCTCGGATCCCGTAGAGGGCTTTGATGTGGAAAAAGCCCCCACCGTCATTGTGATCATGAATGAGGCTTTCAGCGACTTTGAAAGGACCTTTGGTCTTGAAAATTCCCAGGAGGCCATGCCCTTCTATCATTCCCTGAAGGAAAATGCCATTGACGGTTTTTTGACGGTCTCCATCTTCGGCGGACAGACAGCCAATTCGGAATATGAGTTTTTAACAGGTAACAGTAAGGCCTTTATCGTGGGTGGGGTTTCCCCCTTCCAATCCTATATGAAGCAGGCAGAGCCTCATATCTCCCTGGTCCACAGCCTTAAGAGTCTGGGCTATGATGAAGCGGTTGCTTTCCATCCCTATAACACCAAGGGGTATAACAGGGTGCAGGCCTACGAGAATCTGGGCTTTGACAGCTTTCTGTCACAGGAAAGCGTGGAAAACCCGTCCTACCTGAGGGAGTTTATCTCCGATCAGTGCGATTTCGATGAGGTCATCAGGCTGTATGACGAGCATAAGCAAAACAGCGACAAGCCCATGATGATCTTCAATGTGACCATGCAGAATCATCTGCCCTATGAAGAGTATTTCGACAATATGGAGTACCCGCTTTCGGTCAAGACGGAACAATTCAAGGATGATATCGGGATCAACATATATGAGAATCTGATCCGGGAAACGGATATCGCCTATGAAAATCTGATCGGGCATTTTTCCAAGGAGGAGGATCCCGTGATCATCGTGATGTACGGCGATCATCAGCCGAATATCGCGCCCCAAGCGGACGGCAGCGATCCCCTGCAAAGATATAAGGTACCCTTCAAGATCTGGGCTAACTATGATATAGAGGAAAAACAGGTGGCCCTTTCCAGCCCGAACCTGATGGGAGTTGAGCTTATGAAACTCATCGGAGCGCCTCTTACCGGTTATCAGAAGTTCCTTCTGGATTTTGAAAAGCAGGTACGATCCATCAGCTATTACGGCTACACGGATACGGAAGGGAACTTCTACGATATCGATGATGATGAGTCGCCCTATTATCCGCTTCTGGAAAAATACGAGTATCTGCAGTACAACACCCTTTTCGACAAGGAGCATATGAATAATGACTTCTTTTATCTGGGTGGAAAGCCACAGATGGCTCCCGGGTATTACGTGAAGTAAGGCTGAGAACATTTTTCTTGAAAAAAGCCCGGCCAGCGTGTAGAATGTACATAGTTTGAACAACGGCGTTCTTATGTCTGATAAGAGCGCCCTTTTTTTACAAATGAACGGTAATCGTCAAGGAAATGACGTAGAAAGGAGACCCTATGAAAAAAGAACTGACGAGGGAGGATGTGACAGGGCAGGTCAAAGCACAGGATGTGGAGTTCATCCGTCTGCAGTTTACGGATCTGCGCGGACATCTGAAAAACATGGCCATCACCGCCTCACAGCTGGAAAAGGCACTGGATAACAGCTTCATGTTCGACGGCTATTCCATTGGAGGCTTCTCCGCCATTGAGAAGGCAGACATGTATCTGTATCCTGATTTTTCAAGCTTTGAGATCTTTCCCTGGAGACCCCAGCATGGCAAGGTGGCAAGACTTTTGTGCGATGTCTATACCCATGACGGCAAGCCTTTTTCGGATGATCCCAGATATATTTTGAAAAAAGCCATCGCCAAGGCGGCTGAGAAGGGCTATACCTTCTGCATTGAGCCTGAGTGTGAGTTTTTCCTCTTCCATACGGATGAGAACGGACTGCCCACCACCACTACCCATGAGAAGGCGGGGTATCTGGATCTGGGTCCCCTGGATCTGGGAGAAAATGCGAGAAGAGATATCGTTCTGACTTTGGAGCAGATGGGCTTCGAGGTGATTGCCTCCCATCATGAGACGGCTCCAGCCCAGCATGAGGTGGACTTTGCCAGAGGAGAGGCACTGGAGGCGGCAGATAACATCATGACCTTTAAGATGGTGGTACGTACCATTGCCAAGAGACACGGCCTGCATGCAACCTTCATGCCCAAGCCCAAGGCAGATGTCAGCGGCAGCGGCATGCATCTGAAGATGATGCTGCTCAAGGACGGTAAAAATGTATTCGAGAGCGATTCGGATCCCCTGGGTCTTTCCGAGGAGGGCTATTGCTTTATCGGCGGTATTCTTTCCCATATCCGGGGCATTTCCGCCCTCACCAATCCCATCGTGAATTCCTACAAGCGCCTGATGCCCGGCTTTGATGCACCGGTTTATGCGGACTTTGAGATCGATCCTCTGGATTGCCCCCTGATCCGCATCCCCTCCAGACGTAATGCGGATACCTGTATCGAAATGCGTAGTCCCGATTCCGCAGCCAACCCTTACCTGGCCATCGCAGCTATCCTGACAGCTGGTCTGGAAGGAATGGAGAAAAAGATCAAAGCCTCTAAGGATCAGGCGGATGTGTCGCTGCTGCCCAAATCCCTTTGGGAGGCCATTGATGCCATGGAAAAGGATCAGCTGATCCTGGATGTTCTGGGTGACAGTTGTGCGAAAAAGTATATCGCCGCCAAGAGAGCGGAAGCGGAAGAATACGATAAACAGGTGACAGAGTGGGAGCTTGCCCAATACCTGTACAGATATTGATCTGAAAAAAGCAAATTTCGGGGAAAGGAGGCAGACAGCTTGGCAAGCATTTTGATCGCACTGTCAGGGCGGCAGGAGTCCGTCATGATCAAGAATCTGCTTGTGCAAAACGGCTTTGGCGAGATCATCATCTGCAGCAGCGGTGCAAGAGCGCTGTTGGAAGCGGACCAGCTGGAAGGCGGGATCGTCATCTGTGGGTATAAGCTCGTGGATATGATCTATTCGCAGCTTCGGGAAGACCTGCCCAAGGAATTTGCCATGCTGCTCCTGGCCTCCGACCGGGTTCTTAGCGAGTGTACGGAAGATAATCTCGTATCCCTGTCAATGCCCTTCCGGGCCCACGACCTTGTGAACACGGTGGAGCTGATGCTGGGCTCCATAGTAACGGCAGGTAAGAAGAAAAATAAAGGCCCTACCAAGCGGACTCCCGAAGAGGAGGAACTGATCCGGAAGGCCAAGGCCCTGCTCATGAACCGGAATAACATGAGCGAAAGAGATGCACACAGATATATTCAAAAATGCAGTATGGACGCCAGCATCAGCTTTGTGGAAATGGCACAGATGGTACTGGCTATGAGATAGTGACGTATCGGAAAGGAAGGATGAACATGAAATTTATTAAGATGCATGGTTGCGGAAACGACTACATCTATGTGGACGGAGCCAAGGAGCATTTTTCTCCGGAGGAAAAAAGAGACCTGGCCATCAGGCTGTCTGACAGGCATTTCGGGATCGGTTCGGACGGGATCATCTTTATCAACCCTTCCGATATAGCGGATTTTGAAATGGAGATTTATAATGGAGACGGTAGCCGCGCCGAGATGTGCGGCAACGGGATCCGTTGCGTCGGAAAGTTTGTCTATGATAACAATCTGACGGATAAAACAAAGATCGATGTGGAAAGCTTCGGCGCCGTAAAGCATTTGGAGCTTACGGTGGATGGCGGTAAGGTTTCGGCAGTCCGGGTGGATATGGGAAGTCCCATTCTTTCGGCCGTGAAGATCCCCGTGTCGGTGGAAGGCATCACGGATGGCCCTGTGATAGAGGCGCCGATCACGGTGGATGGCAGGGAATACCGCATGACCTGCGTTTCCATGGGCAACCCCCACGCCGTCGTATTTACCGAGGGGATAGATACCATGGATCTTCCCGCCATCGGACCGAAGTTTGAGAATCACCCCTGCTTCCCCAACCGTGTCAACACAGAATTTGTAGAGGTTATCGACAGAGGAAGGGTGAAGATGCGTGTCTGGGAAAGAGGCAGCGGAGAGACCCTTGCCTGCGGTACCGGATGCTGTGCCGTGGCGGTGGCATCCATCCTTACGGGCCGCACCGATGATAAGATCGTCGTGGAGGTTCTGGGGGGAGAGATCTGCATCGAATGGGACAGAACGGCAGATGTGGTTTATATGACGGGTCCCGCAGTAACCGTATTTGCGGGAGAGGTATAAGGAACCAATGAGACAGAAGATCGATGAAGAAACCGTAGCCTATGTCAGCAAGCTATCGCAGCTTGAGCTGACTGCGGAAGAGAAGCGGGCGGCGGCAGCGGACATGGAAGAGTGCCTTACCATGATGGACATTCTGTCCGGGCTGGATACCCGGGATGGGGAAGAGCTTTTACTTTATGATAACGATCAAAATGTCCTCAGGGAGGATGAGAGAGTCGGCAGCGATATGGCGGACTCTCTTTTGCGCTGTGCACCCCTTGCCGAGGACGGGTTGATCCCGGTGCCCAAAACCGTCTGATGACAGAAGGAGAAAGTATGCTGTCTGCAACTAAAACGTGCAGTCTTATAAAGGAACGGCGCATTTCGACCACGGAGGCACTGGAAGAGGTTCTGGGAAGGATCCGGGATCGGGAAGAGGACCTTCACTGCTACATCACCCTGGATGAGGAAGGGGCGAGACAGCAGGCAAAGCTTATCCAAAGCAGGATCGATGACGGGAGCCTGAAGGGCCCCCTGGCAGGGGCTGTTGTAGCTGTTAAGGACAACATCTGTGTCAGGGATCTGCCGGCAACCTGCGGGTCAAAAATGCTGGCCGGGTTCATTCCCCCCTATGACGCCACCGTAACGGAGAAGCTTCGCGACGCAGGCTGTATCATCATCGGAAAGACCAATATGGATGAATTTGCCATGGGCTCAACCTGCGAAAACTCTTACTTCGGACCGACCAAAAACCCATACGATACAAGCCGTGTTACAGGAGGATCTTCCGGAGGATCGGCTGCTGCCGTGGCGGCAGGGGAGGCCATGATCGCCCTTGGTTCCGATACCGGCGGTTCGATCCGGTTGCCTGCCGCTTGCTGCGGCGTTGTGGGATTAAAGCCCACCTACGGGAGGGTATCCCGCTACGGGCTCATCGCCTATGCCTCCGGTCTGGATCAGATCGGACCCATGGGACGAAGCGTGGAGGATTGCGGCGAGATGCTGTCCCTTTTGTCGGGAGCCGACAGTCGGGATGCCACCAGCCGGCAATGGGAGGCCGTGGATACCGGGGCGGCGCTGGGTCGCGGTGTGAAGGGACTTACCGTAGGGTTAGCAGAGGATTACCTTTCTCTCTGCCCGGATGAAGAGGCGAAAAATGCGGTCCTGGAGGCGGCAGAAAAGCTTCGGGATGCCGGAGCCGCAGTAGAGCATTTTTCCCTTGGATATGAAAAGTACGTTGTTCCCATCTATTACATTCTGGCAGATGCCCAGGCGTCTTCCAATCTGGAGCGCTACGACGGGATCAAATACGGATATCGCACGCCCTTTGAGGAGGGGCAGGATTTCGGTCAGCTGATGGCAAGAAGCCGCGGTGAGGGCTTCGGGGGCGAAGTCAAGCGAAGGATCCTCGTGGGCAGCTTTGTGCTTTCGGCCGGCTGGTATGATGCCTATTACAAAAAGGCCCTTGCAGCGCAGGCTCTTTTGCGGCGCTGTTTTGATGAGGCCTTTTCAAAGTACGATCTGATCCTGATGCCGGCAGCACCCTCTGTTGCGCCGAAGCTTGGCGTTTATAAGGATGATATCATCGGTGCCTACCGGGGAGATGTTTTCACGGTGACGGCCAATCTGGCGCAGCTTCCGGCTATGAGTATCCCTGCAGGCGTGAACCATGACGGCCTTCCGCTGGCTGTCCAGCTGATGGCGGACAGATTCCGGGAGGATCTGCTGCTTGCCGCGGGTGCGGAATTGGAAAAAAGGGGAGGGCATGAAAATGACGAGGGAATATGAAACCGTCATAGGACTTGAAGTCCATGTCGAGCTCTCCACAAAAACCAAGATCTTCTGTGGGTGCAGCTGTGAGTTCGGCGGAAGCCCCAATACCCGGATCTGCCCTGTTTGTCTCGGCATGCCGGGAGCACTTCCCGTACTGAATAAAAAGGTACTGGAATATGCCATAGCCGCCGGACTGGCCACGGACTGCACCATCAGTCCGGTAACCGTATTTGACAGAAAGAATTATTTCTATCCGGATAATCCCCAGAATTATCAGATCTCCCAGCTCTATCTTCCGGTCTGCAGGGATGGCGGGATCACCATCGAAACCGGAGAGGAAGGCGCAAAGAGCATCCGACGTATCCGGATCCGGGAGATCCATATGGAGGAGGATGCGGGGAAGCTTTTCCATGACCGGAAGGAAGGTTTTAGCCATATCGATCATAACAGGGCCGGTGTGCCTCTGCTGGAGATCGTTTCCGAGCCGGATATGAAAAATGCGGAGGAAGTCATCGCTTACCTTGACAGACTCCGCAGGATCCTTCAGCATCTGGGGATCTCCGACTGCAAGCTGCAGGAGGGTTCTCTTCGCGTGGATGTGAATCTTTCCGTGCGTGAAGCCGGGGATAGCCGGCTGGGCGTTCGGACCGAGATGAAAAACCTGAATTCCTTCCGCGCCGTATCGGCCGCCATCGAATCGGAGAGGAGCAGGCAGATCGGGCTCCTTCAAAAAGGGGAGGCGGTTGAGCAACAGACCCGGCGCTGGGACGACGCGAAAAAAGAGTCTTTTGTGATGCGCAGTAAGGAAGATGTACGTGATTACCGTTATTTCCCCGATCCCGATCTGCCGCCGGTATCCATCAGTCCGGAGTTTATCGAATCCGTCTGCGTTTCCATGGGGGAATCCTATGATGAAATGGTGGAGCGTTTTGCGAAGGAATACCGGCTGCCACAGAAGGAGCTTTCCTATCTTACCGGAGAAAAAGCCCTGGCCCGCCTTTTTGAAGAAACCGTTTCCATCTGCCACAAGAGCGGGAGTGTCAGCAACTGGCTCATGGGCGAGAACCTCCGCCTGATGCGAAAGGAAGGGATGGATGCTGAAGATCTCCGTTTTTCCCCGGAGCATCTGGCGCAGCTCATCGACATCTTTGAAGAGGGAAGGATCAATTCCACCATAGCCAAGGAAGTATTTGAAGTCATGTTTTATGAAGATATCTCCCCCGAAGCCTATGTGGAGGAAAAGGGTCTGGGCCTTATATCGGACCTTTCACTCCTGGAGGAGACCGCTGCGGCCTGTATGAAGGATAATCCGAAATCCGTGCAGGACTATCTTTCGGGAAAAGCAAAGGCCATCGGTTTTCTCGTGGGCCAGACCATGAAGGCCATGGGAGGGAAGGCGGACCCCGGTGCCGTAAAAAGTGTTCTGGAAAAACTTCTTTCATCATTGTAGAGATGAAAAAAGTGGTGTAGAATGATTTAGAAATGACAGGGGAGGAAAAAAATGAACGATTCATATTTGGAAGTGATGGTAAAGAGAAAGACGAACGTTCTTGCCCTGATCGGGAGGAACACCCTGGTGGGACTGGGGGCTCTGGTCTTTCTCGTAGGTTTTTTATCCGATATTTTTCTGATCCTTGCGATCGTAGCGGGCCTGCTGTTTCTCGGGGCCTTTCTTTTCCACAGACAGATCGGTGTGGAATTCGAATATCTCTATCTTGAAAAGACACTTTCCATAGACAAGATCAGCAATCAGACTACCCGCAAGAAGCTTGCGGAATACAGCATGGAACATCTGGAGCTCCTGGCACCCGTTTCGTCTCACAGACTGGATTCCTATGCGAGTGGAGTCAAGACGGTGGATTATTCCTCCCGTCAGAAGGAGGGCAACCCTTATGCCCTGATCTTTAAGCAGGGCAGCCTGACCACGAAGGTGCTCATTGACTGTACGGACGAGCTTTATGACCAGATCAGGATGACTGCTCCGAGAAAGGTTTTTAAAGATTAAAACTTTTCATTGACAATGTCGTTAGTCTTTGCTAACATGGATGAAATTTCTCAGGATCGACCGATGCTTTTTCGGACCGGTCCGGGACAAAAATATCAATCATAGGAGGAGAATCATGGCCAAGATCATAGGTGAAGGAATTACTTTTGATGATGTATTACTGGTACCGGGATATTCCCAGGTAATACCTAATCAGGTGGATCTGTCAACGTATCTGACGCAGGGCATCAGACTGAACATTCCCATGATGAGTGCAGGAATGGATACGGTTACGGAATACCGGATGGCCATCGCCATGGCAAGACAGGGCGGTATCGGTATCATCCATAAGAACATGACCATTGAGCAGCAGGCACAGGAGGTCGATCAGGTAAAACGTTCCGAGAACGGCGTTATCACGGATCCTTTTTCCCTGACTCCCGAGCATACCTTAAGAGATGCCGATGAGCTGATGGGTAAATTCAGAATATCAGGTGTTCCCATCACCGAAGGAAAAAAACTGGTAGGTATCATCACCAACCGTGATCTGAAGTTCGAAACCGATTTTTCCAAAAAGATCAAAGAGTCCATGACAAGTGAGGGTCTGATCACTGCCAAAGAGGGTATCACCCTTGATGAAGCCAAGGCGATCCTGGCAAAGGCCCGTAAAGAAAAACTCCCCATTGTAGATGATAATTACAACTTAAAAGGTCTGATCACCATTAAGGATATCGAGAAGGCCATCAAGTATCCGCTGGCAGCCAAGGATGCCCAGGGAAGACTCCTCTGTGGTGCCGGTGTAGGTATCACCGCCAACGTACTGGAAAGAGTAGAGGCGCTGGTAAATGCCAAGGTGGATGTAGTGGTTCTGGATTCGGCACATGGCCATTCCGAGAACGTGCTCAAATGTCTCAGGATGATCAAGGATGCTTATCCCGAGCTTCCCGTCATTGCCGGCAACGTAGCAACAGCGGAAGGCACCAAGGCCCTGATCGATGCCGGTGCGGATGCCGTAAAGGTGGGCATCGGGCCCGGTTCCATCTGTACAACGAGAATCGTCTCCGGTATCGGTGTTCCGCAGATCTCCGCGATCATGGATGCTTACAGCGTAGCGCATAAGGCAGGCATCCCCATCATCGCAGACGGCGGTATCAAGTATTCCGGCGATATGACCAAGGCTCTGGCAGCAGGCGGTAATGTCTGCATGATGGGTTCACTGTTTGCGGGCTGTGACGAGGCTCCCGGTGAATTCGAACTGTTCCAGGGTCGTAAATATAAGGTTTACAGAGGCATGGGTTCCATCGCAGCCATGGAGAACGGCAGCAAGGACAGATACTTCCAGTCCGACGCAAAGAAGCTGGTACCCGAAGGTGTGGAAGGCCGTGTGGCTTACAAGGGAACCGTGGAGGATACGGTATTCCAGCTTGTGGGCGGTATCCGTTCCGGTATGGGTTATTGCGGATGCAGCACCATCACGGAGCTTCAGGACAACGGAAAGTTTGTCAAGATCTCCGCGGCCGCACTTAAGGAAAGTCATCCTCATGATATCCATATCACCAAAGAGGCTCCGAACTATTCCGTAGAGTAAGTACCAAAGAGTATATTTACAAAGATGAGGGACAGAGCAGTGAGAGAGGAAGAGATCTTACGACGTCTTGACAGGATCGAGACAGTTCTGCAAAAAATGTCCGGCGAGGAGATCACCGATCAGGAGCCGGTCAAAGAGGTAGATATGGCGGCACACCTGCTGGAACGGGTGCGCCGCTATAAAGACGAGACAAAGGATAGGGAATACCTATCCTATTTGTCTGAAATGGAGGGAAAGATCTTCGCTGAGCAGCTGAAGCTTCACAAGATGCGTGACAATCTGGATGTGAATCATGCCACCTATCTTCGGAAGCAGGAGGAGGCTTTGCAGGCAGCGGCTGCGCCCGCTCCGGCTGAGAGTATCCCACCTGCAAATGAGGAGATTGATGGAACCGCAGCAGAGGAAGTTGTCGTTGTTCCCGCTCCGGAGGAAGAGAAGAAGGTTTCCGAGGCTGCGCCCGCTCCGGAGGCAGTCGAAGCAAGGGAAGAGGAGCTTCTCGGTCACAGCGTATTTGAAAGAGGAGAGGATGAATACTCCAAGACCTGGCATGCCGATGAGGCAAAGAAAGCCGAGGTTCCGAAGCCGGTATTCCGTTCCATGGAATTCAACTTCGGCGGCATTGTCCTCAGTGTTGTAGGTGC
This sequence comes from Lachnospiraceae bacterium, assembly GCA_024693845.1. Taxonomy (GTDB): domain Bacteria; phylum Bacillota; class Clostridia; order Lachnospirales; family Lachnospiraceae; genus RGIG7926. Next base: position 25,537 of record JAILKJ010000068.1, read on the forward strand.
TGTGCTGGTCATTCTTTCCATGGTCATGTTCGGAAAGAACTTTATGGATAACCTGGCACAGGGTGTTGCCCTATATATCATAGGCCTTGTGGTGATCGCTTTCTCGGAGCTGGTGATCAGCCGTCATCTGGAAAGTTTCTGCAGGGTCGTCTCCGGTATCGGACTTGGGATCCTGTATACCGCAACGATCCTGAATTACCTGTATTTAAAGACAATGAAGGCGCCGCTGGCCATCATCATCACTCTGGTGATCTCCGTGGGAGCACTTTTCTTTGCGCGGAAAAAGGACTCCGGCTTTTTGCGGATCATCGGCATTCTGGGCTGCTATATTTCATTTTTGCCCCTGCAGTCCTTTGACAGTGTTTCGGCGCTTACGATCCCCTGTGTGATCCTGCTCATTGTCAACTGCCTGTATCTGATGCTGCCCAACCGTACACAGAATAAAGCCCTTCCCATCGTGCACTGTGTGGCAAACGTACTGCTCAGCCTGTACTTTGCCGTTGTGCTCATGCTGTCGGGAAGAACCATCCGTGACGGCAGCGTGATCCCCATGACGGTGTTCCTGTCGGGGCTTCTGGTCATCAACCGGATCATTGCCCTTCAGAATAAAGAAACCGCCCTTACGGTGGTCAGCCTCTGTGCGGAGGCCATCCTGGGCTTTTTGCAGATGCTGGCCATGATCGATTCCGAGCAGTATATCATCGGTCTTATCATAGCGCTGGCGGCTCTCGGCGGATGCTTCTTCCTGGACAGGAAGTTTACCCGACTTCGCTGGGTACACCTGTACGTTTTCAGCATCCTCCTGGTGGGCGTGTGCGCCGGCAAGGGAACGGAGGATCAGGGGATCCTGATATCCGCAGCCATCGTGCTGGCGATCTTCAAGCTGCTTTCCCGCTTTGAGGAAACACGCTACGCCAATCTGGCGGTTTCCGTGCTCAGCGGTATCGTCTTTATCGCCAATGCCGAAAATACAACCAACCTGCAATTCGTGATCCTGGGGATCATGGTACTTTCCACCCTGTTCCTGCAATACTTCAAGACGGCGCAGGAGGCCATCCTTCTTGTTATGCTTGAGGCATATGCAAGGATCGCCTTTGATACTGGCGTTGCCGTTTTGCTGGGCCTTGCCTTTCTGGTTCTCTTCCTTCTGCTCCTTCAGTTCTTTGAGCAGCTCAGGGATGAGCACATAGGCGTGCTCCGGATCATGGCCACGATCACGGCAGTCCTTTTGTTTATGGAGGCTTCCCTCATCGCGGATTACCGCTATATTTCCCTGACCGGTGTCCTGGTGCTGGGTCTTATTACGATCTTTCTTCTGTTCGGCAATGTCTTTAAGCTGGGCGGTGAGAATGCACAGTGGATCCGGAATCTGTGCATGGCGATCTTTTTTACTTATATGGTATTTATCTTCCGGATCGAAAAGCCCGTGGTCACCAGTATCCTTCTCATGGTCCTGGCGATTCTGAGTGTTGCCTGCGGCTTCGGCTTCCGTCAAAAGCCCCTCAGGCTTTACGGCCTGTTTCTTGCCCTGTTTGTCTGCGCAAGGCTGTTGCTGGTTGATTTCTCGGACAGCAGTGCTTCTGATAAAGTGGTCCTTACCTTCGTGGTGGGCGTTCTGGCCATCGGGATCTCTTATCTGTACATGAGGCTGGAAAAGAAGGAAAACACTGCCGGCCCCAATGCGTGATGCACTTGTCAACAAGGGCTGCTTATGATAGCATAAAAGCGGACGAAAAGTAATCATTTCAGGAGATATTTATGGAGAATCAGAATGTAAACGGCGAGGGAGAAAAGGAGATCGTTTCCCGCCATTTTATCGAACAGGAAATTGACAAGGATCTCAGGGAAGGGGTATATGATCATGTATGCACCCGTTTCCCGCCGGAGCCCAACGGCTACCTGCATATCGGCCATGCCAAGAGTATCCTTTTGAATTACGGATTGGCCAAGGAGTATGGCGGCAAGTTCAATATGCGCTTTGACGATACCAATCCCACCAAGGAAAAGACGGAATTCGTGGAATCCATCCTGGAGGACATCAAGTGGCTGGGTGCCGACTGGGAGGACCGCCTGTTTTTTGCATCGGATTATTTCGGACAGATGTATGAGAAGGCCGTGCTTCTGATCAAAAAGGGAAAGGCTTACGTTTCCGACCTGTCCGCCGACGAGATCCGGGAGTACCGCGGCACGCTGAAGGAGCCCGGAAAAGAGGATCCCTACTCCGGCAGAAGCGTGGAGGAAAATCTGGCTCTGTTTGAAGCCATGAAGAATGGCGAGTTTGAAGACGGTCAGAAGGTGCTTCGTGCCAGGATCGATATGAAGAGCTCCAACATCAACATGAGAGACCCGATCCTGTACCGTGTGGCCCATATGACCCATCACAATACAGGGGATCAGTGGTGCATTTATCCCATGTATGATTTTGCCCATCCCATCGAGGATGCCATTGAGGGTATCACCCATTCCATCTGTACGCTGGAATTTGAAGATCACAGACCCTTATATGACTGGGTGGTAAGAGAATGCGAGTTTCCCAATCCTCCCAGACAGATCGAGTTTGCAAAGCTGTATCTTACCAATGTGGTAACGGGCAAGCGGTATATCAAAAAGCTTGTGGAAGACGGTATCGTGGATGGCTGGGATGATCCCAGACTTGTCTCCATCGCAGCACTTCGCCGCAGAGGTTTTACCCCGGCTTCGATCCAGAAGTTTGTGGAGCTGTGCGGTGTTTCCAAGGCCAATTCCTCCGCTGATTATGCTATGCTCGAGTATTGCATCAGAGAGGATATGAAGCTTAAGAATCCCAGAGTGATGGCTGTTATGGATCCCATTAAGTTAGTGATCGATAACTATCCTGAGGGACAGGTTGAAGAATTAGATGCGGCTAACAATCTGGAGAATCCGGAGTTGGGAAGCCATAAGGTTCCGTTTATGAAGGAGCTTTATATAGAGAGAAGCGACTTTATGGAAGAACCGCCCAAGAAATATTACCGCCTTTTCCCCGGCAATGAGGTCAGACTGATGCATGCATATTTCGTAAAGTGCACCGGTTTCGAAAGGGATGAGGACGGCAATGTGACGGTGGTTCACTGCACCTATGATCCTGCTACCAAGGCGGGAAGCGGTTTTTCGGAGCGCAAGGTTAAAGGAACGATCCACTGGGTACCCGTTCAGGGTGCCGTGAAGGCTACCGCCAGACTGTATGAGAATCTGGTGGATGAGGAGAAGGGTGTTTACAACAAGGAGGACGGAAGTCTGAACTTAAATCCCAACTCCCTTACCATCTGCGACAACTGTCTGATCGAGCCGGTGATCGCCGATGCCAAAGCCTTTGAAGGATTCCAGTTTGTAAGAAACGGGTTCTTCTGCGTGGATTACAAGGATTCCAAGCCGGGTGCGCTGGTATTTAACAGAGTAGTGTCGTTGAAGAGTTCTTTTAAGCTGCCAAAAAGCTGAAAAGTGAGGG
>JAILKJ010000008.1 GCA_024693845.1 Lachnospiraceae bacterium
CGAAGACCTTCAAGGATATTTTTCTCCAGACGGGATTGCCTGAGGATATTGTCAAGGCCCACGCCGCGGCATACATCCTCCGTGGGAACAAAGCCCCTGGGCATGGGAGCATTCATCAGCATCATGATGTCGCCCATATCGATGACATCTTCGGGGATGCGTACAAACAGTACAACTGCGTTGAATACATTATTGCGTCCCTGGAAATCCCAGGGCTGGCGGAATCTGGCAGCGATCTTGCGGGCCAGCTGAAGATCCTCCTCTTCATCGGTGCCCTCCCTTCGGATCACGAAGGTTCCGGGACCCACATAGTAGAGGGTTTCATCCTCGGTCAGGGTAGTGAGAAAACCGCCGGTCATGGCCGTCAGCTTTGCGATATTCGCCTGTCCGATGAGCTGCATCAGATTCAGCGGGTTCTGCATCTTGATACAGATCATATGGAAAGGCTGTCCGGATTTCAGGGCCCGCCGAAGGTCCTGGCTCATGGCCACACTGTTCAAAAGTCCCGTATTTACATCTCTTCGGGTCTCCTCACTTTCCACCGAGAACATGATGGCGGTGAGGGCAAGGGCCTCACAGATCAGCTCAGTATGAACGCCATCGATGACAAGCTGTATAACGGTTCCTATGGCGATGAGCACAACGAAGAAAAACAGCACCTTGCGGATCCGGCTGGTCACCGCATCCCAGAAGAAGAACAGGATCACAATGGCGGCCGCAAAATAGATCGTGTTGACGGCATACAGGACATAAACGCCGCTGTCGCGATGATAGGCATAGGTTTCGGTATAATCATAGATCCAATGGGTAAATGGATTGACCAGCGCCATCAGGATGATCAGATACATGGGCGACTGATAGATAAATCTGTGGGAACTCTTCATACGCCGGGTGGCACCGGTGATGATGGCCACATAGAAACAGAACATCGGCGCTAAAAGCGGATGCACAACGAAATATACATACTGTGTGAGACGATAGATATCGAACGCAAAACCCGGTCCCTTCACCACCGGCGACAGAAAGGATGCCGTAAGAGAGCACAGTGCCGTAACGACAATATTCACAAGCATCATTATAAACAGCTTGTTCTGCAGATTTCTGCGTTTATTAACGATATAGGTGTAGTAGAGGCAGGAGATGCCTACCAGGATCGTGGACAGCTGGAAACCCGCCCCGTCCAGAACTGCGGAAATCGAATATTCTGCCATAAATAACCCCTCTTAGCAGCCTCAACGGCAACAGCTACGCATACATATATATTTTATACAATTTCGCATCCCCGCACAAGCCCCGGCGCCCTATTTTCGGGCTTTTTTTACGGCTCAGACAAGCCTTGCGTTCCTGAGCGTGCAATATTTCACACCGTTTTCTTCATAGGTGTCAAAAACACCGCTGACGCAGATCGTTGTCCCCTCCGCCGGATAGTCGTCCGGATAGCGGTAATCCTCCGTCAAAATGAACTCGATCCCCTGGGAACAGCAGGCCGTTGCGTCCTGTATGATGCAGGAAAAATACTCGTTCCCGGTTGTCGCATCCTTGTAGTATACATACGTCCCGTTCATTTTGATGGTCTTGCCGATGTAATCCTCCGGCACCGTCATCATATTATATACCTCGGAGTAGACCATGGTGGAGGAGAGGTTTGTCAGGTCGAGGTCCACCGTATCGTCCGCAGTTGCGGCCACATCCTCATCTGACGTCCGGTCCTCTGTCTCCTGCTGTCCGGCTTCCTCTTCCCCGGGCTGCTGCGCAGCTTCGTCTTGCTGCGCCGGGTCCTGAGACAATTCCTGCGAAGAGACCACATCCCAGGCTTCTCCGCCGGGTTCAAGAAGTCCTACCTCCGTGGAAGGATCCGCCGTAGCGTCCACATCCTCCGCAGGGCTCTTCCCACACCCAACAAGGGAAAGGGTGAACATAACCGTAAATATCACATATAGCGTCGACCGCCGCATTTTTCTCATAATCACTTACCTCCTCTCAGCTTTCCGATCAGGTAACAGAGCACGAACGCAGCCGCATCGAAGGCCACGATCGTGGATCCCACGGGCGTTCCCCCCAGGATCGAAAGCAGCATCCCCGACAGGGCGCAGACCACCGACAGTACCGCGGAGCAGATCGTAACGGCCTTAAAGCTTTGAAACAGCCGCATCGCGGAGAGCGCCGGGAAGATCACCAGCGCCGAGATCAAAAGCGAACCCACCAGGTTCATCGAAAGCACGATGATCACGGCGATCACGATGGCGATCAGCAGATTGATAAGCTCCGTATTTACCCCCGTTGCTTTTGCGAATTCCTCATCAAAGGTGACGGCGAAGATCCGGTTATAGAACAGGATGAAAAAGATCACGACCAAAACGGAGAGGATCACGCAAAGGATGACCTCCTCTTTTTTCAGGGTTGTGATCGAGGTGGATCCGAAAAGGGTACTGCACACATCCCCCGTCAGGTTGGACGAGGTGGAAAACAGGTTCATGAGCAGATAGCCGAAGGCAAGGGATCCCACCGAGATCATGGCGATGGCCGCATCTCCCCGGATCTTGGAACTGCTCCCCGTGCGAAGCAGCAGGGCGGCGCTGATCACCGTAACGGGCAGGATCAGCAGCATATTGTCGGTCAGGTTCAACACCGCGGCAAGGGCCATGGCGCCGAAGGCCACATGCGACAGGCCGTCTCCGATATAGGAAAAGCGCTTAAGGACGAGGGTGACTCCCAGAAGGGAGGAGCAAAGGGCGATCAGTACCCCGACGATCAGCGCGTATCGTACCAGGGGAAACGCCAGATACAGACTTAAGGTTTCCGTCATTTTTCCACCTCCCTCAAAAAGTATCTTCCGGCTTCGCTGTTTTTGTATTCCTCCGTTGTGCCGAAAAATACGCTCTCTCCGATATGCAGGATATGACCGGCATAGCGGACGGCAGCAGGGATGTCATGGGAGATCATGATGATGGTGATCCCTTCCCTGTTCAGCTCCGCGATCAGCTCATACATTTCCTCCGTTACCTTCGGATCCAGTCCCGAGACCGGTTCATCTAAAAGCAACACCTTCTGCGTCGCACAAAGGGCTCTTGCCAGAAGGACTCTCTGCTGCTGTCCGCCCGAAAGCTCGCGGTAACATCTGCGGGAGAAGCCTTCGAGCCCCATGCGCCGCATGTTAGCCTCGGCTAACTTTTTTTCCTGCTTCGAATAGAACGGCCGGAGGCCGCAGCGTCCCCGGCATCCCGAGAGTACGATCTCTCTGACGGATGCCGGAAAATCTTTCTGGATCATGGTCTGCTGCGGCAGATAGCCGATCTGGTTTTTTTGCAGACCCCCGCCATACAGGATCTGACCGCCGAGCGGCTCTATCAGGGAAAGCAGAGTCTTCATCAGCGTGGTTTTGCCGGACCCGTTTTCGCCGACGATACATAGATAATCGCCCTCTTCGACCGTGAAATTCAGCTTTGGGGTAACGGTATGGGAATCATATCCCGTCTGCAGATCCCGAATGGTGAGTAATGCCATTTTTCTTCCTCCTATTTCAGTGCCTGACCCAAAACAGCCAGATTATCCTCCATCACGGAGAGATATGTAACACCGCTTTCCACGTCCTTTGCGGTCGTGGCCTGCATCGAATCCATGGTCAGGATCTGCTGATCCTTCGACGCCGAATTCGAAACGATGGCTTCGGCGATCTTGTGATCCGCACCCTCGATGGTCATCACGCTGTGAAGACCCAGCTCATCCACCTTGTTCACAAGGAAGGTGATGGTTTCAAAGCTTGCCTCAGTCTCCGCCGAGCAGCCGACAAAGGCCGCATAGTAGGTAAGACCGTAGTCCTCCGTCAGATAGCGGAAGGGGAAACGGTCGCCGAACAAAAGCGTGGAGCAGGGCGATGAGGAGACCACATTTGCATACTCCTGATCCAGCGCCTCCAGCTTTTCGATATAGGCAGCGGCGTTCTTTTGATAAACCTCCTCATTAGCAGCATCTGCCTTCTGAAGAGCTTCGGATATGCTTTCTGTCAGCACCTTTGCATTCCGGAGGGAAAGCCAAACGTGCTCGTCGTACTCGGCCTCCTCCTCTTCGTGCTCATGCTCCTCACCCTCTTCGTGACCGGCATCCTCACCTTCCTCATGTTCATGTTCATGCTCGTCTTCCTCCTGCATACCCTCGACGATCTCCTCCTCATAGACAGAGTCGCCCAGTTCATCCAGCAGGTTGATCACGATCATATCCTTATTCGTTGCTCCGGCAAGGGCATCGTCCACCCAGCCGTCGGATTCTCCCCCGACATAGATGAACACATCACAGCTCGAGATCTTCAGGATATCCTCAGCCGTAGGCTGGAAGCTGTGCAGATCCACACCGGAATCCAGCAGCATCGTCACATCCGCATCCGCTGCCTTTTCTCCGAGAATGTTCATAACCCAGTCATATTCCGGGAAGATGGTCGTAACGACACTGAGCCTGTCATTTTTCGCAGCAGACCCGTTTGCGGAAGCTGAGCACGCGCAAAGTAAGCCGGCCATAATAATGGCGGCAAAGGACACAAGTATTCTGTTTTTCATGATGAAACCTCCGTATAAAAAATGTTATTCAGTCATTTTTCGGAGATCTCAATTGTTCAACCGGATTTTCAGTGAAACGGGGGTTGCGCAGGGCTGCGCCTCCGTTAAAAGATTGGTATAGAACAAAAAGATCAGAACGGGGAGGATTGAGACAGCTGCAGCTGCCATCCCGTCACCGGTCTCACGAAGAGCTCGCTCACACTGCTGGACCATCGAACAGATCGGACAATCCTCACCACAGCAATCGTGATCAGCCTCGGCAGCAATGAAATATGCGGAAAAAAGTGCAATAACCAGCAGCATCATGATCATGATGACGGCCGATAGGATATTATGCTGTTTTCCCTTTCTCATCATTCCTGTCTTCATAGCCTGACCTGCTCTTTCATAAGAACCGTTCACAATTATAGCACGGTTTTCTTTTTTTTCAAATGATTGACAAGCACATCTTCTTTCGCTACAGTTTGGGATATATGAAACAAAGGAGAAGTAAGACCATGGAAGATACAATGAAGGTGATCCTGGAAGCCTGCGATATCGCACGGCAGGCCAGCACCATCATGAAAAACCGCCCCTCACGGGCGCAGATAGAGCAAAAGGGGAATGCCTCCAACTACGTAACAATGGCAGATAAGGCGGTGCAGGATTATCTGGAAGAGCATCTGCCAAATCTCCTTGTCGGCAGCGTTTTTCTCGGAGAGGAAAGCAGCAGCTGGCAGCATGATGCCGACTACGTCTGGGTGGTGGATCCCATCGACGGAACCTCCAACTTCATAAGGGACCTGGGCGCATCCGTGATATCCGTCGCACTTTTTCAAAAGAAGGATCTCATCGGCGGGCTGATCTATTACCCCTACCGGGACGAGATGTATTATGCGGCAAAAGGCCGGGGCGCTTACTTAAACGGTGAGCGGATCCACGTATCCGACCGGGATTTTGAGCATTCTCATCTCTGCTCTGCCATGAGCCTTTATGAGAAAAAATACGCGCCTGCCTGCTTCCGGATCATCGACAAGGTCTATTCTCAGGCGGACGATCTTCGCAGGTTCGGGGCCGCTGCCCTTGAGCTGGCATTTTTATCGGCGGGAAGAGTGGAACTGTATTTTGAGATGCGGCTGTTCCCCTGGGATATGGCCGCCGGTGCGATCCTGATCGAAGAGGCGGGGGGATACTGGGAATGCCTGTATGAAGAGGGCATGCCCATCGATAAGCTGACCCCTTTCATCGCGGCCAATACGAAAGAGAATTTTGAAAAGCTCCGGTCCATCGTCTGTGAGCAGATCCCGGCAGTTCCCTACGAACAGAGCGTGGCAAAGCTTTTGTCGGAATAAAAAAAGCGCTTTTCCAAGATTTTATGCGGTTTCCGGAATCTCCGATTCAAAAAAAGAAACAAGCGCATTGATGTTTTCATCGGAGTGTTCGATCTGCCTCGAGTACAGATAAACGGTCTGCTCCAAGGTAAGATCCGTGGCCACAGACAGCAGCATGATCCAGCGAAGGCTCCATACGGCCATCATGCACCGGGCATAGATCTGCCCGTCATATACGCTTCCGCACAGGTAGGTATAAAGGAAAGACAGAAAAAGTTTTTCAAAAACAGCCTGCTTTTCCGGATCTTCCGGATGCATGGCCTTATTCCAGGCGTCGGAATCCCTGCCTTTTTCGGAAAAGAATTCTCTTGTGATCCGCACCTTATCCTTCCATTCCTCATCCAGCACTTCCAACTCCGATAAAAAAGACAGGCTTTCCAGGGTATAGGAAAAGTCCAAGGGGATACCGGTTGCGTTTAAAGGCTCGATCTCCTCCACCGGTACAGGATTGTCATTGCACAATTGCTCTGCTTCATCTAATCTGTCGCAGGTCTTGCCGATAAGCTCCGTATCTCCGTAATCGTAGTCATACTGCATATCAAAGGCTGCGGCCCCGATGATGGAAAGGCGCTCCTGGAACGGAATGCTGCGGTTTTGGATCAGGGCTGCCATTTTCTCCCTGGCGTAGGCAAGCTCGTCAAGCAGGAAAGGGTCACAGTCCTGATATTCTTCGGGATCATCGGCTTCTTCATTTTCTTCCTCGGTAAAACCGTAGATATAATCGGGATCCAGAAGCATTCTTGTAACCTCTGGACAGGAGATGGTCAGGGTCTCTTCCCGAAGATCCAGAAAGTCCTCTTCATGGCGGGGATACAGACGGCAGGTATCGCAGAGATACTCCTCCCCCATGGTCTTTTGCAGATTGCAAAGGCCGTCCTCTTGCAGCATGGCGCATCTGCCGCCGTTCTGACGAAAGCACTTTTCCCTGTGATCCACGCCGGTCCGAAGGGTGGGTGCAAAATCCCCGGTGGTGTATCTGTATTTTTGAAGGCTTTCCTCATCGATGACGATCTGCCAACCGATACAGCAGCTTTTGGGGCACCTGTCGGCAATACAGTTAAAGTCGTCGAAACCCTTTTGTTTTCTGATCAGCATACTTTTTCCCTTTTTATTTTATGATGATGTAAACCACTTTGGTGCAGTTGGCATTTCTAACATGATTATGCCATGAAAACACTAACTTTGTGCATGAAGAATGTATTATTTTATGATAAAATGTTTATCAAACTATTTAAGGGGGTATTTTACATGGAGAAGGCAAAAGTATATTTTACGGATTTCAGAACGGTTCTGGGGGTAAGCCTTCCGGCAAAGCTGCAAAAACTGATCTCTCTGGCCGGGATCAGAACCATCGATATGGACGGAAAATTCGTAGCGATTAAAATGCATTTCGGGGAGTTGGGAAACCTTGCTTACCTGCGTCCCAACTATGCAAAAGCAGTTGCCGACGTGGTAAAGGAATGCGGCGGTCTTCCTTTTCTGACTGACTGCAATACCCTGTATCCCGGAAGCCGGAAACATGCTCTGGAACATCTGGACTGCGCCAACATAAACGGCTTTAATACCATAACCACCGGCTGCCAGATCATCATCGCAGACGGACTGCGGGGCACGGATGATGTACTCGTGCCGGTTCCCAACGGAGAATACTGCACTGAAGCATACATCGGACGGGCTGTCATGGATGCCGATATCGTGATCTCGCTCAATCATTTTAAGGGACATGAGCAGGCGGGATTCGGCGGCGCCATCAAGAACATCGGCATGGGCTGCGGAAGCCGCGCCGGAAAAATGCAGCAGCATAACAGCGGCCATCCCCATGTGATCACCGAGCTATGCAAGGGCTGTCAGAGATGTGCAAAGGAATGCGGTTCTGATGCCATCATTTATGAAAACAGAAAAGCGTGGATCGATCCCGAAAAGTGTAAAGGCTGCGGCAGGTGTATCGGTGCCTGTGCTTTTGATGCCATCGAAAATGATAACTGGGATGCACCTCAGATGCTGGGAAGAAGAATGGCTGAATATACTGCTGCCGTCGTCAGTGGAAGACCCAGCTTCCACATCAGTCTGATAACGGATGTATCACCAAACTGCGACTGCCACGGAGAAAACGATGCCCCCATCCTTCCGGATATCGGAATGCTGGCCTCCTTTGATCCTGTTGCTTTGGACCAGGCCTGCGTGGATCTGTGCCAAAAGGCTGAACCCATCAGAAACAGCCAGCTGGGAGACAATATGGCAAGCGAGCATTTTCATGATCATGGGGATGTATGGCATAACAGCAATCCCAATGTTTCCTGGGCGGAGACACTGGAACATGCACAGAAGATCGGGATCGGTACCCGGGAATATGAGCTTATTACGATGAAGTAGGAACCGATTTTCCTTTCAGGTTCAAAATGACCACCGCTGCCAGGATCAGAAGAATGCCTGCTCCCGATAGAATTGTCAGCGGCTCTGAAAAGACAACGATTCCGATCAGGGTCGCTACCATGGGTTCAATGGTGGCAATGATCCCCGCTTTACTTGCTTCCACACTTTCCAGTCCCAGTGTATATGCCAAAAACGGGATCACAGCGGTGATTAAAGCCGTCAGAAGACTGAAAACCATCAGAAAACCAATATCGGTCGTATGTGAAAACTTGTAGAACATATCTGCCGGACGACAGATCAAAAAGGAGCCGATGGCGGCAAACAGAAATGTATAGGTCGTGACCGTATACGAAGAATACTTTCGCAAAGCGATGGTACCAAGAATGCTGTACAGTCCGTATCCGATCCCGGAGCCGAGTCCAACCAGTAATCCTGCCGGAGTTATTCCCTCACCGGAGATCCCGGAAACCAGTACGCATCCCGCAAAGGCAAGGACAAGGGCTGTCACTTTCTTTCTATCCATTTTTTCCCGAAAAAACAGAACCGACATGAGCATGATCCATACGGGTGACGTATAGAGCAAAATTGCCGCCGTCGAAAGCGACATCATTGTGATCGCGGTAAAATAGCAGACCGTAAAAAACAGAATGCTTCCAAATCCGAGTCCCAGAAAGAGCGGTATATCCCTGAGGGAGATCTTAAAACCCTTTCGATCCTTTAAAAGTAATACCAATGCAAAGATCAACGTAGCCAGAGTCACCCGTATGGAAACAATCTGTATGGAAGTAAACCCGTAGATCCCCAGTCTTCTTACGAAAATCCCCATACTTCCCCAGAAACATCCTGCCAGAATGATGAAAAAAGATCCCTTATTTATTTTTCTTGTTTCTGCCATGATAAACTAAACCGCCGTCTCCACTGTTTTGCGAAATTCATCCGCATGATTCATCACGTAATAGTAGGTGTACTGTTTTTCAAAGCCCAGCTTCCGGTACAGGCTGACAGCCACCGGGTTGTTCTGCATCACCTGAAGATAGATATGGGATGCGCCGCATTCTTTGGACTTTAAGATGGCTGCCAGGCAAAGCTTTTTCCCCAGGCCCTTTCCGCGAAAAGCGGGAGCAACCACTACATTATGGAGCAGGCTGTACCCCTTTTCGATAGCCAGAGAAGCAACGGCGGCAACCCTATCGCCCTCCATAAGCCGGATATAGATCTTATCCACCGATACCTTTGCATGGATCTCTTTTGTCAGCTTTTGCTGCACCGGATCCTGCAGTCCTTCGAATTCGAAATAGGGTTCAAACCAACCCTCCGGTCCGCTGCTGAAGCGAACGCCTTTCAAAACCGCCGTCTCGTCACAAGCCGTATTCTTATCATTCAGCTCAAGTATCATAACGTCGGTGGGCTTTACAGCCGTATAGCCTCTTTGCTCCAGATAGGAGATAAAGTCCCGGTCCGCTTCCGTCAGCTTGAATAAACAGGGCAGGCCCCGGGAAGCATATTCTTTTTCGCAATAAGCCAGCTTTTCATCCGGCGCAATGGTGGACGGACCCTTGATCTGTATGGAATTGGCCCGGCCGGTAAAGCCATGGGTGAAACGGAGCTCCCATCCGTCATACTCCGTTTGCTCAAGCCCTACATGTCCGTTAGCGGCAATATTTTCCAGAAAACGTATCTGTTCCTTATCCATGTTCATGATCTTCCTTCGTATGCAGCTCTCCATCCATTGGCATATATCGCAATCTTTTTCTTCAAAATGATCTCACCTTTTCATTTTTTCAAACTACGGATCACAAGTTCTATCATAAAATCAGATGAGCTAAATGTAAAGTCTTTACGTCATCCCCCTGTGGTGGTATAAATATCTCATCTTATAGGGGGGCACGGTGCTATGCGTATATACCACGGATCAGATCACATCATCCAAAAACCGGAAATATTGATCGGGTAATCGGCATCCGGGACGCAATGAGGTCGCAGATACAGATACTATGTTTTCGACTACAGAAAACGACTGCAAGAGCAGTCGTTTTTTTGTAGTAGAAATCATAATCTGAGTTCGTCATTTCAAGGTTCGAATCCTTGTAGCGCCGCGAAAAAAGACCTCAGTGAGACAGATCACCAAGGTCTTTCTTTGCATTATAATTCAGTATTGTCATTCACTGACAAGATTGAGCAACTGTCCCGTAATATCTGCCATCTCACCTGAGATTCTCTTCGAATCATGGGCAATGGACATATTTGACTGCACTACGTTTTCGATCTTATCAATCTCATGCACGGCTTCTGCTACGGCACTTACGTTTTCCCTGACCATTCCGGCGATTTCTTCCACTTCGGCATCTACTTTTGAAATGATATGAACTACATTCTCAAATTCTGCTGCCGTATTATCCGCGATCGCTTTTCCGCTCTTAACCGCATCGACGGAGTTTTTGATCAGATCGTTGGTTTCCTTTGCTGCCTGTGACGAACGTGTTGCCAGTTCTCCCACCTGCGTTGCAACAACCGCAAAACCACGACCGGAATCTCCCGCACGCGCCGCCTCGATGGAGGCATTCAGGGCGAGCAGGTTGGTCTGCTCTGCAATGGAATCGATCTCTGCGATGATCTTCTCGATCTGCAGGGAGATCTCACTGATATGATTTACAGACTCGCTCAGATTGCTGATCTGCTCTCTGGTCTTATCGATCTCGGCAACAGCCTCATCCGTGGTATCGGTCACCTTCACGGTTTCATCGGCACTCTTACCAAGTTTTGCCTCGAGCGCATGCAGAACAGATTCGAGTTCTTCGATCGCATCCTTCTGATCTTCTGTACCCCGTTCGATCGAGGATGCACCCTGCATGGTATCACGGGATACTGTCTCAAGATTTCCGCAGGCCAGTTTGATGTTATCGATCAACTGAAGGTTGCTTGCCATATCCGCCTTCTGCCGTTCGATCAGTTCTTCGTTGTGGATCATTGCTTCCTGAATATTGACCGCCATAGTATTGATGCTTTCTGAAAGCTGTGCAAATTCAAGGCTTCGGTTTTCCTGAATCTGGATGCCGAAGTCACCGGCCGCGATCTGTTTCAGTGCCGCATTGATCCGATAAACACCGCTGATGATCTGTCCATCCACAATGCGGCTGATGATAAACAAAAGCGCCAGAAAAACGATGATCATGGTGATGGTAACCACAAGTGCCGTCGAAGTACGCTGCGAATAAAATTCATTGGACGGAAGGAATGTCCCGATCAGCATATCATTATAATCTTCTGTTGTATAATATCCGCTTACTCCATTGATCTTTGCTTTTCCGTTTCCTGCAGCAAGGCCCTGCGGGAAACCAACCTCTGTCGCAGGCTTTCCGATCATGTCTGCCTGCGGATAAGCAAGAATCGTTCCCTCCGCCTTGTCGATCGCAAAAACATAACCGTTGTTTCCATACTCAATCTCTGCCAATACCACATCGATAGCTGTCTGCTCTAAGGTTTCGGCCAGAATCTCCGGCTTGATGCCCACCTGAACAAATCCCGGTGCATCTTTTCTGGCAACGCCGATATACTGGACAACTACGCCTTCAGCCGCATTTTGCTGCGGTTCCTGCACGATCTCGATAGAAGGATCATCGTTGATCACAAGAAACGCTGCCGACTGTTCGCCGCTGCCCATATCAAAACCGATATATGCATCAACAGTCGAATGGGTAATGATCCCCTTCTCGTCAATGACATGGAGTTCATCCACCATCAGCCGCTGACAGATCTCATTCAGTTTTCCCGGCTGATCAAGGATCGAAGGATCTGCCGCCAGGATATCCGCAAAAGCCCTGGACTTTGCCAGATTGTTCTCCCCAACATTCGTTGAGAGCCTTTCAATCTCTTCATCATTGCTGACCAGTTTTTCACGGACTGTTGCCAGTTTGTCCTGTGATTGCAGCTGCTGCGTTCTGCTTGTCAAAACAGTCTGCAAAATAAAAATGACCGATAGCGAAATAAGAAGTGCTACGATCATAAAAATACACAAACTCTTTGTAAAAATCTTTTTCATGCTTTTCTCCCCCACAATTTATAATAGTTTTTCGGCTCCGATTTTTCATACCGGACTTACGACTGACACAAACCGTCAGCTTTCTCTTTACATACTATAGCCATATTATATCTGTATCTGCATGTAGATTCAAGATTTTATCCTTTTTTTTGAATAGATGATTTAATCGGGGAGAGTGATATGCACCGTTGTCCCGCCGCCATTTTTTCCGGGAGAAACCGTAAGAATTCCGCCAAGTGCTTCCATATGCCTCACGCCATGCGGATTGGACAAGTCTAAATCCCATGTCTGAACACGCCAGTTTATTCATTTCATCAAGAGTTTCTGGTTTTTTTTGTATGAATGGGTCAACTGCCATATCCCTTGTATCCAAACGAACATAATATTGATCAACCATATCCACATGGTTTTCGATATATTCTTCTATATCAGTATTAATAATCCCCATCATTCTATATAGATTTGCATCATATTCAAACCTCATCGCTTTTATTCTATTAATTGCTTCTTCCATTGAGGGATTTGGAAACAAACTTGGTCTTCCAGCGAGCCAAGGAAGTTCATCTTCATATTTGGCTTGAAGACTTTTAAGGCCAAGAAGATAGGCAAAAGTCAAGGAACGGGAGGCTAAAAAAGAAATTTCCAAAAATATGGAAAACATGTTCCAACCCAAAAAATACGAAAAGCCATCAGAAAATTGACGGCTTTGTTTTTAGAATAAAGAACATATAAATCCAAAATGTTTGAAAAAAAGTTTGAATTGAAATCAAAAAATCGAAGCGACAGGATTTGAACCTGCGGTCTCCGCTTCGCTCCGGTCGGCCCAGAGCCGAGGTCCCCCGGACCTCGTGGGCCCTCCGCGCCCTCACGATGCGTCCGGGACGCGATGAGGTCGCAGACTACAGGTTCCGAAATTTCGACTACAAAAAACGACTGCTGATGCAGTCGTTTTTGTAGTCGAAGCGACAGGATTTGAACCTGCGACCTCCGCGTCCCGAACGCGGCGCTCTACCAAACTGAGCCACGCTTCGTCATGTGTTTGGGCGGCTTTCATTCCATCCGCCCAAACATAATATCACAGTTTCCCGGGTTTGTCTATCAGAAATATCAAACCAGATCCACCTCGATCACATGGCGGCCGGGGCCCCAGGTTCGCAGTTCATCGGCCGGGATCCGGACACATCCTTCCGCCGTTTTCAGTACCATATTCCGGTCGGCTTTAACGGAACCGATATGGTACTGGCCACATTCCTTTTTGCCTGCATTTTTATATACAACCGTAAGATCACAACCGGCAAAGGGGAAGTCTACCGAAGCCTTACCCTCACTGTCAAACTGGGAGCTTACAAGCTTCGGCTCCAAAACAAGGTCTCCCGCATCTCCCGCAATACCGAACATTTCGGTGATCACGGTGAGAAGATACCAGCTGCCGGCTCCCGTCAGATAGTGATACAGACCTCTTCCCTCATTATTGAAGTACTCGGGGATACCGGGATAGATCTTGCTGACCTTGTAATTGGCCGATGCCCTATAAAGGGTATCCAGTGCCTTGAAGCCTGCTGCGGTAAAGCCTCTTTTATAAAGGGCATTGGCATACATCACCGCCATATGGGAGAACACCGCACCGTTCTCCTTTTCCCCGTAGGCGAAGCCGAACATCCTTCCCAGATCCGTTTTCAGCTCCTCAAAATCCGTATTCAGACGATAACCGCCGATGGCCTCGTCATAGAGATATCTGTCGGCACTTTTGACGATCTTTGCCGTGTCCTCTTTCGTGGCCGTTCCCGACATAACGGAAAAGACCTGGCCCGTCAGCATCATCCGGACCTTGCCGTCTCTGAAGCCCTCCACACTGTTTCCGCTGTTATCGTAGTAGCTGTTGAACCAGCCTCCCTCTTCCTTATCCTCGATCCATTCCTTTTCACGGATCTGCTGCATCAGCTGCTCACTCATGGCGTTAAGCCGGCTGCAGATCTCATCCACGGACCAGGCCTTCTTTTTGCCGCTGACCTTCGAAGCTACGCTTTCCATATACTGAGAAAGCAGCTCTCTCTTTTTGTCCTGATCCTTCAGGCTGTCCGAGCCGGTCTCTTCAAGCAAAACTCCCAGCTCTTCAAGGATCTCAACCTGATCTGCGTTCTTCCTCTCCTTATAGGTCTGAAGACAGGCTGCGATATCCCGAAGATTTCCCGCATAGGCACAGGTGAAGGCCACGCTTTCTCCTCTTTCCTTTGCCATATCCAGGGCATCATTCCAGTCCGCGCCGCGAAGCTTGATGATGCCGTGCTCTCCCACATCATAAAAGGCCGTGATATTCTCCGTCAGAAGATGCTCGATCACGGAGCCCTTGTATATCTCGCCTGCCTTTGTCAGCTGGAAAACTCCTGCCTTGCTGTCATAGCTCTCATCCCGCTTTTCGGCCCGGCAGACCAGGGCATCCTTAAAGTAAACAACCTCCCGATCCAGGATATCCAGATCTCCCGTTCTGTCCATATACAGCTTCAGGGTCAGGAAAGGCCAGAAGCCGTGATCCATCCACACCCTGGGAATGCCGTTACGATCCGCCTTAAACTCACCGGGCTTATCCCCGATGATCGTTGCATTGCTTCCGTCAAGACGAACTCCGGCGAAGTTGTTAAGAAGGAGCTCGCCCACACCCTCCGGCTCCGTCAGAAGCAGTGCCAGACAATCCTGCCACAGGTCGCGCCAGCCTCTGCCGCCCTTACCATAGTCATGATGGGGCAGGAAGGAACAGCCGAAGATCCGGCGAAGCTGGGGCTGAAAAGCCACCCATTCCATGAACCGGTCAAAATCACGGCTGCCGGTATGTACATGCAGGGGGATCAGATCCTCCCAATAGCTGTCGGATGCCTTGATGCATTCTTCCGCTTTTGCGGCATTGTTGCAGGAAGCAAAGGCTTCCATGGCCTGCGCCGGGGAATCGGCCATACCCATCAGTACCTGGAAGCTGCAGCTCTGGCCGCCCTCAAGCTCTTTTTTCTCAAAGCCCAAAACAGCGGTGACCTCACGTCCATCTACCTTGTCACCTTCCCTGAGCCACTCTGTTTCCGATCCGTCAAGCAGAGAGCCGGGCTGCAGCAGGCAGCCTCCCTCTCCGATATATTTGTCCGTATCGGCCAGGAACTTTTCGGGAGCCTTGCCCTCCTGATCCGAGCCCAGCACATAATAGGTGGTATCTCCGGGAACATGTCCCCTTTCATCAAAGGCCAGTGTCGGTGTCAGGGTGATGCCGTACTTTGTCACCGTCGCCCGATGGAGCATGGAAGTCACATGCCTGTGATCCCGCAGATTATCGGCACTTCTGCCGTAAACGGGGATCGCCGCCACCGGCGTAAATGCCATCTTCTCGGATCCCGTATTGGTGATCTTAACGCACATCAGCTCCGCGGGATGATCCAAAAGAGAGATCATGGTCACCTCCGCCTCAATGGGAAGCTCCCCATGCTTCCTCACCGTCACCTGCTTCATGCGGCTGCCGTAAAGCTTACATTCCTCTTCCTTTTCGGTATAACGTTTGGCCATCTGCCCCGCCGTCATACCGGTCACGGACCAAAGCCCTTTATCCGTCAAAAGCAGGAAGTTCCTGCTGTCCATGTCATCCGACAGATTCCGGATACTCTTGGGCGCCAGCAAAAAGTGGTTCTGATCACTTTTTGCATCCCCCGCCAGATTCGGCGTTACCACGCTTTTTAACGCATGTCTGCCCGCCAGCGGAAGATACAGCCCGCTGATATCCTGCGGATCCTCCATACAAAAAGCCCCGTTATCATCCGTAAAATACAGTTTTGCCATTTTGTTCCCCTTTCTTTATCCCCTTTTTCCTTTGGGAAAAATGTACTTTCACTATATCAAATCACCTACTCTGTCGCAACCGGAATATCCCGCCGCAAGCTTGAAATATTTCCCTTACCAGACCGTAAAAAAATAGCCTGCCAGCGGTGATAACACGATCATGATCACGGAAAAGGTGAAGGAGGAAATGGATACCAGGGTGGCCCGCTGCTCGGAAGGGAACATATCCTGAAGCTTTGCATCGGTTCTGATCTGGATGGCATCATCCGCCATGGCTGAGATAAAGCCGCCAAGTACCATGATCACGATCACCGCCGTATGCTCCAGCAGTATTCCGAGAAAAACGCCGGCGCTGCAAAGCAGGAACACCGATACATACTTCATTTTCTTTGCCTTCAGTATGAGCCTTGCTCCCACGATACCGCCCAGCTCCATGGTAAGCAGAGCCACCCCGAGAAACAGATTCGAAATGCCCGCCGTCCGAAGCTTGCTCTGCAGGAAAAATAAAAGCAGGATGTCCACCGCTCCCACAAAGGAATTCAGGAACATCAAAGCAGAAGCTTTTCCGCTGGTACATAAAAAGTGAATGCTGTCTTTAAAATACTTCAGCATCTCAGGAAGGATTCGGATCTGTTCTTTTTCTTTCTTTTCTTCTGAATCCTCCTCGATCCTTACCTCCGTCAGCCGACAGGTAAAGAACAAAGTAAGCAATCCCATAACCGCACTCAGAAGATAAGCCGGCCGATAGCCCATCCACAGCGCAAGTCCCGCGCAGAGAGTGGATGCTCCCGTAGCAAGCCGGTAGATGATGGACTGGTTGGAGATGTATTTTTCATAGCCGCTCTCCTGCCCACAGCTTTTCATGGAATCATAAGCCAGGGCATCATTGGAACCGGAGGCAAAATTATAGTTCATGGCATGGAAGGGCATGGACATGCAGACCATGGCAAAGCCTCCCGAAAACGCCATGATCAGATCTCCCAGAATCGCCATGATATTGCTGACAATCAGCATCTTTTTCCGACCGTAGATATCAGCCAACAGGCCTGAAGGGATCTCGCAGATCAGACTGGTGATATGAAAAATGGTTTCCGCAAAACCGATCTGGACCAGAGAAAATCCTCTGGCCGAAAGGATGGTCACCCAGGCACCCGTAACGGAAAGGTTACTCAGGACCCCGGTGACATATAGTGTTTTGATTTGTTTTTTCAGATTAAACATAAAAAAATCTCCTTATCATAATGCTGTAACTTAAGCTGCATCAAATAAAGGAGAAGGTGCGATCTATGACAAATATACTTAAAAAAGGACGCACTTTCCCCCTAGCAGGGAAAAGTGTATCCTTTCATCAGTTGTACATTTGTGTTTATCCAGTACATTTCAGTTCCTTAAGCTAAGATCTGTTTCGTTTCTTCACGCTTCCTACACTAACACAGATCGTCGATTCTGACAAGCCTTCTTTCTATATCCTCAGGCTTCTTCTACCCAGAACAGCTCATCCAGGGTCTTGCCCAGCGTCTTGCAAATACTGATACAAAGGTTGATGGTGGGATTGTAATCGCCCTTTTCGATGGCACTGATGGTCTGGCGGGATACGCCTACAGCTTTGGCCAGATCGTCCTGGGACAAATCCATGCCGGCTCTTGCCGATTTAAGCTTCAGATTCTTCATAAGATCAGTCCTCCTTTGCACCATTGTCAACGATCTTCTTAAGCAAGAGTTCGCATCCGATAACACCGAACAGGATACCGATGATCAGATTGGTAAAGGATGCCTGGAAGATTCCGTCAACGATCAGATTTCCCTTGGAAGCTTCTAAACCCGCAACCAGGATGTTCACTAATGCGATCACTACGCTGATCGCTGCAAAACGACCGGTATTGGTATTCAGTCCGATATAAGCATCGTTCCAGATGCAGTAGCTGATCTGAACGACCAGTCCCACAAAGATCGGCATAAAGTGAAGTGTCCAGTTGTTGAAGGGGAGTACCACCTCACCGGATGCCAATATACCCAGGATCGCTTCAAAGATCATCATTGCGTAAAACGCGTACTTGTATGCCTTGCCTCTGGCCTTCTGCTGCATCTCATCGTACTCGGTCTTCATCACACCGTTCTTGTTCATGTAACGAAGTAAAAATGCACTGATCACAAGACCAACTACTACTCCGGTTGCCATTGCTATCATTGTTGTATTCATATTCCTACCTTCCTTTCCTGTTCCCCGCTCCGGGGGTGGTGTATGTTTTTTGTTATTTGACTTTTGCTTTCTCTGATCAGATGAGATTATTCCGACCGGTTATCCCGGTTCTTGATATGATACTACCACCGCCATGGAATAATGTCAAGTATATTTTACAAAATAATTTATATTTTTTACTAAGCGTATGATAAATCAGGCTTTATGTCAGATAGAACGGGCATTTCAGCTACCCTTCCGGCCATCGTTCAAACACCTTCAGACATCAGGAAAATAAAAAAGAACCGGTTCATTTGCCGGTTCTTTCCCACTTAAGTTCCCTGTTTTATCAACGGTGAATGATATATTTACAGATCGGATTCCCCTTGGCGGAGAATTTTTCTTCGTATTCCGTCATCACATTGCCTTCCATAAGCTTTTCATCGGCATGCAGGTCAAAGGTCATCACCTCTGCCTGCCAGCCGGCGGGTTCCAGCTCCTCCAAGGCAAAGTCAAACAGAGCCCTGTTATCGGTCTTAAACTCCACGGTTCCGCCGGGCCGCAGCACCTTGTCGTACAAAGCCAGAAAGGAACGGCTCTCCAGTCGTCGTTTGGCGTGGCGGTCCTTGGGCCAGGGATCGGAAAAATTCAGATAGATCTTATCCACCTCTCCCGGGGCAAAGACCTGACACAGCTCCTTGGCATCCAGCCGAAGCAGCCGAAGATTGGGGATCCGCAAAACCCCGTCTTCATTTTTCTCCGCTTCGGCTCCTTCTGCATCCGTTCCTTCCTCCCAGACATGTCGTCCCTCATTCAGCTTCTGAACGGCCCGCACAAGGACGGAGGAATACATCTCGATCCCGATAAAGTTACACTCGGGATGACGCTTTGCCATTTCAATGATGAAACGGCCCTTCCCCATTCCGATCTCGATCCTGAGGGGGGCATTTTCCCCGAAGATCTCATTCCATCGACCTTTGGCCGTCTCCGGCTCATCGATCACATATGCACTTCTGGCCAGCGCCTCTTCGCTGCCGGGTATATTTCTAAGTCTCATCTTTTACGTTCTCTTCCAGTGGTTTTTATTCTGATAGGAGGACACCATGTTCCTGCGCTTTTCCCGGGCCCTGCCCTTCATGATCTTATTCTGCCTGCGGTACTGGCGCCTCTGCCAGGAGGACATCTTCGGCCGGGTGTCCTTTTTGCGGAAGTTCAGGTTCTGCTTGCTTCCTCTTTGGGAAAAATGAAAGTTCCTCAGATTCTCGATGAGCTGGATCAGCAAAAGCAACACCACAAACACCGATATGGTAACCACGATCACTGTCCTGATATTGACATACATCACCTTTTCCGTAGGCTTACTGCCGCCTACGGCATCGTAAAAATCGAAGGCCGATTCTTCACGGCTCAGCAATATGCCGGCGCTTCCCAGGGAAGTATTCTCATAGGTATAATCGATTTTGGCGATCTTGGAAGGATCCTCATCCTCTCCCTCGCCCACTTCACTCATGAAGGCATTGATCTCATCAAAGGAAAGGGTGTTGGGCATAACGATGGTATCATCCGGATCGATACAGATCAGCGCCTTGGAATCTCTGTCGGTACTTTCGAGAAACTCCGCTTCCCGTATCGTATAGCGGGTCTCATTCTCCGCTACATTGATCTTCCTGAAATTCTGGAACCCGTAATCAAACAGAGACATGGTATCCAGATACTGATTGGGGGATTCCTCCCGCATCACCACGCAGATCAGCCGCATGCCGCCCCGCTCCGCACAGGTTACCAGGGTCTGACGGGCCACAGTGGTGTATCCGGTCTTGCCGCCCACATAGCCCTCGTACTGATATTTGCCACGGGTCAGCTGGTTGTGGGTATACAGCTCGATGTCGTCAGGCTGTTTGGCCGAAGGGGGAATGTGATAGTAGTTGGTTCCCGAGATCTTCGCCAGGGTTTCATTGGCAAAAAAAGCCCGCCCGATCTGTGCCAGATCATAGGGCGTTGTATAGTGGTTATCGTCATGAAGACCGTTGGTGGTCACAAAATGCGAATCGGTGCAGCCCAGCTCCGCCGCTCTTTTGTTCATCAGGTCCACAAAGTCCTCGATGCTTCCGCCCACGTGCTCCGCCACCGCATTGGCGACCTCATTGGCGGAATAGACCAGGATGCCGTAAAGGCATTGCTCCATGGTCAGCTCCTGACCGATGTCGATACCCATGTTTGAAGAAGCCCGCTCAATGCTGTTTACCGCCTTGGAGGAAAACTTAACCTTCTCCTTCAGATCCGAATTCTCACTGGCGATCAGCGTCGTCAGGATCTTGGTGGTACTGGCGGGGTAGAGCTTTTCGTGGATGTTCTTTCCGTAAAGGATGGTTCCCGTATCGGCTTCGATGAGGATGGCACCCTCTGCCGATACCGCCGGACCCTGGGGCCAGCGCACGATCTCATTGGTCTGGATATCCTCGGCCTTCTGAACTGCCTGCTCTGCTTCCTGTTCAGATCCTTCCTCTGTCGCTTCCCCCTCCATCTCTTCCAGGGTCTGGGACTCCTGCGCAGCTTCCTGCTCTGTCTGCTCTTCGGTCTCCTCTGTTGCCGTGGGCTCTGCGAATACTTCAGTGGAAAAGGGCGGGAGCAGGGTCAGCTGTCCTATGGCCAGCAGCAGGGCCAGAGTCTTGGCCAGCTTTTTTTTCTGATTCTTTAAAACCTTATCCCGCTTCTCGGAGATGATCTTCATCTCCTCTTCGTCGATGAGCTTCTGGGTCTTGTCCACATAGACGGCTTCGCTTTCGGCAGGGGAAAGCGGATGCTTTCTCAGCCGCACCTTTCCTTTGATGAAGCCGTGCTTGGGACACATGCCCGCTGCGATATAGTAACGTCCGTTGGGAGAAAACCAGCGGATCTTCTTTTTTACATTGCTGCCGCAGATGTAGCAGCGCATGGAAACGACCTCTTTGTCCGCCAAAGCCTTTTTCTTCGATTCGAATTCCCGGGAAATGTATTTGCTGTAATCGGGGAAGATCTTGTGGATCTCCAGATCTTTTTCTTCCGGCAGCCAGAATACATCATAGGAACAGTACTGGCGGATATCCGCATCGATCCGCTCAAAAATCTTGGCGGTGTAGTAAGCATCGGCATAGGCTCTGTGAAAGGGAATATCCTTATCGATCTGCAAAAAATCGATGGCATATTCCAGACTCCGTCTGGTCTTGCCGTCTTCAAAGGCAATGGAAAAGAGCTTTTGAACATCCAGATATTCGAAGGGCTCATCGGCCAGAGGCGCGATGCCGAAATACAGCATGTTCCTCTGCAGCTCCAACAGATCCTGGTTCCCCCAGGTACAAAAGACCGGATCCTTCCCGCACCAGGTAAGGAAGCGCTCGCAGGCCTCGGGAAAAGTCGCGCCCCGCTCCAGCTCCTTCATATCCACATGCAGCATCTGCTCGATCAGCTGTGGCATATCCCGGTAGATCTGCGGTTTGATCAGCGTCTGAAAGGGATCGATCCGTTTGCAGTTTTCATCCAGCTTTACGGCACCGATCTCTATGATCTCAAAGGGGATCGTATCGTGGTGTTTATCTTTTTTTCCTAATTTCCCCTGGTTCCATTCCAGGTCGAAAACAATAAAGTTCATCTGTAAATCCCGTCTGTTTTCTCTTACATTTACAGTTTATTGTAACCGCAATCGCGCCCGTTGTCCATGCCTTTTCAACCTGCACTTTTTCCTTATAATCTGTCCCGTAAAGTTTACAATTTGTTAATGTGGCAACCATCATCCGATATGATATGATGAATGCAAAAGGAGGGTTACGTATGCAATACTATGTTGATGCCAATGCCAAAAGACCCGGATGCGGCGACAGCGCGCATCCTTTCAAAACCATTTCATCGGCTGCTGCCGTGGCCGCTCCGGGGGATGAGATCCTGGTCTATCCCGGGATCTACCGTGAATACGTAGATCCGAAATGCGGCGGAACTGCCGAAAACCGTATCACCTACAGATCCACCGAGCCCCTGGGGGCCGTGATCACCGGAGCGGAGCCTCTCACCGGCTGGGAAGAAGTAGCGGGGGAGAAAAATGTATGGACCACCCGTGTGAAAAACAGTCTGTTCGGTGACTACAATCCCTATACCACCTACGTTGCCGGTGACTGGTTCGTAGTGGCTATCAAAGCCCATACCGGTGATATCTACCTGAATGATAAATCTTTATATGAAGTAACAGAGCGGGAAAAAGTGTCCGCCCCGGAAATCTTCAGAGCCTCATGGGATCGACCCTCTTCCCTTCTTGTCTGGTACACAGAGCAGGATGAGAAGACCGATGAGACCGTATTTTTTGCAAACTTCGGGGACAAGGATCCCAATGCAGAGCGGGTGGAATTCTCCGTTCGCAAGGACTGCTTCCTTCCCTCCGAGCCGGGCAGAGGCTATATCACCCTTTCCGGCTTCACCGTTTGTAAGGCCGCTACCCAGTGGGCGCCGCCCACCGCATATCAGGACGGCATGATCGGTCCCCATTGGTCCAAAGGCTGGATCATCGAGGATTGCGAGATCTACGAATCCAAGTGCTCGGGTATCTCCCTGGGCAAGTATTACCAGAAGGGGAACGACAACAAGTGGCTGAAAAAGCGCTACAAAGACGGAACCCAGACCCAGAGAGACTGCGTATGCATCGCCACCTATGAAGGCTGGGACAAGGAGAAGGTAGGCGGTCATATCGTCCGTCGCTGCAATATCCATGACTGCGGCCAGACCGGTATCGTGGGTCACATGGGCAGCGCCTTCTGCATCATCGAGGACAACCACATCCATCATATCAACAACAAACGCAATCTGGACGGCGCGGAGATCGGCGGCATCAAATTCCATGCAGCCGTGGACACCGTCATCCGCAGGAACCATATCCACAACTGCTCCCGGGGGATCTGGCTTGACTGGCAGGCACAGGGCACCCGGGTAACGGGGAACCTGATGCACCATAACTGCCTTGCCATGGACCGAAGCGACCTGGATATCACAAAAGACGAGCAGATCATCTGCTCCCTTATGGGGGAGGATATCTTCATTGAGGTTTCCCACGGACCCACCCTGGTGGACAATAACCTTCTGCTTTCCGAGCGCAGTGTGAAATTTGCGGCTCAGGGAGGTGCCTTTGTACATAACCTTTTCGCCGGATCTTTGGACTGTATCGGACTGGGCACCAGAAACGGCGCACCGGATATGCCCTCCGACCGCTATACTCCCTACCATGAAAAGCACGGCACAAAGATCGTCGGCTTCATGACCTTCCTTCACGGAGACGCCAGATTCTACAACAACATTTTTGTACAGATGCCCATCTATCCGCTGTTCAAAGAGCTTCAGACCTTCCAGAGAGCCCATCCGGACAGCCCCGGCGCCATGTGGGATGATATGAACTACGAGGCCGGAACCTTTGTTTACGATGCCTATCCTGATTTTGCCGAGTGGGACAGCTGGTTTGACGATACCTGCGCCATGGGCTCCATGCCCACCCATCCCAACCGTTACTACGACCACCTTCCGGTCTGGTCCGAAGACAATGTCTACTTCGGCGGGGCAAAGCCCTGGAAAAAAGAGAAAGATCCTTTCGTGGATGATTCCTTCGAAGTAAAGCTTACTCTGAAGGAGGAGAAGGGAGCCTGGATCCTGGATACCAATATCTTTGATCATCTTCCGGGGAAAAATGCGGGCATCATCAGTACCGCCACCCTGGGAATGGCCTTCGAATCCGAAGAGCCCTTCGAAAATCCCGACGGCAGCCCCATCACCTTTGATGCGGACTTCTTCGGAGATCACCGGCAGGGTCCCTGCTGCTGCGGTCCCTTTGCTAACCCCGCCGCAACTACTACACTGTAGAATCATAAATTCAGACCACGAGGGGGCGCACGAGGTCCGGGGGACCTCGGCTTTGCGCCGACCGAGCAGGGCGCCAGACCCTGCGAGATCGAACTTTTCGAAGCCCCGACGGGCTTCGTGCATAGGAAAAAGGATAGGCAAAAGCCTATCCTTTTTCCTATGCACCAACGTCCACGAGGGGATTCGAACCTCCGACCTACCGCTTAGGAGGCGGTCGCTCTATCCTGCTGAGCTACGTGGACCTGCAATATAGCAACGCTTTTCAGCGGTCGCTCACTATAATTTACCAAACTACCCTGTTTTCGTCAAGCCTTACTCCGGAAAATTGATCTGCCCCTGCATCCAGATCACACCCTTGAAACGACGCCCCGCCTGAGGCTCTCCGATCAGGTCTTTAGCATTGATGGCCACATCAAAAAACAGATCGTTGCAGCACAGAGTCATCAGCCACACATTCTCCCCCGACAGCTTGTTTTCAAACATCTCGAACCCGATGATCTCCCCCAGGATCGAATACTGGTCGCACTCCACACCGTAGGGCATGAAGTAGGTGTCCACCAACGTCAGCACATCCTGCTTTAAGATCATCTTGGAGATATTGGAATAGGTGTCGATGTCCTCCAGGGTCAGGGATTCCATGGCATCCTCATCTCCGTTGCGGGCTGCGGCCATTCGTTTGGAACGGGAAGCCGATTCCTTCCGGCTGCGTCTTTTTTCCGCCTCGTTCTTGGCCAGGGGAAGAAGGATACGTCCTTCCACGGACAGACCGCCGAGAGCCAGACTGGTTCCCTTCGACGGAAGCCTTCCGGTATGCTCCCTCTGCAGATAGGGGATCACGTTCTGCAGATAAAAGATCAGGGAAACACCGATCTTTACATCATCGCAGACACCGGCATAGGACTCTTTTTCCGCATGCCTCTCCACGGAAACCTCTTCGTAAGAACTGATCTGTGCCCCTTTGCAATAGGGAAAATAGTAATTGAAGATAAACTGATTATCCTCGTTATAGTCACCTCTTACACCGAGCCCCACCCCCGGCATAAAGTCCATCAGATACTCGGAAAAAAGTATCTCGTCCGAATCATCCAGAGTCGTATAGCTTTTTTCCTGCGCATGACGGATCACATAGGCCAGCAGTTCGTTTACCTCTTTTCGATTTTTCAGAGCGGAAAACCCAATGGCTCTGAGATATCTGTGCATAGCCTTACCTCGAATATTTCATAATACAGATGATGGCGCGAACGCCGTCCTTGAATCCCACCTTCTTACCTTCCTCGCTGGTCCTGGGATTATAGGAGATGGGAACCTCATGGATCTTGATCCGCATCCTGGTGACCTTGGCGGTGATCTCCGGCTCAAAACCGAAGCGTTTTTCCTGAATGTCGATGCTCTGGATCACGTCCCTGGCAAATGCCTTGTAGCAGGTTTCCATATCCGTAAGCTTCTGATGGGTAAAGATATTGGAAAGCATGGTCAGAAAACGATTAGCCAGACGATTGGCAAGATAGCCTTTGGCCTTGCTGTTTAAAAAGCGGGAGCCGTACATTACCCTGGCCTTTCCGTCAAAGATCGGTGCAACGACCTTGATATATTCCGTGGGATCATATTCCATATCCGCATCCTGAACGATCACCACATCACCCTTGGCAGCGGAAAAGCCGGTTTTTAAAGCCGCACCCTTGCCGCCGTTTTTCTCATGATAGATGACTGTGGAAACCAGGGGACGGATCTCTTTTTCAAGGATCTGTCTCGTACCGTCGGTGGAGCAGTCGTCCACAACGATGATCTCCTGATTGGGAATCCCGCTGTTTTTAACCTTGTCCACGATCTGGCGGATATTGTCTTTTTCGTTGTAGCAGGGAATGACTACGGATAATACTTTATCTTCGTACATATTCAAACCTGTTCTTTCCGTCAATTTACGTATAGCCTGATCTCAGTGCTTCGGCACCAGTACTTCCTTGCCGCCCATGTAAGGACGCAGCACCTCAGGGATCGTAACGCTGCCGTCTGCCTGAAGATGATTCTCCAAAAATGCGATCAGCATTCTCGGCGGAGCCACTACCGTGTTGTTCAGGGTATGGGCAAAATACTTCTTGCCTTCCTCATCCTTAACACGGATCTTCAGTCTTCTTGCCTGTGCATCGCCCAGGTTGGAGCAGCTTCCCACCTCAAAATATTTCTTCTGTCTGGGAGACCAGGCTTCCACGTCGAAGGACTTCACCTTCAGATCAGCCAGATCACCGGAGCAGCACTCAAGGGTTCTAACGGGAATATCCATGGAGCGGAACAGATCAACGGTGTTCTGCCAAAGCTTGTCAAACCACATGGGAGAATCCTCAGGCTTGCAGACCACGATCATCTCCTGCTTCTCGAACTGGTGGATACGGTAAACGCCTCTCTCCTCGATGCCGTGGGCACCCTTTTCCTTACGGAAGCAGGGAGAATAGCTGGTCAGAGTCTTGGGCAGTTCACTTTCGGGAGTGATGGTATCGATAAACTTACCGATCATGGAATGCTCACTGGTTCCGATGAGGAACAGATCCTCGCCTTCGATCTTATACATCATGGCATCCATTTCGGCGAAACTCATAACGCCGGTCACCACATTGGAACGGATCATGAAGGGAGGAACGCAATAGGTAAAGCCACGGTCGATCATGAAATCTCTTGCATAAGCAATGACTGCGGAGTGAAGTCTTGCGATATCACCCATCAGATAGTAAAAACCGTTTCCCGCAACTTTTCCGGCAGCATCCAGGTCGATGCCGTCAAATTTCTCCATGATCTCGGTATGATACGGGATTTCAAAATCGGGAACCACAGGCTCACCGTACTTGGTCACCTCAACATTCTCGCTGTCATCCTTACCGATGGGAACCGAAGGATCGATGATATTGGGGATCACCATCATATCGGCGGTCAGCTTCTCGTCATATTCCTTCTCCAAAGTTTCCAGCTCGGAAAGTCTTGCAGCAGACTGAGCCACCTGTTTCTTAACCTCTTCAGCCTCTTCCTTTTTACCCTGACCCATCAGTGCACCGATCTGCTTGGAAAGAGTATTTCTCTGATTCCTGAGCTGATCCGCCTCCTGCTGAGCGGCACGCTTTTTCTGATCGAGATCGATCACCTCATCTACCAAAGGAAGCTTGTCATCCTGAAACTTCTTCTTGATGTTCTCCTTTACGATATCGGGATTCTCCCTGACAAATTTCATATCCAGCATTGCTTGCATCCTCCTGTTATACGCTGCTTATTCTTATAAAATGTTAGCATTTGCTAACTATTATCATCTGCTTACTCTTCGCTGTCGATTTCTCTTCTCCGCGCTACCCGCTTTACCGATACATGAGACATATCCTCGGGATCACTGTCTGCGATCCTTTTTTGCTTTTTGGCAGGTGCCTGGGCCGCTTTCTTTTTTACAAAAACGCCTTCCCCCTGCTCCGTAGCAACTCTGAGGGGCTTTTGATCCGAAAGACCGGCGATCAGGGCTTCCGCTTCCAGAAGATCGGGATCCTCCATCAGATCATCCTCTTCTTCTTCATACTCCTCTGCCGGCTCCTCTTCATAAACCGGTTCCACTGTCCTTCGGGGTTTCTTTTTCTCCGGAGAAGGAACACTGTCGGAAGAACTCCTAGTGGCCTTCTTGCTTAAGGTATAGCTTGCATCCAGTGCCTGCATCAGAGCTTTTTGTTCATCCATGGAAAGCTCGATCTCACAGCTGCCGTCATGGATCTCCTTAATGTAGCAGTAGCTTCCTTCGGTACTGTGAACCGAATTCATCAAAAAGCCGTTGTTCTTCTCATCCAGAAGTGCCAGAGCAAAACTCAGCTTTCCGCCCATCTGGTGGAGGGCATCATATTTGACCAGTCCCACCTTCTGGAAAACGGTCTCCAGTTTCCTGTAAATGTGACGGATCTCTTTTTTGTTGGTATCCGTTTCTTTTTTCAGATAATCGATGTCATAAAACAGATTCCGGATCTCTTCCTCCATGCTCCGTCCGTTGTTGCCCATCATAAAGCTTTCGTATCTCTTTTTCAGATTACTCTGCTTTGTTATGGTGACGATCAGCAGGATAAAAAGGATCAGGATCAAAACCGCCAGCACCAGGAATAGGATACCGATGTCCATTCCCTGAAGGCCCAGCTGCGTAAATAAATTGCTAGTCATGTATCTACCGCCTTTTTTCTTATTCTTTTACCTTAGTGGATCTGGCTCATGATGCGGTCAAGCTCATCCGAGGAATAAAACTCGATCTCGATCTTACCGCTTCCGTCTTCCTTGGCCTTAATGCTGACCTTGGTTCCCAGCTGGGTCTTGAGCTTTTCTTCCAGTCTCTGGTATACGGCGATCATACTTTCATCCAGGGTTTTGGCCTTTTTGTCCTTTTTCTCCTTATTCAGATCCTTAACGATCTTTTCGATATCACGAACGGAAAGCTTCTCGTCAAAAACCCGCTCCGCCAAAGTCAGCTGCTGACGGGAATCCTCTACGGGGATCAGCGCTCTGGCATGTCCGGCGGAAAGCTTTTCATCGATGATCATCTGCTGAACCTCATCCGAAAGCTTCAGCAAACGGATGGAATTGGTAACGGCACTACGGCTCTTGGATACTCTTTCAGCCACCTCATCCTGCTTAAGGTGAAACTCTTCCAGCAGACGCTTATAAGCCTGGGCCTCTTCGATCTCATTTAAATCCTCACGCTGGAGATTCTCGATCAAAGAGATCTCAACGATCTCCTGCTCGGTCAGCTTCTTGATGATGACCGGAACTTCCTTGAGGCCTGCCAGCTTGGCGGCACGCCAGCGGCGCTCACCGGCGATGATCTCATAATATTTTTTACGATCCTGAACGATCAAAGGCTCAAGAACGCCGAACTGTTTGATGGAATCCGCAAGCTCTGCCAGAGCATCCTCATCAAACTTGCGACGGGGCTGCTCCCGGTTTGGCTCAACCTTTGTGATACTGACAATGCTCACTGGTCCTTTTTCTTCCGGCTTTGCTTCCTGCTTGGTCGATGTCTTCGGTTTTGCTGTGGCGGGGATCAGAGAATCAAGTCCCTTACCCAAACCTCTTTTGTTTGCTGCCATAAGCCTTTCTCCTTTATCTTTCTTATACGCCTGCTGCGATCACTTCATCTGCCAGCCTGCGATAACTGTCTGCTCCGGTGGATCTGGGATCATAAACCGTAATAGGCTGACCATAACTGGGTGCCTCAGCCAGACGGATATTTCTCGGTATCATGGTTTCAAAGATCTTCTCCTCCAGGTTGGCACGGACATTCTCCACTACCTGGTTGGAAAGATTCGTTCTCGAATCATACATGGTAAAGACAACGCCTTCCATTTCAAGAGCGGGATTCAGTCTTT
This sequence comes from Lachnospiraceae bacterium, assembly GCA_024693845.1. Taxonomy (GTDB): domain Bacteria; phylum Bacillota; class Clostridia; order Lachnospirales; family Lachnospiraceae; genus RGIG7926. The sequence continues at coordinate 29,568 of JAILKJ010000008.1, forward strand.
CCTTGATCAGGTTCACCGTATGGATCAACTGACTGAGACCCTCGAGAGCATAGAACTCACACTGGATGGGAACGATGACGGAATCCGCCGTTGTCATGGCATTGATGGTAAGCATGTTCAAAGATGGAGGACAGTCGATGATCACAAAATCATAATCGTCTCGGATAAAATCGATCTCATTACGAAGGATGAACTCCTTTTTCTCCACTCCGATCAGCTCGATCTCTGCTGCCGCCAGATTCACATTGGAAGGCAGGACCGAAACATTCGGCATAACCTCCTTCATGATACAGTCAAAAACGGAACAGTCTCCCAGCATCAGTTCATATATCGTCGAATTGTCCGGCAGATTGTTTTTATCGATACCGAATCCACTGGTGGTATTTCCCTGGGGATCCGTATCGATCACCAAAACCTTCTTTCCCTTTTCTGCCAAAGCGGCAGCCAGATTGATGGCAGTCGTGGTCTTACCGACTCCGCCCTTCTGATTTGCCAAAGCTATTACTTTTCCCATGTTGTTCCTTTCTTTATCACTCAGCCTGATCCGACTCGCCTGCCGTATCCTGCTCTTCATTCTCTTTCATCGGTACCTCGGCAAGGGACACCGGATCCCAGCCGTAATCCTGATAGGTTTTCAGATCCAGATTATTGACGGAAGCATACATCCGTAAAAATGAGATCCTTGCGGTAATATTCTCCGGATCGTCTGCATTTTCCGCTTTCTTCATCAGATCTAAAAGCTCCGTATCATCGCCGCAGATCTTCTCCAGGGAAGCCATATGACCGGATCCGTCCTCAGCCATTTCAAACTCGGCTACCTCATATCCGTTCTCATTCTGTCTTAAGGAAAAAACACCGGGGAAGGAACCGCCGTTGGTGCAGACCATATTGGTTCCGTCAAGAGTGTAACCGTAAACACAGAAGTTACCGTAGACTTTGGTGATATCTCCGTCGGTGGCATTTTTCACGATCACATAGGCGGGAATATTCACGCCACCTTCCTCATTGGGAGTATCAAAACCGAATTCCTTCCACATATATAAGGTGATCGCTTCCTCGATGGATCCCGAAACTGCACTCTTGTAAGGAGGCAATCCCTTTTCCTGTGCCTGAGTGTTATCCTCCTCTTTATTGGAATAGGATTCCTCAGGTTGCTCCACATCTCCGAAAACCTGAACCGATGAACCGTCATTAGTGATCTGTTCACTCTGGATCATTTTCGGTTGTTCTTCCAAAGCAGCGGATTCCTGATCCGTTTCTTCCTGTTGTACTACTTCATTTTCCGCAGATGCCGAAGCCTCTCCGCCCTCACTGCCGCAGGCAAAAAGTGTTGCCGCCATCACAGATCCCAGGCAGAGGATCACGATCTTTTTTTTCATAATATGCTCCCAAAATTTCATTCCTACAAAATTGCGTCAACTCGTATTGTATCACACATGGAAAGAAAATTTAACCCATAAGTGTCAAAATGTGATAATATTATTACTATTCACAGGCGCTTGTGATAGACAGGCAATGTGCAAGCTTGCTTGCAAACATTGACTGGATAACACAAGCAGACTGTACCCTGACGGGCATAAACTCAGCAGGAACTCCACCCACATCGAGCAGACAGCCGCGAAGCGGCAGTAGAGGTGCGAAGCACCGGGTCTGCGAGATGGCAGTGTGGAGTTACTGTGAATGGCGTCATGGCAGCGTGGAGTTACTGTGAATAGACACAAAAACACTTCAAATGGAGATCAGCATGAAAAAGAAACTCATTATCACTTTTAACTCACCGGTTGTATTAGGATTTGTATTTATCTGTTTCGTGGCCACCCTCCTGGGCTTTCTGTCCGGCGGACATATCACGGAACTTTTGTTTATGACCTACCGGTCCTCCTTCAAGAATCCGCTGACCTATATCAGATTGTTTACCCATGTATTCGGACATAGCGGTTGGTCACACTTCGTAGGAAATGCAACTTACCTTCTGCTCCTGGGTCCCATGCTTGAGGAAAAATATTCGTCGAAGGTTCTGCTTCAGGTCATTGCACTGACTGCTATTGTTACTGCTTTGATCCATCTGATCCTTTTTCCTTCCACCGCTCTTTGCGGAGCCAGCGGTGTAGTATTTGCTTTTATCGTTCTGGCATCCTTTACCGGATTCAAGGAAGGAGAGATTCCACTGACCTTCATTCTTGTTGTGATCTTCTTTGTCGGACAACAGGTTATCGAAGGACTTACCATAAAAGATGATATTTCCAATACCGGTCATATCATCGGCGGAGCCATTGGAGCTGTGATGGGATATTTTCTGAATAGAAAACATTCATAATGGAACAATATTACAATATATTGTATATCATTCTGTTAAACCTTTTTGTTTCACATTTCCCCTGAAAAATGTTTCACATGAAACATCACAAGATTTAGTGGTCGGATTGTTTCACGTGAAACATGATATTGATTCCGGATCCGTTTCTCAAAAATGTTTCACATGAAACATTTCTCACCGGGAACTAGATATAGATACCAATATATATCAATACTCCCATAAAACAGATAAAAGTAATAAAAAACACACCATGGAAATGATCCATGGTGTGTTTTATTAACTGTCTGCTCGGTTTATTCCTCGGATTCCTCTTCCGCCATATTCTCGCGGATCAGTTCCTCTTCAGACTTGCCCTCATCATCATCCGGATCGGAATCATCAATATCTTCTTCGTAGGAAGATTCCTTCAGATGTGATGCTGCTTCGGTGATCGCCTGCTCAGCCTGATCCATGTCATCAAATTCCACGGAACCATCAGTCAGCTTAGCACGAACCTTTGCAATCTTGGCTACTTTTACATCAGAGGTAAGGTTGATCATCTTAACACCACTGGTTATTCTTCCCAGCTTGGAAACATCCTCGGCACGGATCTGAATGATAACACCCTCTGTGGTGATCATCATGATCTCATGATCTTCATTTACTCCCTTAACACCAACAACATCACCTGTTTTTTCTGTGATCTTGTAGCACTTAACTCCTTTACCACCACGGCGCTGCAGTTTGAATTCTTCCAGAGAAGTTCTCTTACCAAGACCTTTTTCGGATACGATCAGGAGTGCTTCTCCCTGATGATCCAGCTGCATACCGATGATCTCATCACCGGGTGATAAGTTCATACCGATAACACCCATGGAGTTTCTTCCGGTTCTTCTAACATCCGTTTCCTTAAACCGGATACACATACCGTACTTGGTAACCAGGAAGATCTCCGTATCACCATCGGTCAGCTTCACTTCGATCAGCTCATCATCCTCTTTCAGATGGATGGCGATCAGACCGGTCTTTCGGATATTATCAAAATCAGAGATCCTGGTCTTCTTGGCAATACCGGACTTGGTGATCATGAACAGGTTCTTGCCTTCCTGCATATCCTCGGGAGGAATAGGAATAACAGCGTTCACTTTTTCACCGGGCTGCAATTGGAGCAGATTGATAATGGCTGTTCCTCTTGCAGTTCTTCCCGCCTCCGGAATTTCATAAGCCTTCAACCTGTATACTCTTCCGTAGTTGGTAAAGAACATGATATAGAAGTGGGTATGCATCATCAAAAGATCTTCGATATAATCATCTTCGATGGTCTGCATTCCCTTGATTCCCTTGCCGCCTCTGTTCTGGGCATGGAAATTATCAACTGTCATTCGTTTGATATATCCCAGGGAAGTCATGGCAATTACGGTATTCTGTTTCGGTATCATATCTTCCATATTGATCTCGGAAGCATCGAATCCGATCTGGGATCTTCTGTCATCGCCATACTTATCTGCTACAAGAAGCATTTCGGTTTTGATAACACCGAGGAGCAATTTTTCATCACCGAGGATTGCCTTCAGTTCTGCGATCTTCTCAACGAGTTCGTCATGCTCAGCCTGAAGCTTTTCTCTTTCCAAACCGGTCAGAGCTCTCAGTCTCATATCGACAATAGCCTGAGCCTGGGCGTCGGAAAACTCGAATCTTTCGATCAATCCCTGCTTTGCTTCCTGGGTATTGGCACTGGAACGGATGATCTTGATAACTTCATCAATGAAATCCAATGCTTTCAAAAGACCCTGTAAAATATGATCTCTTTCTTCTGCTTTGTTCAGATCATATTTGGTCCTTCTGGTAACAACTTCTTCCTGATGCTTAAGATAGAGCTTGAGCATTTCAAGAAGATTCAAAACCTTGGGCTCGTTATTTACCAGAGCCAGCATGATAACACCGAAGGTGTCCTGCAGCTGGGTATGTTTATATAACTGATTTAAGATAACATTTGCATTGGCATCCTTGCGAAGCTCGATCACAACCCTCGTACCTTCGCGGCTGGACTCATCTCTCAGATCCGTGATGCCATCGATCTTTTTATTTTTTACAAGATCAGCTATCTTAATCAGAAGGTTTGCTTTGTTGACCATGTAGGGAAGCTCGGTTGCAATGATCCGGGACTTACCGTTGGGCATGGTCTCAATATTGGTTACGGCTCTTACCTTGATCTTACCTCTTCCGGTCCTATAAGCTTCTTCTGATCCTCTGGTTCCAAGGATCGTAGCACCGGTAGGAAAATCGGGAGCCTTTACGATCTCAAGCAGTTCTTCTATCTCAGTATCTCTGTCTTCTTCTACTCTGTTATCAATGATCTTGACAACAGCATTTACCACTTCACGAAGATTGTGAGGAGGAATGTTGGTTGCCATTCCCACTGCGATACCGGTGGTTCCGTTTACCAGAAGGTTGGGATAACGGCTGGGAAGAACCGAAGGTTCCTTCTCCGTCTCATCAAAGTTGGGAACAAAATCAACCGTATCCTTATTGATATCTGCAAGAAGCTCCATGGAAATCTTGGAAAGACGGGCCTCTGTATAACGCATGGCAGCTGCGCCGTCTCCGTCAACCGAACCGAAGTTTCCGTGTCCGTCAACCAAAGGATAACGGGTGGACCACTCCTGAGCCATGTTGACCAAAGCACCGTAAATGGAACTGTCACCATGAGGGTGATACTTACCCATGGTATCGCCGACGATACGGGCAGATTTACGATGAGGCTTATCCGGTCCGTTGTTCAGCTCGATCATAGAGTAAAGAACTCTTCTTTGTACCGGCTTCAGACCATCCCTTACATCCGGCAATGCCCTGGCAGCGATTACGCTCATGGCATAATCGATATAGGAAGATTCCATGGTCTTTTTCAGATCCACGTTTTTCACTTTATCGATGGTATCTTTTTCAAAAATGGTATCATCCATTTTTTATTCTCCTTTTAAATATCTAAGTTCTTAACAAATCTCGCATTTTCTTCAATGAAGAGACGGCGGGGTTCTACCTTGTCGCCCATCAAAGTGGTAAAGGTAAGATCGATCTCGGATTCAGCTTCCTCATCCATGGTGACCTTGAGAAGAACTCTTCTTTCGGGATCCATGGTGGTTTCCCAAAGCTGCTCGGCATCCATCTCGCCAAGACCTTTGTATCGCTGGATGCGGTTGTTCTGATCTCTGCCCACTTCCGTCAGAATCTTATCCAGTTCTTCATCACTGTAGGCATACCAGATCTTTTTATTTTTCTCCAGCTTATAAAGAGGAGGCTGGGCAAGATATACATATCCCTGCTTGATCAGCTCCGGCATGAAACGATAGATGAAGGTAAGCATCAAAGTTGCGATATGAGCACCGTCCACGTCGGCATCGGTCATGATGATGATCTTGTGATAACGAAGCTTCGTGATATCAAATTCTTCATGGATACCTGTTCCGAAGGCAGTGATCATAGCCTTGATCTCCGCATTGGAATAAATACGATCAAGCCTTGCTTTTTCTACATTAAGGATCTTTCCTCTGAGTGGAAGGATAGCCTGGGTTGCTCTGCTTCTTGCAGTCTTTGCACTTCCACCGGCGGAATCTCCCTCGACGATATAGATCTCACAGTTTTCCGGATTCTTATCGGAACAGTCTGCTAACTTTCCGGGAAGGGAAAGACCCTCCAAAGCAGTCTTTCTTCTGGTAAGATCTCTTGCTTTTCTGGCAGCTTCCCTTGCTCTCTGGGCTGTAATGGATTTATCACAGATCAGCTTTGCAGTGGAAGGATTCTGCTCAAGATAGTAGGTAAGCTGTTCACTTACGATAGCATCCACCGCGCCGCGGGCTTCGGAGTTACCCAGCTTTTGCTTGGTCTGACCCTCGAACTGGGGATCTTCTATCTTGATGGAAACGATGGCTGTAAGACCCTCTCGGATATCCTCACCGGAAAGATTCTCTTCACTGTCCTTTAAAAGTTTATTGCTTCTCGCATAATCATTAAATGTTTTTGTCAGTGCATTTCTGAAGCCGGTCAGGTGCATACCACCTTCCGGTGTGTTGATGTTGTTTACAAAACTGAAGGAAGATTCATTATAGGAATCGTTGTGCTGCATGGCAACTTCAACATATACATTATCCCTGATTCCTTCAAAATAGAGCACATCTTCATAAAGAGCCGTCTTTGAAGAATTCAGATAAGTAACGAATTCTTTGATACCGCCCTCATAATGGAAGACCTTCTGATAATCCTCTACTCTCTTATCTGTCAGAACGATCTTCAGATTCTTGGTAAGGAAAGCCATCTCGCGAAGACGCTGCTTTAAGATATCATGATCAAAAACCGTCTCCTCAAAAATGGTATCATCCGGCATAAAAGTTACCTTCGTACCGGTCTTTTCCTTATCACAATCACCAACCACCTTCAGAGGATAGCAAACATGTCCTCTTTCATAACGCTGCTGGTATATTTTTCCATCGGAAAAGATCTGAACCTCAAGCCAGTTGGAAAGCGCATTAACTACCGAAGCACCAACACCGTGAAGTCCGCCGGATACCTTGTATCCTCCACCGCCGAACTTACCGCCGGCATGCAGGATCGTAAAGACAACTTCAACTGCGGGAATTCCGGCCTTATGATTGATACCTACGGGAATACCGCGGCCGTTATCCTCCACTGTAATGGAATTATCTTCATTGATGAAAACCTGGATCTCGCTGCAGAAACCGGCAAGTGCCTCATCCACCGAATTGTCCACGATCTCATAGACCAGATGGTGAAGACCTCTGATGGAAGTGGTTCCGATATACATACCCGGTCTTTTTCTTACGGCTTCAAGACCTTCAAGGATCTGGATATTGTCGGCGCCGTAATTCTCTGCGGGCGGCTCGTTATCAAATACATCACTGTTCTTTAAATCTTCGCTCATTCTTTCCTCCGAAAATATTTACTCTTTCAAGATGATAACACCGTCTTTTACTTCATAGATCGTATCGATATGAATTCTTCTTTTGATAAATTCCTCTACTCCGGTACAGGTTATGATGGTCTGTATATCTCCTATCCTGGATAAAAGATAATCCTGTCTTCCGGAGTCCAGCTCCGATAAAACATCATCCAGTAAAAGTACCGGCACTTCATTTTTGATCAGCTTTATCATTTCAATCTCGGAAAGCTTTAAGGATAAAGCCGCCGTTCTTTGCTGACCCTGGGAGCCGAACTTTCTGATATCGATACCGCCGATCTCAAAGATCACATCATCCTTATGAGGACCAACATGTGTCATTTTATATTTCAGATCCCGATCGGTACTTTTGATCAGGTTTTCTTCAAAATCTTCCAGGCTGGTAAAAGGATCATAAATAACCTTGATATCTTCTCTTTTACCGGATAGATCATCATGTATCGGTTTGATAATGGAATTTAAATCATGAATATATTTTTGTCTTCTTTCAATGATCCGCGAACCATAAATTAGCAGTTGCTTATTCCAAACCGATAAGACATCATTCATTTCCTGCTGTGAAGAATAGGAGCTTAAATGAAATGACATCTCTTTTAAAAGTGCATTTCTCTGATTAACGACCTTGTTATACTGATTCAGATGATAAAGATAGGAAGCATCCATCTGAGATAATTCCATATCAATAAAACGCCTGCGTCTTTCAGGTCCGCTTTTTATGATGGAAAGATCTTCCGGAGAGAAAAATACAACGTTACAGATTCCCAAAAGCTGTGCTGCTTTTTTTAAGAACTGACCGTTAACGGCAATTCCTTTTGCTTTATTTTTTCTCAAATGCATATCCACCCGATAACTCATGCCGTCCTTATCCCAGACGGAACGAATATGAGCCTCGTCATTTGAAAAACCTATCATCTCCCGATCTTTGCTGCCGCGATGGGATTTTGTAGTGGCGGATACATAAACTGCTTCCAATATATTGGTCTTGCCCTGCGCATTATCACCGTACAAAATTGTAACACCCGGTGAAAAATTAATATCACAGGTCTGATAATTTCTGTAAGCTTCCAGCTGTAAAGATTGAATGATCACTTTTTTCAACCCTTGCAAATCTTATATTCTTCATTTTGAAACATGAAAATATCATTTTCAAAAAGCTTTTTGCCGCGCTGCGTAACTACTTCACCATTAACCGATACTTCACCGTCAAGGATCAGCATCTTGGCATCAACGCCGCTTCCTACCAGACCGGCAAGTTTCATTGCCTGGCCCAATTTTATAAAATCATCTCTGATGTAAATTTCTTTCAAAATATAACCTCATTACGGCTGAACAAAGTTAACGGGAAGGATCAGATACAGATAACTTCCTTCTTCATCCCTGATGATACAGGGTGCTTTGCTGTTTACCATATAAAGATCGATACTTTCATCATCAATAGCCTTCAAAGAATCGATCAGGAATTTAGGATTAAAACCTATCATCAGATCCTGACCTTCCTTGGTGATACCTATCATTTCATTCATACTTCCGATAGTGGAATTAATGCGAAGTTCAAGACTTCCATCCTTGATATCCACAATGATAGGTTTTTTATCCCCTTCTTTTACAAGAAGTGTTGCTCTGTCTATACAATCCAAAAATTCTCTTTTATTGATCGTTACCTTAGTCTCATAATCCAGGGAGATCATCTGATCAACATTGAAATAATTACCTTCAATCAATCTTGATATGACGATGGTATTATCAAATTCAAAAATGATATGGTTTTCACTGAAGGAAATGGTTACATCCTTATCAGCATCACCACTTAAGATCTTATTGATCTCATTTAACGTTTTACCCGGAACGATCACTTTTACAGGATCATAAGAATTGCGAAGATCCGTATTTCGAATGGATATCCTGTGTCCGTCAAGAGAAACGATCTTCATTCTGTCATCGTTGATCTCAAAAAGCTCACCTCCCATGATCTTGTTGGTATCATTTTCTGCGATGGAGAAAATTGTCTGCCTGATAACTTCCTTCAAAGTGAACTGGGAAATAACAACTTCGTTATTTCTGTCCACTTCGGGAAGATAGGAAAATTCATCGCCGTCTTTACCCACAATGTTGAAATGTGCTTTTTCACAGGAAATAAAAGTATTTAAATTTTCATCGGTTTCAATGGAAATATCACCATCCGGCATTTTACGGATGATATCGAGAAAAATCTTAGCCTCCAGTGCTATCATTCCGTCTTCAATAATCTCTCCTTCAATATTGGTTTCAATTCCCATATCCATATCATTAGCCGTAAGGGTAATGGCATGATCCTTTGCCGTGATCAGGATACACTGAAGGATAGGCATGGTGGTATGGGTGGGAACTGCTTTTGATGCGATCTGAAGACCGTTTAACAGATTATTTTTACGGAATAAAAGCTTCATTCTTTTTTCCTCTCTTTCGGCGTCGCGCGCGTTAATGTATAAATGAAAAGATATCAGTATTATTCTTAATAGGGGTTGTTGATTTGTGGAAAACCCTATCTATTATACTATTTTTCGGCATAAATTGAAATGAAAAAGTGTGAATATGTCATGAATTTGTTATGGATAAAATGTCAATTAATCATGATAAGCGTTGATCTTTTTCTTAATGGTCTCAATCTTAACTGCCAGTTCACTGTCTTCCTGGATGTTCTTTTGGATTTTATCCAGACCATGCATGACGGTTGAGTGATCTTTTCCACCGATATATTTACCTATTTGTTGATAAGGTATGCTTAAATATTCCCGGCAAAGATACATGAAAATCTGCCTTGGCAATACGATCTCGGAATTTCTCTTGGAAGACATGATGTCTTCTCTTGAAATATTGAAATGTTCCGTTATCACACTCATGATGATCTCTGCACTTACCGGCTTAGGCTGGGAAGGTTTGATAATGTCGCGAAGATCATTTTCCGCGGATTCAAGGGTAATCCCTGTTGAAGAATGAAGCCTGGCTCCTGCCATTACCTTTTTAAGGGCACCTTCCAGTTCTCTTATATTTGAATGAATATTTTCCGCAATGTATTTGAGGATTTCATCATCGATGGGAGTGTTGGTATTCTGGGCTTCAAGGTTCTTTCGAAGAATGGCCATTCTGGTTTCATAATCTGGGGCCTGAATATCAGCGATCAATCCCCATTCGAATCTTGAGCGGAATCTTTCATCCAGAGCCGAGAATTCCTTCGGCGGTTTATCGGAGGTAAGTACGATCTGTTTTCCGTCATTATGCAGAGTGTTAAAGGTATGGAAAAACTCTTCCTGAGTTGAATCTTTTCCTATTATAAATTGTATATCATCCAAAAGCAGCAGATCGATGTTTCTGTACTTCTCTCTCAGATTACTCATGGAAGCTGCATTACCGGAACGGATGGATTCGATCAACTCATTTGTGAAATTCTCGGAATTGACATATAAAACCTTCATTTCCGGATTTTTTTCAAGAATAAAATGTCCGATGGAGTGCATCAGATGGGTCTTTCCGAGACCGGCTCCGCCGTAAATGAAAAGAGGATTGTAAAGATTTCCCGGTGATTCGGCAACGGCCAATGCTGCGGAATGAGCAAAGTTATTGTTCTTTCCCACTACAAAGGTATCGAAATTGTATTTTGGATTCAGATTTGCCTTTTCTACATTCATATTGTAGATAAAGCGGTTATCTTCATTGGAAAGACTGTGATCGATATCTTTTTCCAACAAGAAAGTAACTTCATAATCCTGTTCCATCATTTCGGAAATTGCAACATTGAAATAGGTGGTATACTTTTTGGAAATGTAATCTTTGGCGTGCGCCTGATCTGAAGGAATTATAACGGAAACCGTATTTCCGTTTACTTCGTAGAATTTGAGCGGCTTGATCCAGGTATTGAAGGATACCGGCGAGAGCTCATACTCATCCTTTATAAAATGCTTTATGCTTTCCCATTTTTCTTCTAATTGATGCATTTTGTAACCCCTGATGTAAATTTTTCACGTACTGAACATACTAAAGCAAGAGTAATTATAATAAAACAGGTAAAAAAATTCAAATCTGTCAATGAAATTTTTTTTATGTAAATAATAATAGGCATTGTTTAAACCAAAATAAGAGTTTTCCACAATTTTGCCATGAAAAATGCGAAATCTTAAAAGTTATCAACATTATTTCCACAATTTGTTCATAAATTTATGTAAATTATTGTGTAAGATTTTTATACAATTTATTTCAAGATATGGTAACCGGAAAAATGCGGATTACCATATCTTGAAAAAACTTTTTTTGGATTTTTTTAAGTACAAAATCAAAAGTGAGAAATAGGCTTTTTATGCTTGACGAAACGTATTTTAACACTATATAATTGTAACGATTGTTTTCGGGCAACAAAAAGGAGGTGTGTAAATTATGAAGATGACATTTCAGCCTAAGAAGAGACAGCGCTCCAAGGTTCACGGTTTCAGAGCAAGAATGAGCAGCGCAGGCGGTCGTAAAGTACTTCGTGCCAGAAGGGCAAAAGGAAGAAAGAAACTGACAGCTTAAAAGCTTGAATGATTAGGCCGCATTTATGTGGCCTTTTATCATTTATCGGAAGTTTGGTATTTTCATAATGAAGTTTACGGATTCATTGAAAAAGAACAGAGATTTCCAGATCGTATATAAGCAGGGCAAGTCTTACGCAAATAGATATTTTATCATGTATGTCCTTGAAAATGATCAGTCCTGCAACAGACTCGGGATCTCCGTCAGTAAAAAAGTCGGAAACAGCGTGGTTCGCCACCACATCAAAAGGCTGGTCCGTGAAAGTTACAGACTACATGAGGATATGTTTAATAGTGGTTTAAACATAGTAGTCATTGCCCGTCCCGCGGCTCGGGAAGCATCATACAACCAGGTTGTATCGGCAATCCTTCACCTCGCAGATCTTCATAAGATCACAAATTTGTAAGATAAAGTATATGATAAAGAAGATAATGATACATGGTATCAAAGGATACCAGAGATATATATCACCTTATAAGAACACTAAATGTCCTTATTATCCGAGCTGTTCCTGTTACGGTATGGAAGCCATTGAAAAACACGGCGCCGTAAAGGGAAGCTTTCTTACGGCCTACAGGATCCTTCGCTGCAACCCTTTTTCAAAGGGCGGTTATGATCCTGTGCCCTGATCTTCTTTATTCAAATTATACTTTTTTCACCAATGAAATTTTGGAGGTTTCATAATGGGCATTCTTTTGACCAAGAATTCCGGTATGATCATTGGCCCCATTTCTACTGTTTTGGGCTATTTGATGAACGGGATCTTTACGGTTCTGGAAAAGATCGGCATTCCCAATATCGGTCTTTCCATCATTATTTTCACCATCGTTATCTATCTTTGCTTGATGCCTTTGACCATTAAGCAGCAGAAGTTTTCCAAATTATCTGCCAAGATGAATCCCGAACTGAAGGCGATCCAGGATAAGTATAAGAACAAAAAGGATCAGGATTCCATGGTTCGGATGAACGAGGAGACCAAGGCCGTTTACAAAAAGTACGGAGTTTCTCCTTCCGGAAGCTGTTTGCAGCTTGCGATCCAGCTTCCCATTTTGTGGGCACTTTACCGCGTGATCTACAATTTCCCCGCTTACGTTCCCAGTATCAAGGCCTTATTTACGGGTGTTGTAGAGCAGCTTGCAACAAGTGAAAATGCCACTAAGGCAACGGAACTGCTTAAGACCTTTACCAATGCTTCCATGTTCAACAAGCAGTTCAATAATGAAGCTTTTCAGGTTGGAAGCGAATACATGAGGAACACTTTTATCGATGTTCTGAACAAGGCTTCCAGCACAGACTGGGTTTCCTTAAAGGAAGCATTCCCCGCAATGGCTTCCTCCATTGATACAACCACGGCGTCTTTGAACAGGTTCAACAATTTCCTTGGAATGAACATTTCCAATTCGCCTTCCTTTGTTATCAAGGATTCCTTTACTACCGGTCATTACGGACTTTTGATCGGGGCGATCCTGATTCCAGCCCTTGCAGCGTTGACCCAGTTTTTGAATGTCAAGCTCATGCCCCAGGCTCCTTCGGCAGCCGGCGGAAACGAGCAGGCAGATGCCATGGCAGCCAGCATGAAGTCCATGAATATGATGATGCCGCTGATGAGTGCATTTTTCTGCCTTACACTTCCCATCGGTATGGGTATCTACTGGATCGCCGGTGCCGTAGTCAGAAGTATCCAGCAGATCATCATCAACAGACATATCGATACCATTGATTTTGATAAAATGATCGCGGAGAACGAAGCCAAGGAAAAGGCCCGCAGGGAGAAGCAAAAAGAAAAGGATAAAAACCGCGTTTCAGCTTCCACCTTAAACAGTTCCGCCAAGCTTTCCACCAAAACCCTCGGCAGTTCCATGAACGATGAGGAAAAGGAAGCATTGATTGAAAAGGCCAGAAACAGGTCAGCCAAGCCCGGCAGTATGGCTGCCAAGGTGAATATGGTAAGGGATTACAATATGAACCAGGGTATGGCCCCCGTTGAAGACGATGATAAAGAAGACAATATTAAGAATCTCGGAAAGAAGAAAAAGTGAGATCATAAGATAAGGAGGATATCATGGATTTTGAGAATTTCAGCGCAAAAAATGTTAGCGATGCCATCACGGAGGCCTGCACCAAATTCGGCGTACCTTCCGATCAGCTTGATTATGAAGTAGTAGAAGAAGGCAGCAACGGATTTTTGGGATTTGCTTCCAAAAATGCAGTGATCAAGGCTCGCATCAAATCCGAAGAAAGTGCTCCCGCAGCTCCCGCTCCCGTAAAGGAGAGCGAAATAAAGGTTGAGAAGACCGAAAAAGCCGAGCCTAAGGCAGAAGTAAAGGAAGAGCCCAAGGCTGAGAAAAAGGAAGAAAAGAAGATCAACCCCGTATCCGAGGAGCACGGACAGGAGCTTTGTGTAAGGGCAAAGGATTTCCTGACCCAGGTATTCCATGCAATGGATATCGCAGTAGTGATCGAGACTTCCTTCGATACCACCGAGAACAGCATGGATGTTAATCTTTCCGGCAGTGATATGGGTATCATGATTGGTAAGAGAGGTCAGACCCTTGATTCCATCCAGTACCTTGTTTCCCTCGTAGTAAACAAGGGCGAGGAAGAGTACATCCGCATCAAGGTGGATACCGAGAATTATCGTCAGAGAAGAAAAGAGACTCTGGAGAATCTTGCCAAGAATATCGCTTTCAAGGTTAAGAGAACCAGAAGAAATTTTGCTCTTGAGGCAATGAATCCCTATGAGAGAAGGATCATCCACTCCGCACTTCAGAATGATAAGTATGTTGAGACCTACAGTGAAGGTGCCGAGCCTTATCGTCATGTAGTGGTTAAGATCCGTGACGATGCTCCCATGGACCGTGAGAGAAGATATGACCGCAGAGGTTCCAGAAGATAAGTAAATAAGAGGTAAATACCATGTTAAAAGAAAAAATGACGAAGCTGTTTGGATCTGCAAAAAACAGAATGATCTGCTTTTTTGTCCTGGAGATCCTGTGTGTGGCTTTTGTCATTTTTTCTTTATTTCAGGAGTTTTATCATAAGAACAATGTATTGACGGGACAGGCCAGCGGACCTGTTACGCTGACAGAGGAAGGCTATACCGTTCCAGAGGAACTGAAGAACGGACAGGAGCAGGAGGTTTTAAAGCTCCAGTACGAGGGCCTTACAGCCGGTACCTACAAATGTATCGTCAGCTATTCCTGCAGTGAAGACCAGAAGATCACTTTTACCAATGTAAATTCCAACAATATGAAGGTTAATCCCTTCATTCTGGATAACAAATTAAAGCAGGTTTCCGGATATGTATGGTTTTCCACCGACGAGGATGTATTCGTCATCTCCGGAATATACAGCGGTAAGGGAAATATGGTGATCCACGATGTCAGCCTTTCTAAGAGTAAGGCGGGACATATCAGAGTGTTGGTGGTCCTCATTGCTCTGTTTTCCGCCCTTGAGCTGTTAAACCTGATCTTTGCTCTTTATCCGGATAAAAAAAGAAAGATTCTGATCCTTCTGGGCATCACCTTTTTTGCCTGCCTTCCCTGCTTCCTTTCGGGGATCGAGAGAGGACATGATTTCGGTTATCATACCGTCCGTATTACCGGCATTGCCGAAGAACTGAAGGCCGGCGAATTCCCTGTTTATCTGCAGCCTAACTGGATGGACGGCTACGGAGCTCCCGTATCGGCTTACTACGGGGATCTTTTGCTCTATCCTTCCGCGATCCTGTCTGCTCTTACTTTTCCCATTCAGGATGTATATAAGTTTACCATCTGCTTTATCACGCTTCTTACCGTGTTTGCAGCCTATTATGCCTTTAAAAGCATCGTTGGACGGGAGCTTTTTGCCTATTTCATGACGGTTTTGTATGTCATCGCGCCCTATCGTTATGTGGATGTTTTTGTCAGAAGCGCCATCGGTGAGTATACTTCCATGATCTTCCTGCCACTGGTTGCGGCGGGATTCTATCATATCCTGACAAAGGATATAGAAGAGCTTAAACAAAGCTTCCTTGGTCGTGATGTGATGATGCTGGCAGTGGGTATGACGGGACTAGTGGGATGCCATTTATTATCCTGTGAGATGACCCTGTTTTTCCTGCTCTTTTCCTGTCTTGTATTTATCAAAAGAGTATTTCAGCCTGTTCGTTTGGTCAAGCTTATCAAAAGTGCAGTCCTCTGCATTATTTTCAGCCTGTATTTTACGATCCCCTTCCTGGATAACATGCTCAGCAACGATATCCAGATCAGCGGATCTTTGGGCGGCGTTCTTTTGATCGAGAACACAGCCGTTCAGATCGGTGAATTCTTTACCTTCTATAAGGATATCTTCGGCGGCGGAAGAACGGCCATCATGGACCGTGCTAACTTTTCCATCGGCTTGATCCTTATGATATCGGTGTTTATTTCCATTTACTTTGTAGTAAAAAAGAAGGCTTCGGGAAGAATGAAATACTTCCTGTTCCTGGTCTTCTTTTCCATGCTTTTATCTTCCAATGTTTTTCCCTGGGATGATCTTGCGGTGCGCTTTAAGGTCTTTGCCATCCTTTCCCAGATCCAGTTCGGCTGGCGGTATGTGGCATTTACCATCCTTTTTGCCTCCATCCTTTTGGGAGATACCATGCTCAGTGTGGAGCAGCTTACCCTGGAGAAAAACCGGGAGCAGGCAAAGCTCATCCTCGGTGGTCTTTTGGTCCTTATGACGTTTAGTATCCTGTCGGATCATTTCCAAATGCTTTCCGATTACGATTCCAGAAACAAGACCACCCTTTACAATGTAAGTGAAAGCAAGATCCTGTTCGGAAAGGTGAATGAATATAACAGAGCCGGTACCAACCGCGATAAGCTCTCCTATCAGCTCAAGGCTAAAAATGCCGAAACAGGGGAGTTTACCCGTAGGGGAACCACTTCGAGATTCTATATCAAAACCGGGGAAGAGGACAGTAAGGTTACGATCCCGATCCTCAATTACAAGGGCTATCATGTAAGGGACGATGCCGGCAATGAATATACCATCAAAGACGGGAAGGAAAATTCCATCAGCTTCACCGTTCCCGCACATTATGAAGGAAACATTACCGTTACTTATGAGCCCATGTGGTATTGGCTGGCATCCTTCTATTTCAGCGCAGCTTCCTGGATCCTTGTATTCATATTCTGTAGACGGAAAAAGGAGAAGGCTAAATGATGCGGGATACCATAGCGGCCGTGGCAACCGGCAGAAATGCATCCGGCATCAGCATCATCCGCGTCAGCGGTCAGGAGGCTGTAAGCATAGCGGACCGGGTATTTGTCGGAAAGAACGGCTCTCATTTTTTAAAAAACGTTCCCACCCATACGGTGCATTACGGAAAGATCCTGTCGGAAGATGAGGTTTTTCTGGATGAGGTGCTGGCTATTGTGATGCGTTCTCCGAAAAGCTACACCGCGGAGGACGTGGTGGAGATCCACTGTCACGGCGGCATCACGGTCACCAATATGATCCTGGAGCAGATCCTGAAAGCCGGCGCCAGACTTGCCGAGCCCGGTGAGTTTACCAAGCGCGCCTTTTTAAACGGAAGGATCGATCTAAGCGAAGCCGAAGCCGTAATGGATGTTATCGACGCTGGCTCCAAAGCCGCAGTCAGAAATTCCGAGAAACAGCTGGCGGGGCATTTGAAGCAGCAGATCCTTTCCCTTCGGGAGACCATCCTGCATCAGACCGCTTTCATTGAATCGGCTCTGGATGATCCGGAGCATTTTGATCTGACGGATTATCCGGCAAAGCTGAAGGATATCGCAGATGCCCTTTTGGATCAGATCAGATCGCTTTTGAAAAGTGCAGATGAGGGAAAACTGATCTCGGAGGGGATCCGGGCAGTTATCCTTGGCAAACCCAATGTGGGCAAATCCACTTTTTTAAATCTTTTGCTGGGTCAGCAGAAGGCCATAGTTACGGATATTGCAGGAACCACCAGGGATATCCTGGAAGAGAGGCTTACGATCCGGGACATTCCTTTTGTGATCATGGATACCGCCGGGATCCGGGAAGCACAGGATGTGGTGGAAAAGATCGGTGTGGACCGGGCAAGGGAAGCGGCAGCGGATGCGGATCTTCTTTTGTACCTTTCGGATCTTACATCCGAATTTGACGGCGCAGATCTTCAGATCCTTTCCGAATATCCCGATAAAAAGAAGATCATCCTTTTAAATAAATCAGATCTGGATGCTGCCGGTTCCGAACAGGAGGTGCGTGAGAAGATCAGGGAAAACTGCTCCGGGGAGGAGATCCCGGTTCTTTCCATCTCCGCCCGGAACAACGTGGGGATAGATGCCTTCCGCGATCTGGTGGAGAAGATGTTCTTTGAAGGACATCTGCCGTCTTCCGATGAGTTTTATATCACCAATCTGCGGCATAAGGAAGCCCTGATGGAAGCCGCCACTTCTCTTGAGAAGGTGGAGGAAAGCATCCGGATGGATATGCCGGAGGATTTTTATTCCATCGATCTGATGGATGCTTATATGTCTCTCGGCCGCATCATCGGTGAACAGATCGAAGATGATCTGGTGGAAGAGATCTTTTCAAAATTCTGCATGGGTAAATGACATGTTAAACGAAGAAGCAAGAAAGTTAGCAATAGCTAATTTTTTAAAAATTGAAGGCCATCGGGAAAGAGAAATCCGAGATGTGGTGGATCTGTGTGTGGTAGGCGGCGGACACGCCGGCTGCGAGGCAGCGCTGGCAGGTGCCAGGAACGGACTTGCCACCGTGATGTTTACGGTGAGTGTCGACAGCATTGCTCTCATGCCCTGTAATCCCAATGTGGGCGGTTCTTCCAAGGGACATCTGGTCCGTGAGCTGGATGCTCTCGGCGGCGAGATGGGCAGGAATATCGACAAGACCTTTATCCAGTCTAAGATGCTCAATGCATCCAAGGGTCCCGCCGTTCATTCCCTTCGTGCCCAGGCTGACAAACAGGCCTATACCCGCAGCATGCGCAAGGTCCTTGAGAATACCGACAATCTGATGATCAAGCAGGCTGAGGTCTGTGAGCTGATCACCGAAGATATCCCGGATGCTCCGAAAGGTCATGCGGGTAAACGGATCATCGGTGTCAGGATCGCATCAGGCGGTGTTTATCTGTGCCGGGCGGTGGTGCTTTCCACAGGAACCTACTTAAATGCCCGGTGTCTCTGTGGTGAGATGATCACCCATACGGGACCCAACGGACTGATGGCCGCAACCCATTTAACGGACAGTCTTCGCGCTCTCGGCATTGAGATCGTCCGCTTTAAGACGGGAACTCCCGCCCGTATGGACAAGCGTTCCCTGGACTTTTCAAAAATGCAGCCCCAGTACGGTGATGAAAGAGTCGTGCCTTTTTCCTTCTCCACGGATCCGGAAGCGGTACAAAAAGAGCAGGTTGCCTGCTATCTGACCTATACGAATGAAAAGACCCATGAGATCATCAAGGCTAACCTGGACAGATCCCCTATCTATGCAGGGATCATAGAGGGTACGGGTCCCAGATACTGCCCCTCCATTGAGGATAAGGTGGTCAAGTTTGCGGATAAGGAACGTCATCAGGTGTTCATTGAACCCGAGGGGCTCTATACCAATGAGATGTATGTGGGCGGTATGTCCTCTTCTTTGCCGGAGGATGTCCAGCTTGCCATGTACCGTACGGTACCCGGTTTGGAAAACTGCCGGATCGTGCGCAATGCCTATGCCATAGAATATGACTGCATCAAGGCGACCCAGCTTCATCACACCCTGGCCTTTAAGGCAGTAGACGGCTTGTACGGCGCCGGTCAGATCAACGGCAGCAGCGGATATGAGGAGGCAGCGGCCCAGGGACTTTTGGCCGGGATCAATGCCGCCATGTACTGCCTCGGTAAAAAGCCCATCACCATTGACAGATCGGAAGGGTATCTGGGTGTTTTGGTGGATGACCTGGTGACCAAGGAAACCAGAGAGCCCTACAGGATGATGACCTCCCGTGCGGAGTACCGCCTGCTCCTTCGACAGGACAATGCGGATCTCAGACTCCGACAAAAGGGCTACGAAGCAGGCCTTGTTTCCGAAAGGGAGCTTGCTTATGTGAAAGAAAAGCAGAGCATCATTGATAAAGAGGTGGAGCGGCTTTCTACCACCATGGTAGGAGCAGGAGCTGCGATCCAGGAGTTTTTGTCTTCTTTGGACAGCGCACCCCTTAAGACCGCAACCTCTCTGGCCGAGCTGATCTCCCGGCCAGAGCTTTCCTATGAGAGTATTGCTCCCATCGATCCCAATCGTCCCGAATACGTGCTCAAAGCCCGTCCTGTTTATCGATTGACAGGAGATGAAAACAGGGGAACGGTCGAAGCCGGTGAAGAAAAAAGTAAGCAGACGCTACCGGAAGATATCATCCGCCAGATCGATATCACCGTGAAATACGATGGTTATATCCGCCGTCAGAAAAAGCAGGTGGAAGGTTTTAAAAAGCTGGAAAACAAGCTGATCGACGAGGATATAGATTATCAGGATATCAAAAACCTCCGGCTGGAGGCCCGTCAGAAGCTGGAAGCCCTGCGTCCCGTTTCCATCGGACAGGCATCCAGGATTTCCGGCGTATCTCCGGCGGATATTTCCGTCCTTCTGATCTACATGGAGCAGAGAAGATCATAATATGGAAAAAGAAGCAATCTTACGCAGCATATTGCAGCAATGGAATATTGAGCTTTCCGATAAGCAGACAGATCAGCTGATCATCTTTTATGAGCTTTTGTATGAAAAGAACAAAGTCATGAACCTTACGGCCATCACGGATTTTGAAGAGGTCTGCAGCAAGCATTTTTTAGACAGCCTCTCGGCGGTAAAGCTGTTTGAAAAAGGTGAAGACTGGAAAAGTCTTTCAAAGGCAAAGGAAGTTCCGGCCCTTATCGACGTGGGATGCGGTGCCGGTTTTCCGGGGATCCCGCTGGCGATCCTGTATCCGGAGCTTAAAGTCACCCTCCTTGACAGCCTGCAAAAGCGGGTATTTTTCCTGCAGGAGGTGATCGGGGAGGCAAAACTGGAAAACTGCCGCGCCTTCCATGCCAGGGCAGAGGAGTTTGCCGGACAAAAGGACCACAGACAAGCCTATGATATAGCAGTATCCAGAGCGGTGGCTAACCTTTCCACCCTTTCGGAATACTGCCTTCCCTTCGTAAAGAAGGGCGGTATTTTTATCGCCTATAAGTCATCGGGGATCCGTCAGGAAGCGCCTGCCGCACAGAGAGCCCTTTCCCTGCTGGGGGGCAGTTTCGAAAAGCAGGTGGAATTCGATCTTCCCATTCCTACGGAAGCGGGAGAGGAAGAGAAGGCTTACCGGAATCTCTACGTGGTACGAAAGACCGCCGAGACGCCGGCAAAGTACCCGAGAAAAGCGCCCCTTGCAAAGAAGGAGCCGTTATGATACCGTTTAACTGTTTGAAAGAAGTATAAGGAGGAATCGAAAATGACCGAGCAGACTATTGAATACCGCTATGATACCCAGCTTCTCATCGAAGGAGAGGATCTGGATGAGGATGAGATCTTTGATTATATCTCGAAGAATTTTGTGGGAGATTCTCTTCTGGCTGTGGGAGACGAGGAGCTGATCAAGATCCACTATCATACCAACGAGCCCTGGAAGGTGCTGGAATACTGCAGATCCTTAGGGGAGATCTACGATATCGTTGTGGAGGATATGGACAGACAGGCCAGAGGCCTTCAGGGTTAGATCATCTCATCCACAAGAGGTTTGATCTCTTCATAACCGGTAAATTGGATCGCCTGCATTCCGTATTCCCTTGCAGCGATCACGTTAATGAGTTTATCATCAATGAACAGACACTCTTTCGGATCCAGATCATAGCGTTTGCAGATCAGATCGTAGATCGCCAGATCCGGTTTGATGAGTTTGACATGACAGGAAAAGATCCCGCCGTCGCAGAGCTTAGTAAAGTCCAGCGCGTCGGGGTTTTTGTCTATGAGATACTGTGAATAGTTGGAAAGAAAGAGAACCTTAAGTCCCTTTCCCTGCAGCTCTTTGATCCAGGGTTTTGCATAGTCAAACCGGGAAATGCACTCCCCGAGACGATCGTAGGCGATCTGCATTTCCTCTTTATATTCTCCGGCAGATTTCAAAAGCTCCCGGTGTATGGTCTCCTGATCGATGGCGCCCCGGTCCATTTCCCGCCAGAGCTCATTCTGCCAGTAGCCCCTGTTTAACGCTTCTATGGCCTTCGGATCGTCAAACAGACGGTTCACATAGCCCATCCAGTCCCAGTCTACCAGTACGTTTCCGATATCAAAGATCACAGTTTTCATTTTTCTCTCCTTTTTCGGCCTTCATACTATCATTATCTTCGGGAATGTGTCAAATATGATAAATGGCAGTAGCATTTTTTGGGGGAGTATTGTACAATTACTCTGAATAACTATGAAACAGCATGGAGGAGATCACTATGGCTGAGTGGATCGTGGTTGTTGATGACGATGTGGCGAATCTGAAAATGGCCGGCTACATCTTAAGTAAGAAAAATATGAGAGTTTCTGCTCTGAAATCCGGAAAGGCACTTTTGGATTTCCTGAAGACCAATGAGCCTGACCTGATCCTTCTGGATATCCATATGCCGGAGATGGACGGTTTTGAAACCCTGCAGAAGCTCCGTCAGATGGAACAGGGAGAAAAAGAGACCCCTGTCATTTTCCTGACTGCGGATGAGGATGAGGAGTCCGAGACCAAAGGACTTGCCCTGGGTGCCATGGACTTTATCAAGAAGCCTTTTGTGCCGGATGTTCTGGTACTCCGTGTAAGACATATCATCGATCTGATCCGTCTGCAGACAGATCTGGAAGGCGAGGTGGAAAGAAAGACCCGTGAGAACGAACGCCTTTCCATCCACGTGGTCCGTACCCTTGCGGAGGCCATCGATGCCAAGGATACCTATACCAACGGTCATTCCAGCCGGGTGGCGGACTATTCCAAAGAGATCGCCAAGAGATTCGGCTATTCCCAGGCAAGACAGGATAAGATCTACATGATGGGCCTTTTACATGATGTAGGTAAGATCGGTATTCCCGATGCCGTGATCAATAAGCCTGCCAAGCTTACGGATGAAGAATATGAAACCATTAAGATGCACCCTGTTATGGGCGCCAGGATCCTTGCCAATATCAAGGAAATGCCGGAGCTTGCCACCGGTGCCAGATGGCATCATGAGCGCTACGGCGGCGGCGGATATCCCGACGGACTCAAGGGTCAGGATATTCCGGAGGAGGCTCGTATCATTGCGGTAGCCGATGCTTACGATGCCATGACCAGCCGGCGAAGCTACAGGGATGTACTTCCGCAGGACTATGTTAAGTCAGAGATCGAAAAGGGCAGGGGAGACCAGTTCGATCCCGTATTCGCCGATATCATGCTGAGCATGATGAAAGAGGATACGGAATATAAAATGAGGGAAGAATAAGTGGGGAAGAATCAGCGTCAGAACGAAATGTTTGAAGCATCACACGGAATGATCCTGATCAGTTATACCATACTGTCGGTCGTTCTCATGGGTGAGATGCTTTTGCTCGGATGGGAAGAATGGGTACTTCCGCTTCTGTTTTTCGGTGTTGTGGGGGGATGGGCCCTCCATATCACCCATACTCTTTCGGAACAGGTCCGCATCTGGATCTATTCTATCCTGATGATGGTCACCTTTTTCTATTACGGCTGCCATGAGACCAGCTTTTTTGACTGTGCCGTTGTCATGGTCGGAGTGATCATGCTCTATACCATGACAGGTAACGTGCACCTGATCACCTTGTGTCAGTTCACGTATTTCATCACCATGGGATATGATCTGATCTATCTGATCAGAACGGGATATCACTTTGACAGCCTTATTATTACAAGGATCCTTTTGCATATCGGCCTCGTGCTCATGTCCGGATGGATCGCCAGAGTGGTGGTTCGGAAATGGGACGAGGTTTTATACAAGTCGGATGACAAGATCCATGAGCTTTCGGAAGCCACCAAGCGTATGAATGACTTTCTGGCTAACGTTTCCCATGAGATCCGCACCCCCATCAATGCCGTCATCGGTCTGACGACGGTTTCCTCCAAAACGGAAAAGGATCCGGCGATCCGTAAGAATCTGGACTCCATCAAGGAAGCAGGCGAGAGAGTCACCGAGCAGATCGGCGATATTCTTGACTATACCGAGATCGATATGGGTAAGCTCATGGTGAACCGGGAAAGCTACATGCTTTCTTCTATTGTGAATGATCTGGCGGAACGTACCCACATGCTGGGACGGGAGGACGTGGAGATCATTTTTGACGTGGATGCCAAGATACCGGCAGTTCTTCGCGGCGACGGCGGTAAGATCAAAAAGATCATCTGGCATCTGCTTACCAACAGCGTGAAATTCACCAAAAAAGGCGGCGTCTATGTCAAGATCTATACCTTAGAGCGCCCCTATGGTGTCAACCTCTGCATAGAGATCGAGGATACGGGTATCGGTATGGAAGAATCCGAGATCGATAAGATCTTCGAGAAGTTCTATCAGTCCGATTCCGGCAGAAGCAGAAGAGTCGGCGGTCTGGGTCTGGGTATTCCCATCGTTTACGGTTTTGTCAAATCCATGGGCGGTTTCATGACCATCGACAGTGAGGTGGGACGGGGGACCCGGGTTTCCGTCAGCATTCCCCAGGAGGTGGAGAATTCCGTCAGCTGCATGGTGGTCAGCGAGAGAGAAAAGATCTGCATCGCCACCTTCCTGCAATATTCCACCTTCGAGGTTTCCAAGGTGCAGCAGTATTATAACGAGATGATCGCCAATCTGGTGCGGGGTCTCGGCGTTCTGCTTTATCCGGCACAGACTCTGGAGGAGCTTCAGAATCTGGATTCTCATTATCATCTGACCCATCTGTTTGTGGGTGCCCGGGAATTTGAAGACAATCGTGCCTATATGGACGAACTCCTTCGCAGGATGGAGGTCGTGGTTGTGGCGGATGACAGCTTTACGGTGCCCAAGGATTCACCCATCAAGTATATGCGTAAGCCCTTCTATTGCTTCCCCGTGGCAAGCGTACTCAATGAGATCGGCCGGGGACGTTCGAAGGATAGTGAGAAGATCTATACGCCGGGCATCAAGGCTCTGGTAGTGGACGATGAGCCCATGAACCTGCTGGTTGCCAATGGTATCTTCAGCGGATACGGCATGCTGGTGTCCACTGCCGATTCCGGTATAACTGCTCTTAACATGTGTGAGCAGGAGGATTACGATATCATCTTCATGGATCATATGATGCCGGAGATGGATGGTATCGAAGCCATGAAGAAGCTGCGCACCAATGCGGCAAGAAAGGGCAAGGAGCTGTGCATCGTAGCGCTGACGGCCAATGCGGTCAGCAGTGCCAAGAACATGTTCATATCGGAGGGCTTCGACGGTTTCGTGCCCAAGCCCATTGAGATCGCCGAGCTGGACCGCGTATTAAAGAAGGTACTTCCCAAGTCCGCCATCACCACCTCCCTTCCCGAAACGGAGGAGCAGGCGCAGGAAAATACGATGAAGGAAGAGACAGCATCAGAAAGTAAGCATGTGCTAACTGAGGAATACGGTGACAGCAGACTTTCGGAGCTTGCCGAAGCGGGTGTGGATGTTACCCTGGGTCTGCATTACTGTCAGAATGATACGGAGTTTTACAAGACGCTGCTCATGCAGTTCGGTAGCGACAGCCGGGAGAAAAAGACCAAGCTGAATGATTATTTCGAAAAAAAGACCTGGCCTGATTATGCCATCGTAGTCCATGCCTTAAAGAGCACGGCTAAGATGATCGGAGCCATGGACCTTTCCGAGAATGCCAAATCCATGGAGGCAGCGGCCAAGGAAGGAAACGAAGCGGAACTTACCGCTTCCCATGAACCCCTGATGCAGCAATATACGACACTTTGTGATAAGATCGATTCCCTTTACGGTATCAATGAAGAAGAGGATGATTCCGAAGTGCTCGAATTCTGGGAAGGGGGGCAGGAATCATGAAAATAACAAGGATCAAAGATTTTATCATGGATCATAACCGGGAAGTGCAGGATCGTCTTTTCGTCCTGACCATGAGCATCGGGATCACGGCCCTTACGCTGATCATGATCATCGGTATGTTCCTCGGGGAAAGTATTACGGATATCCTTGCCATGGCCATAGGACTTTTGATATCCATTGTCCTTGCGGTGATCAGTATCAAGACCGGCAAGATCCAGGTGGGTGCCACCATTGTTGCACTGATGATCGTCTTCCTCCTGTTGCCTGTGACGTTTTTAACCAGCGGAGCCGTCAACGGCGGAACCCCCATGTGGTTTATCTTCTGTGCGCTGTTCATCGGACTGATCCTCAAGGGCAAGAACCGTCTGGTCTGCCTGTTCTGTGAAATGGTTTCCGCTGCGGTCTGCTATTATGTTGCTTATTATCATCCGGAATTCGTAACGGAGCACAGCCGCAAGCTGGCATTCCTGGATTCCTTTTCCGCACTGATCCTGGTCAGCATTCTGGTCAGCTCTCTGGCGGGATTTGAGATCGTCATCTACCGCAGGGAGAGTGAGAGAGCAAAGCTCCAGAAAAAAGAGATCGATGATCTTTCCCAGGCTCAGAATCAGTTTTTCTCCAGCATGAGCCATGAGATCCGCACGCCCATCAACACCATCATCGGTTTGAATGAGATGATCCTCCGGGAGGATATTTCCGAAGAGGTGGCGGAGGATGCAAGAAGCATTCAGTCCGCAAGTAAGCTCCTTTTGCACTTGATCAACGATATCCTGGATATGTCCAAGGCAGAGGCGGGGAAGATGGATGTCAATTACCTTGCCTACAATACCGGAGATATGCTCTCCGAGATCGTGGATATGCTTTGGCTCCGTGCCCGGGAAAAAGGCCTTACCTTCCATGTGGAGGTGGATCCCGCGCTTCCCGTTTCCCTTATCGGCGATGAGATCAAGATCAAAGAGGTTCTGATCAACCTCTTGACAAATGCAGTAAAATATACAAAGCAGGGTGATGTGACCCTTTCGATCCAGAGCGAGAAGATCAGCGATACGAGAGTGAAGGTCATTTACTCCGTCATCGATACGGGCGTCGGCATCAAAAAAGAAAACCTTCCCTACATCTTCTCGGCCTTTAAACGGGTGGACGAAGAGAATAACCGGTATATCGAAGGAACGGGTCTGGGACTTTCCATTTCCCAGAAGTACGTTCAGATGATGGGCGGACAGCTGCGGGTCAACAGTATCTACAGACAGGGCTCCACCTTCATCATGGAGCTGGAGCAGGAGATCAATTCCGAAGAGCTGATCGGCAAGGTCGATGTGGAAGCCAGACATGCCATGAACCGCCAGCGCCATTACAAGCAGTCCTTCGAGGCACCCCGGGCCCACATCCTTGTGGTGGATGACAGCAAGGCCAACCTGATGGTAACGGAGAAGCTCCTTAGGGATACCAAGGTACAGCTGGATACCGTATCCAGCGGTGAGGAAGCTTTGAAAAAAACCCTGGATACAGAATATGATCTGATCCTGATGGATCATCTGATGCCGGAAATGGACGGTATCGAAACCCTTCGCCGGATCCGCAAACAGATGGGCGGCCGCTGCAAGGAAAGCAAGGTAGTAGCCCTTACCGCCAATGCGGGAGCCGAAAGCCGGGAGCTCTATAAGAAGGAAGGCTTTGACGGTTATCTGGAAAAGCCGGTTACGGGACAGGAGCTGGAGGCCGAGATCATCCATCAGCTTCCCAGAGAGAAGATCACCAAGATCGAGAATTCCTCCGGTATGGAACAGCCCCTGCTGGAGACAGACCACAGGAGAAAAAAATCCGCCATCCTCATCACCACGGACAGCGTTTGCGACCTGCCCAGGGAGCTGGTTTCGGAGAACGATCTGGATATCCTTCCCTATCATGTTCAGACCGACCGGGGTATTTTCCTGGACGAGATCGAAACGGATTCCCGGGGCCTGATATTGCATATCCGCGAAAGCTACGAGAATGTGAAATCCGAATCGCCTTCGGTGGAGGAGTATGAGGCCTTCTTCTCAAGGGTTTTGACAAGGACCAATCATATCGTTCATATCGCCATGGCCTCCAAAGTCAGCAACGGTTATGACAATGCTCTGGAAGCTGCCAAGTCCTTCGGCAACGTGGACGTGATCGACAGCGGACATCTTTCCAGCGGTATGGGTCTTATCGTTCTTGCCGCCTGCCGGATGGCAGCCAAGAACATGAATGCCTCGGATCTGGTTGACGAGATCAGACGGCTTTCGGCAAAAGTGCATACCAGCTTTATCGTGGATGATACGAATTACCTGGCAAGGGCAGGAAGGATCAGTGCGAAGGTAGCCACCCTGGCCAACACTTTTCTCCTGCGTCCCGTTCTTGTGCTCAATAAGAGTAAGATGAGCGTGGGAAAAGTGCTGTTCGGAGCCCGGGAAAAATCCTGGCGCAGGTATATCGCCTCCTCCCTGGAAAGCTGGGGGTCCATCGATAAAAGGCGGGTCTTTGTGACCTATGTGGCTCTCAGTAAGGAGGATCAGGATTTCATTCGTGAAGAGATCCTTAAGAGAGTCGGGTTCGAAGAAGTCATCTTCCAGAAGGCTTCTCCGGCAATTTCCATCAACTGCGGCCCCCAGACCTTCGGTGTGCTGTACATGGAAAAATAGTTATACGGTAGTATTGGAAAAGGAGTTTTACAAAAAGTGGAAGCATATAGTATATTTAAAGATCTGGCGATCCTGGTCATCGCCGCAAAGTTTTTCGGATTGGTGGCGCGCAAGTGTAAGGCGCCCCAGGTTGTAGGAGAGATCATAGCAGGGCTTTTGATCGGGCCCGGTGTTTTGGGGCTGGTTTCCCAGTCCCCTTTTATCGCCCAGATGGCGGAGATCGGCGTTGTCCTTCTGATGTTCTCGGCAGGACTTGGCACCAATCTGAAGGATCTGTTAAAGACGGGTCCCATTGCTTTTCTCATCGCCTGCTTCGGCGTCTTCGTGCCCCTGGGGCTTGGAGCTTTGTTCTATTTTTGCTATTACGGCTTTTCCCCCTTCGGATCGCCGGAGTTCTATAAGGGTATTTTTATCGGGACCATCATGACCGCAACCTCGGTCAGCATTACCGTCTCGGCCCTGAAGGAGATGGGAAAGCTTCAGACCAAAGTGGGACAGACCATTTTGTCGGCCGCCATTATCGATGACGTGATCGGTATCATGGTGCTGACCTTTGTTATCGGACTTAAGGATCCGGCCATGAAGCCGCTGATCGTGGTGGTGCAGTCCCTTTTGTTCTTTGTGTTTTCCCTGGTATTCGGATTTATCAGCTACAAGATCTTTAAGAAGGTGGACAAGCGCTATCCCCACACCCAGCGTATTCCCATCGCGGGACTGGCTTACTGCTTTGCCCTGTCCTATATCGCAGAGCATTACTTCGGGATCGCGGACATCACCGGCGCCTATTTTGCCGGGATCATTCTTTGCAATATCAAGGATTCGGATTACATCGCCGAGAAGATGGACATCAATTCCTACATGCTCTTCGGTCCCATCTTCTTTGCATCCATCGGACTCAAAACGGATCTGGGAGATATGACCCTGCCGCTTCTGGGATTTTCCATTGGTTTTGTGCTGGTGGCACTGCTTTCCAAGATCATCGGCTGCGGTCTGATGTCGGGCCTGTGCCGGTTTGGTTTCTGGGACAGCCTGAAGATCGGTGTCGGCATGATGACCAGAGGAGAGGTGGCCCTGATCGTGGCCCAGAAGGGACTGTCGGCGGGACTGATCGAGCCGATCTATTTTACCAGCGTGATCCTGCTCATCATCGTATCGTCGGTATCCACCCCGATCCTTTTGAAGATCCTGTTTAAAAAGAGCGATAATCTGCCGCAGAAAACCTGAGAATAGTTAGCCGGAGGTAACATGAGATCGATTCAGACTGAGGATATAACCAAAACCATAGCAGAGCTTTGTATCAAAGCCAATCACTATCTGACACCGGATATGGCGTCCGTATTGGAAAATGCCCGCTCATCGGAGCGTTCTCCCGTGGGCTGTCATGTATTAAACCAGCTGTCGGAAAACCTGAAGATCGCGGGAGAGGATATGATCCCCATCTGCCAGGATACGGGAATGGCAGTGGTCTTTATGGAGATCGGACAGGATGTGCATATCGAAGGCGGAGATCTGACGGAGGCCGTCAACGAGGGAGTCCGGCGCGGCTACGTGGACGGATATCTGCGAAAGTCCGTAGTAAGCGATCCCTTACTTCGTGAAAACACCGGAGACAATACCCCTGCGGTCCTTTATACGGAAATAGTAAGGGGTGACAAACTCAGGATCACCGTGGCCCCCAAGGGTTTCGGAAGCGAGAATATGAGCCGTGTCTTCATGCTCAAGCCCGCCGACGGAGTAGAGGGTGTCAAAAATGCGATCCTCACCGCAGTTTCCGATGCGGGTCCCAATGCCTGCCCGCCCATGGTGGTAGGCGTGGGCATCGGCGGTACCTTTGAAAAGGCTGCGCTCCTTGCCAAGAAGGCCCTGCTCCGGGATGTATCCAAAGGCTCTGAGCTTTCCCATATCGCAGATCTGGAAAAAGAGATGCTGGAGAAGATCAACGGTCTCGGTATCGGACCCGGCGGTCTGGGGGGCACCACCACGGCTCTTGCAGTCAACATCAATACCTATCCCACCCATATCGCAGGTCTGCCGGTAGCAGTGAACATCTGCTGTCACGTGAATCGGCATGCTGTAGGAGAACTTTAATTATATATAGACGGGGGGCTCAGGAGCTGCCATCCTGCTGCAGGCCCGCTTTCCGCTGCTTTCAAACCGCAACGGCTAGCTAACATCAACTTCGTTTCTGTTAACTAGAGCTACGCAGTATGCACACAGATTTGCTGTAGCAAATCTGGCGCTAAAAACGCCTAAGCGTTTTTAATGCTCGCCACACAATATGGACCGGCGGTTTTCAAAGCACCTGCAGCCGGACAGCAGCTCCACCCCCCGTCGATACATAACAGAAAGGAACCATATATGGAATACCACATCAGTGCACCATTAAATAAAGAGGAAATAAAGAAGCTCCGCATCGGTGATACAGTTTATATCAGCGGAACGATCTACACCGCAAGAGATGCGGCGCATAAGCGGATGCAGGAGGCACTGGATGCCGGAAAAGAGCTTCCCATCTCCATGGAGAATAACGTGATCTACTACATGGGTCCTTCTCCCGCAAGAGAAGGTCGTCCCATCGGATCGGCAGGCCCCACCACAGCCAGCCGCATGGATAAATATGCCCCCGCCCTTCTGGATCTGGGTCTTGCAGCCATGGTGGGCAAGGGTAAAAGAAGCCCCAAGGTGAAGGAAGCCGTGATCCGGAACAAGGCGGTTTACTTTGCGGCCATCGGCGGTGCCGGTGCACTTTTATCCAAGGCCATTACGGCTTCCGAAGTGGTAGCCTATGAGGATCTGGGTACCGAAGCCATCCGCAAGCTTACGGTCAATGAGTTTCCCGTGATCGTTGTTATGGACTGCGAGGGGAACGATCTTTATGAAACCGCCCCGAAGGAGTATGCATGTCAGTAAAGAACATAAAAAAGCTGCCGCTTTATCTGCTTTTATTCATGGCCGTGTATGTCATTTTACTCGGCCTGTTCTTTTTGTCCGTAAAAACCATTCCCAGACAGGCCATCCTGCCCGGTCTGGAGGCTTCGGCAGAGTATTATAAAGACCGGGAAATGGTGGAGTTCCTTTTAAAGAAGGTCAAGGCATCCCGCCTGGATAATATCAGTGATCCCTATCTTCTGAACATCATCAATTATCAGGACAGCAGCAAGCCGGCCCGCTCCATAGCCAACGCCATGCTGTATGTGGGAGAGGGGATCGGGACAACGGAGGCATTCTGCCGCGCTGTCACGGATCTTCCGGCGCCGGATACGGAGTATCTGCGTTATTGGCACGGAAGCTCGGCCCTTGTTCGGTTTATGCTGCAGTTTACGGATATTACGGGGATCTATCGCATCTTTACCATCCTTCTTGCTCTGCTGACGGTGATCCTGAGTATCGTTTTACTACGGTATCGTCACATCCGGCTCTGGCTCTATACCATGATCGCCTTTGCCGCCGGCAGCCTGTGGTTTTCCACGATCTCCCTGGAATATACCTGGTGCGCTCTGCTGATGCTCATCTTTTCCATATTGACGGCGGTCCTTTGTCAGAAGGGCAGGGAAAAATATCTGCCTGCATTTTTGCTTGTCAGCGGAATACTGACAAACTTTCTGGACTTTCTGACCTATGAGACCGTGACCATGACGGTTCCGATGCTGCTGGCCGTGGCCATCTGCTTTAAGAAGGATAAACAGTTAAAGGAGACGGCCGTTTTATCCGCCGGCTCGGCTCTTGCGTGGCTTTGCGGCTACGGAGGGATGTGGGCCGGAAAGTGGATCTATGCGGCAGCGGTCCTTCGCAAAAATGTACTGCCCCTTGTTACGGGACATGTGGAAGAAAGACTGGTGGGAGCGGAGAACTTAAGTTCCAATTACCTGATCGGAACCTTCCAGCTTCTGAAAAGGGAATTCGGCTGCCTCTTTCCCTTCGGCTATGGAGTCGGCGGCAAGGTGGTGGGTATCCTGCTGCTGATCTTTCTTTTTTCCTTTTATTTTGTATTTCAAAAAAAGGGCGGGGATCTGTCAAAGCTGAAGTTCTATCTGCTCGTCGGACTGGTCCCCATCATCCGGTTTCTGGTGCTTCGAAATCATACCGCTCTGCATGATGCCTTCACCTTCCGGGCACTGATGGGAACGGTATTGGCCTGGGGGCTGGCCGGTGACCAATGGCTGGGGGATCCGAAAAAGGATATTCCAAGAGATAAGAAAAAATGATACAATAGAACAGATTAGGAATAATATATCATATATCGAAAGGGGTAGATTATGAAAAGAAAGGAAAGAAACAGTAAACTGAAACAGCTGTGCGCGATGATGACTGCCATTATCATGACCCTCACATCCGTGCTGCCTGTTATGGCGACAAATAATATACCGCCCATTGATTTTCTGGAGCTTCATGTGGGAGATGTACTTCAGCCCGGTGATGTC
Organism: Lachnospiraceae bacterium; assembly: GCA_024693845.1. Classification (GTDB taxonomy): domain Bacteria; phylum Bacillota; class Clostridia; order Lachnospirales; family Lachnospiraceae; genus RGIG7926. The sequence continues at coordinate 62,480 of JAILKJ010000008.1, forward strand.
ATCGAGTTCCCGGATTGGGCATATTATCATGATATTTTATATTGTAGGTATGACGGAACGCCGGTTCCGGATGATGGGTATCAGCATTCCGAGAAACCTCGGGGGAATGAAGATTCGAAGTATGTACATGTAGTACGTGCATATGGTGGCGGTTATTGCCAGGAGGATCTGTCGGCAGACAACTTCGCCGGCTGGAGGGTCTGCAACAAGGATATCTGTGCCTATGGCAGTAGTGATACGGTATATCAGCTTGTATTATCGCCCATTCCGAAGACTGCCGTAGAGAAGGTCACCTGCAGCGCTGTGCTTGCCGAAGGAAGTCCCGAGGGCGGAGCAGTTACCCTTATCGGCTTTGATCATCTTACCTGGCAGCCCCTAAAGAAGGACGCTAGCGGAAATCTCATTGCTTCCCCCGGAGATGTGATCTGGGCCTATACTACGCCGGTGGAGGGGTATATTTCGGCGTTGACAGCAAAAAAGGGTAATGCCAATCTGGAGGGACAATCCGTTCACAAGTATTGTTACTGGGAGAAGCCCTATTATTTTCAAACATATGATATGGAAAAATATGAATTCCTTCCGGAGGATGTGGAGGTTGATGTCGACGCTCTGTCTGCTTATACCGTTCCCTATGCGGAAAATGTGACCATAACGGGATCTTATGAAGATCAGGGAGATAGAAAATTAAGGATTGACTATGCACAAAAGGTAAATTATCAGTGGGAGACTGTTTATACGGAATCAGCCAAGGTCAATCAAGTGATAACCGTATCGGATAATACCGTATCAGGTGATCTTTCTTGTTGGGAAAACAAGGATTATGGCGTGTACTATTCCAAAAACGAGACCTTTCGATGCAAAGAAGATACGTCTTTTATTGCAGCGGTTACGGATGAGACAAAAACGGTCAGCTGTAATGATCCCTGCGTTGACCTGTATATCGAAAATCGAGATGATAGGGGAATGTATTCAAAAAACAAGCATATCAGGCCGGATCCCGGTTATCTCACATCAAACTCAGAGTATTGTTATAGCATATATTATTTGATAAGAGTTAATACAGCTGAATTGCAGGACGGTCAGAACGTTAAACGTTTTATGATAACAAAAAACGACAGCTCATTTTCGTACGATCCCATATCGGGTCCCTCAATATGTTATGATGATCCGGTGGCTTTAACGATCACACCGGAATATATGGATGCCCCGGATGATCTTACGATCGATCTGTCCTCCGGTTACAGATATGAGAAATACGAGTCTGATCCGGGAACATTTAGTTATACAGATGTGATTAAAGACTTATATACGATCCTCGGGGAGCAGAATGATTCCTTTGATCGGACTAACGTGTTACCCTCTTCGTCCTTCTTCTGGATGGATTTTTTAACCGAAAAAGAAGGATCTATGGTCCTGGATCTGGATAAAAACGGTAAGCCGGATGTCTTTGTATGTCTGGAACAATATGGGGACGATGATGATGACTGTTACGTTCGGTTTGAACGTCTGGCCGGTGCCGAAGAGTGTTCCGATGACACCTATACCTTCCGGGGCAACCTTCAAAACTACGGCACCTTTACCTTCAAACTGTTTGATCGCTGCGACGTAAACTATTATAATGCAGCGCAGAAGATCTGTGATGAGCAGGTCAGGAAAGGCGTATCTTTGGGCAGCCCGGCGGCTCAGACTCAGAATATCGCAAAGGAAGGCCATGATCTGATCGGCTGGTCCACAGTCAGCGACAACTCTGCAGGAGAACAGACACTTTACGATTTTACCGCTCCCGTTACAGGTGATACTGATCTGTATGCGGTATGGAAGAAGCAGAGCTATGCAGTTTCCTTTGTAAGCGACAATGTGACCGTAAGCAGCAATACGGTATTCTATGATGATACCGTATCAAAGCCCGCAGATCCCGTTAAGGAAGGTTATATCTTCAAGGGATGGAAAGAGGATCCCGCAGCAGATGCCTTCTATGATTTCTCTTCGCCGGTCAAGCATGCGCTCACCCTTCAGGCAGTATGGGAGAAGAAGGCTGTGAATAAGCCGGATACGGATCAGGGCAACAAGAACCAAAACAACAACCAGAATAACACGAATGAAAGCGGCAAGAAGACCGAAACAAAGAGTGTTGGAGATACCATTAAGTTAAGCAGCGGCAACAGTGTCAAGGTAACGAAGACCGGTAAGAATGCATCCGCCGCTCTTACCAAAGTCAAAGCAAAGAAGACGGTTACCATACCGCCTGCGGTTACTGCCGACGGCAAGGAATATAAGATCACTGCCATCGATAAGAATACCTTTAAGGGTAAGAAGGGTATTAAGACCGTAATTACCAATAAGTATATTACCGCGATCAGGGCAAATACCTTTAAGAACTGTAAGAGCTTAAAGGTACTCAAGATCGGCAATACGACAAGTGTTGTAACCATCGACAAAAAGGCGTTCGCAGGTATTAAGCATAAGATCACCCTGAGGGTTCCCAAGAAATTCCTCAAGTATTATAAGAGGATGATCAAAAAGAAAAAGCTTACAGGAAAAGTTACTTTGAAGGGTTATTGATAACATTCAGGCAGGTATCCGTCTCCGGCTTTGAGCCGGGGGCGGATTTTTTAGTTTTTTTTGGATTTTACGTTGACAAGAGATGCGTGTTTTCATATAATATTTAATGCACCGTTTCAGACGGACAACTGAATCTTGGTAAGGAATTCAGCAAGGAGAAATACTCAAGAGGCTGAAGAGGCGCCCCTGCTAAGGGTGTAGGTCGCTAACGCGGCGCGAGGGTTCAAATCCCTCTTTCTCCGTTCAGAGTTGTGGTTATATAATAAGGAAACCACATCATCTGGTGGTCAGAAATTTCTTTCTGAAAAAAACATTATTTGTTGTTGACAAGGCCAAATCTCGGTGTTATTATAACAGAGTTGCGGCTGACAAAGCAGCGACAAACAGCGGATCAGAGCTGATCCGAAGCACCTTGACAAATGAACAGCAATGCAACCCTGAAGATTCTAAAAGAGAATTATTCAGAGAAACAAAACCTTAACAGTAAAGAAGGTTAAATTAGCCAAGCGAAATTTGACCGGATTTAAACTTTTTAATCAGAGAGTTTGATCCTGGCTCAGGATGAACGCTGGCGGCGTGCTTAACACATG
>JAILKJ010000026.1 GCA_024693845.1 Lachnospiraceae bacterium
TTCCTGTCCACGCCCAAGCAGGAGGAGATACCGATGCTGTTCGGCCTGTGCTTTTTCCTGGTGTTCGTAGTCCTGCAGCAGGTGGACGATCTGAGAAAGGTATATGTGGAAAAACAGCATGCCATCAATCTTTCCGAATCCAAGACCAGGTTCCTTGCCAGCATGTCCCATGAGATCAGGACGCCCATCAATGCCATTCTGGGTATGAACGAGATGATCCTGCGGGAGAATCATGATGAAGTTACGCTGGATTACGCAAGAAGTATCAAGAGCTCGGGAAAAATGCTCCTGATGCTTGTTAACGATGTACTTGATTTCTCGAAGATCGAAGCGGGCAAGCTTGAGATCACAGAGTCAAGATACGATCTTTCCGAAGTGCTTTACGATGTGATCTCTCTGATCGGAGAACGGTCGAATGAAAAAGGCCTTACCCTCAAAACGGAGTTTACAGCGCCTGTGCCCGTAGGGCAGATCAGCGATGAATTCAGGATCCGGCAGATCCTGATCAACCTTATGAACAACGCCGTGAAATACACGGACAGCGGAAGTGTTACCCTGAAGGTCGGCGGAAAGAATATCGGGGATGACGGATACGAGCTGTATTTTTCGGTGGAGGATACCGGAAGGGGTATTCGGGTGGAAGATCAGGAGGAGCTTTTCGAAGCATTCTCCAGAGCCGATATGGGCAAAAATGTGAATATCGAAGGAACGGGCCTCGGCCTTGCCATTGTTAAGAGCATCGTGGACTCCATGCATGGAAACATTGAGGTGGAAAGCGAATACGGTAAAGGTTCCGCTTTTCGTGTGAGGATACCTGTCCGGGTGGCTGACCCCTCACCGGTTCCCCAGGATTTCATGGAGAAAAGAAAAGTCGATGTGGTATCCGAGGAAGAGTGCGATTTTCTCGCACCTGATGCGAAGGTACTTGCCGTGGATGATAACCGGTCCAATCTGACCATCGTCAAACTGTTCCTCAAGAGGACGGGCATCGTCCCCGACCTTTGTGATAACGGTAAGAGTGCACTTGCCAAATGCCGCGAGAAGAAATATGATCTGATCCTTCTGGATCACATGATGCCCAGTCCGGACGGTATTGAAACCCTTCAGCTGATCCGGGAGGATAGGGATTCGAAGAATAAAGAGACCGCCGCAGTTGTGCTGACTGCCAATGCAGTGGCCGGCAGCCGACAGATCTATATGGATGCGGGCTTCTCCGATTATCTGACCAAGCCCCTGGATTTCAAGGTGCTTGAGCAGACCGTAAAACGGTATCTTCCGGAGGATAAGGTACAAAGCCGTGAAGACGAAGAAAGCAAACGCAATGAAGATGACGGATTCTTTGCGGAGTTTTTGCCCCATGAGGAGTCGGGTGTTTACGGAGGAACGCAGGGCAAAGGCTTTGAGGAGAAACTGTCACGGATCGAGAGGCTTGATTACCGGACAGCCATTGGACACAGCGCCGGTGATGAAGAGGTGCTGGCTGCCGTGCTTGCCGATATCGCAGCAGAAGGCGCGGAGAGATGCAGCCGGATGCGGGACAATGTTTCCGGACGCAGATGGAAAGAATACGGGATCGACGCCCATGCCGTTAAGGGTCTGATGGCGACCATAGGAATGAAGGATCTGAGTGAAAAAGCAAAGCAGCAGGAGTTCGCCGCCAAGGAGGAGGATTCGGAGGTGATCCTTGCCGGAGCAGAGGCATTTATCGGGGAATATGAATCCCTTTGCAGGCGCCTTGAAGAGTTGGTTTAGACTTGACAGAAACGCCTAAAAATGTTATGTTTATACCTGTCTGTGGCTTACTTAAGACAAGCCGATGTGGCTCAATTGGCAGAGCAGCTGATTTGTAATCAGCAGGTTATCGGTTCGAGTCCGATCATCGGCTTTTTTCTATTTCACGGACCTTTAGCTCAGTTGGTTAGAGCAACCGGCTCATAACCGGTCGGTCCTGGGTTCGAGTCCCTGAAGGTCCACTATTTACAGTAAGCGTAAGCTTATTTTTTTCTTGGCCCAGTGGCTCAGTTGGTTAGAGCGCCGCCCTGTCACGGCGGAGGTCACGGGTTCGAGTCCCGTCTGGGTCGTTTTTTTATGCATAGTATAGCAAGCCCGCGTGGCGGAACTGGCAGACGCGCAGGACTTAAAATCCTGTTGTAGCAATACAGTACCGGTTCGATCCCGGTCGCGGGCACTGATGAAGGCTTCAATTCTTTGCTGCGCAAGGATTGAAGCCTTTGTTGTATTCTCCGGCAGGATCCGGATAACGAAACTTTCTCGGGTATGTTACTTGTTTTTCATCCCTTGACGAAAAGCAGGCATACAAGCTATCATTTTTAGTGGTTGATTTCATAAGTACATCTGATGCTGATGAGGGGTAACATGTTGCTATTTCCGGTAAAAAACAGAATAACTGTTTTGGCAGGGGCGATCACCCTTTTATTTTTGTCCGGCTGCGGTCAGACTGATGAAAAAGAGCTTGCACCGCCGGAGGATATCAGTTATCAGGCATCGGAGAAGGAAACCGTAACAGCCGTCAAAGGAGACAGGACCTATGCTTTTGAGCATGAGATCACTCTGGCTGGTTATGACGAGGTACGATACAAGATCTCAAAAGAAAAAATGAGTGAAATGGAGACGGTTTATGATATGAAACTGGACTCCGTTAACGTAGTGCTGGGCGATCATGTCAAAGCAGGTCAGGTTCTGGTTTCTTTTTCTTCCAAGGAGCTGGACGAACAGCTTCGCCAGAGCAAACAAAGCAAGGAACTGGCAAGTCTTAATCTGGATCACATCAGGCGGCTTGCTGCATTGAATCCGGGCAAAGATTATACGGAACAGATCAAAGTTCTGGAGAATGAATGCAAGGTCGCAGATCAATATATCAGGGACGTTCAGTCCGTTTATTCACAGTTTAATATCATAGCGGAAAAGGACGGTATCATCAGCATGATGAGTACTGCATTGTCCCAGGGCAGCATAGTGGCTAACGATGACCTGTTTAAGATCGTCAACGGCGACGGATACTATCAAATGGATCTTTCCATGGGTGAAAAGACAGCCGGCGTAACGGCGGAAGATTTTGTTGTGGGAGACCATTATAAGGCAAGGGATGATATATCCAAGACGGAGTATGAGTTTGTGGTCATCGCGCCTCCAAGCGGCCGGGAAGAGAAATCCAACATGGTCTTCTTTAAGCCGGTGGCAGCCACGGATGATTTCCTGGGACAGTCCCTTGAGATCATCGGTGATCCCATCACCATCAGTAATATATGCTACGTAAACAGAAAAACCATCATCAAAACCGACGAAGGCGATTTCGTTTTTGTTAAGCGGGATGACGGATTCTATAAAGCGGTAAAGGTTGAGCTTGGTGATGTCATCGAAAATGATGTGGTGGTCAAAAAGGGTCTAAACGGCGGTGAGAACGTACTGATACCGTAAGGAGAATGCAGGAGGATCCCGGCATACGAGATCCCGGAGAATAAAATGAGCAGATCGCAACGGAGAAAAACCGGATACAGCATTAAAGGCTCAGGCGCACTGATGCGTCTTCTTGTGGTGCTTATTTTCCTGCTTTTTGTCATGAGCGGCTGCGGCAAAAGTGATCTTCCTTCGGCACCGGAGCTGATGGAGCCGCTGCAGGGAACACTTGCCTTCCGGCCGGCAAGTAAAAAGCTGGTTGGTTTCGTTCGCAGGCTTCCCGGTAATGTGGTTCCCGAGGAGTATCCTGTTTATAACGAAAAGGGATGTGAGGTCACAAGTGTAAAAGTGGCTGTGGGCGACTATGTAAAGGAAGGCGATGTCATTGCCGTCGCAGACAAGGACGGACTGGATGAGGAACTTCGGCAGATCAATTCAAGGATAGCTTCCCTTGAAAGACAAAGGGAAAAAACCGTGAAGCTCTATGATCAGACCTTCGGCCTTTTAAACTATAAAAAGCAGACCGAGGCTGAGATAGGCGGCGAGGAGTATGCCCCCATCATAAAAGAAGAACAGAATGAGCAGGAGAACCTGCGTTATGAGCTGGCTGTCATAGATGCCAAGATCAAAGCGGAAAAAGAGCAGATCGATCAGACCAGGAAGCGACTCAATAAGATCGAATTCATCGCTCCCCACAACGGATATATCACCTATTTAAAGGATTTTACCGACGGGAATCTTGTGGGCGGCTTTGATAATCTGGCGGTTATCAGTGATTACAACGATCTCCATGTGGAAGTCCCCGATGTTGATATTGAGAAGTACAAATATGGTGATTACCAGAGTAAATGGACCGAGATCAACGGGGAACGGATCCCCATCGAGGAATATGAATACAGTGTTTCGGAGATAGCCTACGCCAAGGCTGCAAAGAAATTTCCCTGTATGCGATTCAGAGTTCCGGGTGCGGATCTGAAGCTGGGAGAAAGTGTCATGCTTCAGTTTATGGACGGCCCCCTGGAAGAACGTCTGGCGGTGGGTAACGATTCCCTTTATCGTGATGGGATGGATGCTTACGTTTATGTACGGATCGATGATCAGGGGAATACGGAGAAGCGCAAGGTGGAGGCCGGTATAGGGGATGAGTACTATACCGAGATCAAAAGCGGCCTCGCAGAGGGAGAATGGGTCCTTTACAGCAGCAATGAGTATGCTCCTTTAGGACGCGATGAGTATGAAGCCACCATCCGCACCTACACGGAGAACGCCGTTATGAAGACGCTGGTAGTGGCCCGTCCCTACACGGACATCTACCTGGTTCCCCATGACGGAAGGCTTACCTTTAAAACTTCCGCCGCGGGTGTGGAGGAAGGAGAGGAGCTTTTCAGCCTGTCCTATACCGGAGGAGACGCCAAGATCGAAGCCGCGGCTGTTGCCATTGATGATCTGAACACAAGCCATCGTGTATTTTTAAAGGATTACGAAAAGAGCAAGAAGGAGCTTGACCGGACAATGGCTTCCTTAACGGAAAAGGAACCCATGATCGGGGCAAAAAGTCAGATCGAACCTTTCCTGGCAGATCTGGAAGCGCTTCGCAGCAGCATGAATGCGGAAGCAGAGGTCCGCGCAAGTCTGAATAAGCTGGAGATCGAAAAAGAATACGAGCAGAAGGAATATGAAGCCCAGAGCGCAAAGCTGAGTGCCGACCTTACGGAAGTGAAAAAACAGAGCGGCGGCTCTCACGATATCACCGTTAAGGCGAAAAATGCCGGCAAACCGGCATCCATAGAAATGGCCATCGACAGTCCGGTACAAAAGGGTCAGTACCTGATGAGCGTGCAGCGTTTCGGCCCGGAGGGAAGCAGGACAAAGCTGTTCTGCAAGCAGCCTCCCGCAGACGGAAATGATAACTGTGCAAAGGTCGGTTCCGAAGTGACCTTCATTACCAATGATGAACGGGAATTTAAAGGACATTGCATCGGCGCCAATCCCGGTGACAGCAAGAACTATCTGTTCACAAAAGACGGGGAAGCGATGATCACAACTTCAAATGCTTTTGCCGGCAGGATCACCAACCAGTTTTATGTGGAGATGGATGAGATCATCGACGAGAACTGGATGTTCAAAGCCCAGCTTCAGTATGAAGCAGAGCACTATCCTTTAGCAGTCTGCGTACCGGCAAGCAGTATCCATGAGGAGTACAATATGATCTCCTCCAGAGATCCCAAGAAGTTTGTATGGAAAGTGGTGGACGGAACGCCGGTAAAGGAATATGTGGAGATCCTTGAAACGGAAAGAGCCAAGTCAAGCGTAATGATACTCAGAGGTGTTACTGAAGGAGATCTTGTGCTGCAATGATCAGATATATACTAACCAAGATAAAAAATAAATATAAGCTTTATCTGTGTCTGGTCTGCGGCATGGTATCTATGATCCTGGTTTTCTCCATGATCCAGATGTTCCGCAGCGGTTCCCTGAATAAGGTGATCCAGGCGGGCTTTGCCAAGCAGAACGAAACAAGCGGTGTTTTCCCCGCGAATATATCGGGAGAGACCATCGTTACCGAACTGTCTCTGGAAGAAGGCCTGGAGAAAGGTGTCAGCATAGAGGATAACATTAACGATCAGACGGATTCCTATGTGAAAACCTGGGATTCCAAGTTGAAGCTCCCGGTGATCTCCGACCAGCGGATGCTCTATTACCTGAACCAAAGACCGGAAACACCCTATCACGGGGATTCTCTGGTGCTCAACCTGGGCTGTTTTGATGACGGGCTGGAGGAATCAAAGACCGAGTCTCACTTTGTTCTGGATGCGGGAGCCATGTTTGAGGGAGATATATCGGAGTATACCGCCTCAGCCCTTGAGATCCCCGAAGGGGCTTATCCGGCTGTCGTCAGCAGGTCCACCGCAGACAAGAACGATCTGGTGATCGGCGAGATATTGCGATTCCCTCTCCTTGTTTATTCAAAGGATCCGGGAGTAAAGGATCCGCCGGTGCTTACCGTCTACATAAGCGGTATCGTTTCCGAAAGATCAGGAGATTATTTTTGGCAAAGATCCCTGGCGAAATCCACCCAGATGCTGATCCTCAGAAAGAGTGATTTTATGCAGATCTGCCAGGAGTATTCCAGGCCCGTCAAGGTGGAATTCTACCAGTCTCTGGATTACCGGCAGATCACTTCCGAGAACGTTGAATCGGTAAGGGCTTCTCTGGCATCGATCCGGAAAAAAGACGATAAGGTGAAGGAAAACCTTACCCCTGTCCTGACAAAATACAAGGTGGAAAGCCGTTCCGTTCAGCAGATGGTCTACGTTATCGTTCTGCCGCTGGCTGTTCTGATCATCACCTTTATCGGACTGATCTCTTTCCGCATCATTGAATCGGAGACCAGAGAGCTGCAGACCCTGCGTGACAGAGGACTTTCCAAGATCAGACTGATCGAAACCTATTTCCTCTCATCTCTGCTGCTTTCCCAGATCTCAGTTCCCATCGGCCTTTTGCTGGGATACTGGTTTGGAAAAATGGTGGCCGGGGTGGATGATTTCATGGGCTTTTCCGCCGTGGGCAGGATCAACGTATCCGATTATGTTTTCACCCCCGCCATGATCGTCGGAGCTGAGATAGCGGCCCTCATCGGGATCCTGATCAACCTGGTTCCCGTTATCCTATTCTTCGGCAGAAAGAAGGATCAGAGAAGAATCAGTATCGTACCCTTCTGGGAAAAGTATTTCCTGGATGTGATCCTGCTGGTGATCTCCGTGTATCTTCTTTTCAACTACAAAAAACAGCTTCCCATCCTTTCGGAAAGCGTGATGCAGGGCGACGGCATCGATCCGGTCATCTTTATTGATGCAACGCTGTTTCTGTTTGCCTGCGGCCTTATGATGCTTCGCCTGATCTTTTATGTGATCAGGATCCTGTTTAAGATCGGGGAAAAGCATTTCAGTGCAGCCACCTATGCGGGCCTTCTGCAGATCATCCGTACCAGGAAGTCCTCAGGCGTCATTTCGGTCTTCATGGTGGTCATGGTGGCCATGAGCCTGTTCCATGCCAACATGGCAAGGACCATCAACTCCAACAAGGAAGCAAGACTCCATCATGAGATCGGAGCGGATATGGTGATCCGGGAAAAATGGCCCATTACCCTTGTGAAATCTTATGATGATGAAGGCAATACCGTATATAACTGGCGTTACACCGAACCGGATGCAGGTCTGTTCAGGAAGTTTATTGAAGACGGAACCTTTTCCTCCATGACCAAGGTGGCCAACGATCCCGACAGAATGACCGTACAGGGCAGGGACGCAAAGAAAAAGATAACCGGCGTTCAGCTGATGGGTATCAATACCAAGGAATTCGGTCTGACGGCGGATATGAAAAACGGTTTGAATGAAGAGCATTTCTATACCTATCTGAATCAGCTGGCTGCAGTCCGGGACGGCGTGATCATCTCCTCCAATCTGGCGCAGCAGCTGGAAGTGAAGGTGGGGGATCAGGTCAGCTGCTCTTTCATCCCGCCTTCCGTTACCGGTATGAAGAATCCCTACGCTTCGGCTAACGTAAAGGTTGTTGCCGTCGTAGATGCCTGGCCCGGATATAACAGATATATCTACAAACAAAATGAGGAAGGCAAGATCGAGGAGAAAGAGGGCTATCTTGTGGTGATGAATTATGCTTACGTGAATGCCACCTATGGTCTTTTCCCTTATGATATCTGGACGAAAACGGATACCGCCTATAAGCCCTTTAAGGAAACCCTTAAGGAAGCGATGAAAAATGCAAGCGACAAGGAAGAGAGGGAACTGTCCGAGCTTCTTTCCACGGAAAACGAGATCGCAAAGGAAAAAGAGACCGCCATCATTCAGATCACAAACGGACTGTTTACATCGGATTTCCTGATCGCGCTGATGCTCAGCCTGATCGGATATATGATCTATTGGATCACCTCGATACGGGACAGAGAGCTTCTGTTCGGAATCTGCCGGGCAATGGGAATCTCGGGTAAAGAGGTGAATCAGATGATCCTGATGGAGCAGCTGTTTTTGTCCTTTATGTCCATCACAGCAGGTGTCGGTGCGGGCATGATCACCAGCAGATTTTTTGCACCGGTCTTTGCAGCGGTTTATCTGCCGCAAAAGCACAGTGTGGGCGTCTTTGTGACCAGTATCAAAGCCGACGCCGTAAGACTGGGCCTGGTACTGGCGGTTGCCGTGATAGCCTGCATCATCTGGATCAGGCGGATCCTTAAGAGCCTTAACATCACCCGTGCCCTGAAGCTGGGGGAGGATTAGTATGGAACAGGAATATATCATAACCACAGAATCCCTTGTGAAGAGCTATCGTCTGGGTGACGGCTCTGACCTGACCGTGCTGGATCATATGGATCTGAAGCTTCCAAAGGGGCAGCTCATCATGATCATGGGGCGTTCCGGCTCCGGCAAAACAACGCTCATCAATGTACTGAGCACCCTGGACGGGTTTAATGAGGGAAGCATAAGACTTTTGGATCAGGAATACAGCACCATGAATGAGGCGGCAAAGGAAAAGCTCCGGCGTTATCAGATGGGATTTGTTTTCCAGTCAGTGGCCCTGATCCCTGCCATGACGGCATATGAGAACGTGGATTTCGGCCTTCGTACGGCAGGTGTGAAAAAGGGTCGTCACGAAAGGATACAGGAGGTGCTGGAGATCGTGGGACTGGCAGACCGCGGCAACCACTATCCCGTTCAGCTTTCCGGTGGTGAACGGCAGAGGATCGCCATTGCAAGAGCCATGGCACATCGTCCTCCGGTTTTATTTGCGGATGAGCCCACGGGAGCTCTGGATACGGAGTCGGGCCATCGCATCGCCGATCTGTTTTTAGACCTTGCCCACAAAGAGGGTTTATCGATCATCATGACAACCCATGATATCCGTCTGTCGGAAAAAGCGGATGTGTTGATACGACTGTAAGGGTGAAGCAATGAAAGAAGCAACAACTACGGAAGAAATGAATAATGCATATATCAGCTGCGACGGTCTGGTAAGGATCTATAAGGCCGAGGGCGTGGAGGTAATGGCGCTTCAGGGTCTTGAGCTTGAGATCCACAAGGGAGAACTGATGGCCATCATCGGCAAATCCGGAAGCGGGAAATCCACCCTGCTTTCCATCCTGGGCGGGCTGGATAAACCCAGTGCCGGCCTTGCGTTGTTCAACGGCGAAAACCTGGCGGAATTAAATGACCGGCAGCTTGCCAGATACCGCTACGAGCATATCGGCTTTGTGTGGCAGAAGATCACGGACAATCTGCTCTTTTACCTGACTGCCGTACAAAACGTCGAGCTTCCCCTGATGTTTACGAAGATGACCCGGAAGCAGAAGCGGCAGCGGGCCATCGAACTGTTGGAGGCTGTGGGTCTTGGACACAAGATCAACGCTTTCCCCGAACAGCTTTCCGGTGGTGAACAACAGAGAGTCGCCATCGCAACGGCACTGGCCAATCAACCGGAGCTTCTGTTGATGGATGAGCCCACGGCGGCGGTGGATAAGAATAATGTGGTCAATCTTCAGATGTTGTTTCGCAAGCTGAACCGTGAAATGGGTATCACCATTGTGATCGTTACCCATGATCTGTCCCTGGCCGACCGGGTGGACAGAGTGGTTATGATCTCCGACGGAAAGATCAGCTCCGAGAGGATCCTGAAGGACAAGGACATGGTAGAGGATACCCAGGCTTTGACGGCAGATCCCAAAGCGCCTTTGCCCACCCTTGCCGAAGATCTTCATGAGGAATTCTCGGTTCTGGATAAGGCGGGAAGAGTGAAACTGACCGATGAAATGAGAAAAGCGGCCGGAATAGATTCCAGCCGCGTAAAGATCGATGTGATCGACGGTAAGATCGTGATCTCCAAGCCTTAGGCTTAAGCCACGCTGCTCATACCGCTGAGGAACTCAAATACTTTGACAGCATCTTGTCCGTTCTCAAAGCTCAGCTCCAGCTCGCGGATCGTGCCGCCTAAGTAGCTCTCCTTCAGGATGCTCAGGTGCTCATCGTTCAGAGCAATGTGATCACCGTTCCTGTTTACCAGATCAACTTCTCCCTTGCACTCGGAAAGGGTGTTGAAAAACTTCTTCGTGTTCTCAATGTTGTAGATTTTCATAATACTACCTCCTCGTCATGAATATGACTTTCTTTCTTAAACTGTTTTCCTGACGACTATAGTATGCTCTTTTTTTCACCTACTTACAAGATGGATTTTAGACAATAATAACAAAGAAAACACGCCGTTATTGTGCATATTTGACAACAACGGCGTGAACTGCTTAAACGATTTCTTGAAAATATATACAAAAACCGATGGATTTTTGGAGCTATATAGACAAAGGGAAAGGTCTCGTCCTCGGATGGGGCTTGTCCCCGGAGGGGAAATTATCCCAGTCCCTTACCGGTGATGATCCAGGGAGTGGGCTGGTTCTCGAATACGTTTCTGCTGGTGAGCTTGGATACGGCGATCTGCAGCACCGTGATATCGCCGATATTGAAGCGTTCCAGAATGTTCCGGATGGAACCTGCCACGCCGAAATCCAGGGTATAGATCACGAATTCCATTTCGGGATTGATGGAGGTCAGATAGGCAAGCTCATGCTCCAGACTGGCGGAAGCCACCAGCATGGTGGTCTCGGGAACAGGCAGATCCTTCATGGTGTCCTCACCCACATGGTCCACGATCTCCACGTTGGTAAGACCGAAGCGGCTTACATTCTCTTCCATGGTCTCTCTGTCCCGTTCCTTGTACTCAACTGCGATGACGGTGCCTTCCCCTGCCATCATGGCAGCCTCAACGGCAATGGATTCGCCGGAGATGACGCAGATATTTTTGCTCTCATGCACCTGCATCTTGGACAGGAGCACGGAACGGATCTCGGAGCCTACATATTTAACGCTGCCGAGAACGAACCGCTGGTTGTCCATACCGAAGTGCATGGTGTTGCGGGCGTTGGGGTTCAGAACGATCATGCCTGCGGATGCGTTGATGCCGCGATCGATCATCTCCTTAACCTTGTTGCGCTTGATGGGACCCTCGGGATCGGAGCCTTCATTGTAGACGATCTCGCAGTCGCCCAGTCCTACCTCCCACATCTTATAGAAGATTTCCTTGTTACCGGCCTCGGTAAAGACCAGAACACAGCGGTGTGCTTCCACTGCGGGGATCAGGTTCTTGTTCTTGCCTGTGATATCCAGGAGTTTAACGTGCTCCAGATCGATATCCGTCTGATCCGAAAAATACTGCAGCCAGGAAATGATATTCTTGTTGGAAAACAGTTGATTACCCATGTCAGCCCCCTTACGAAAACATTTTTAAGCGGTAATGATAAAGAAATACCTATGCTTGATTATAGCAAAAGTGAAAGCCTTCGTAAAGAAGTCGGAAAGATCGTTTTTTGGTTGCCCAAATCGCTGAAATAGGGTAAAGTAATAAGGATTGAGAATACATCATGAGGAGGATGAAAAAAATGAGCAATCACGAAATACCATATAAGATCTATCTTGAGGAACAGGAGATGCCAAAGCAGTGGTACAACGTTCGGGCCGATATGAAAAAGAAGCCCGCACCACTCCTGAATCCCGGTACCCTTCAGCCTCTGAAGACGGAAGAACTCAGCGGCATTTTTTGTGAAGAGCTGTGCAAGCAGGAGCTGGATGATACCACAGCCTATTTTGATATTCCGGAAGAGATCCGCAGCTTTTATAAGATGTACAGACCCTCCCCTTTGGTGAGAGCTTACTGTCTGGAAGAAAAGCTGGGTACTCCCGCCCACATCTATTACAAATTCGAAGGAAACAACACCTCCGGAAGCCACAAGCTCAACTCCGCCATTGCCCAGGCATACTACGCAAAGCAGCAGGGCCTTAAGGGCGTGACCACTGAGACCGGCGCCGGACAGTGGGGTACCGCGCTTTCCATGGCCTGTGCATACTTTGATCTGGATTGTCAGGTATATATGGTAAAAGTGTCCTATGAGCAGAAGCCTTTCCGCCGTGAGGTAATGCGTACCTACGGTGCACAGGTAACCCCTTCCCCTTCCATGAACACCGAAGTGGGACGCAAGATCAATGCAGAATTCCCCGGCACAACCGGTTCCCTGGGCTGTGCCATCTCCGAAGCAGTGGAGGCGGCGGTAAGCCAGGAGGGTTATCGTTACGTGCTGGGTTCCGTTTTATCCCAGGTACTCCTGCATCAGTCCGTGATCGGTCTTGAGACGAGGGCGGCTCTGAAGAAGTACGGTATCAAGGCGGATACCATCATCGGCTGTGCAGGCGGCGGTTCCAATCTCGGCGGTTTGATCTCTCCCTTTGCAGGCGAGATCCTCAGGGGTGAGAACGATTATGAGATCATTGCGGTAGAGCCGGCATCCTGCCCGTCTCTGACCCGCGGTAAATATGCATACGACTTCTGCGATACCGGTAAGGTTTGTCCTCTTGCCAAGATGTACACCCTTGGTTCAAGCTTTATCCCTTCCGCAAACCATGCCGGCGGTCTTCGTTACCACGGTATGAGCAGCATCGTATCCGAGCTGTATGATCAGAAGGTGATCAAGGCCGTTTCCGTTGAGCAGACGGAGGTCTTTAAGGCAGCTACCGAGTTTGCCAGAGTGGAGGGTATCCTTCCCGCACCCGAATCCAGCCATGCCATCAAGGTGGCTATCGATGAGGCACTTAAGTGCAAGGAGACCGGCGAGGCCAAGAACATCGTCTTCGGTCTGACCGGTACGGGATACTTTGATATGGTGGCATATCAGAAGTTCAATGACGGTGAGATGTCCGATTACATTCCCACGGATGAGGATCTTGCGAAGTCCTTCGCACAGATGCCTCAGGTGAATCTGTAAGAAAGAAACGATATTGAGGAAATAAAGATGAAAAAAGTGGCGTTGATCAATGATCTTTCGGGACTGGGCCGCTGTTCGCTGACGGCTGCGATCCCGGTGATCTCTGCCATGGGGATCCAGGCCTGTCCCCTGCCGACAGCCATACTGACGGCGCAAACAGGCTTTGAAGATTATTACTGTGACGATTATACGGATCGGATGGATCAGTTTACCGAGAAATGGGCCCTGACAGGGGAGCGGTTTGACGGGATCTATTCCGGTTACCTTGCATCCCACAAACAGATGGAAAAGGTCAAAGCCTTTCTGGAGAAGTTCCACAGACCCGGATGTCTGTATCTGGCTGATCCGGTGCTGGGGGACAATGGTGAGAAGATCAAGATCTTCACGGATGAGCTGCTGGATTGCATGCGTTCCCTGGTACATAGTGCCGATGTGGTAACGCCGAATCTGACGGAGCTCTGTCTGTTGACGGAAAAGGATTATAGCGACCTTGTTTCACACTCCGGGGATCCGGACTATGAAGAGAGGATCCTGGATCTGGGACGGGAACTTGCTTCCCGGGCAGAGAGAGACCAGATGGTGGTCATCACCGGCATCCAGCAGGGAGAGACCATCGGCAATATGGCAGTCTGGGGCGGCGGTGAGATCTTCTTGAAGAGTCCCTATAACGGCAAAAGCTATTCGGGGACCGGGGATCTGTTTGCCTCGGTGCTCTGTGGGTGCCTTCTTCGGCAGATACCCGTCAGAGAAGCGGTATACAAGGCGATGGTATTTTTACAGGCAGCCATAGAGGATGCCTCGGCTGAAAATGAAGATCCGATCTACGGGATTCCTTTTGAGGATCATCTGCATCTTCTGATCGATTAAGGAGTCTGTTATGGAAGCAAAGAATAAAAGGCGGCTCTTTCTGGAGGGCATGCGGGACGGCATGCCGATCTGCCTTGGATATTTTGCCGTGGCCTTTTCATTGGGTATTGCGGCAAGAAGAGCCGGTATAGATGCATTTCAGGGATTTCTGATGTCCTTTCTGAACAACGCGTCTGCCGGAGAATATGCATTGATCACCACGATCGCAGCGGATGCAGGCTACCTTGAGGCAGCCGTCATCACTCTGGTGGCGAATGCCAGGTATCTGCTGATGAGCACGGCATTGAGCCAGCGGTTTTCGCCGGATGAAAAGATCCGCCACAGACTGCTGGTTTCTTATGATATTACGGATGAACTTTTCGGCATAGCCATTGCCAGGGAAGGGTATCTGGAACCTATGTATTCCTATGGTGCATTTGCGGTGGCGATCCCGGGCTGGGCCTTTGGGACCGCCTTCGGTATCATCATGGGAAACCTGTTGCCGGCGCTGATCGTAAAAGCACTGGGAGTGGCGCTGTACGGTATGTTCCTGGCCATCATCATCCCGCCTGCCAAGAAGGATAAGATCGTAGGGGTGCTGGTGGTGATCAGCTTTGCGGCATCCTTTGTGCTTTCACGTATGCCGGTCACCGCAGACTGGTCGGAGGGAACCAGAACGATCCTGCTCACCATCCTCATCGCGGGGGCGGCAGCGGTATTGTTCCCGAAGAAGGAAGAAGAATGAAAACGAATATCTATGTCTATATACTGCTGGCGGGACTGGTCAGCTACCTGCTCAGGGTAGTGCCCGTGACCATCCTTCGCAAGCCCATCAAAAATAAATACGTAAGGTCATTTTTGTACTATGTTCCGTATGTGACCATAGCGGTCATGACTTTTCCGGCCATCCTGACGGCAACGGGATCCTATGTGGCCGGAGCTTTGGCACTGGTGGTGGGCGGACTGCTTGCCTGGAAGACGGAGTCTCTTCCTCTTGTGGCGGCAGCCTGCTGTCTTGTGGCACTTGTGGCACAGATGTTTTGAAATTAGGCAAAGGAGACGGGAAGATGGAAGAAAACAGAGAGATGGAAATGATCACGGAAGAAAACAAGTCCGAGGTGGATCTGTTAAAAGAGCTGATCCTGCTGCAGAAAAAAACGGCAAACCGTCAGCTGGTGGCCAGCATTGCCTGCGTGGTTTTGGCAGTGATCT
>JAILKJ010000037.1 GCA_024693845.1 Lachnospiraceae bacterium
CCAAGAAGGACGCGGTGGTAACAGCCCATCAGGCATCGATCCAATCCATCTTTGTCAGTGCCATGAGCTTTTTTGCGGCGACCTTCGGCGTGGGTCTGTATTCCAATATCGATATGATTTCGCAGCTTTGTTCCCTGATGGCCAGGGGCGCGATCATCAGTATGTTCACGGTGGTGCTGGTATTACCCAGTATGCTGATCCTGTTTGACAAACTGATCATGGTGACGACAGTCGGCATGAGAAAAAGGGAAAGGAAGCAGGAGCAGATCATAAAGGAGGCATTAGGATGAAAAAAATGATAAGGATTTCGGAAACGGAAAAAAAGAATATCATGAGAGCAACGGCTCTTTTCAGTGCAACGGTTTTATTTGCCACAACTGCCTTCACAGGCCAGGTCAGGGCTGAAAAGGAAATTGAGGTTCAGGCGCTGAAAACCGAGCAGGATCAGGAAACCCTGACCCAGGCCCTTGGAGGCAGCGTTCCCGTCAGCTCCGATCCGGATGTGGATAAAGAAGAGACCGTATATGTTTTCACCAACGCGGACGGTGCGGTGGATCACATGCTGGTAAGTGAGTGGCTGAAGAATCCCACAGGCGAAGCAACCATCAGCGATGTGTCGGATCTGCAGGATATCGAGAATGTAAAAGGTGACGAAGGCTTCACCCAAACCGGCGATCAGCTGACCTGGCAGGCCGACGGCAAGGACATCTACTATCAGGGAACCACAAACCGTCGCTGCCCTGTGGATGTGAAGATCACCTATTACCTGAACGGAAATGAGATCTCACCCAAGGAACTTGCCGGCAAGAGCGGTCACGTGAAGATGCGTTTCGACTATACCAATAATGAGACCAGAGAGGTTGAGGTAAACGGCAAAAAGGAAACCATCAAGGTACCCTTTGTGGTTATGACGGGTGCAGTACTTTCCAACGAGCATTTTTCCAATATAAAAGTTACCAATGGCAAACTCTTAAGCGAGGGTAATAATGCCATAGCAGCCGGTTTCGTGATCCCCGGGCTGAAGGAGAGCCTGGATCTGGAGGGGCTGGAGCTGGATCCCGGTCAGCTGGCAGATGCGCTTACTGATGAGGATAAAAGCGATGATCAAAAGTCTGACGACGGAAAGGATCTTGCGAAAAAAGCAGAGGAAGACATTCCGGACTATATCGAGGTGGAAGCGGATGCTTCGGATTTTGAACTGAGCATGACCATGTCGGTTGTCATGAGCGATCTCCTTGATCAGTTTACAGTGGACACCACGGACGGTTTGGATACGGATAAGATCGAAGATTCCGTCAGCAAACTGACAGACGGTGTGGACCAGCTGGAGGACGGCAGCAAAAAGCTGGATGACGGTGTGGGCACCCTGAAGGACAAAATGGGTCAGTTCAACACCGGCCTGAAGAGTCTGGATAACGGTATCGGAGAGTACACAGACGGTGTGAGTCAGGTGAACAGCGGAGTGCAGCAGCTCAAGAACGGAACGGGCACGCTGGCTTCCAAGATGCCCGAGCTGAAAAAGGGTGTCGGCCAGCTGGCAAGCGGCTCAAATGACGCTAAGAAGGGCGTAGATGCACTGAATAAAGGGATCGTTTCCTATACGGACGGAGTATCCCAGGTTGCAAGCGGTGCACAAAAGTTGGCAGATGCTTACAAGGGTGACGGGACGGCACAGAATCCCGGAGTCGCAGGTGCTGCAAAACAGATTGCCGATGGACTGAAGAAGTTAGACAGTGCTATCCCTTCGGAAGTAAAGCCTACGGCTGAGCAGACGGCGGCAGTACAGGATCAGATCACAAAACAGCTTCAGGATGCTACTAACAAGAAGAAGATCTCCGATGCGGCAAACGCAGCAGTGGGTGAAGTGATACCTGCGGCTAAGCTGGATGAGGCAACGGTGGTAGCAGGGGCTACACAGGCAGCACAGCAGGCAGCATCTGCTTCCATGGATGCGACAACTCAGGCAGCAATAGCTCAGGCAGCCCTCAGCGATGCACAGATCCAGGCTTACCTGACCATGCTGGACGGATTCTTGTCAACCGTCAGCGGTAATGATGCTGCCAAGGCAGCCCTCAGTCAGGGGGCCAGAAATGCCATCGGAGGAGCGGCAGCATCGGCAGCCACACAGGCAGCCGTTAATGCAGCGGGTAATGCAGCTGCAGCAGCGGCCAGACAGGAAAGAGAAGATATTACCAAGGCTGTTACGGCAGCTGTTACGGCAGCAACGCCCCAGGTGGCAGGAGTGGCAGGAAATACCGCATCGGCAGCAGCAATCAGCAGTGTGAATGCACAGATGAAGGAAATGAAGCAGGGCGTTCAGCAGCTCAGCGCCGGAGCATCGGCATTGAGTACCGGCATCGGCGATCCGAAATCACCTGCCGAAAACACTCTATATGGCGGAACCCTTGCATTGGCCAATGGTGCAAAGACACTGGAAGATAATACACCGGCACTGAAAAAAGGAGCCGGCAAACTGGCCAAAGGACTCGGTGCTTTGAACAACGGTATGAAGACACTGAAAAAGAGCGGCGATCAGCTTGCTAACGGAGCGACCCAGCTGGATGAAGGCGTTTCAAAGCTGTGGAAGGGAACCTCTCTGCTGGATCAGAATTCCGCAAAATTAAAGAGCGGTAGCAGCCAGCTTTTGGATGCAGGTGTGAAGTTCTCTGACGGTATCACTACCCTGAAGGACGGTACCAATGCCATCTATGACGGGATCCTGCAGCTGGATGAAAAAGGTGTAGGTAAACTGGAGGGCGTACTGGATGGAGATCTGAAGACTCTGATCGGCAGAGTGGATGCGGTAAAAGATGCCGGCAGATCCTATCACAACTTCAGCGGTATTGCTGACGGAAAGAGCGGCAATGTGAAATTCATCATCAAAACAGAAGGTGTTGAAAAGGAGTAAGTAAAACAGCTATAACTTGACGGCGAGGGACAGGCGTTATAGAATTTTAGTCATGAGGAAACAGTCCAAAAAGACCAAATTTCATCCCGCCTGGACCAAGCTGGACAATACGGCGATCCTGTTCCCCGTGATCGCTTCCCAGGAGATGAGCAACGTATATCGTATATCCGCCACCCTGAAGGAAGAGATCAACGGGGATCTTTTGCAACAGGCACAGGATATTTTGCTGCCGCAGTTTCTGGCCTTTCGTATGCGCCTGAAAATGGGGCTCTTTTGGTATTATTTTGAAGAAAATGACCGCAAACCTCCCAAGGTAAGGGAGGAGAACAGTTTCCCCGGAACCTATATCAACAAAAGTCAGAACAACCATTACATGTTTCGCGTCACCTATTATAAGAAGCGGATCAATCTGGAAGTGTTCCATGCACTGACAGACGGCTACGGCGGACTTCTCTTCCTTAAGGAGCTGATCTATCAGTATCTGCGGCTGTCCCATCCCCAGGAGCTGGCAGGCGAGAAGGACAGGCTCTCCCCCGGACTGGTTCTGGATATGGAGGATAGCTACGTCCGCAGTTTCAGGAAGCCCAAAAGCAGGGAGGAAGCCTATAAATCCAAGAAGGCCGTGATCCTCAAAGGGGAAAAAATGCCCCGGGGCCAGATCGGTGTGATCCACGGTTATTTCCCCCTTGATCAGTTAAAGGCAGCTGCCAAAAAGCGCGGTGTAACCATCAACCAGTACCTGGTGGGCAGTTTTGTCTATGCCTTATATACGGAATATCTGAAGGGACTGCCCAGCGACAGGCCCATCAATTGTTGTGTTCCGGTAGACCTACGGGGCTTTTACGATTCCCATACCACCAAGAATTTCTTTGCAATGGTGGGGGCACAGTTCAAACCCGAGAAGGAAGAATACAGCTTCGATGAGGTTTTAAAGATCGTTGCAGACAGCCTGAAGGAACAGATCACCAAAGAGAATCTGGACACGATCCTTTCTTATAACGTATCCAATGAGCAGAACATCTTCCTTAGGCCTATACCGATCTTTATCAAAAACATCGCGATCCGGAGCGTTTACTATGCCACGGCGGATGCCACCACCGCTACGATGACGAACATCGGAGATGTTAAGTTGCGGGAGCCTTACGGACAGTATGTCGAGCATTTTTACGCCATGCTGGCCATGTCCAGAGGCCAGAACCTCAAGGGCGCCATCGTATGCTATAACGGCACCCTCATCGTAACCTTTACCACAGCCTTCACCGATCTTTCCGTTCAGAAAAGGTTCTTCCGTCTGATCAGTCAGGATGGTGTTCAGGTTGCGGTCGAGACCAATGATTTTGACCCCGAAAGTTAGTATAGATTAACTTTTTCAGAAAAGGAGCAGTTCATGAATCGTTGTCCGCAGTGTCAGGTGATCCTGTATCATAATCCTGAGATCTGTCCCCTGTGCCGGTGCGTTACCGAGGAGATGGAGCCGGAGGAGATCAGCAGGGACCGTCAGATCTTCGGAGAAAGCGCACCCTACCCGGATGCCCGGGGCCGCCAGAAGGTGGTCCGCTTCATCCTGCGTCTGGTGCTGTTTTGCTTTGTGCTGGCGGAGGCAGTAATGGTGGTGGTCAACTACTTTACCTCCCCCTATCCCTGGTCACTGATCGTGGGAGCTTCATTTTTGTATATCTATCTGTTCCTGATCTACTGGGTCAGCCACGACGCCGGATTTGCGGCGAAAGTGGGACTGCAGCTGTTGATTACCATGCTGATGCTCTTTGAGATCGATTACTTAAACGGTATGAGAGGATGGTCCCTGCAATGGGCGATCCCGGGACTGATCCTGCTGGGTGACGGACTTGTGTTCTTTTTGATGATGCTGAACAGGAGCCGGTGGCAGAGTTATCTTCTGCTTCTGTTATTCCTGGGACTGTGTTCCGTGGGAAGCATGATCCTGTATTTTGCCGGAGTGATCCATAATATCTGGCTTCCCCTGCTGAGCGTTTTCGTGACCGGATTTTATTTTCTGGGTACGATCCTCTTCGGAGGAGGTGCCGCAGGCAGGGAGCTGGCGCGTCGTTTCCACATATAAGGAGATAACAGATGATGGACAAGGAATCCAAACGCCGCGAACCCGAGAAGGATGTGTCTCTACAGGATGATATCAGCCTTCGCGGTAAAACGGCCCGTCACCTGGTTAAGGTGGCCAATCATATTCCGGTATTGGGACCGATGCGTGTGAACGGTGATCTGCAGAATCTGATCAGCGAGCACGAAAGGGAGTGGAAGTGTCCCGAGAATCTCAGGCTCGAGAGGATAGAGATGAATCTGTTCTGGATGGAGCTTTTGACAAGTATCGCCCAGGATAAGCCGGAAAGCGAGCGCTATGTGATTCTGCAGCTTCACGGCGGCGGATACTATGCAAAAATGCACAACGTCTATCGTGCCACCGCAGCCTATTATAATGAGATAACCGACGGCTTTGACGTGCTCAGTGTAGATTACAGGGTGGCACCTCAGAACCCCTATCCGGCAGCGCTGCAGGATGCACTTATGGCATATCGCTGGCTGCTTGAGAAGGGCTACAGGCCGGACCGGATCGTGGTCTCCGGTGATTCCGCGGGGGGAGGCCTGGCTCTGGCGCTCTGCCTTTACCTTCGGGACAACAGGATCGTTATGCCGGCGGGTATCATTACCATGTCGGCCTGGACTGATCTGACCAAGAGCGGCGATTCCTATCGGGAGAATTATGATAAAGACCCGATCTTCGGCGGAAGCCATCATACCCTTGTGTATAAGAAGGGCTATTATGCGGAGCATGATCCGGCAAAGCCCTATATTTCGCCGGTCTTCGGTGTGTACAACAATCTTCCTCCGATCCTGATGCAGGTGGGAGAGCTGGAAATGCTTCTGGATGATACGGTAAAAGTGGCCGCCAAGGCAAAAGCGGCAGGTATCAGGGTGCGAAGCCACGTTTATCCCGGTATGTTCCACGTCTTTCAGCTGGGGTTGGGGCTGTATCCGGAGTCCAAGGAAGCCTGGCGGGAAGTGTCCCATTTCATACATATTGTAACTGCTGATGGATTTTTTGAATAAAATGCTTGCATTTTTGTAAAAATATAGTATGATATATAGGCAGTGCAAACGGGGTGTGGCTCAGTTTGGCTAGAGCGCCGCCTTAGGGAGGCGGAGGCCGCAAGTTCGAATCTTGTCACTCCGACGCATGGATCCCGCAACCGAAGGTTGCGGGATTTTTTTCGAGATGGTAAAATGAGCAGGGGTTTATGATTTTCTGTTGCGCAGTCTGTGCTTAATGGGAGTATGGTATGTTTCATTTGATCCGTCAGATTTTTGAGGGAAAAACCGAACTGGATGAAAGATTGAAATACCAGATGATCTGTGCCATGATCGGTTCGGTACATCTGATCTTCATGATCGTGTTTTTTTACTTCGGTTTCCTGTTTCCCGCAGTATATAATGTTTTAATCGTATTATTCTACATTGGTATGCAGGCATTGATCGCCAGGAACAGCCGTTTCACCTCTGTGTTTGTGGCGGTCTTTCTGGAGATCATCACCCACTCGGTCATTGTTACGCTGTATTTTGGCTGGGAGGGCGGATTTATCTACTATATGGTCCCTTTGATTCCCATGGCCTTTTATTCCTGCTTCACCCTGGATTATATCCGGAAAAAGATCCTGATGCCGGTGGTGTCTTCTCTGATCGTGTTTACGGTATTTTTCTCGGTGCTGGTTACAACGGACAGGATCGGATGTCTGTCGCCGACACCGGTTACGGAAAGCTTTCTGCATGGGATGTTTTATTTCAATTCGTTCATGGTGCTGATGTTCTTTCTCACGACTTCCGTTCTGTTCTCCATTGAGATCCGTTATATGCAGATGCATCTGGAAAACGAGAATGTATCGCTGCTCAGGATGGCCAATTTTGATCCCTTGACCCGTCTTCTGAACCGCCGCAGCATGAATGTGGTACTGAAGCAGGTGCTGGATGAAACGGAGGGGATTGAGGGAGCAGAGCCTTTCTGTATCCTGATGGCGGATATCGATGATTTCAAACAGGTAAATGATACCTATGGACATTCCAAAGGGGATGAGGTGCTTGTGGAAGTGGCCCATGTGCTGCAGAGCAATGTCCGGGAACAGGATAAGGTCTGCCGCTGGGGCGGAGAGGAAATGCTGATCCTGCTTCGGAGCGATATGGAGGTAGCCAGAAGTGTGGCCCAGAGGATTTGCTCTGATATGGCATCTACTTCTCTGAATATCGGAGACGATATGATCAATGTCACCCTTACCCTGGGTGTATCGGAATATAAGGACGGCGAGAGCATCCGAAGCCTGATCGAGGCGGCGGATCAGCGCATGTACCGCGGTAAGCGTTCCGGCAAGAACTGCGTTGTTTGGAACTGACAAAGCTGCGACTGTTCAGAGTTTGGCAGGATCGGCCGATATAGATAATGAGCGCTCAATATTAAATTGAGGAGGCACATTATTTGAAGATCGATTCCGCGTATGTAGGAATGGATTCCGCCGGAAGTGCAACTTCCGCGACAAAAATTAAAACCTATGCTGTTTCGGCAGGCATAGGGTTGGCCCAGGGACGGGAACCGGGGAGCTATACTTTTTCACAGCTCCTTGGAAATGCCGAAGACGAGAGCGTGCAGGCAGATGCAAAGCGTTTATTGCTCCCGCAGGAGAGTTCTTTGCGCACAGGGAAAACGGCTGCATCCCAGAGGGATGTCAGTTCCATGGATTCCTTCCGCCGGGCATGCATTCTGTATCTGCTCAGGTGGATTTATGAAGGGCTGGGCAGGAATTCCCAAGGTGGTGGATACGAATATTTCCACTATGAGGAAGAGAACACATCCTTTCAGACCGTCGGCAGCGTGATGACCTCTGACGGCAGACAGATCGATTTCAACCTGCAGTTGGATATGAGCAGGAAGTTCGTGGAGTATACGGGGATCAGAAGCGATGACATGATGGCAGCGCTGACGGATCCGCTCGTCATCAATCTGGACGCACCTGCGGCTGCCATATCGGATCAGAGGTTTGAGTTTGATATCGACACCGACGGGCTCAAAGAGAAGCTGCCGATGCTGCAGGCAGGGAGCGGTTTCCTTGCTTTGGATAAAAACGGTGACGGCAGGATCAACGACGGATCTGAGCTGTTTGGCACCAAAAGCGGCGACGGTTTCTCGGATCTTTCCGCATATGACTCGGATCATAACGGATGGATCGATGAAAATGACGAGATATTTAACAGGCTTCTGATCTGGCAAAAGGATCCGAGCGGCCGCGACAGTCTCTACACCCTGAAGGAATGCGGGGTGGGAGCGCTGTGTCTGATGAAGGCAAGAACGGATTTTACGCTGGATACGCCGGGGCTTACACAGGGCGGCAGGATCCGCTCAACCGGCATTTTTTTATACGAAAACGGAGCGGTGGGGACCATGCAACAGGTGGACCTGGCCGGATAGGAACTAAACCGACTTATGCCGGCGCCTTCGGGCGCCGGTTTTGTATTTTACTCTTTACCCATATCAAAGAGTGAAGTATAATCGTTACTGGTAGGCATTTTGAGGCAATGGTAAGGTAGTTGGTTTGAAAAAGACAGGGTTGATCTTCGGATTTTGCATACTGTTGACAGTCGGTTTGCTG
Source organism: Lachnospiraceae bacterium (assembly GCA_024693845.1). Classification (GTDB taxonomy): domain Bacteria; phylum Bacillota; class Clostridia; order Lachnospirales; family Lachnospiraceae; genus RGIG7926. The sequence goes on from JAILKJ010000037.1 coordinate 8,575, forward strand.
AGCGGCTGCGGACAAAAGGATCCGGAGGATGTTAGCTATAATATCCCGTCAGATTCGAAGGATGCCGGGGAAAAAGAGCCGGCTTCAGAAGCAGGATCGCAGCCATCGGTTTCTGCCGATACAGTTGCGGGATCCCGCATTTTTACCGCGAGCTGCTACGGGCCTGAGGATGTCAAGACTGCCGTGTTTAAAGGCAATGACCTTGCGGATTATTTCAGGGTTGTCAGCGTCGGGGACGGCAAAAGTGTTTACGAGGGCAGACTGGAAAAGTCAGCCGATGCCAATGAGGGCCGGGAAGAGGTCCGGGTCGGCGATTTTTCGGAGATCACGCAGCCCGGCAACTATTATATTGAGACTCCCGTCATTGGACGATCCACGGTTTTTGAGATCCGGGAGGATGCGGCAGAGGAAACCGGGGCGCAGCTCATGAGTCTTTGGAAGCAGAGATTCGCCGGGGATGCCGGATCAAAGGAGAATGGGGCACAGGCGGCTAAAAGCCTCCTTGTCATGGGACAGTCAGAGGAGATGCTTGCCTCTGCCGGATCGCAAGAGCAGGATCATCGAAGACTTATTGATGCAGCACTCCTTTTAGAGGGAGCGGAAGATGGCTGGGATCCGCAGGATGACGGCATGGCTGAGGCATCCTATATAGCGGCCATGGCCCAGTGTTCGTTCCTGCTTTCCCGGGAGAAGGAATATGCGGAGGAATTCCGGAAGGAAGCCCTTGAAGCCTATCAGGAGTTAACCGGTGCTAACGTGGTATCGCAGCAGGCAATGCTCCTTTCACAGGCGGCACTCTACAAACTGACGCAGAATCCCAACTATGCGGCTGACCTGCAGGTATATCTTAAGCAGATCAAAAGTTTCAGCCGGGAGAATTACGATATCGCATATTTTTACCTGACCACACCGAAAAACGTGGATATGGAGATCTGTGATGAACTCATGAAGATGCTGGTCAGGGATTGCGGCAATATCATCGATGAGATGCCCCGAAGGGACGGAGAGATCGCATCGCTGATCGCAGCGGGAACGGAAATGCCGCCCGAAACTAGGGACGGAGAGCTCTTTTTCGGCGTGCTGCTGAGGCTGGCGGATCATGTCCTTGTCAGTGAGGAATACAGGAAGAACTGCAGCAGGATCCGAAGTGATCTGATGATGCCGCGATGCGTTTCCTTAGAGGAGCTTGACAGCAGGGAGCTGGCGGAGCTTATCTGGCTGTCGCAGGAGGAAAAGAGCCCGGAGTGATCCGGATCAAATACAGGACAACGAAAGAGGTAGAAGAATGAAGATAGTTGTATTAGCCGGCGGAACAAGTACCGAAAGAGATGTCTCCCTGGTAACCGGAAAGATGGTTTACCGTGCCTTAAAGGAGAAGGGACATCAGGTGATCCTTCTGGATGTTTTTATGGGTCTGAAGGAGGATGACATCGAAGGGATCTTTGAAAGTGACAGGGAATGGGACAGAGAGGTCATGGCCATCAGCGACAAGGATCCCGACATTGAGGCGATCAAGAAAAAGAGAGGCGGCAAGGGCTTCTTCGGGCCTAACGTGCTGGCGATCTGCCAGATGGCGGATATTGTGTTCATGGGTCTTCACGGTGCAAATGGTGAGGACGGCAAGGTTCAGGCATGCCTGGATCTGCACGAGATCAAATATACGGGCTGCAATGCTCTCGGGGCGGCGGTCAGCATGGATAAGGGTATTTCTAAGCAGCTGTTTCGGGAATCCGGGATCCCCACGCCGGGCGGCATTCTGATGAAAAAGGGTGAGATTCTGAAGACGGACGAGCTTCCGGCTTTCCCTGTTGTGGTCAAGGCCTGCAACAGCGGCTCCAGCGTAGGCGTATATATCGTTGAGGAGCCCTCCGGGATCGAAGAGGCTCTTGAGAATGCGTACCGTTATGACGATGAGGTCGTGATCGAGCAATATATCAAAGGACGTGAATTCTCCGTAGGTGTGATCGAGGGTAAGGCACTTCCCGTGATCGAGATCGCGCCCATCAGCGGATTTTATGATTACAAGAACAAGTATCAGGCAGGCTCTGCCATTGAAACCTGTCCTGCCGATCTTCCGGCGGAGGTAACGGCAAAAATGCAGAAGTATGCCGAGAAGGCTTATGAGGCACTGCATATCGATTCCTATGCCCGTATCGACGTGATGATGGATGAGGATATGAATCCCTATGTGCTGGAGGCAAATACCCTTCCGGGTATGACGCCCACCTCCCTGCTTCCCCAGGAAGCGGCAGCCATCGGGTATTCCTTCCCGGACCTTTGCCAGTGGCTTGTGGAGGTATCCCTTCGTAAATGGGATAATGCCTGAAACAGCCGAAATATCAGGAACATTAAAAGCAGGATGAACGCATGAAAGATCTTACACTGAAAAACATCGAAACGGCGGTAAGTGGCAGATACCACGGACCTCAGGCTCTGTTGGAAAAGACCATCGATGGAGCCTGCCTGGATTCCAGGCTGGTGCAAAAGGACTGGCTCTTTTTCGCTACCAAGGGAGAAAAGACCAACGGTCATAACTTTTTAAAGCAGATCTATGAGGTCGGAGCACTTTGCGCGATCACCGAAAGGGAGCTGACGAGCGAAGACCTTCCCGAAGGGATGAAGATCGAAGATGCGGCTTACATTCAGGTATCCGACAGTTTCGCAGCACTTCGGAAGTTAGCGGCCTTTTACCGCTCGAGGCTTTCGGTAAAGGTGGTCGGGATCACCGGCAGTGTGGGAAAGACCAGCACCAAAGAGATGATCGCGGCTGTTCTGTCCGCCAAATACAGGGTGCTGAAAACGGAAAAGAATTTCAATAATGCGGTGGGACTTCCCCTGACCATCCTTCGCCTTCGGGAAGAGGATGAAGTGGCTGTCCTGGAGATGGGTATCAGTGATTTCGGAGAAATGGCTGTTCTTTCATCCATGGCAAGACCCGATATCGGTGTGATTACCAATATCGGCCAGTGCCATCTGGAGAATCTGGGAACACGTGATGGGATCTTCCGCGCCAAGAGTGAGTTTTTCGGTTATCTTACCGAAGGTGGCAGAGTTGTCTTAAACGGCGGCGATGACATTCTTTCAAAGGTGAAGGACGTTCATGGCAGGGAGCCGGTATTTTTCAATGATGAAAAAGGCAGCTATGCTACGGATGTGGAGGATCTCGGTTTTGCCGGTACGCGGTGCCTGATCCACACAAAGGAGCGCACCCTTCATGCCGATATTCCGGTGCCGGGTGAGCATCAGGTGATCAATGCCTGCGCCGCGGTTGCGGTGGCGGAGCTTTTGGGATTGACCACGGAGCAGATCGAAAGTGGGATCCGGGGCACCCAGGTCATCGAAGGCCGGGGCCGGGTGATCAAAACAGACCGGTATACTCTGGTGGATGACTGCTATAATGCCAATCCGGTTTCCATGAAGGCGGGACTCAAGCTGCTTTGCAGGGCTTCGGGACGAAGGGTTGCGGTGCTGGGCGATATGTTCGAGCTGGGAACCGATGAAAAGCAGCTCCATCGCAGTGTGGGAGAGGCCATGGCCGACGCGGAATATAGGCCGGATGTTTTGGTGTGCATCGGCGATCTGGCAGCGAATATCTATGACGGCGCGGGAGATAAGGTCGAAAAGTACCTTTTTGCCGATAAAGAGGCGTTTTTGAAGGAAAAAGACGCCATTTTGAAGGAAAAAGACGTGATCCTTCTTAAAGCGTCCCACGGAATGGCTTTTCCCACCCTGGTGGAAAAGCTTTCCCTTGAATAATCCCCCCTTTTTGCGATATAATGTGAGTCGGGGGCGGAGGTTGCTGTTATATGGACTATACTCAATTCAAAAGGGCTGAAAGGAACAGAGAATACTTTCTTTCCATGAGGCCCGTTTTTAATAAAAAAGCGCTTTTCGCCGACATGACGGAAGACTTTGTCATACCGCCGGAGCCGGCGCCTTATTCGCGGGTGAAGATCCGTTTCCGTACGGCGCACAACAACGTGGATTTCGTTTTTCTCGTTCACAATGAGCACCGTCATCTGATGAAGCGGGCGGAGAGGGGTCCGCAGTTTGATTACTACGAGATCGACGTACCTCTCGAAGATAAGAAATTTGAATACTACTACGAGATCATGATCGGTAGGCTTACCTGTTATTATGATCTTCGCGGTTGTGTCAAGGAAGTTCAGGACTACTACTATTTCACACTGATCCCGGGCCTGAGCGTTCCGTCCTGGGCCAAGGGTGCGGTGATGTATCAGATCTATGTGGATCGTTTTTATAACGGCGATCCTTCTAATGATGTCCTCGACCATGAATACAATTACATAGGCGAGCACGTGACCCGCGTTACCGACTGGGATAAATATCCGGCAGCGGTGGGGGTTCGTGAGTTTTACGGTGGGGATCTGCAGGGAGTGCTTGACAAGATGGACTATCTGCAGGATCTGGGAATAGACGTGATCTATTTCAACCCGCTCTTTGTTTCGCCTTCCAATCACAAATATGATATCCAGGACTATGATTATATCGATCCCCATATCGGAAAGATCGTAGATGATCAGGGCGAACTGCTGGCTGACGGGGATCATGAGAACCGGAATGCGGGTCGTTATATCAACCGTGTTGCCAATAAGAAGAACCTGGAAGCCTCCAATAAGCTTTTTGCCCAGCTGGTGGCGGAAGCACACAGGAGAGGGATCCGTGTGATCCTGGACGGCGTCTTCAACCATTGCGGTTCCTTCAACAAGTGGATGGACCGGGAGAGGATCTACGAGAACTTTGAAGGTTATCCCAAGGGAGCCTTTGTGGATGGGAACAGTCCCTACCGGGATTTCTTTGAATTCTTCCGTCAGGACCAGTGGCCCTATAATACCAGCTACGACGGATGGTGGGGACATGACACCCTGCCGAAACTGAACTATGAGGGCTCGAAGGAGCTTTACGACTATGTGCTCGAGATCGGTAAGAAGTGGGTTTCGCCGCCCTACAACTGTGACGGATGGCGTCTCGACGTGGCAGCGGATCTCGGTCACAGCCCCGATACCAACCATCGTTTCTGGAAGGATTTCCATGATGCGGTAAAAAGTGCGAACCCCGAGGCCATTGTTCTGGCCGAACACTACGGTTCCCCGAAGGAATGGATCGAAGGGGGCGAGTGGGATACGGTCATGAATTATGATGCGTTCATGGAACCGGTCACCTGGTTTTTGACGGGTATGCAGAAGCACAGCGATGAATACCGTGAGGACCTGCTGGGGAACGCTGACAGCTTCTGGGGCGCCATGATGCACCATGGTGCTGCCTTTACACAATCGGCAATGTCCATAGCAATGAACGAGCTGTCCAATCACGACCATTCCAGATTCCTGACCCGTACCAACAAGAAGGTGGGCAGGGTCAATACCCTGGGAAGCGAAGCGGCCAACTGGGATATCAATAAGGCCGTGATGCGCGAGGCGGTAATGATACAGATGACATGGCCCGGAGCACCCACCATCTATTACGGTGATGAAGCCGGTGTCTGCGGTTTTACCGATCCGGATAACAGAAGGACCTATCCCTGGGGACATGAAGATCACGAGATGATCGAGTTCCACAAGCAGATGATCCGGATCCATAAGGAGAATCAGGAGTTTATGACCGGCTCTCTGAAAAAAGAGTTAGCCGACTACAACATTATCTCCTATGCCAGATTCAACAGGAAAACCGGCAGCATAGTCATGATCAATAACAACGGACATGAGGTTACCAAGACAATGTCCGTAGGAGATATGGGAGCACCCTGGGAAGGCAAGATGCGAAGGCTGATGCTGACAGACAGCGACGGTTTTACCACGGAGGAGAAGATTTACGATATCATTGCCGGAAAAGTGACCATCACCCTGGGAGCAACCAGCGGAATCGTTCTGCAGTACTTCGAAGAGGAAGGAGAACTTTCCCTGATCAGGGAAAAGGAAAGATGATATGGGAGCCGGTGTAGCACAGGAGAAATATGATGATATCGAAAGCGTCAGGAATGATGTTAAAACGATCCTGGAAGAATTGTTAGCAGTTGCTAACTTGAAGGAAGGGGATCTTCTGGTGGTCGGATGCTCGACGAGCGAGATCACAGGCCACGGGATCGGAAGTTATTCCGCCGAGGACGTGGGAAAGGCTGTGGCAGAGACTATCCTGTCCATCCTTAAACCCAAAGGGATTTATCTGGCAGCGCAGTGCTGTGAGCATTTAAACAGAGCATTGATCGTGGAACGGGAGTATGCCGAAAAGGAGCGCCTTCCCATTGTCAATGTAAGGCCGGTACTGAAAGCCGGCGGCTCTTTTGCCACGGCAGCCTTCGGAGCTTTTTCGGATCCGGTAGCCCTGGAGGAAGCGGCTGCAGCCGCAGGTATGGATATCGGAAGCACGCTGATCGGAATGCATCTTCGTCCGGTGGCGGTGCCTGTCAGAACAAAACAGAATACCATCGGGAGCGCCTATGTGGTCTGCGCCAGAACAAGACCCAAATACATAGGCGGCGAACGGGCACAATACGTATAAAATTTTCAAATAAGGAGGTTGCAAGATGAAGAGAATCGGTATGTTGACAAGCGGCGGAGACTGTCAGGCATTGAACGCAGCCATGCGAGGCGTGGTAAAGAGCATTACCAACGCTGAGAAGGATGTGGAGATCTACGGCTTTCTGGAAGGCTATAAGGGACTGATCTACGGTAACTTTACGATGCTGACCGGGAAGGATTTTGCAGGCATCCTGACCAAGGGGGGAACCATCCTCGGTTCCAGCCGTACTCCGTTTAAGCTGATCCGCGAGCCGGATGAGAACGGCCTTGATAAGGTTGAGGCCATGAAGCAGAATTACTACAAGCTTAAGCTTGACTGCCTGGTCATCCTGGGCGGAAACGGAACTCATAAGACGGCTAACCTCCTTCGCGAGGAAGGACTGAATGTAGTCACGCTTCCCAAGACCATTGATAACGATCTGTGGGGAACCGATATGACCTTCGGCTTCCAGAGTGCGGTGGATATCGCAACCGAGGCCATCGACAGGATCCATACTACGGCGGATTCCCACGGACGTGTATTCATCGTGGAGGTCATGGGACACAAGGTGGGCTGGCTGACGCTTAACGCCGGTATGGCCAGCGGTGCCGATATCATCCTGATCCCCGAGATCCCCTATGATATCGATAAGATCATTGACAAGATCCATGAAAGAACTGCCAGAGGCAGCAAGTTTACGATCCTTGCGGTTGCTGAGGGCGCCATTTCCAAGAAAGACGCCAAGCTTTCCAAGAAGGAATACAAGGAAAAAATGAAGAATTATCATTATCCGTCGGTGTCCTACGAGATCGCGGATCTGATCCGTGAGAAATCCGATTACGATGTCAGAGTGACTGTACCCGGACATACCCAGAGAGGCGGAAGCCCCTGTCCTTACGACAGAGTGTTTGCATCGCGTCTCGGTTCCGAAGCAGGCAAGCTGATCCTCGAGGGCGAATACGGATTTATGGTCGGCATCAAGAACCGTGAGATCATCAAGGTTCCGTTGGAGGAAGTGGCCGGCAAGCTGAAATCCGTATCTGCCGATGCAACCATCGTTAAGGAAGCAAAAATGCTCGGCATTTCCTTTGGAGACTGATCATGTCCTATCAGGCTTTATACCGTAAATTCCGTCCTGCCTCTTTTGACCAGGTCAAAGGGCAGGACGCCATTATTACTACCCTGAGAAACCAGCTGAAGAGTGGGCGTATTGGTCATGCCTATCTTTTTTGCGGCACCAGGGGTACGGGCAAGACGACCATAGCCAAGATCATGGCCAAGGCTGTGAACTGCGAACAGCCCAATGACGGCAATCCCTGCGGAGAGTGCAGGATGTGCAAGGCCATCGCCGCCGGTGCCAGCATGAATGTGATCGAAATGGATGCGGCATCCAACAACAGCGTGGATGATGTGCGCCAGATCGTGGAGGAGGTTTCCTATTCTCCCGCGGAAGGTAAGTTCAAGGTGTATATCATCGACGAGGTTCATATGCTTTCAAACAGCGCGTTCAATGCTCTGCTCAAGACACTGGAGGAACCGCCTTCCTATGTGATCTTCATTCTGGCCACTACAGAAGCCAACAAGATCCCCATCACCGTTCTGTCCCGGTGCCAGAGATATGATTTCAAACGGATCTCCATCGATACCATCACGGACAGACTCAGCGAGCTGATGAAGGAAGAGGGCACGGATGTGGAGCCCAAAGCCCTTCGCTATATTGCACGAATGGCAGACGGTTCCATGCGTGACGGACTCAGTCTTCTGGATCAGTGTATCGCATTTCACTACGGAGAGACATTGACCTATGACATGGCGCTGGACGTTCTGGGCGCCGTGGACAGTGAGGTTTTCGGCAAGCTGCTCCGGGCCTGTGTGGCACAGGATGTTACGGCGGCATTGCTGGTCATTCATGAGATCGTAATGCAGGGCCGCGAACTTACCCAGTTCGTAGCCGATTATATCTGGTATTTAAGGAGCCTTTTGCTCCTGCGCTGCTCCGAAGGCATTGAAGATGTGGTGGATGTGTCCACCGACAACCTGGTGCTGATGAAGGAAGAGGCGGCACTGACGGATGAGGCGGGTCTGATGCGCTATATCCGCATTTTTTCCGATCTGCAGGGACAGCTCAGATTTGCCACAGCCAAGCGGGTGCTCATTGAGATGGCACTGATCCGGATCTGCCGGCCGCAGATGGAGGTAAAGCAGGACGCTTTGCTTGCCAGGATCCGTGACCTGGAGGAAAAGTTGGAGAGCGGCGCTTTTGTCAGCAGACAGCAAGTGCCTGCCGATGGCGATGGCGCACCTGAGAAGAAGGATTTTGAAAGTGCCTCTGAGAAGAAGGCAAAAATGCAGGCCCTGGCAGCTGCGCTGCCGGAGGATATCAGAGCCGTAGCTAATCGCTGGGGAGAGTTTTGTCAGAAGGCGGGTATGCCGGTGCAGCATTATCTGCAGCAGGCCAGACTCAGTGTGCAGGATGACAAACTTCTGCTTTTGGTCCCGGATAATGTGAACGGTGATTATTTCACGGATCCGGATCATCCCGAGCGGCTGGAAGAGCTTGAGAGCATGGTGTCTGCCGGGATCGGAAAGCAGGTGCCCATCACGGTTAAGCAGCAGAGCGTGACCGAGGAAAGTAAAAGCATATATCCCGATCTGATCAGCCTTGTGCATATGCCGATCGCGGAAGATGAAGATGACAGTATGCCCCTGGACTGACAGGGGACTGGAATAAAAGGAGGAAGAAACAATGGCAAAAAGAGGTGGATTTCCCGGAGGGGGAATGGGAATGCCGGGAAACATGAACAATATGCTTAAGCAGGCACAGCGCATGCAGAGGCAGATGGAAGAGCGCCAGAAGGAGCTGGAGGAAAAGGAGTTTACTGCAACAGCCGGTGGCGGCGCAGTTGAGATCACGGTAACCGGAAAGAAGACCATCGAGAAGATCAAGCTGGATCCCGATGCCGTGGATCCCGATGATGTGGAGATGCTCCAGGATCTGATCATGGCAGCGGCCAATGAAGCGCTTGCCAAGGCGGAAGAGGCTAACCAGGATCTGATGGGCAGTATTTCCGGGGGCCTGAACCTGCCCTTCTAAAGGAGCGCCGAATGGACCTGTACAGCGGAATCATCAATCAACTGATAGAGGAATTTGCCTCCCTGCCCGGCATCGGACAAAAGTCCGCCCAGCGGCTGGCTTTCCATATCGTAAATATGCCTAAGGATCAGGTAGACCGGTTTGCGACGGTAATGAAAGAGGCCCGGGAAAAGATCTGTTACTGCAGGGAATGCTTTACCCTGACAGACAGGGAGATCTGTCCCATCTGTGCCAACACCCGCAGGGACCACAGCACAATCATGGTGGTGGAAACGACGAGGGATATGGCTGCCTATGAAAAGACCGCAAAGTATGACGGCGTTTACCATGTGCTGCATGGTGCGATCTCGCCCATGCTGGGGATCGGTCCCGGAGACATCCGACTGAAGGAGTTGATCGTAAGGCTTGAAAAAGACGTATCGGAAGTGATCATAGCCACCAACTCCACCCTGGAAGGGGAGACAACGGCTATGTACATCAGTAAGCTGATCAAACCCACGGGGATCAAATGCACCAGGATCGCAAGCGGCGTTCCGGTGGGCGGCGATCTGGAATACATCGATGAGGTCACACTGCTCCGTGCCCTTGACGGTAGAACGGAGCTATAAGAGAGGAGAACAAAATGATATCGGAAAAAGTATTCGGAAGAACTCTGGACAAAGAGCCTATCATGCTCTATACGATCTCGAATGCAAACGGGATGAAGGCCTCTGTCAGCAGCTTCGGAGCTATTTTGACAGAACTTATCGTAGCCAACGATAAGGGCGAGTTTGCAGATGTGGTACTGGGTTATGACAGAGCGAAGGACTATTTTATCAACGGAAGCTGCTTCGGCGCATCCATCGGTCCCGTAGCCAACAGAACTGCGGCTGCCACTTTTGAGCTGGAGGGAACCATCTGCAATCTTCCGATCAATGATAACGGCAATAACCTTCACAGCGATGTGCAAAAGGGTCTTCACAAGACTCTTTGGAAGGCAGAGAAGAAAGAGAGCGAGAATGCGGTAACCTTCAGTGTTGACTGCAAGGACGGCTATCTGGGCTTCCCCGGCAACCGCCATTTTGAGATCACCTATGCGCTTTCCGATGATAATGCATTGAGCATCAGCTATCTGGGTACCACGGACAAGACCACGGTCATGAACCTGACCAATCACAGCTACTTCAATCTTAAGGGCGAAGGCAGTGAGACCACGGTAGAGGATGTTTATGTTTGGCTGAACGCTTCACATTACACCCCCGTTGTTCCCGGAGCCATTCCTACAGGAGAGATCGCACCGGTAGTGGGAACACCTTTTGACTTTACAAAAGAAAAGGCCATCAGTCAGGATATCAACGCGGAGCATCCGCAGCTTGCCCTGGTAAAGGGTTATGACCACAACTTTGCACTGGATGATTATGAAAAAGGAAAGGTCAGAAAGGTAGCTACTCTGCGGGATCCCAAGGCAGGTCGCAGCATGGAAGTGTATACGGATCTTCCCGGCATCCAGCTTTACACCGGCAACAACATGGTACCGGAGCTGGGAAAAAATGATGCTCTCTATCCCCGGAGAGGCGGCATCTGCTTCGAGACCCAGTACTTCCCCAACTGCCTGAACGACGAAAACTTCATCAAGCCCGTCGTTAAGCCCGGGGAAACCTATGAAACAACAACGATCTACAAATTTGTGTAATAAAGGTTTATGGAATACAAGGATAAGATCTTCAAGCACAATTTAAGAAAAACCTACCGGTTCATTCTGATAGTTGTCCTGCTCCTGGCGGTGGCACTTTTTATCAAGCTTCAGCTGGACAACCAGGTCTACACCAGATATGAGACCACCGGAAGAATGGATAAGGTGGGGAGCGAGTCCAGTAAGTTCGAGAATTACAACGGGAATCTTCTTTGTTACAGCATGGACGGCATTTTTGCCTACGATAAGAACGGATCCCAGCTTTGGAATCAGACCTTTCAGATGCAGAATGCCCTTGTCAAGACGGCGGGAGATTATGTCGTTGCCGCAGATTACCAGGGAAGTGTGGTATATCTCATCGGTAAAAGCGGCCTGATCCAGACCATTGAAACCCATCTGCCGGTCCTGGGTGTTGACGTGTCGGCCCAGGGGATCGCGGTGGTCCAGCTGCAGGAGGATGACAAGATCTACCTTCGCATGTACGGCAAGGATGGTTCCATCATCACGACCTATCGTACCACGATGCGAAACTTCGGCTATCCGCTGTCCTATTGTATCTCGCCGGATAACATCAAGATGGGTGTTTCTTTCCTGAAACCTGTCAGCGGAAAGATCGGGACAAGTCTTGCGTTTTATAATTTCGGGGGAGTGGGACAGAACGAAACGGATAATCTTGTCAGTGCCTATGAGTGCGACGAGGAGATCGTTCCTCTGTTTGTCTACCCTTCCGAAGACCAGGCGCTGGCTGTGGGCAGCAAGAAGGTACGGCTCTTTTCCGGTAAGCAGAAGCCGACCCTCGACAAGGAGATCGAAACCCAGCAGAAGATCGACGCCGTATTTTACAACAGAAACTATTTTGTACTTGTGATGGATTCCCAGATGGGAGCCGGCAAGTATGAACTTCATGTATATGATATGAAGGGAAATGAAAAGCTGACCACCAATATCGATTTTGAATATACCGATATCGTGGTGGAGGACAACAGGCTTTTGGCGTATAATCAGAATCGCTTTGAGATCGTGGGATATAACGGAACGGTCCGGTTCAACGGCGAGCTGGGAGGCAGCATTCGGAGGATAATTCCCATCGATGCCTATTCCAGATTTCTGGTGGTCTATGAGGATAAGATGGAGCGGATCCGTCTCAGATAAAAGTTTCGCAGGAAATTCTTGGTGTTTTTCTGAAAATCTGTTGACATTCCTTTTATATAGTGATATTATCATAAAGCCGCTTGCGAGAGTGCAAGCGGCGTTATAGACACTAAAAACGGATGCTTCATCCGTGAGTGAACCTTGACAAATGAACAGCAATGCAACCCTGAAGGTTCTAAAGAGAATTATTCAGAGAAACAAAACCTTAACAGTAAAGAAGGTTAAATTAGCCAAGCGAAATTTGACCGGATTTAAACTTTTTAATCAGAGAGTTTGATCCTGGCTCAGGATGAACGCTGGCGGCGTGCTTAACACATG
>JAILKJ010000066.1 GCA_024693845.1 Lachnospiraceae bacterium
CTTTTGCCGAGGAGGAATACGCCATCGCCGTCAGCAAGGATAATCCCGCTCTCAAGGAGCAGATCAACACTGCTCTTGCCGAGCTTAAGGAAGAAGGAGTGATAGACGATATCATTTCCAATTATATAGGATCTTCCAACAGAGGTGACCATCCTTATACCTCTCCCGAAGACGTTGACCGCTCCAAAGGGACCCTCACAATGGCAACGAATCCTTATTTCGCACCTTATGAGTACTATCAGAACTCAGTGATCATCGGAATAGATGTGGATCTGGCTCAAGCGATCTGCGACAAGCTTGGGTATGAACTAGCGATTAAAGAGACCGAATTCGAAGATATCCCGGAAGCCGTTTCATCCGGTAAGGTCGATATGGGGATCGCAGCAATGAGCATAACCGAGGATCGTCTCAAGATAATAGACTTTTCCGATCCCTATACCACCTCCTCTCAGGTGATCATCGTACGAAAAGATTAGATCATTTAGGATCAATCGAATAAAATATATCAAAACAGAAATACCCTCTTTCGATCCGGAAGAGGGTATTTCTTATGTTATTTAATTAATTCATATGATTATAAATACCGTTATTTCAACTGCTACTTATTGTACCGTTATTTATAATGCATGTTATCATTATATGTTATGTATCGGTCGTTTTGAGACACGCTTGTTTTATTTCGCATGGTTTTTATACGTGATCCAACCTAGCGATATGGGGCAAAAATGACAGGATTGACCAAAGTCGTAAAGTAGCATATGAAATCTTTCATTTTAGGCCAAATTGTGGATAACTTTGCAGGATAACCATGCAAAACGACCCTTTTTATTCAAATCCGACAGCAAAATGCAAGTCCGTATGTCAGAAAAAATCAATGATCACATCTGGTGTTTAACGATCAGATACTCATTGTCATAGGAATAATAGGAGCAATCCCGGAACTGATACGCTAAAAAACGCGCCATTTCATCCTCATCCAGGTTTTCCTGACAGGTGTAACATTCATAGTCCTCATCATAGATATAGTTAGAACAGGTGTCACAGTTCGATGTGTTATTTTTTGTTTTTTCCTTCATTTGGCGCTTTCTGCTTCCTTTCTTTGTAATATCGTATGTTATAATTAAATTTCCCGGTTTCGGGCGCTTCCAAATATCGCTCCTGCTATTCCTTCTCGCTGCTCCTCTGTCCTGATCCGGTGTTATTTCTCTCGATCATCATCATCCGACATACTGCGTCGGATGAAATATCATATATTTTCATCAAGTTAACATAATTTATATTATGCAAACTAGCATCATTTCGCTCCAACGCATTAATCGGATATATTAATTCATCATTTAATATTTCATTCTCTAAAAAACGAATTTGCTCCAAAATCCAATCTCATGTTTCTTAAAACAAACATGCCGACGACATTACGTCATCGGCATTATTATAACACATATTGTTGTCTTATCAACCCAAATCCACAAAATCTTGTATCATCTGTTATTCCCGGCATAAAATCCTTTTGCCGCAGATGAACAATTATTCAAAGCACCTCCAGAAGCCCTTTCAGGCCGTCCTGCTGGTAGATATCCTTGTAATATGACACTTCATCCCGGATCAGATCGTCGATCACCTGCATTCCCAGCAGTTCTACAGGCGCCTTATCATCTGTCAGGATATAGGAACCGCCTTCGTATTCAACAAGTTCGCCTTCCACTCTCTGCATCATGGCGATCAGCTGTGCATCATCCTCCGTAAGATCTGTGTCGGAATATGATTCAAGTGCCTTCTGCATTCTTTCTCCTATGTCAGATCCGCAGCAGGCAAACAGTTCCCGATTGGTGGACCCCTTCACGTCAGCCGTATATACGCTGTCAAATACGCCTGCAATGGTATCGGAGAGGTACTCGTTGATATTCCCCTCCTTCTGCCCTCTCATGTTCATATTCACCACCATAACACCGTCTTCCTTAAGATGGTCCCTTACCATGGTAAAAAACTCCACAGAGGACATTTGAAAGGGTATGGTGATATCCTGATAGGCATCCACCATGATCACATCGTATTTGCCCTTATCAGCGGCCAGATAGGCCCTTCCGTCGTAGGTGGTGACCTTCGTATCTTCGGATAAGGCAAAATACTCGTGCGCCAGGTCCGTGATCTTCTCATCGATCTCCACGCCCTCCACATGGATCCCGTCAAAATACCTATGACACTGGGTTGCAAAGGTGCCGGTTCCCATTCCGAGTATGAGGATATCTGTCGAATCCTTTGCCCTCGCACCCGCCATCAGTGGCGCTGCCATGGCATAATCATAATACATCCCCGTAAGGCTCTTTTCCTTACGATAGACAGATTGGACACCGAACAGCACATTAGTGGACAGAACCGCCTTCTGATCGTCCTCATAGACCTGCAGGTAATTATATACCGACTCCCCTTCATAGGTCAGATCTTCCTGCCAGAAGGCGAAACTGCTCTCATGGCCAAATACGCAGCATGCAGCGAAGATCACGATCCCAAGCGTGATCCTGAGCTTATTTTTCGCGTCGGATTCGCTTGTTTTCCCCTTCCTTTTCTCTGGCTTCTGTTCTTTCGGCTCAACATCCTGTTTTTCTTCTGTCTCTTTTCCACCCTTTTCTTCCGGTTCACCCTCAGCGGTTTCCTTCAAACCACTCTCAGATCGTTCTTCTGCCCGGCCCTCACTATCATTTCCCTGCACTCGGGGGCTCACGAAATACAGCAAGCAAAGCACCAAAAGTACCCCGGAGAACAGCAAAAAGGTGATGGCCGTCCCCACCGCCGGTATGGTCACGAAGGTGGGCAGAAAGGTCCCCAGGATGCTTCCGATGGTATTGGCCGCATTCAGCTTACCGACCACACTTCCGCCCTCATCCAGGGATTCTACGGTGAATTTCACCAGGGACGGCGTTACGGTCCCCAGCAGAAACAGCGGAAATACAAAGACCAGCATGCAGGCCACAAAAGCCGCCACCACCAGATAATTACTGTTGATGGTAAAGATCAGCAGCCCCGATACCGCCAAAATGACGTATTTTCCCACTGCGGGGATCAGCGCGATCCAGCATGCCGCCACAATGATCCTGGCATACAGCTTGTCCGGATCGGGATTCTGATCCGCCTTTCTGCCTCCGTAAAGGTTCCCGAGGGCCATGGCGATCATAATGGTCCCGATGATGATCGTCCACACGATCTGGGAAGATGAAAAATAAGGAGCAAGTAATCTGCTCGCTCCCAATTCAACCGCCATCACGCTCATTCCCGCAAAGAACTCCGTTACATACAGATATCCCTTATTGCGAAGTATTCTTCTGTTCATTCCCTGTATTCCTTTCCTCCATCCTTTTCTCCGGATAAGATAGAACAATATTCCATGATCCTGTCAACGATTTGACTTTCTCCTGTCGTGGATCTCGTGATATTTCTTCTTTTGTACATACATCCGCTCATCGGCTGCATGGAAAAGATCCCTTAATGCCGGCTTATCCAGCTCATCGGAGAATACCATTCCGACGCAGTAACTGACTTCGGGGCCCATGCTGGATGCATTGTGCATCTGAACACCGATCTCGATCCTGCTGAGCATCTTTTTAACCTTTTCCTTTTCCACATCCTGCAGATAGAGAATGAACTCATCCCCGCCGTAGCGCCCGATAAAGCCCTGAGCCGGCGCTTCGGCCTTCAGGATGCTCACAAAGGAAAGGATCATCTGGTCTCCCACTTCATGACCGTATGTGTCATTGGTAGTCTTTAAGTCGTTCAGATCAAACAGGGCGAATGCCGACAGGGTCTTGATCTGAACATCGCTTTTCAGCAGCTCGTTACACCGGCTTCTGTTGAACACGCCGGTGAACAGGTCTCTGTTCGCCCTCTGCATCAGCTGCTTGTTATTGTAAAATCCCACAAAAATGAAGTAACTCAGGAAGGCAACCACCATGAACAGGATGCTGCCGGAATCTCCGTAGATATAGAACACCACCAGATCCACCAGCGCTCCGAGTACACAGAAGGCCAAAAACAGGACTGCCATCCTCACCCGGGGATTTTCTCTCTCCGTCATCCAGGCCCGTCCACAGGCAAGAATAATGGCCAATACGCTGCAGATCACGCTGCAATGGGACAGAACCAGGCTTTCCCTGTATTCCAATATTCCGAGAAGTTGCAGAACAAGGCTGGTCATACTCATCAATACGGCAAAACCGCCCGCATACTCCAACACCGGGAAGCCCTTAAGCCTTGTCTGTTTTCTCATATAGTTTACAATAGGGAAAATGCAAAGCGAAAGCATACAGATGGATATGGTGGATATGGCCATAGGGCTGACCCCGAACATCAAAGGCGCATACTTGCTGTCCAGGATCTTCCAGATCCCGATCATAATGGCAAAAAGTCCCAGATATCCGTTCGCGGCTCCATCCTGCTTGCGAATTAGCCGCATAATGGACGAAACCACCAGAACTATGCCGCAGATGACCATCATAAAGCAGATGAGCAGATTGAGGACGTTCTCCTGCAAAAGACTGCGATAGAGCTGCAGCCGGGATCCGAAATAAAAGGTCTGGGGGCAATTGATAAAGGGTTCGTACAAGGGTTCCAGGTCCACGGTGATCTCCTTGCCATCATCGCTTTGCTTCAGAGGTTCCATCACCCAGACACTTCCTACAGTATGTATAAAACGGTTATCCTTCTTCACCCTGAGGGTGTAGATCTGTTCCCCATCCACATAGATCCTGACATTGTTATGTACGGAATAAAAACAGATAAAATCGTTATACCCGTTTCCCTCCCACTTCAGATGAAAACGGCTGATGACGCCAAGAGCGGCGTCAGGATCCTCTACCTGCTCCGGCATAACGTTCTTGTAGACCCGCATATTCCAGGAGGGGCGGACCGAAAAAGATTCAACCCCTTCAAATATAGTTATGTAAACCAAAAAAGCGACAGCCGCAGCCATCGTCACAAAGTACAGGATCGTTATATATCTGTTTAATTTCGAACCTGATCTCATACCTTCTCACATCCCCATGATCCGGTCCTTTGCGGTCCGGATGCCGAAAACAAAACGGACACGGCTGCGGCCCCCCGCCGCAACCGGTCCGATAAAAAGTTCTTAAGCCTTCTTAGACTTATCCGTAGGCTTAACCAGTACCAGACACAGTACCAGTGCCACGATGTAAAGTGCGATGGTGAAGAACAGCACGTTCTGATAACCCACGGGGTTGATCATGATGGCCTTGCCGGATGCATCCGTGCCGTGCTCGATGAACTCGCCGGTGTGATTTACGATATAACTTGCCACCTGGTTACCGGTCAGTCCCGCAAAAGCCCATGCGGAAAGGGTGATACCGTGGATCGCGGAGATACTGCCCATTCCGTAGTGATCGGAAAGCAGCGTCGGTACGTTGGAAAAGCCGCCGCCGTAGCCTGCGTTTACGATGAAGATCAGTGCCAGTACCAGGAATACCAGAAGGCCGTTGCCCTCTCCGTTCTTGATACCGCCGGTCAGCATTACAAGAGCCGTGAACGCGATGGACAGGATGAAGATCATCTTGTAGATGGTGTTACGATCCTTCATGGTATCTGCCCATGCGGAAAAGCCGAGACGTCCGCCGGCATTGAAGATAGCAGAGATCGTGGAGATGATACCTACCGAAGCGGCAAGTCCGATACACTTCACGATCATTTTTTCCTGAGAGATCAGTGCCAGACCGCAGGTGATGTTGATGTAGAACATTACCCAGATACCGATATAGTTGGTGATGGGCTTGGTCTTAAGCACTTCCAAGATCTTGGGCTTCTCTGCGTCGTTCTGGGGCTCATGCCAGTCAGCAGGCTTAGCCAGAAGAAGATGGCCCACAAACATCATTACAAAATATACAGCTGCAAGGATCATGAACATCTTGTAGATGCCACCCTCGCCCAAGTTCTCCAGCATAGCCTGCATGATGGGGCTTGCGATGGCCTTGGCAGCGCCGAAGCCCGCAACCGCAAGACCTGTAGCCAGACCCTTACGATCCTGGAACCAGAGCATCAGGGTCTTAACCGGGGAAAGATAACCGGTACCCAGACCGACACCCATGATGAAACCATAGCTTAAATAGATACCGATCAGTGCCACGGGGCTGTGCTGATGGGTTCCGCCGTACATGATGAACACGCCGGTCAGAAGCATACCTGCCGCAAAACAGATCGTTGCGATGAGGGAGGATTTATGGATATCCTTCTCAACGATATTACCGAGAAACGCAGCCGACATGCCGAGGAAGAAAATGGCAAAGGAAAATGCCCACTCCGTAGCCGCCTTGGAATAGCCGATATAATCCGCTATCTCCTGGGAAAAGATGGACCAGCAGTATACCGTACCGATACTGCAGTGCAGAAGCAGCGCGGGGATCGCAGCTCTGATCCACTTATTCTCCCGCCAGCCGCCGGACTTTGTTTGACTTTCACTCATTGTTTTACACACTCCTTTTGAAATTTATAAAAATATCCCTTCGGATCATTCGCACAGAAAACCTTGATTTCTGCACAGTTATAGTTATTTTATCACAATCGCACCACCCCCGCAAGGTGGCAAAAAATAGATTTTCAAAGGCTTTTCCATCATGTATAATTTGATCAACGGCAGTAGAAATGCCAAAAACCGGAAGGAGGATATTTCTATGGCAAAGACGCTGGAGGATATCAAGAAACTGATAACCGAGGAAGAAATTCAGATCGTGGATTTCAAACTCACGGACATCGACGGCAGATGGCGTCACCTGTCCATCCCCGCCGAGAGGCTCACCGAGGATACCATGGAGCACGGTATCGGCTTCGACGGTTCCAATTACGGCTATGCGCCGGTGGAGAACAGTGATATGGTCTTCATCCCCGTACTGGATTCCGCCGTGATCGACACCTATGCCCAGATCCCCACCCTCTCCATGATCGGGGACGTTCGGGTCATCGACCTGCCTGAGAACAGGCCTTTTGACCAGTACCCGCGCAACGTGGCCATCCGGGCTCTGGACTACATGAAGGAGCTGGGGATTGCGGATCAGATGCTGATCGGTCCCGAGTACGAATTCTACATCTTTGACAATGTATATTTTGACGTAACTTCCCACCATGTTTCATCGGAGCTGTTCTCTTCCCAAGCTCTCTGGGCTGCCGATGATGACGACAACAACTTCGGCTACCAGGTGCATCCTCACAAGGGATATCACACTGCCCTTCCCATGGACGTGAACAATGACCTTCGAAGCCGCATGTGCCTTTCCATGAAGGACTGGGGCATCAAAGTAAAATACCACCATCCCGAGGTTGGCGGCAGCGGTCAGATGGAGATCGAAGTGGAGCTGGGTGATATGCTGAAGCTGGCCGACGATACCATGAGTGCTAAATACGTGATCAAAAATGAAGCCGTAGCGGATAGCTGCACTGCCACCTTCATGCCCAAGCCCATGGCGGGTGAGGCAGGAAACGGCATGCATGTCCATATGCTCCTTTTAAAGAACGGCAAGCCCGTCTTCTATGATCCGGAAGGCTATGCACAGCTGAGCAAAGAGGCTCACTGGTTCATGGGCGGCCTTCTTACCCACGCAAGAGCCCTTTGCGCCATCACCAATCCCTCTACCAACTCCTACAAGAGACTGGTTCCCGGATTTGAGGCACCTGTGACCATCGGGTATGCCATGGCTAACCGCAGCGCCGTGATCCGTATCCCCGCTTACGCAAAAGCGCCCACCGCAAAGCGTTTTGAGCTCCGCAATCCCGACGCCACCTGCAATCCCTACTACGCTTACGCAGCGATCCTCATGGCAGGTCTGGACGGTATCAAGAAGCAGATCGATCCCCATGCGGCAGGCTGGGGTCCTTACGACTTCAATCTCTATGAGCTTTCCGATGAGGAAAAAGCTAAGCTCACCGGTCTTCCCACCTCCCTGGAGGAAGCCATCAAAGCTCTGGAGGAGGATCACGAATTCCTGACCCAGGGAGGCGTCTTCCCCGAAAGACTCTTAAATCAGCTCATCAAGCGTGAAAAAGCAACCGCGGATGAGATCGCGAAGATACCGCATCCTGCAGAGTTTGCACACTACTACGATCTCTGATTCACAGTAGAATATGTGAAAAGGCAGCCTGCAAGCTTGCTTGCATAGGCTGCCTTTTTATATATTCGTACTTGCGAAGCAAGAGGTCTTCCACCACAGCGAGCAATCAGTTGCGTAGCAACAGTTGAGTGCGAAGCACGGGATTGCGAGCTTGGTGCGTAGACCTCTGTGAATCACTTCAGTTGCCCTATAACTCCGCGATCTCCTCCTGCGTAACTACTTTGATCCCTGCCTTGGTGAAGGCCGCCTCCGCCGCCTTGTGATCATTCACCCGCAGCACCATATAAGCCTGGTCGCTGCTTGCCGCCGTGGAAAGGGCATACATGTAATCCAGATTGATCTGCTTGCTTGCAAGAACCTCCAGCACATGCTTCAGACCGCCGGGAGAATCGGGGATCGCTACGATCACCACGCTGGTCAGCTTATTGATGTAGCCGGCATCCTTCAGCACCGTGGTAGCATCATAGACATCATCCACAATGATGCGGACAATACCGAAGCCCTCGGTCTCTGCCAGGGAAAGTGCCCGCATATTGATCTTGTTGGCCGCCAGCACATCGGTCATCTCACACATCTTACCGGGTTTATTCTCAAGAAAAATGGAAACCTGTTTTACGCTCATACTCTCCCTCCTTTTCAGATCTTTCTGTTGTCGATCACTCGAACAGCCTTGCCTTCGCTTCTCGTAATGCTCTTGGGTGCAACCAGTGTTACCTTGGCCGTGATGCCCAGCATGGATCTCAGACCTGCCACCAGTTCTTTCTGTGCCTTGGTGATATCGGTCACGTTATCGGTAAACATCTCCGGTGTCATCTCCACATGTACATCCAGGGTATCCGTGTTGTTCTCACGGCCCACGATGATCTGGTAGTTAGCCTGATAGCCATGCTCCAGAAGCACGGTCTCGATCTGGGACGGGAATACGTTCACGCCGCGGATGATGAGCATGTCGTCGGATCTTCCCCTGGGCTTGTCCATCTTCACATGGGTTCTTCCGCAGGAGCACTTTTCACGGGTCAGACGGCAGATATCCCTGGTGCGGTAACGCAACATGGGGAAGGCCTTTTTGTCGATGGCCGTAAATACCAGCTCACCCCAGGTTCCTTCAGGCAGAACCTCTTCCGTATCGGGATCGATGATCTCTGCGATAAAGTGATCCTCGTTGATATGCATACCGGTTTGGGCGCTGCACTCGAAAGCCACGCCGGGGCCGGAAAGCTCCGTCAGTCCGTAGATATCATAGGCCTTGATGCCCATGGTCTTTTCGATCTCCGCACGCATCTCCTCGCTCCAGGCTTCTGCGCCGAAGATACCTGCCTTCAGGGGGATATCATCGGGACCCAGTCCCATCTCCTTCATGCTCTCTCCCAGATATGCCGCGTAGCTGGGCGTACAGCAGATGATGGATGCCTGCAGATCCTGAATGAACATGATCTGTCTCTCGGTATTACCGGAGGAGATCGGTACGGTCATACAGCCCACCTTGTGGCTGCCGCCGTTAAGTCCTGCGCCGCCGGTGAAAAGTCCGAATCCGTAAGAGATCTGGCACACGTCCTCCTCGCTGCCTCCTGCCGCCATGATGGCTCTGGCGCAGCAGTCCTCCCACAGATCGATGTCACCCTGGGTATAGAAAGCCACTACCCTTTTTCCCGTCGTTCCGGAAGTGGAATGGATCCTTACCACCTGATTCTTGGGTACGCCCAAAAGTCCGTAAGGGTAGGAATCCCTTAAGTCATACTTGGACAAAAAAGGCAGCTTGTGCAGATCCTCGATGGATTGGATATCCTCCGGTGTTATCCCCTTCTTTTCCATTTTTTTGCGGTAGTAAGGCACATTCTCCCAAACGTGCTTTACCTGCTCTTTCAGTTTCTTGTTCTGAATGGCAACGATCTCATCTCTCGATGCACATTCGATCTCCTGTTGATAGTAGCGTTCCACTGTTTTCCTCCTTCTCTTCGTTCCGATCCCCTCTCCGAACCGAAAAAGATCGTGTTGTCGTGTTCCTCAGGCTTTCTCGCCCAGCTCGAAAGCCTTCTTGTTCATCTCCAGGAATTTGGCCGGAACGATCTGCTCCATAGCCTTCATCCATGCATCCTTGGGGATATCGAAATAGTGGCTGAGTCTGCCCATCAGAACGATGTTCACTGCCTTGGCGCTGCCGGCCTGCTCAGCCAGAGCCAGACAATCCAGAGCATCCACTTTTGCCCCAAGTGCTTTCATCTTGTCCACCAGATCCTTCGGATACTCCATGGCTCCCGTGATCACGGGCATGGGATCGATCTGCTGGATATTGGTGACTACCTGTCCGTCCTTCTTCAGGTAGGGAAGCCATCTGGCAGCCTCCAGAAGCTCAAAGGATACGATATAATCCGCCTGTCCCTTGTCGATAACGGGGGAATATACCTTATCTCCGAATCTTACATAGGTAACCACGCTGCCGCCTCTCTGGGACATGCCGTGCACCTCGGATACCTTTACATCATAGCCCTCGTCCAGCAAAAGCTTTCCCAGCAGCTTACTGGCAAGAAGAGAACCCTGTCCTCCTACGCCGACGATCATCACATTTTTCGTTTCCATCTCAGCCCTCCTCCTTTTTGCAGCCTTCGAGTGCTCCTACCGGACACAGCTGCTGGCAAACGCCGCAGCCCACGCAAAGGGTTGTATCGATATGGGCCTTTCCGTCCTTCATGGAAATGGCGGGACAGCCGATCTTCATACAGGATTTGCAGCCGACGCACTTATCCTTGTTCACCGTAAGGGGCGGATTGTGCTTTACATACTTCAGAAGCGCGCAGGGCCTTCTGGAAATGATCACGGAAGGCTCTTTTGCGGCAACCTCTTCCTTAACCGCCTCCTCACAGGCCTTCAGATCGTAAGGATCCACTACGCGGACACGCTCAAAGCCCATGGAACGGCACAGCGCCTCCAGATCGATCTTGCCTGCCGGATCTCCCTTGATGTTATAGCCCGTGGTGGGATTCTGCTGATGGCCCGTCATACCGGTGATGGAATTATCCAGGATGATCACCGTGGAATCGGACTGGTTATATGCGATATTGGCAAGTCCGGTCATACCGGAATGCATGAAGGTGGAATCACCGATCACGGCAACAACCCTCTTATCCTCGTCCTCCTTTGAAGCCACGTTAAAGCCGTGGATCGCGCTGACGGAAGCGCCCATGCAGAGGGTCATGTCAATGGCGGAAAGAGGTGCCACAGCTCCTAAGGTGTAGCAGCCGATATCGCCGAGGACCGTGCATTTTTGCTTGCTGAGGGTATAGAACAGGCCTCTGTGAGGGCAACCTGCACACATTACGGGAGGACGCATGGGGATCTGGTCGCTGACAGTAAGCTCTCTGTCCGCTTCGTGGCTCTGTCCCCAGACAAAGCTTGCCAGACACTCCCGGATCAGATTCTGGGAAAACTCCCCGCAGATGGGCAGCAGATCCTTACCGTGAACGGAAAGACCCAGGCTCTTGCAATGGGTCTCGATGATGGGATCCAGCTCCTCAACCACGATCAGGACCTCGTTATCCTTGGCAAAAGAAAGAATCAGGTCCCTGGGAAGAGGATTCACCATACCCAGCTTTAGAACGGAAACCGTGTTTCCGAATACTTCCTTTACATACTGATAAGAGGTGGAGGAGGTGATGATACCTACCTTTCTGCCACTGGGGCTCTTGCCGCTTCCTGCGGCACTTTCCACCCTGTTGATCTCGCTCTTTTCCGCCCAGGCAGCAAGTCTTGCCATGCGGTCCTCCACAAAGGGATGACGGCGGATGGCGTTGCCGGGCATCATAACGTATTTCGGAATGTTCTTCTCATATGCCTTTCTCTCGGGAAGTACACGCTCGGAAGTCTCAACCACCGACTGGGAATGTGCCACGCGGGTGCACATCTTCATGATCACCGGGGTATCGTATTCCTCGGAAATCTCATAAGCCAGCTTGGCAAAAGTGAGGGCCTCAGCGGAATCGGAGGGCTCCAGCATGGGAACCTTCGATGCAATGGCATGGTGTCTGGAATCCTGCTCATTCTGGGAAGAATGCATTCCCGCATCATCTGCCACGCAGATCACAACGCCGCCGTTGACACCGGTATAGGACATGGTATAGAGCGGATCCGCCGCCACGTTCAGTCCCACGTGCTTCATGCCGCAGAAGCTTCTGCGTCCTGCCAGGGATGCGCCGAAAGCCGCTTCCATGGCTACCTTCTCATTGGGTGCCCACTCACAATAGATCTCATCATACTTTGCCGCTTCCTCCGTCACCTCGGTACTGGGCGTGCCGGGGTAACTGGAAACAAAACTGCAGCCTGCCTCGTAAAGGCCACGGGCAAAGGCTTTATTTCCGAGCATTAACTCCTTCATTTCTCTTCTCCTATCCTTAATGATCACGTATCTTCGGGGCATACTCTGTCCCGGACCGCTTCGCCTATTGTATCATAAAGACCACGACAGGTAAACCTTAAGTCTTTTCCCTTTGGAGGAAAAACTCACTGAGTTTTTCAAGCAGCTCCTCCTTATGAATACTCTTCAAAAAATACCCCTCGGGCTTTAAGTCAAGCACCGCCATGACGCTTTCCCTATCACTTTTGCCTGTGAGGAACATCACCGGGATCGAGCTGGTCTCCGGTTCACTCCGCAGCATCTGCAACACCTGGGGGCCGCTGGTGACCGGCATCTCATGATCCAGCAGGATCAGATCGGCCTTGTTTTTTCCCAGCCACTTGATGGCCTGAAGCCCCGAGGTGACCATGGCCACCTTGTAGCTGTCCCGCAGCCACTCCCTGGCGATACCCAAAAATCCCGGGTCGTCGTCCACGATCAGAATGGTCCTTTTATGTCCGCCGGATGTCGTCTTTTTAAACAGATCCGATACCGTCTCCAGAAAAGTCACATGATCCACCGGTCTGGAAAAGGTCTTATAGATCAGTCCCGGGGGAATGCTGTCCTTGATCAGCTTAAGCTCGTTGCTGGTCCCTATGGGGATCAGGTAAGTATCCGAATCGGAAAGCTGCTCCGACAGATATGGCATCAGATCATCCGGCGGTCTTCTGCCTTCATCCATGTAAAGGATGATGGGCCCTTTTTTATCCCAGTTTCGTTCTATCCGCTCCGGTTCCCATACGGAAAAAGTGCTCTTGATCTGTATCTCCGAAAGCTTATTGATCAGAACCCTGGTAAGAAAGCTGTCTTTTTCAGAGACCACAAGAGCCCGGGGCGGTTCTTCCTTTTCTCCCTTAATGGCAGCCTGCATATCCGCACTGAAGAACCCGATCAGCTTTTCGTCCATATCATCTGTTCTTCCCATTTGTTACCCCCTCATTCCTTTTATCACTTCTTCCATTCCGTCCCAGTCGCAGTTTTTCAGACCTTTGGCCAGTGCCTCAAACCGCTCTGCGTCCTCTTTCTCAAGGTCGTATTCCATCACCTGGTTTACGATCATCTCAACGGAATCATAGTCCATCTGCGAGATCACATCCTGAAGTGTCATGTAGGCATTCTGAAGCTCTTCCGGCGGGATCTTTTTCTTCGATGCGTCAGCGCCGCTGCCCTGCAGCACGGACAAAGGACCGGAAAAGGCTCTGTACATCTCCAGCATCCCGGAGACGTTTTCGTCTATGTATGTCGTATCGCCCTTTTTGCCCGCCTCCTCCAGCTTTTCACAGATGGAGGACAGCTCTCCGGCTCCCGCAAAACGGGCGGAGGTCTTCAGGGCATGTACCTTGACGGTAAACAGTTCGATATCACCGCTGCCGGCAGCCTCTTCCAGAACCTTGGCATTATCTTCGATGGATGCGGCAAATACCTTCAGACTTTTGATATAGGTATTCGTTCCGCCGCAGTTTTTGATCCCCTCCGAAACATCTATCCCCTTTACTTCCTTAAGGCGGGCATATTCCTCCGGAAGCTCTGCAGGCGCTGCGGTTGTCGCGACCGCGTCTCCCTCACCGGGACGCTGGATCATCCGTTCCGGAAGATGCCGCATGATGGCCGTTTCCAAAGCCTCACAGTCAACGGGCTTGGAAAGATATCCGTCAAAGCCCTTGGACCGGTAGAACTCTTCGCCTCCTGCCGTGGCATTGGCCGTCAGGGCATAGACAGGAAGCTCGGGATGGGTTTCCCGGATCTTTGCAATGGTCTGTAAGCCGTCCATACCGGGCATCATATGATCCAGCAGCACCACATTAAAGCTGCCGTACTTGATCTTTTCAAGGCACTCCTCACCGCTTTCGGCCGTGGTCACAAAGACTCTCGTTCCCTTCAGCAGTCCCTTGATCACCGTCAGGTTCATGGGGTTGTCATCCACCACAAGGATATCCGCATCGGGAGCTACAAACTTGGGTACATAGGGGCCGCTGCGGGCATTTTCGTCCCGTTCGGTAAACTTTCCCACCGGGGTGGGATCCACGATCTTCTGGGGCAGCATAAAGATGAACTCGCTGCCTTCTCCGTATACACTCTCGCAGGTCAGGCTTCCGCCGAGGAGCTCTGCAAAGCGGCGTGAGATATCCAGCCCCAGTCCCGTACCCTGGATGGCGCTGTTTTTCTCTTCATCCAGCCTTTCATAGGCGGTAAAGAGCTTATCCATGTCTTCTTCTTTGATACCGATCCCCGTATCCTTCACGCTGATACGAAGCAGGCAGGTATCTTCCTTTTTCTCCTCCATCGATACCCGCAGGGTAAAACCGCCGGCATCCGTGTATTTCACGGCATTTGTCAAAAGGTTCAGGGTCACCTGCTTGATCTTGCCCTCATCGCCGAACAAAAGCTTCGGCAGCTCTTCATCGATCTTCACATCAAAGGCCAGATCTTTTTCCTGGCTCCTGACACGGATCATGGATACGATGGCACGCAGCATACTGACGGTATCGTATTTTTGCTCCACCGGATGCATACCGCCGGATTCGATCTTGGACATATCCAGCAGGTCGTTGATCAGGGAAAGCAGGGACTCCGATGCTCTTCGGATATCCCTGGCATATCCGGTGACGGAGCTGCTGTAGGCCTTCGGCACATCCTTGGTATCTTCTCTTAAGATCATCTCATCCATACCCATGATGGTATTGATGGGGGTACGGATCTCATGGGACATATTGGCAAGGAACCGGGACTTGGCGGAATTGGCCCGCTCCGCCTCCTCTTTGGCCTTACGGATCTCGTTGTACTGCCTGCGGATAACGGTCCCCGACATGATGCGCCATACGATGATGCCCACCACAGCCGCCAGCAGCGCCAAAAGAAGGATCCGGACTCCTACCAGCTCCAGGATCCTGGGCTGTTTGGTGATGGCAAATGTGGTGTCCTTCATGACCTCATTGCCTTGCTCATTCATCAGCTGGATATGCAGGGTATAATTTCCGTAGGAAAGATGGTTAAATTCCAGGGGCGTCAGTTCGCTCTTCCTGGCTGTGATCCCTTCGTCGCCGCTGCCCTCCAGATATACTCTCACCATAGGATCCAGGGTGGTATAATCCAGCACCGCAGGATTGATCTGGATACGTCTGACATCATTGGGGATCACATAGTTTCCCGAATCATCCGGCAGGATCTCCTTATCATCGGCCATCAGCTTACGGAGATTCGTCTTGATCTCCGAAAACTCCTCCTTGAAATCCTCGATGTTCACCCGGCATACGCCGGTCTGACCGGCGATATACAGATTTCCGTCCTCCTCCAGATGACTGTAGGAATGCACGATGGGTGTATTGGTCAGGCCGTTGGCCGTGTTGAACAGGGCATATTCCCTGACCTGATCCTGCATCAGATCCTCAGCCTGGGCAACGTAAATGCCCCGGGAGGTAATGACCCAGACCTTATCATCGCTTCCAAAATACAGATCGAAGTTATTGTTATAGGGAAAAGTGGACACATTAACGATCTCGCCGTCCTTGTAGTATTCCAGCGAGTTGGAGGTGATGATCCAGTACAGATCCCGCTTATCGTCCCGCTTGATCCGAAGGATCACATCACTGGTCAGACCTTCCTCCCTGCCCAGCCTGTCGATCTGTCCCGTACCGCTGCGGTAGATATATAGTCCGTCGCCGTCGGTACCGGCCATGATATCGCCGTTGTCTCCCTCCGATACCGTCAGGATCACCGAACTGCGAAGTCCGGAATCCTTGGTCAGAACATGCTTGATGGTGCCGTTTTTAAAGCTGGCCACGCCGTTACCGGTGCCCGCCAGGATCATACCGTTGGACATTTCCGCGATGCAGCGCACCTCATTGCCCGGCATGCCTTCCGCTTCCGTGTAATCGTAGATCTTTCCGTTGGAGCTCATCCTCACCAGACCATGTTCATTGGAAAAAGTGGCGATCCAGAGATTATCTGAGCTGTCTTTAATGATACAGCGGATCCGATCGCTTCCCAGATGATCCTTTAAGTTGGTGACCACTTGGTTATGATCCTTGTCCAGGATATACAATCCGTGATCCGTTCCCACATAGAGAAGATCCTTGTACATACAGGTGGTATTTACCACATCCGGCTCCAGTCCGGCCATTTTCCATACATCCTGAAAATTGTTGGCCATCACCTTCTCCGCGCCCTGACGGGAAGATGCGATCCAGATATTCCCCTGATAATCCGCCGTGATCATCTCAATGCTGCCTGTGACGGACAGATGCTCCACCGGATGAAAGCTTTGGTCTTCATCCAGGTATCCCACCTTGCTTTCCGAAACGGCAAAAATGCGGCCGCAGGCATAAGACAGCCAGCGCACGTTCTCTATGGGCGCCACCGTAATGGCCTTCATTTTTCCCGCATTCTCTCCGAACCGTCCGTAGTAGATCTTCTCGGATTCGGTTCCCAGATAAACCATGCCGGGCTGCTTCGGATCCGCCAGAACGGTGGTGATCTTTTCCATGCCCAGCTGCGAATGATCATAATACGAGGAAACTCGTCCGTCATCGATGCTGAAGATATAACCGCTCTTCGTCTGACCGTAAATACGGCCCTTGGAGTCAGCGGAAAGCCTCTGCACCAGTTCCTCTTTCAACCACTCATCTTCCGGAACACTGACCGTAAGATCGGGGCTGATCATACAGATCCCCGCTGTGGTGGCAGCAAACACATTTCCTTCGCTGTCCCCGGCAAAATCCCGAACGGAAGAAGATGTCAGTCCGTCCTCCACCGTGATATGGGTCTGCTTACCCCCATCGATGACAACCACGCCGTTGTCGTTTGTGCCTACGAAGATCCTGCCGCTCTTATCCTCATACAGTGATCTGACACTGGTAAGACCCTCGGCAGCATCCATTCTCTCAAAGGTCGTACCGTCATAGCGGATCAGACCGCTGTAGCCGCCGATCCAGACATAGCCGTCGCTTCCGGGCAGGATGAAATTGGCCTCTGAGGTGGGCAGTCCGTTGAAGGAATCATAGAGCACCGACATATAGCCAAGGCCGGAAAGCTGTCCCGTCACGGCATATCCGCCGCCGCAGGGGATCTCCTCGCCCACTTTCTCCCGGGGCATTTTTCCCTCGGGCCCTTCCTCCTCTGCCCTGATCTGCGCCGTGCCGAAACACAGGCAGAGCAACAGCGCTAAAAATATGACTCCCCTCTTTTGATATCCCGGTTTTGCCTTTCTCATCCTGACGCCTCTCATTACGCTTCCTGATATTTGGAAAGTACCTGCTTTACCTCCGGCAGAGCATCCATAAAGGCCTCTACCACATAGGGATCGAACTGGGTGCCGGCTCCCTCCTGAATGATGGAAAGGGCCTTATCCAGCGGAAATGCGGGTTTGTAGACCCGGGGAGATGCCAGTGCATCAAAAACATCCGCCACGGACATGATCCTGGCCGACAGGGGGATCACCTCTCCCTTCAACCCTTCGGGATAGCCCTTGCCGTCCCAGCGCTCATGGTGATAGCCCGCCATGTTCCTTGCTTCCTTTAAGTAATTCTCACCGTTCACCGTGCTGATGGCCTTCTCCATGATCTCCCGTCCGGCAATGGTATGGGTCTTCATGATCTCATACTCCTCCGGGGTCAGCTTGCCCGGCTTATTGAGCACCGCATCGGGAATGTTGATCTTGCCCACGTCATGCAGCGGTGCACTCATCACCGCATCGGAGATGAACTTGTCCGTCAGCTTGTCGGTATAGTAACCCTTACTTCGGAGAGATTCTGCTATGATCCGTACATAGGCTGCGGTTTTTTGGATATGGGCGCCCGTATCCGAGTCACGGTTTTCCACCAGGTCCGCCATGGTAATGATCAGACCGTTCTGCATCTTGGCGGTGGCATCCGCAAAATGCCGGATACTGCGCACCTGATCAGCCGTGGTCTCGGCCATGCCGCAGATGGCACGGTACAAGGTCTCCACCTCATCATCCGTGGTGATCTCCAGTTTTTTAAGTCTGGCAGCGTTGGCATCCAGCACTTTTTGCTCTGCTTCCTCCTCCAGACCGGAAAAGGCTTCGATGGAGTTGGCCATGCTTCCCACGGGATAGACCAGATAGGTTCCCGAGATCTTCAGGCCGCAGCCCAGGATCAGCACGAAAAAGCCCGAGAATACCATAATGGTACGCAGGGCGAATCTTACCATATAGCCGGAAAGGTAGGTCATGGAAACGTCCACGCCCACGTAGCAGACCGTTTTCCCCGTTTCGTTCTTAACGGGATAATAGGTGGTCAGCACCCAGCCGGACACATCATCCGATTCAATGGGATCGATCTCTTCTCCCGCCTGAAGCGCCGGCAGATAAGGGTAAAATGCCTCTTCAAACTCCGATTTGCTGCCGGGTTCATTGGCCTCCGCATCATCGGAATCCAGATCGAAGACCCAGTAGCAGCCGTCCTTTTTGATCTTTACCACATAGAGATATTTCACCCCGGGAGCACCGTCCCTTATGTGGGTCAAAAGCTCTCTGGTCTCCGCATAGCCGGCCACATCCCAGCCCTTGGCCAGATACATGTCGATCTTATCGGGATCCAACACGGATGCCGCAAACTTTGCAGCCTGCAGCGCATTTCCCTGATACTGGGCTTCCGTATCCTCGTAATAGAGATTGATGCTGATCAGCGCCATAACGACTGCCACGGCTACGCAGGCAAGGGTCAGCATCATGGTCAGTCTGAAACGAATGGAATGGCGCCGTCCCCTCTCTCCCTTCCGGATAACTTCTCTCTCCTCTTCCGTCAAAGGGCGCTGCTTCCAGTTGCCGCCGGAGATATAGTCTCTGAATTCCGAAGGAAACAGCTTTATCATGAAAAGTGCGGGGACCGTGGTAATGGCCTTATCCACAAAGTTCAGGCACACATTCAGCAAAAGACAGACGGGAAAATACAGGGCGGTATTCCCCCCCGTGATGATCCCTGCTCCGTTTGCCACATCCGTAAACTGGGGACCGCCCAGCAAAAGCCATTGGAAAATAATGCCTACCACACCACCGATGAGGGACAGAAGGAAGATCAGAAAAACGGCATTGCTCTTTTTCCGGGATCTCCCGCTGTGCGCGCACCACTCCACAGCAAGCACGATCAGAACTCCCACCAGTGTGTAATACATGGAATCAGGGTTATAAAATACACTGAAAATATTTGTGGCGACCGCCACTATGACACCGGGAATGAAACCGCAGAAAGCCGTTACAAAGACCGTCCCCATGCTGTCAAGATACAGGGGCAGAACCGCTTTGTTTATCAGCCAGCCCAGCAGCACATTAACGAGGACCGCAGTCACTATGATCAGGGCCCGATACAGACGCCGGCGACCTTTTTTGTCCGTTTTGGCCTTTTCCTTCAATGCCGTAACCTCCCGTTTCTACAGGAATCAGTTTGCCTCATAACGTATGGTGATCCGGTTGCCCAGAGCCGTCACATCCGCAAGAGCCCCGCTGATGATTGGCATCATGGGCGGCAGATGTCCGATATCCAGATCCATGATGACAGGCACACCCAGAGGGGACAGGATATCCACTGCGGCGTTGTACTGATCCACGCCCATGGCTTCTTCTCCGAAGCGTCTCGGCCGCCCGATCAAAAAGCCCTTTGCATACTTAAACCAGCCTGCTTCCCTCATCTGCCAGTATGCTCTCCTGGCCGAAAGGGGATCCAGATCACAACACTCCGTAAACCACAGGATGCCGTCATCTTTATACTTTTCCAGGAAGGCATCCACCTTATCATATTGGGTACCCACAAGGAGGGTCAGGATGTCCACGCAGCCTCCCAGCAGTCTTCCCCTTAAGGTCACGGGTTCCTCCGCCTCTTCCCCTGTCAGGATCCTGCCGCTGCCGGGCAGATGATACCTGTAAAGGGGCTCTTCGTTTAAAGCATAGCCCTCCAGAGGATCCGGCTCGATCTCAGACTCTCCGCTCCCTTCTTCCGGCTTTTCCCAAAGCTCATATCCGCTGACCGAAGTGATCCTGCCGCAGGCAAGGTCCAGTGCCTCGGATACGGAGCTGTGCAGGGGTACTCTCCCGAAGGACGGAGCGCAGGGCCCGTAGATGGCGGCTGTATCCGCCAGTATCGCAGAAAGAAAAATGTAGTTTGTGTTATCCGAATAGCCCATGTACCACTTGGGCTCTGCCGCCGCGATCCTGTCAAAATCCACATAGGGCAGGATCTCACACATCAGCTCACCGCCGCCGCAGGTGATGATCAGATCGATATCCTCCCGGGTCATATACTCGTTAAGCTCTTCGGCGCAAAGCTTCGGAAGGTTGCTGATCCCCAAACCATCTGATGCATGGCAGTTGGGTCCCAACACCGTCTTATATCCCATTTCTCCAAAGAGCTTAAGGGCATGCTCAAACCTGGTCGCGTAAGGCTCAATGGCACAGCCGAATGAAGGTGCGATAAAACCTATGGTCCCGCCGTCGGGAAGCATCTTCGGATATCTCATGGGGTGTTTTCCTTTCTGTGCCATGGCAGCCGGCTTATGAAAAGCCGGCTGCCTGGAAAAACTTATGAATTGCTTGATTCTTATTCAAAGGTGCTGTACATGAAGTACTTGTAACCCAGAGGGTTGGAGAAGAAGCCCTTCAGAGAGTTGTCAACCATATACAGGTCGGTGTAGAAGTACAGAGGGCAGATGCATCCGGTCTCCATCAGCATATCCTCTGCCTTGTGCATCAGCTTGTAACGGGTAGCTTCATCCTCGCAGGACTTGATGTCGGCGATGAGCACATCATAGGTCTCAGCCCAGGTGCCGCCCTCAACCTTGGTGTCATAACCGAACTCGGTCAGGTCAAGGTCATATGCCTTGATCTTCTCATGATCACCCTTGCCGTACTGAACGTCGTTGTTACCGGAACCGGAAACCCACATATCCAGGAAGCAGATAGGATCGTTGTAATCAGCCAGCCATCCGTTTCTTGCTACGGAATAGTTACCCTCTTTACGGGTGTTAAGGAAGGTTGCCCACTCCTGGTTCTCAAGGTTCATGGTGATGCCTACTGCTGCAAAAGCGCTCTGCAGATACTCTGCGATAGCCTTGTGTGCATCAGAGGTGTTGTACAGATAGGTAAGGGTGGGAACATCGGTGAACTTACCGGATGCCTCATCATAGGTGTAGTACTTCTTCAGAGTCTCAACAGCGCTGTTGAAGTTAGCCTCAAGGGCATCAGCGGAAACATCATAGTAACCGTCAAAGCTGTTGGAACCTGCGTTCTTGTAGAACTCGGAACCGTCCGCATCGGTAAGACCCATAGCTACGAAGGAAGATGCAGGAACCTGACCGCCCTGTGCGATGCTGTCTACGATGTAGTTACGATCAAAGAGCAGGGACAGTGCATTACGGATCTCAGCCTCAGCCTTAGCTGCCTCCACACCCTTCAGGGAGCTGGAGTCGGGAAGAAGCTTCTGGTTGATGTTCCAGCATACATAGTAGGTACCGATCTGACCTTCTACAAAGAAGTTGTCGGGATAATCGTTCTTCAGAGTAGCGATCTCGTTGGTGGGAACATCGTCGATCATAGCCCAGTCACCGTTCTTGAAGTTGGTGAGCATGTTGTTGGCATCATCGGACAGATAGAAGTTGATCTGGTCCATGGTGATCTGATCTGCATCAACGTAATCAGGGTTCTTCTTCAGAGTGATCACGGAGTTGTGCTGCCAGTCGGTCATGGTGTAAGGTCCGTTGCATACATAGGTGGAAGGATCGGTTGCCCAGCTCTCGTTGGAAACAACGTCCTCACGAACGGGGAAGTATACAGGGAAAGCAAGAAGCTCGTTCCAGTAGGAAACCTTGTTCTCAAGGGTTACCTCAAGAGTCTTTTCATCCAGGGCCTTTACGTTGAGCTGTGCATCCGGATTGTTCGGATTGCCGTCATCATCCAGATCCCATACTTCATCATAACCGTCAACGATCTCGAACATGTAACCATAGTCCGTTGCAAGATCTACGGATACGGCTCTCTTCCATGCGAACTCGAAATCGCCTGCCGTTACATCCTTACCGTCGGACCACTTCAGGCCGTCTCTTAAGGTATAGGTGTAGGTAACGGTACCGTCATCATTTACAACACCCTCAGGCAGCTCGGTTGCTGCATCGGGAACGATCTTGAAACCTTCGCCGTCCTTCTCCCACTTAGCAAGACCGGAGAACAGGTGTACCAGCATGGTAGCACCGTCAACGGCACTGTTGAGTGCGGGATCAAGAGTATCGGGCTCGGAAGCGATACATACATTCAGGCCCTCGCCTGCTGCTGCGCTTGTGTCGCCCTCGGCTGCCTCGTCGCCTGCCTCCTCGGCTGCGGCGTCCTCTTCTGCTGCAGCTTCGATATCCTCTGCCAGCTCTTCGGGAGCGTTGCCGCTCTGTGCGGAATCACCGCAAGCTGTCAAAGAAGCGACCATAGCTGCGGACAAAAGAATCGCAAGTAACTTCTTTTTCATAATAGTTTCCTCCTACTGCTAAAATAAAACATTAACTATATATCCAAAGAGCACCCTGAAAAATGCTCCCTAGACCGTATTAATTGATCTCCAGCGCCCTGTGGCAGGCTACCAGACGACCGCTCTCCACCTCTTTAAGCTCCGGCATGCTTTCCTTGCAGGCATCCGTTGCATGGGGACATCTGGTATGGAAGGGACAACCCTTAGGCGCATGGAGCGGGGAAGGGATCTCACCGCTGAGGGCGATCCTTTTGTTAGCCCTTGCTACCTTCGGATCCGGCATGGGTACCGCACTCATCAGAGCTCTGGTATAAGGATGCAGGGGTCTGTCGCAGATGGCATCGGTATCTGCCAACTCCACAAGATGGCCCAGGTACATAACAGCGATCCGATCGGAAATGTGGCGCACTACCAGAAGATCATGGGCGATGAACAGATAGGTCAGACCCATATTCTCCTGAAGCTGCTCGAACATATTGATGATCTGGGCCTGAATGGACACATCCAAAGCCGAAACAGGCTCGTCGCAGACAATGAATTCCGGTTTGGTGGCCAGGGCCCTTGCAATACCCACACGCTGGCGCTGTCCGCCGGAAAACTCATGGGCATAACGGGCTGCATGCTCGGAATTGAGTCCCACCTTGTCCATCAGGTCAAGGATCCTCTCTCTTCTCTCCGCGGCGTTGCTCACCAGATTCTGAACATCCAGAGGCTCGCCGATGATATCGGAGACGGTCATTCTGGGATCCAGGGATGAATAGGGATCCTGGAATACCATGGTCGCCTTCTGACGATAGGCCTCGATGGTGGCTTTTCCCTCGATCTTCTTACCGTCGAAGATCACCTCGCCGGCCGTGGGCTTATACAGCTGCAGGATAGATCTGCCCGCCGTGGTCTTGCCGCATCCGGACTCTCCCACAAGTCCCAGGGTCTCGCCCTTATTGATGTCAAAAGAGATATCATCCACCGCCTTCAAAACCTGGGTGGAGAAAAATCCGTTATTCAGCTGAAAATACTGCTTGAGGTTCTTAACCTGCAAAAGCGGCTGCGTTTGTTGATTGTCCTTCATAGTCATCCTTTATCTCAATCCTTCTTCTGATTCATCCAGCAGGCTGCCATATGACCCTCGGACACCTTCTCAAGAGGTGCCGCCTGTCTGATACATACCTTCATGGCATTCTCGCAACGGGGTGCGAAAGGACAGCCGGCAGGCATGTTCAAAAGGTCAATGGGGGTTCCTGCGATGGGACGCAGTTTTTCATATTCGGAATCCACCGTGGGGATGGAGGAAAGCAGTCCCTTGGTATATTCATGCTTCGGGTAGTAGAAGATATCATCCGCCGTTCCCTTCTCGCAGATACCGCCGGCATACATAACGATGACCTCATCACAAAGCTGGGCCACAACGCCCAGATCA
This sequence comes from Lachnospiraceae bacterium, assembly GCA_024693845.1. GTDB lineage: Bacteria > Bacillota > Clostridia > Lachnospirales > Lachnospiraceae > RGIG7926. The sequence continues at coordinate 24,367 of JAILKJ010000066.1, forward strand.
TGGGTGATCATGATGATGGCCATGCCTTCCTTTTTCTGAATATCCTTCATCAGCTCCAGGATACCAGCCTGGATCGTAACGTCCAGCGCCGTGGTGGGCTCATCCGCGATCAGGATATCTGGCTCGCAGGCCAGAGCCATGGCGATCATAACACGCTGGCGCATACCGCCCGAGAACTCATAAGGGTACTGTTTCATACGCTTTTCCGGCTCATTGACATTTACCAGTTTAAGCATTTCCACAGCCCGCTCCCAGGCTTCCTTGCGGTTTCTTCCGGTATGGAGCAGGATCGCTTCCATGAGCTGGCTTCCGATGGTATAGGTCGGATTCAGGCTGGTCATGGGATCCTGAAAAATAATGGAGATCCTGTTTCCGCGGATCTTGTTCATTACGCTTTCGGGGGCTCCCACCAGCTCCTCGCCGTCCAGCTTCACGGAGCCGGATACGATCTTACCGGCCTTGGCCAGGATCTGCATGATGGAATAAGCCGTTACGGATTTACCGGAGCCCGACTCGCCCACGATCCCCAGGACTTTATTTTTTTCCAGGGTAAAGGAAACGCCGTTTACGGCCTTTACTTCGCCGGCATCCGTAAAGAATGAAGTATGTAAGTCTGTCACCTCTAAAAGTGCCATGTTGGTTCCTCTCTGTTTGTTTCTTGTATATAATAGCGTATTTGCGTATCTGTCGTCTGTCGGATGCCCATGCAAGCATGGTCACCGTCATACTCCAGCTACTACCGCAAATACTTATCTTTATCCGTTCAGTTTTGGATCAAACGCGTCGCGAAGTCCGTCTCCGAAAAGGTTCAGGGACAGAACGATCAGGGAGATCACGATGGCCGGGATCACCAGTCTGTAGGGATAGGAGGTGATACCGTTGAGCGCATCGGAGGCCAGGGAACCCAGGGAAGGCATGGGTGCGTTAACACCCAGTCCCAGGAAGGACAGGTAGCTCTCCGTGAAGATCGCACTGGGGATCTGAAGCGCCGTTGAGATCACGATGACCGAAACGCAGTTGGGGATCAGATGCTTACGGATGACCCAGCTGCCCTTGGCGCCGGCTGCCTGAGCTGCCAGCACATATTCCTGCTCACGCAGGGAAAGGATCTGTCCTCGTACCAGTCTTGCCATGGAAACCCAGTACAGCAGGGCAAATACGATGAACAGGGAAATGATATTCGAACCGATCCTTGCAAGGACGGTGCCCTCAAGGCTGTCTCCGATGGCCTGCTTGAGCACGGTTGCCAGCAGGATGACCATCAGCATGTCAGGCAGGGAATAGATGATATCCACGATACGCATGATCACCAGATCCACCTTGCCGCCGGCATAACCGGAGATGGCACCTACCAAGAGTCCGATCACAAGCACGATCAGGGATGCAAAGAATCCAACCGCCAGAGAGATCCTGGTACCGTAAACCACACGGATGAAATAATCTCTTCCGCTGGAATCGGTTCCGAAGAGATGGGGGAATACCTTCTCTCCCGCTTCGATCCTGGTAAGCTCCGTAGCCGAATAGGTCATGGGCTTTAAATTCTGGAAGGATGCATCCACAGGCTTTCCGGGCGTCATACCCAGCATTGCTTCATACTGATAAGGCCAGAAGATCGGGATGATCAGCGCACACAGCGTGATCAGTACGATCACCCAGAAGCTCACCATGGCCACCTTGTTCTTCCGAAGGCGGCGGATACCGTCCTTGAAGGCCGTGGTCTGGGGCCTCATCTTGACCATATATTCTTTTTCTTTTTCATCCGCAGGGGCAAAATCCGCCGCGGTGAGGGATGCCGGTGCAACATTCTCCGGCACGCTCTGCCCCTCTTTCTTTGCTTCCTCGCTCATACAGAGGTTTCTCCTTTGTCTTACCTTTTCTTGCTGTTTATTCCAATGTGATCCTGGGATCCACCACTTTGTAAAGGATGTCGCTCACCAGGTTCATGATAACGATCAGGGATGCCAGTACGATGGTGGTTCCCATGATCATCGTATAATCACGGTTCGTAATGCTGGAAACATAAGCTCTGCCGATGCCGGGCACCGCAAAGATCTGCTCCACTACCAGAGAGCCCGTAACGATATAGGCCAGCATGGGACCGAAATAGGTGATCACGGGGATCAGGGCATTTTTCAGGGCATGACCGAAGATGATCCGTCCGCCGGAAACACCCTTGGCACGGGCGGTTCTGATATAATCCTGTCCCAGCACGTCAAGCATGGAGGAACGGGTCAGTCTCGTAATATAGGACATGGGATAAAGCATCAGGGTGATGATGGGAAGCACAAGACCGCCGCTGGCTGCGCCGTTAGCGGGAAAAATGTGCGTCTTGATGGCAAAGGCCACCAGAAGAAGGGATCCCATAATGAAAGACGGCATGGATACGAAGGCCGTGGTGATCACCATGATCAGACGGTCGAGAAATGAATTTCGTAAAAGTGCCGCAAAGGAACCTAAAACGATGCCGATGATCAGTGCCAGGAACGCAGCGATCACACCCAGCTTTGCGGAGGTCTTCATACCGTCAAAGATGATATCGATGACCATACGTCCGCGCTGCTTTAAGGAAGGACCGAACTTAAACTGGATCACGTCCGTAAGATAGGTAAAATACTGACTCATCAACGGTTTGTCCAGACCGTATTTGGCTTCCATGGCCTTCTGCACCGCAGGCGAAACAGCCTTCTCGGATGTGAAGGGACCGCCGGGCACCGCATGCATGATAAAGAAAGTAACGGTGATCACCACCCACACGGTGAAGATCGCCAGAATGATACGCTTGATGATGTACTTTAGCATATTCGGGTTCATATATTTTCCTCTGATACGTATTTATTATTTTTTAGCAAACGGTGATATTTTACTCCACTTTTGCCGTTTTGGACAGTCCCAAAATTCTAAAATTTCTATTATTTCACGATTTTCTCAGTTTTCCTTCTCTTTAACGCCCTTCAGCAACAGATAGGTGTCACGGTAGGTCTCGTCTCTGCCGTTGGACAGAAGGTACCGCAGATCATCCTGCACATCGTTCCTCTGAAGCAGCTCCAAAAGCCATGGAGCATACCGGCTGCCGGCGCCCTCCTCCACCTCGGCCACAAACTCCGTCAGGGTCTTGCCCCGGCTGTAGCTGCGGCCCACCGAATCGGTGGCGGCATCCATACAGTCGGCGCACATGACAAGGTCGATGATGGTCTTCACCTTGCTCTCGGAAGTCTTGAAGGCCTCCGGATATCCTCTGGAGTCATCATAGAAACGATGATGTCCACGGGCTACCTCCGCATAAGCGCGGGTGGATTCATGCTGAGACAAAAGCTCGTATCCCACCTCGGGATGGGATTTGATGATATCGAACTCGAAGTCCAGAAGATGTCTTCCGTACACAAGGATGGTATCGATGATCATGATCTTGCCGAAATCATGGCAGACAGCTGCGTGATAGGCAAAATGCAGGATCGCGTCTTTTTTGGCGATCACATCTTCCACAGTCTTGGTATCCAGCACACCGATGAGTCTTTCGGGATCCACCTCCAGAAGGTGAACACATAAACACTCCGTCAGCTGTCCCACCATCAGGGAATGCACATAGGTGGGAGGATGCAGCGCCGCCAGCGTCTGCAGGGCGAAATCCTCGAAGCTGATCACGCTGGGTACCTCGTAGAAACGCTGGATGATGCCGGTGTAGTATTCCATGACAAAGGACAGGGAGCCGGCATTGGGCATATGGAAAACGTAGGCACTTAAGTTCCGATACAGATTCTTTAAAAGGATCCGGTCACGGGAGGTTCTCTTGCCGTTTAAGAGGGTCATCATCTCCAGGGGCACCAGGACGTTGGCCATATTGCCGTCCGCACCGAAGGATCTGGGATCCCTGTTCTCATAGGCTTCCATCAGGATCCTGCGATACGCTGATTCATCCATCCTTCCCGCATAGAAACGGTTTCTGGCCGTCAGGAACGGATAAGCCTCTGCTCCAAAGACTCCACCCACATAATCCGGATGCGCGTCCATAAAGCGGTCCATGGAATCCGCCATATCCGCAATATGGTCCAGCTGCTCCCCGGTAAAGCCCCGGAAATTTCCGTTGTCGGTACACTGCAGATAGTACTGCAGCAACCGGAAGGTGAAATAATCCCAGTCAAAATCCTCAACGGAATTATGGTAAAAGGGATCCTCCGCCACCTTCCGCATCAGATCCAGAAGGTCCAGGTTTCTCTGGTTCAGCTCGGGATTCGTAACGTGCTCATAAAAAGCGGAGACAAATCGGGCGTCCGTCAGCACAAGTCCGCGAAGCTCCATGCTGGGGACTGTCAGCAGATTCTCCTTCTTCAGAAGGTTGATGAAGAACTGTCCCACCTCAAGGCCACGGGTCAGATATTTCTCACTCAGGGCCCTGTGGGTACTGATCCTCTCCGTCATGTTCATCAGACAGTAGCAGGCCATAAGCTCGGCATCCATTTGACGGAGCAGGTTGCAGATATCGTCCCTGTTCTTGGCATCCTCGGAAAGCCTGTCCGCTACCAGGGCCATGATGGGAATATCCAGATTCTCGAAATCCGCCTCGTCATTGGCCACGTTCATGAGCTTCTCACCGAAGTCGCTCATTTCCTCCACCTGATCGTTTGACAGCTCCGCCATGGGATCCAGCAGGGGATACAGGACCTCATCCAGCATCTTGCGGTTCTCAGCCGCTAACTTTCCGATGGTCTCAAAATTCTTCCGAAGTCTCTTGCTGTAATCCTCCGCATCATCAAACTCATACAGCGGCGGAGAGCTTAGATCACGGATCTTGGCCATGCGCTCTATAAACTTGTTAAACTCATCCTGTTGGCTGATCGGTTCCTGCATTTTGATTCCCTCTTCCGTAGAAAAACACACATAAACCATTATAATAAAATTTTCGGGAAAAATCAATCCGCCAAAAGCATTTCCACGCCCTTTTCAAGCCTTTTCAGACCATCTTCCAGCACCGCCCCGGGACAGGCCGCATTCATCCGCAAAAAACCGCTTCCCGCAGGACCGTAGCTGCTGCCGTCGGAAAGCCACAGCCCGGTGTTTTTCCGCAGGTATCCCGCAAGAGACACCTGCTTTTCATCGCACTTATCCTGCAGCGCCTTTGCATCGATCCAGCAAAGGTAGGTAGCCGCCCGGGAAACATCCTTCAGGGTGGGGATATTCTCTGCCAGGTACTCCTTCACAAAGGCCTTATTTCCCCCGATGTAGCGAACCAGCTCATCCAGCCACTCTCCCCCTTCTTCAAAGGCAGCCGCTGCCGCAATGGCGGCAAATACGTTGGGCTCGGCGCACTCATCCGTATTCAGGCCGCGCCGCACCTTCCTTCGCAGCACCTTATCACTCACCACAACGGCAGCACTCTGAAGCCCTGCCAGATTGAAGGCTTTGGAGGCGGACAGGGTGGTAACGCTGTTTTTTAGGTTCGTCTCATTCACCGAGGCAAAGGGGGTATACTTTTCCCCGCCCGTCACCAGATCACAATGGATCTCGTCGCTGACCACAAGGACCGCATTTTTGCTGCAGATCTCACCGATGCGTGCCAGGGTTTCCCTGTCCCAGACGATGCCGATGGGATTCTGGGGATTGCAAAGGAGCAGCATGGTCACCTGGGGATCTTCCGCTGTCCTTTCAAAGGCTTCCCAGTCCACGCTGTAGTTTTCCCCGTCATAGACCAGCGGACATTCCGCCGGAAAGCGGCCGTTGTTGATGATACAGTTGAAAAAAATGTTATAGACCGGGGTCATGACCATGACCTTTTCCGCCGGGGTGGTAAGCTTGCGCACCAGGGCGGAAAGGGCGGGGATCACTCCGGTGCAGAAGGTGAGCCACTCCTCTTCCATGGCAAAACCGTGCCTGTTTCTCCACCAGGAGGCATAGGCTTTGTTCCACCTCTCGGGGACCACCGTATAGCCGAAGGCTCCCTTGGCTGCCCGCTCCAGGATGGCTTCCCTGACTGCCGGTGCCGTATCAAAGTCCATATCCGCCACCCACATGGGCAGCTCGTTTTCTCCGCAGTCCCATTTCAGGGAATCCGTTCCCCTGCGATACAGGATCCTGTCAAAATCAAAATGCTTTGCCATTTTCACCGCTCCATTACCGCTTCATTGCCGCCCGGTAGATCTTCTCCACCGCTGCCGCATCCAAAGGCCTGATCCGTGAAAGCTTCACACTATCCTGCATCGTGGCATCCAGCGCCAGAAGCTTTATCTCTTCCTCCGTAGGGGATACACCCAGCTCCCGCAGGCTCACCGGCATATGGATCGACTTAAAGAACGCCTCCGCCGCTTCGATCCCGGACAGGGCTTTTTCCTCATCGGTTCCTTCTTTGATCCCCCAGACGCTTTCGGCAAACCTTACGAAACGGGCCGTTGCGCCATCCATCAGTTCTCTTGCCCAGGAGCCCCAGACAGCCGAAAGGGACGCCCCGTGGGTCACGTCATAGCGGGCCGAAAGAGCATGTCCCAGCTTATGCACGGAAAAATCCTTGCCCCGGCCGCATTCGGTCAGGTTGTTATGGGACAGGCTGGAGGCCCAGAAGATCTCTCCCATGGCGTTTTCATCGGAAGGATCCGCCATGGCCTTGGGACCGTTTTTGACCATGGTGCGGAGCAGACCTTCCGCAATCTCATCCGTCAGATCGCAATTTGAATCCGGAATAAAATACCGCTCCATGGTGTGCATCATGATATCCGTTATGCCCGCGGCGATCTGCTCTGCCGGCAGCGTCTTTGCCAGTGCGGGGTTCATGATGGCGAACCGGCACCTGTTAAACTCCGTATTGATACCCGCCTTTTTGCCCATCTCTTCATTTGTCAGCACGGCAGAATCACTCATCTCACTGCCCGCTGCCGCTATGGTAAGCACGGCTCCCACGGGAAGGGAGGTTTTGATCTCGGCCTTCCTGGTCCAAAGCGCCCAGAGATCCTGATCCGGATTGCCTGCGCCATGGGCGATGGCCTTTGCCGTATCAATGGCACTTCCGCCGCCTACGCCGATGATCATGTCCGCGCCGAAAGACAGGGCTTTCTGAACCCCCTCCTTAGCATGGGCCAGCGTCGGGTTCGGCTTGGCTCCGCCGAATTCCTCAAAGGCAACCCCCGCCGCTTCCAGGGACTGCTCCACCCGGCCTAACAGGCCGCTTTTTACCACGCTTCCCTTTCCGTAGACCAGCAGGGCTTTCTTTCCGTATTTAGCTGCGATCTGTCCGGTAACAAGCTCCGCATCTTTACCGAACTCCACTTCCGTAGGTGTGTAAAATCTGAATCTTTCCAACCTTCCCCTCTCCTTTCAACGCCTCTTATATCGGGCAATATAGTCACGCTATCACTGTATCATAACAGGCATGTATTCACAATAGTTTGAAGGACTCTGCGTTGTTTTTTGATTGTCCCCCGGAAGGCTCCGTGCTATGATGAAATCATTAAGAAATCTTGTGGTAGCTTATGACAAGGGGATAAGAACATGGGATATCGTTTTTACGGATGGAAAAATGCAGACATCAGGCCCGTTTCAGGGGAATACAGGGATATCGAATCCGTTCAGGATCTGTATGATGCCCTGCGGCATGTCTGGTGTGAATATACCTGTACCCCAAGACTTCGGGAGGACTGGAGCGAAGAAAATCCCACTCTGGGACAATGCGCCATCACGGCCTTTCTTGCTCAGGATATCTTCGGCGGTGAGGTGCTGGGCATCCCCCGGGAGGGTGGCAACTTCCATTGCTACAACAAGGTGGGGGACTGCATTTTTGATCTGACCAGCGAACAGTTCGGCGACGAAAAGCTGAACTACGCAGACAATCCCCTTCAATCCAGAGAGGTGCATTTTTCACGGGAGGAAAAGCGCCAGCGGTACGACTTTTTGAAGCACTCGCTGAAGCTCTATCTGGAGGGACATATCCCCACCGGCCTTCCCGGCGGCTTTTTCATCTATGAAAACTCTCCCTCAGAGGATATCCTCTTTGCAGAGGAAAATGTCATCCGGCTTTACGACTGCGAATCCCTGGAGGATTTCAGGACCTTCACGGACAACTCCTTCAAGGGCATGGTGCATCCGGATGACTATATCAAGATCCAGAACCAGATCCAGGCCCAGACCATGTTCGGGGAAAAGCGCCACGATTATGTGCGTTACCGTATCATCACCAAAAACGGAGACATCCGCTACATCGAGGATTTCGGACACCTTCTCCACGGCGAGGGCGGAAAGAGTTATTTCTACGTTTTCATCGTGGATGTGGATCAGAATGAGTACCTGAACCGCAACCGCAATTCCTATGCCGAGGCCGAGGTTCTGTCCATGAATCAGGAAACAGACTCCCTTACGGGCCTGTTCAACATGTCCTTTTTCTACCAGAGTGTCCAGCAGCGTTTAAGCGATCCGGAATCCATGCGCCTGGATCACTCCATCGTTCATTTTGATATTCCCAACTTCAAGCTGTTCAACGAACGCAACGGCTTCCGTCTCGGAGACGAGCTTTTGTGCGACCTGGCAAAGACCATACGGGGCCATCTGGAGGACGGCATTGCCGCCCGGTTCTCCGACGATCACTTCGTGGTATTTGCCTGCCTCCCCCGGGAAGAGGTGATCCGGCGTGTGGAGAACATCTACCGCTCTCTCCTGCTTTCCGAGGACAGCAATAAAAGGGTCAGGATCAAGGCCGGTATCTATTGCATGGAGGATAAGCTGACCGAGATCGGCCTGGCCTGCGATCACGCAAGACTGGCCTGCAACAGCATCAAAAACCGTCACGACGTCTTCTACTGCGTCTATAACGAGATGCTCCGGGAAAAGCTCCGGAAGCAGCAATACGTGGTGGATCATGTGGATGAAGCCATCGAGCATGAATATATCAAGGTCTATTACCAGCCCGTGATCCGTGTAAAAACCGGCAAGATCTGCGGCTATGAAGCTCTGGTACGCTGGATCGATCCCAAGCTGGGCTTCATGCCTCCTTCGGATTTCATCGAGACTCTGGAGCAGTTTCACCTGATCCACAAGGTGGATCGCTTCGTGGTGGAAAAAGTGCTGCAGGACTATAACCGGAGCCTGGAAGCCGGGGACCCCATTGTTCCCGCCTCTGTCAATCTCTCCCGTCTGGATTTCGAACTCTGTGATATCTTCGGTTTTATTGAGGAAACACGGGCAAGATATAACGTTCCCCGCAACATGCTGGATCTGGAGATCACGGAAAGCACCCTGAACGGAAATGTCTCCCATCTCAAAGAGGAATGTACAAAGATGCAGGATCTGGGCTATCAGATCTGGCTGGATGATTTCGGCAGCGGGTATTCATCCCTGAATACGTTGACCGAACATCACTTTGATGTGTTGAAACTGGACATGGTATTTTTGAAGAGCTTTGATCACAATCCCAAGACCGCTGCCCTGATGAACTATATCATTGACGGTGCCAGGGGACTGGGATTGCAGCCCCTGTGCGAAGGCGTGGAAACAGAAGATCACTTTGCCTTTCTTCAGAAGATCGGCTGCGAGAAGGCACAGGGCTACCACTTCGGAAAGCCCATGCCATACGAAGAGGCACGGGCTTTTGCGTTGGAAAAGGGGATGGAATGGGAATCATTCGATCCCGTATCTTGATCTGATCTCCTGTGACAACTCAGCGTTTTGGAGGATATCCCGGCCCTTTTCGATCAGCTCCTGAACCGTGTATCTTTTGTAGAAGCCGATCTGATCGCCCTCATTTGAGGCCTTGGAAGACGTGATAAAAATATCCCTTCCCTTATGATGACCGAAGCTCTCGGAAATGCAGGCGATCTCCACGCCGCTTTCCAGGTCGATGACATCCGTCAGTTTATCCATCTGAATGTACATCAGTTCGTTTTCTTCGTCGATATCAAAGCTCACGTCACCATTGTAACTGCTGTAGACGGACACATCGATGTTCTTCTTAAACTCACCGCTTCCGGCGTCATAGAGATTCATGTTCCCGTCGCTGTAAAGCACTGCAAGGCCCTCAGGCAGGAAGGTCACTCCCATGGGGCTGACGCCGGGACAGCGGATGGATGCCTTAACACCTCCGTCACTTTCCGAAAGCAGGATCTGCTTGCCATCCGATACCGCAAACGCTCCCTTATCCGACTTATCGCTGCAGCAAACAGCATCTCCGAAATCTTCAGGACTTTCCAAAAGGCTTATCTTGCCGGTTTTCACATCCAGGATACCCATCGTATCTCCCTGCAGAAGGATGATGCCATCTTCCTCATAGTACAAAGGCTCCGCCGAAAGATAGCCTATCTCATCGGTTAGCTTATTCTCACTTTTTTCACCGCTTGCAAGATCCATCACGGTAACAAAGGTTTCGTAATCGTCATTTCTTTCGCAGTAGACAAGCTTACCGCCAACTAAGCTGCAGGATCTGTTAAACATTCCCGCCGACACAAAAAGTTCGTCGCTGCTAACTTTTCCGCTCTCCCCGTCCACCGTGACAAGGGTGTATTTTTCTCCATCACTGCCCAGATATACCTTGCCGTCATAAACGCCAAGCAACACATAATCATAGGTATTCTCTCCGGGCAGACTGCTTTGGAAATGTCCGCCCTCCCCCTTCAGGGAAAAGACATCCAGCTTCACACCGGAATCATCGCCGGAAAGGATGGCCAGCAGCTCATCATCCAGACAGCTCTGACTGATGGTCCCCGTTATCAGCGCATCCGAAAGTGCCGTCCAGGCCTCGTCATACACATGGGAGCCATAATAGATCACCTCATGTGCCCTGGCGCGCCGAACATACACTCCCTTATTGATGGTCACCTGCCGAAGCTCATCGGCAAAGCAGGGCTTGTAATATACCGCGTCCTCATCCACGCTCAGGGCCGGTGTTGCATAGCCTCCGTTCTCGGTGATATAGAGGGGCGTGCCGTCTCCGTCCCGGTCGCTTACATCGATGACGGGATCATTTACGTTGCTGTTGTATTTCAATTTGCCTGTGGCAAGCTCATATACACTGATCACGTTCCCGGAAAAGTAAGCCACTTCGCCATTCGAAAGACCAAGGAATCCGCTTTGGATCATAACTCCGTTGCAGACAAAGTCCGCCGTCCACTTTTCCGAAAGATCCGATCCGGAAAGACAACGGATGGTGGAATGATCGGATGAGATGATATCCGATTCTCCCAGTGACATGCTTCCCGACATATCCACCTTGGTGGATGCCACCATCAGGGCATCATCTCCGATCCACGCAATATCCTTGACCATTTCCTTCAGCGGCTCGGAAAGGGTGATCGTCTTTGATGTCAGATCCATAACACCGTAGGCATAATCGTTCCAGCCCACCATACCGCGAAAGGCGATCTTTTTTCCATCAGGAGAAAGAACGCTCTCCACGATGCTGAAATCCTCATAACCGCTCTTTTGCTCAAAGGGAATGGTTTCCGTCAGCTTACCCGTGGCCGGATCCAGTTTCAGGTAGACGTTATCGTAAGCACCTATATACAGCGCCTCTTCGGAAACGCACAGGTTGTCGCTGTCCCTAAGCCAGTTCTCACCTGCCTCATACTCCCAAAGCTTCTCCCCTGCGGCCACACTGTAGCAGGTCATGGCATGACTGCTCCATACAAGCAGGTTTCCGTCTGCAATAAAGCGGATACCCTGCACCTCTTCTGTCACATCATCCAGATACAGGAATCTTTCATGGCTCTCCGTATCCCAGGCTCCCACAACGCTTCCGCTGTCATAAGCCGCAATGTGGCTTCCATCCTCACTCACGCAGAAGTCATCAACGGCGTTGGGCAGCTGATAGTTCCATGCCGCGTTGATGTTGGTGCCCATATCCGTCTGATAAGCCAGGGTCGCATCCGTCAGGGCTCTGACCGCCGCTGCCGTCACCGGCCTTTCGTCGTTTTCATCCTGTGGCAATGCCGTAAGGGCAAGCTGCAGCGCCGTGATACGCTGTTCCTTTTCCAAAAGGCTGCCGGACTCGTTTGCCAGATACAGGGACTGATTCTTCAGGGATTCCAGATAGGTCTTCCGGATCTTATCCCTGCTGTAATACATATAGCCCGAGAACCCCACCATCACAGCCAGCGCAGTGGAAAAGACCGCCGTCAGCTGCTTGAGTCTGTACTGTCTGTGGCGGTTCATCAGCTCGTCATAGGAACAGCCGATCAGTCCGCTGGCAAGCCTGGGCAGCTCGGTCCTTTTGGCCTTACCGGCAGGTAGTCTGTAATCACAGGAAAGGGGCTCCATAGGGATCCTCACCGTCTGCTCGTTGCCCTTTTCATCCTTCACCTCCCGATCCTCATATAAAAGGATCTCCGGGATCACATCGTAGGGCTCTCCGTTGACAAGGACCGTGAAGATCTCCCGCTTGGTGTGATTTTTCAGAAAGTATTCTATCTCCCTGGGCACCCATGCGGACTGCTTGGTATTGGTGGAGCAGATCACGATCAGGTAATCGGAGTTTTCCAGCGCACTTGCAATGGTATCGCTCAGGTCATTGGTAATGGGCAGCTCGTCCTTATCCCGAAAGATCCTGCTGATCCTTTTGATACCGGTCTTTTTTCGGATCTTGCCGGGAATATGGAAACGCTCGAGGCCTTTGTGGATCGCCTCGGCCACCTTGTTGTCCTCGGGCGCATGTTTGTAGGAAATAAAAGCGTTATAATGATTTATCATGACTTTGCCCCTCTGTACAGCCGGGAAAAGAGCCGGCCGTTAATGATATAGATATCATGCGGGTCATCCTCTCTGACCGCAATATAGTCCCCGGGATTGCCGGAATAGTACTTCTCCTCATCCCAGGCGGTAAACAGCTTCACGTGATCGGAAAGCGGCTTTGCAAAGATCCTGACATCCCCCTGGCTCAGGATGGATCCGGCAAACTTCAGGACGCCCTTTTTCTCCCCCGTTATGACATCCCTGATACTGGGTTCATACTCAAAGGTTTTGTCGTAAGGCTCATCCACCGCTTTGTAGCTGCTCTCCAGCTTCTGCTTTTTGATGGGATAGACCTCCCCTTCGACACCGATCATGAGGTAGGTATCCTCTTCGATGCTGATATTGATGTCTCCCTCCAGAGTTCTGATCTCAACCGTGGTATCTGCGGGAAAAACATCCGTCAGCTTCACATATCCCAGGTGCTGCTGGGTCTTTTCATACAGCTCCATATCCGATGTATCCAGCGTAGTCTCTCTGGCATAGATGATCCGGAACATGGACAGATACTCATCCAGTCTCCCGGTGAATACCTCCGAGATCAGCTGCTCCGGCTCCTTCTCGCTTCCGAATACCTCCGCCAGTTTTTCGGGACGTACAGTACCTCCCGCCTTGGTGATGTGGCCTCCGCCTCCGCCGATACCTTCTGCCAGGAAAGCGGCAAGCTCATTGGCATGTACCTCCTTGATGCAGCTTCTGACGGAGAACTTGATCTCCTGGGGGCTGACGTAGTAGGCAAGACAGATATCCACCCCCACCGTCTCCATGGAGAAGTCGCTGATCACACCCAGGATGTTGGGATCACACCGGTCGGCACGGATCAAAAGGTATTTGTTGGCTCCGTGATAATCGTATTCCAGGATGGCCTTTCCGGTGATCTTCAGCTCATCCAGAGAGATGTTGGAGTTACTCATCTTCGTGATAATGCTTTTATTGACGGGAAGTGCATCCCGCATATCCTTATCCAGGGGATGGGATACCTCGGAGAGCTTGTTGGTATCCGTAAACAGGCCGTAGTAAAGGGCCGTGGAAAGGAGGATATCCTCTTCGGGCTGAAGCCCCTCTTCCCGGATCATATCCCACAGGATCGTGGCACAGCTGCCCATGCTGCTTCTCACCTCGGAAAGAGGGGGAAGCATGACGGTGGTCTGGTGATGATCGATGACCGCTATATTTTTCGCTTTTGCCGCAGTGACATTCCTCTGACCGTATTGGCAGTCCACCGTCACCAGGAGCTCGGCCTCCTCATCAAAGTCCGGCTCATAATGCACGGGGACCTTCAGCTCCTCCTTCATGATCAGAAGGTTACTCTTTGTAAGCATATTTCGGCCGCGATATATGAATCGCGGCCTTTTTCCCATCCTGTTCAGATACCACCAGAGCGCATATCCCGAGGAAAGTGCATCCGCATCGGGATTGTCATGGCACTGGATCACAATGTCATCAAATACCAGCAGTTCCTTCAGCTTCATGCCAATCCTCCCGGGCCTTCCTTTTTCACAAAGCAGTCCTCTGTGATCTTCTGTTCACTCATACTGTTACCTCTTCGGTTATATGTTTAAATTTTGTAAGATCAATCGTTTTCCAGACCGGATGTATAAAAGGTGTAGGTGTGCTTTCCGTGCTTCTTGGACTCGTACATGGCAGCATCCGTCTTTTCGAACAGGTTCTCCGGACCGGATGCATCCTGTCCGCTTACGATACCCACGCTGATGGATATGGAGGGTAGTCCGTCCTCCGTATCTGCCAGTTCCTGATTGATCTGCTCCATCTTCGACTCTATGAGTTTGCGTCCCATGGCGGCGGAATGCATCACGAAAACAACGAATTCATCTCCGCCGATACGGCAAATGCAGTCTTCATCCCGGAACACCTTCTTAAGGATGTTCACAAGTTTGATAAGGACCTTATCGCCGGCCTCATGACCATAGGTATCATTGATGCTCTTGAAATTGTCCACATCAAACAGCATCATGTAGGTATCCTCCAGATCCACACTCTCCAGCATGAGATCATAGCCCGCACGGTTGAACGCTCCGGTCAGCTCATCATGGGAGGCCATAAAGCTGAGGTTCGCCAGATTTGTTTTGTTCTTCTGATACATCTTGTTGTAGGCAGAAGCAAGATACTTAAACTCTCTGGAGCCGATCTCCGGTATCGGCAGATCCTCCCTGATCTTTCCCACTGCGTTCAAAACCGGATTGATGGCAAGGAGCGTGGTCAGGAAAAGTAAAAAGAACACAAGTCCCGCTTCGATCAGGATGGACATTCTGACCGTCTGAAGGTCAGCGCTGAGTGCCTCAAACTGGACTTCTTCGTTAGCATTTGCTAACTTCTCCACCTCTTCCAGGCTCTCCTGCATGTTCGTTCTGATCTGATCCTTTCTCCCATAATACTCTTCGCTGAGAACCAGCTCCGTGGCGCGCCTCATTTTTTCCTGCGGTGAAAGATCGGCATCTTCTTCGCTGAGCTTCACGTCACTGAGGATCTCGGGACAATCCGAAAGGTCATATTCCTTTGCTTCCAGCACAAGCCGCATGGCATAGTATTCCAGATCCATCAGCTCTATGGAATCATTTAACGCCTGCTGAAGCTCACCCCGTGCCGCATCGGTGCCATCAACGATCTGCATCTTTTCAATGGCTTCTTCCCTTCTCCTGGACTCGAGGGCCTCTTTGAAATAATTGTCCATAAAGCGGCGATCCCCGGCCACCGTAAAACGCTGAACCTGCTCGGTCAGATAGTCGGAGGCATTCATCAGCTCATAGGCCGCCTTTTGCAGATCCGAATTCTGATCGAAAGCCACTGATACATCCAGAAAGGTTTCCGTCAGTCGGAATGTTGCATGAACTACCGTGCCCGAAAAGATCACAATGACGATTACCAGCCACAGGTGCAACAGTCGGTGCGATATTCCCCTCTTTTTGTTTGAGTTCATAGTCTTCCTCCGTGATCTCAAATATATCCCTGTATCAAGGCTGCCGGATAATGACAGTCAGCATCATTACTTTACCACGAACAGGGCATTTTTACCACCTCAAAATCCTATAGCAGATCCGGCAGCTGCCTGATGGAATCCATAACAAAATCCGCTCCGGCAGCGAGCAGACTCTCTCTGTCGGAATTTCCGTAGGTCACGCCACAGGCGAAGGTGCCGGCGCTTTTTCCCATCATAACATCCACCGGCATATCTCCTACCACGATGGCCTGTTCCGGCTGCAGGGACAGCTCCTCCAGGGTTTTCAATACAGGATCGGGATACGGTTTCAGCCTCTCTGTATCCTCTCCGCAGAGGATGTATTGAAAGTCTTCCCGCATCCCCCATCCGTCCAGGAATTCCAGCAAAGACTTCCTGTTTCTCGCCGTTGCTATGGTTATTATGATATTTCTTTCCTTCAGCTTCGCAAGCACCTCATCCACGCCGTCAAAGCGCTCCGGCGGCATCACTTTTATCTGCTCATCGAATCTTCTTCTGTATTCCGCAACCAGATCTTCCAGGATCTCCTCACGGATACCGGGATACAGCTTCAGAAAGCCCGCCTTAGCGGTCAGTCCTATGGTGGAAGCACAGGTCTCCTCATCCTTCACCTCAAGGCCCGCATTTTTCATAGTGGCCTGCTTTGCCGTCACGATGGCCTTCCTGGTATCCGCCAGCGTCCCGTCAAAATCAAATATCACAGCGCGAATGTTCATTACTTTTTCCTCATTTTTTATCGGCATAAAAAATCACCTCATGTATATTATACATAAGGTGACTCGATTGAAAACCCTCTGGATTTACTGTTGTGTAATCTTCTTTCTCTTTCTTATCCTTTTCAGTTTTTGGGCAAGTTCCTTTGCGACATCCGACGGGGCAAATAAGAATTGATCATAGTTGTCATCATCATCCCCAATACGGTATGAACAACTGATAGACAACTGCGATCACAAGGGACAGCCCCAGCTCCAACGCCATCTCTTTCGGTTTTCTCATAAGAACGACGACGCCGGTCAGCCAGGTTATCACCTCAAGTAGATGTGTTACATAGAAGCCCTGGGTGATCAGAAACGCCTGGGAGAATAATACTCCCAGAATGCAGGCGGATATCAGGATCGCCATGATCCCCTTTCCCTTTGCATACCAGCAGAAAAATGCCGGCAGGGGTGAAACGAAGGCTACAGCGATCCATATCATCATATAAGTCCGGGGCAGAAATCCCAAAACAAAATTGCTGTACAGATAGTATCCCGCCACCATACTGAGAAAAAAAACAAATGAATTGATGGCGGCCCGGACAGGCGTACTTGCGTACACCGACAGGATCGTTCCCAGCAGGATCCATATGGCAAACCTTCCGAAGTAATTCCCGATATCAAGCCGCTGAAAAATATACGGCATCTCATTAACAGCCCCGGAGTCAAGCCATTTCTGCATGACTCCGAGGGCAATACCGGCGATGGCGCAGATGACGCTGATTAGTATCTTACTGCCCATGGATAATTCTTCTTCCGGTTTTCTGATATCGGATAATGCTTTATCAATCCTGTCTTTCATTTCTTTAATCCCACATATTTCTCTTGTTACTCTTCTTGTAGGCTTTGGCCCACTTCGATATCTCTTTTTTCATGGCATAGTTCCTGGTATTCTCTTTGCCCAGATTTTTATACAGCTCGTAGCGCTCTGCGGATAATTCTCCGCTTGCGATAGCTGCTTTGATGGCGCAGCCCGGCTCGGTATCATGCCTGCAGTTGCTGAACCTGCATCTGCTCTCCAGCTCCGGGATGTCCGAGAAGGTCTCATCGATCCCTTCCTGCACATTTGCCATACCCACTTCACGCATACCCGGTGTATCTATGATGGTAACACCATTTGAAAGATCTATCAATTTTCTGTAGGTGGTCGTATGTCTTCCCTTGTCATCATCCTCCCTGATGGCGGATGTTTTCATGGTTTCTTCCCCGGTTACGGAATTGATCAAGGTGGATTTCCCCGCGCCGGAAGAGCCCATCAGACAGATGGTAGTTCCGGGTACCATATACTCCTCCAGTTCATCAAGACCGATACCGTAAAGTGCGGAAATAGCATGAACCCTAACTTTATCGGAGATCTGCTCCACCTCTCTTACATATCGTCCCACGTTTGCACAAAGGTCAGATTTCGTAAGGATCACTACGGGCGTTGCGCCACCCTGCAGGGCAATACTCACATATCTGGCGATACGGTTATAGTTGTAGTCTTCGTTGAGGGACGTGACGATGAACAGATAGTCCACGTTGGCTACCATATACTGCATCACTCCGGTTTTCGCCTGATCAGGTCTTTGCAAAAAGCTTTGCCTCTCGCAAACGGAAAGGATCACGGAATCTCCCCGGTCGTTATACCTGAATGTCACATAATCTCCCACGACCGGAAAGTTCTCGGCATCTTCTTCATAAAAACTGCCTTTCAGCTTCGCCGGGAACTCCTGCTCACCGTATCTGATCTTATAGCTGTTTTTGCTGACCTCTGAGATCCTTCCCTGTTTTTCATCACTATTAAGGTCTCTTTGTGTTTCTTTTCTGATTTTGATATTATTCATTTTTTTCTCTCCATTTTCATTTCTCTTTCGTTGTTACTTCGACAATGTAGGGTTGGCGTAAAGCGGCCAAAGTAATCAAGTAACATGTATGGAGACCTCATATCGTGGATATCGCCCGAAAAAAGGCAAAAGAAAACCGCGACAAAACTGCCACGGTCCAAAGTCATATTCTTTCCTGTCAAAGATCAGGAGTGTTTCAAAACAGATTACTGCAAACCGAGGTCTTCATACGATATACACTTGCAACTTCATTTTTCATCACAATCATCATACATACCTCGCTTTCTTCCGGATTTGGCTTTTCTCAGCCCTACGTTCGGAAGTATAACAGTATCCGTTTTGCTTGTCAACCGAATAACGTTTTTGTTCTTTTTCGCTCCACTTTCATCGGACAATATCCCCGGCTCTGTGTTATACTGACATAGAAACCGACAGTCATACATACAAAGGAGGTTCACCATGCCGTTTATTGACACAAAAACAAATGTAACCGTAACAAAAGAAAAGGAAACTCAGATCAAGGAGCGCCTGGGAAAGGCCATTTCCATCATCCCCGGCAAAAGTGAAAGCTGGCTGATGGTGGCAGTACAGGGCGATGTACCCATGTATTTCAGGGGAGACGACTCCCAGCCGGTGGCCTTTGTGGAAGTAAAGATCTTCGGTAATGCTTCACCGGATGTTTACAACAAGATGACCGCCGAACTGACAAGTATCTACGGAGATGTTCTGGGCGTAGCCCCTGATCACATGTATATCCGTTATTTCGGCTCCTCAGACTGGGGCTGGAACGGAAGCAATTTCTGATGTTTTCGTCAAAGGATGCCGCCATCAAAGAGCTCTTCGGCCCGTCCTATCTGGACAGCGTTCTGTCGATCGTGTATCGGTACTCTTCATAAGTTGCAGTTATTTTTTCGGGACAAAGGAGCGAATATGGAGCCATACAGAAGCTTTGAACAAATATGCGAACGCGGCGCAACGGCCGGCTTTACAACAGGCCTTTGCGGCGAATGGACGAAGGAGCGGTTTGAAAGGCTGGCGGCCTTGTTTGAAAAGAAGGCAGATCGCCTCATCGTCGCAGACCAGAAGCATACGGGTAAGGTACTTTTTGTCGACGATAAGGACGCGGGAAAAGGAATCTGCAGACCTTATGACGGCGCGCCTTTCGATGCCATGATCACAGATACGCCCGGTCTGATGCTCTGTGTTCATACGGCGGACTGTGTTCCCATTGCGATGTTGGATCCTGTCAGGAAAGCCATCGGCATCGTACACAGCGGCTGGGCCGGCTCGTCCAAACGCATAGCCGGAAAGACTGTCCGCAACATGGCAGAATCCTTCGGCAGCGATCCAAAGGATATCCTATGTTGTATCGGCCCATATAATCATGTGTGCTGTTATGAGGTGGGTGAAGATGTGAGAGAGGCCTTTTTATCTTCCTTCAGCAAAAGTGAATGCGAGGATTTTTTCTCAAAGAAAGAGACAGAAGGAAAATACATGCTGGACATGGGAAAGGCGATCCGGCTTTCCCTGCAGCAGGAAGGGATCCGCACAGAGAATATCTTTGACACAGACCGGTGTACCTGCCATACCACGGACCTTCCCTCCTACCGCCGCACAGGCGATAAGAAGGAGCAGATCCTGAGTTTCATCATGCTTCCTGTTTAGTTAGCAATCCTTAACGAATATGCTCCGGCAGATAGACGATCACATTGTCATCCCGCTCGTAGGTCTTGCCTTCCGCCGTCGTAAAGTTATGCTGCACGGCGGTTCCGCCGGACCAGGTATAAGGCTTGTCTTCCTGCGTCTTTCCATCGCAGATCTCCTGCAGTCCGTTTCGAAGGCAGCGGATCAGAGAGATATCATCCGGGCCGGAGGCATGACCATGCAGGATAAAGTCAGCTTTCTCCTCCAGGTACATTACCTGATCAAGCTTCTTTATGTATTCTTCCAATGTCAGACAGCCGTCCAGCTGCATCCAGAGATGATGGTTGATGGCATCTCCGGTAAAGAGGATCCGATCCTCTTTCAGCAGAAGGAGAATGCTGCCGGGTGTATGTCCCGGAAGAAGAATGGGCTGCAACGTCTTGCCACCCAGATCCACCTCCTGCCCTGCTTCCAGATCGTGGAAGGGGGGCATTTTACGTCCCTTTTCATCCAGCCATTTCAGAAAATCCGGAGTGCTTGTATACTCTTCGGCGATCTTTCTGTCTATGGGATGGATATAACTTCCCTCAAAAAAGATATTCCCGCAGATATGATCCCAGTGCCAGTGGGTGTTGATCACAATAAGCGGCAGATCGGTGATCTGTCTGACGGCAGCATTCAGATCATTGTGTCCGTTCATGGTATCGATCACGCAGGCCTTCTTTTCTCCGATCACAAGATAGCCGGTTGCCTGCCCGGCTTCATCCATCAGATATAAAAATGGACGCAGTTGTTTGATGTTTAAAGGATTTTTCATGATTTCGCTCCTCTCCGTATTCATCCACTATAAAGCTGATCCGCAATAGCGGCAAAATCTATACTGCATTTGCCATCGTAGATCCCCACCGGGATCCGATCCCGGAAGCTGTAGATGGCCGTGTCTATCCTATCTTCCTTCATTTGATAAACAAGTATCCTCTCCTTATCCGGATCCACCAGCCAGTACTCTCTGACCCCTGCCTGCTCATATTTCCTGTACTTAACGGTTTGATCCCTTTTGGCCGTGGCAGGAGAAAGGATCTCTACGATCAGATCGGGAGCACCGACGATTCGCTCAGGTGTCAGCTTTTCCTCCGGTTTACAAACAACAACGATATCCGGCTGCACCATGGTCCATTCATCTTCATCCAGCTGCACATCGATGGGTGCTATGAAAGCTCTGCATTTCTCTTTCTTCCGGCGGATCCTGGTTGAAAAAGCCTGCCATATCAACGCCGCCAGTTCCTGATGTCTCACAGATGGCGCAGCCATGGCATAGAACTCTCCATCGATCAATTCAAAGCGCTCACTGTCAGGGAGGGCCAGGTAATCCTTGATTGAATGAGGCCCGAGGAAACGTGCCGCCTGATCCGGTGCTCCGTATAAGCTTGCTTCCTGCAGCTTCCGTTCCATGACCTTATGATCCACAGGCTTATCGTAGGTGATCTCACCCCAACCGTTTGGAGCAGATTGTCTGTCCAGCTCGGCGAGCGCATTCTCCAGAGCTCTCCTGGTTGCAAGACGGGGATTCTGTGTCTGCCCGCAAAAGATCTTCTGCAGGGTACCAACGGGGATCCCGCTCTGTTTCGAGATCATGGCCGTGGTGTAGCCCTTCCTCTTCCTGTATTGATTCATCTGCTCTATGGTCATAGGATCACAGCCTTTCAAACAGTTTTAACCTGTTTTCATTATATGCTTTTTCACAACCGTTCGTCAACCGTTTCGCAACCGTTTAAAATCAAAAAACACCTCTCCTGTTTATACAAACAGGAGAGGCATCGTCTGTCAAAAAAACTTCTCGTACTCCGCTTCCGGCACGGGCTTGCTGTAGTAGTATCCCTGGATCACTTCACAGCCCAGCTCCCGCAGTCTGTCTACCTGGGATCTGCTCTCAGCCCCCTCAGCCAGAGTGGCAAAGCCGAGTTCTTTTGCCAGCGTGATAATGTGCCTCAGCACCGTGATGTCTTCCTCTCTCTCTCCGCTGGTCGATACCGGATCCACGAAGCTCTTATCGATCTTCAAAGTATCGATGGGCATCCGGGTCAGCAGGGATAACGACGAATATCCCGTTCCAAAATCATCCATGGAGATCTGAAAGCCCCTGTCACGAAGCTGGGCTAAAATGCCGAGCATATAGTCCATATTATCATAAGTCGCACTCTCTGTCAGTTCGAAATCGATCAGATGATGGTCAATGCCGTTCTCGTCCACGATCTCTACCAGATGATCGATCAGATCCTCTTCATAAAGCCGCTCCCGGGACAGGTTCACGGAAACCGGATACAGTGGCTTTCCTTCCTCTTTCCATCTTGCCAGTGCCCGACAAACTTTCCGCAGCACCACATCATCGATCTCACCGATGGAACCGTCCCTCTCAAAGAAAGGAATGAATTTTGACGGTGGCAAAAATTCCCTCTTTTTATAATTCCAGCGGATCAGCGCCTCCGCGCCCTTCAGCTTCTCTTTACGGATATCAAACTTCGGCTGGAAATAAACCACGAACTCGTCTTCCTTGATGGCAGTCTCCACATAACCCTTGATGTAATTGCCCCAGGAAACATCGTCATGCATCTTATCCGTATACAACGTGATCTGTGTCCCGGCCCTACCGGTTCCCAGAGCTTGTGCCATTTTGCCGGCATCCGCCACCCTGTTTCCCGACAGCATGGTGCGCTGCATGGGCACAACCCCGCAACGGTAATATATCTTGTAGTTTTCATCCTCTTCCAGACGGGAGAGCCCTTCGAAAAAATGCTCCAGGGTTCGGATCATCTCATCATCCGGCATATCCTTTATGATCATGGCAAAATTATCATTGT
This sequence comes from Lachnospiraceae bacterium, assembly GCA_024693845.1. Classification (GTDB taxonomy): domain Bacteria; phylum Bacillota; class Clostridia; order Lachnospirales; family Lachnospiraceae; genus RGIG7926. The sequence continues at coordinate 47,117 of JAILKJ010000066.1, forward strand.
GGCATCTGGCGCTGGCATAGACGAAATCTGCCCGGTTCATGGCATCCACCACATTACAAAGGACCTTGTTGGCCGCAATATGCCCGAAGGTCTCATTGATCACCCGAAACTGCTTGATATCAAAATGTGCAAAGGCGTAATCCGTGATCCCCGCCTTCATGGGCATTTCCAAAAAGGCCACCAGATGATTCCAGGTATAATGTCCCGTAATGAAATCCGTATAGGCCGCCTTGTACAGAAACTCCTTGTCAAAATGCTCCGCATCATCCTTGATGATATAACCGGCTTTGTCACTGTACACCTTTGCTTCATAGAGGATGCGGATCTTTTTGTAACTGGTGAATACGGAGATCAAAGCAGGCTCATCCGCAATGTTCAGATCCGTATAAGCTCTGTGGGCATCGTCATCCCGGGCAATCTTTGCAAAGAGATCATCGATGAAGACCCGATCTGCTTTGATCTCCTCATCGATCTCAACGGAATAGAAAAATGCCCCCTCCAGGATAACGGAAGAAAGATCAGACGGGTAGGTGATCCTCTCATCGTCCATCCGAAATTCAATGCCGATCACTTCTTTTTCCAGGTCTTTTACATAGAAAATGCCGGGAAGATCATAAGTACCGAACGCACCACTGTGCGCCGCGATCTTCTCCGGTATCACACCCTGATAGAAGGCCTCGATCTGCTCCGCAGACGCCTCCTGATAGTACAATATCCGTTTCGGTTTATAGAGCTGGTTTAACTTGTTGATGAACATAGGCCGCCCCCCATTTATGCCGCTTCAACACGTCCTGCTATTCATTCAGGAATTCAGCAAGCTTCTCATGCTTTTCCACATGCTCCCTAAGATACTTCTGATATAGCGAGGTCCCCACAAAGAATCGTTTGAACCGGGTCGATGCCGCCGACAGGCAGACCACACCCAGGATAAAAAACGGAACCTGGGGGATCACCGGGATCATAAGGCCGATCACTCCCAAAATGAAACATATGACAGCTGCTATGATCAATGCTATTTTTCTCATAACATATATATTACTACTCGGCAAAGCTCTCAGCAAGTTTGATCAGCACCGCGACCGATTTTTCCATGGATTCCACGCAGCAGTATTCATATCTTCCGTGGAAATTGTGGCCACCGGTAAAAAGATTCGGGCAGGGAAGTCCCATGAACGAAAGTCTGGAGCCGTCCGTTCCGCCTCTTACCGGCTGGATCTTCGGCTCGATCCCCAGCTCTTTCATGACCTCGCTTGCCTTTTCCACCAGGAATAAAAAGTCCGGCTCGATCTTTTCCCGCATGTTGTAGTAGCTGTCTTCGATAGAAACCGATACGACGCCCTCTCCGTATTTAAGGTTCAGCTTTTTTGCCGCCTCAAGCATCAGGCCTTTTCTCTTTTCAAAAATGCTCCTGTCATGGTCCCTGATCAGGTAGGAAAGACGGGCCTCTTCCACCCCTCCTTCGATACTGCCCAGATGGAAAAAGCCCTCCCGCCCCTCGGTAAACTCAGGCCTTTCCTCCGCCGGAAGCAGCTGATCGAATTCCGCACCGATCCTGGCCGCATTGATCATCACGCCTTTCGCCGAACCGGTATGAACATTCACGCCCCGGATGGTTACTTCCGCGGATGCTGCGTTAAAGGTCTCGTATTCCAACTCACCCAATGCGCCTCCGTCTACCGTATAAGCAAAATCGGCATCGAACTTTTTGATATCAAAATACTCCGTTCCGTTACCGATCTCCTCATCCGGCGTGAAGGCAACGGCGATGGGTCCGTGCTGAATCTCGGGATGGGTTAAAAGATGCTCCGCCAGGGTCATGATCTCAGCTACTCCCGCCTTGTCATCCGCTCCCAAAAGCGTTGTCCCGTCGGTGACGATGAGGCTTTGACCGACATAGTCCTTTATCTCCGGATAGGTGTCCACCTTCAGAACGATGCCCTGTGAAGCATTCAGCGTGATATCTTCCCCATCATAGTTTTCGATGATGCGGGCCTTCACTCCCTGTCCGGAGGTTTCGGGGGAGGTGTCCATATGGGAAATGAAGCCTACGGTTTTCTGCCCTTTTACGTTACATGTGGCGGGTATTTTGGCATAAATATAGCAATGCTCCTTATCATAGGTGACATCCGCCGCGCCCAGCTGCAAAAGCTCTTCATACAAAACACGGGCAAGATCATGCTGCTTGTCCGTGCTTGGGCTCTTCCCGGAATCCTCACTGGATTGGGTATCGATACTGATATATCTTAGAAAACGTTCTGTTACGCTGCTCATGCGCCTCTCCTATCTGCGAATGTACAGTCTTGTCTGCCCCGCAATATGAATCATTCCACTCCCAATACCTTGTAGTCCTGATCTTCCACTACTTTCCTGAGGACATCGTCTGCCACTTCCGCACTCAGCGTTACGACCGCCGTATTTGTGTTGTGATCAGCCACGGCGTTTTCAACTCCTTCTACGCCTTCAAGAGCCTTCTTCACACGGGTCTCGCAGTGCTCACACATCATTCCTTCCACCTTCAGTGTCTTTGTCATTGTCTTTTCCTCCTCTTTGTTAATGTTTATTGAAGCCGGATGCCTCATCTTATGATCATGAGATGCATCATGTACCTTGAACAGATTGAGTCTTAACGCATTCATACATACCGTAAAACTGGACAGGGACATGGCTGCCGCTCCCCACATAGGATTCATGCGGATGCCGGGGTAAAGCCCTGCCGCCACGGGTATGAGAATGATGTTATAGGCAAATGCCCAGAACAGATTCTCATATATGTTCTTTAAGGTTCCGCGGCTGAGTCTTACAGCTGCCGAAACGTCTGTAAGCCTTGAATTCATCAGAACAACATCGGCTGAATCTACTGCAACATCAGCTCCGGCACCAATTGCTATACCGATATCCGCGCGGGTAAGAGCGGGTGAATCATTGATACCGTCTCCTACCATAGCCACCTTTCCGCGCTTCTGCAGGTCTCTTATAACCGCTTCCTTGCCGTCCGGAAGTACCCCGGCGATCACTTCATCCACTCCGGCCTGCTTTCCGATGGCCCGTGCTGTCCGTTCATTATCACCGGTAAGCATGACAACTTCGATCCCCATGTTCTGAAGCTCTCTAACCGCTCCGGCGGAATCCTCCTTGATAACATCCGCAACCGCTATTATACCATGAAGCTTTCCGGCTCTCGCAAAAAACAGGGGCGTCTTACCTTCTTCCGAAAGTCTCTTTTCTTCCCGTTCCATAACCGGATCCATCTTACATACAGTGCGGATAAACTTTCCGGATCCTGCATGCAGGGCCTGTCCGTTTTGCTCCGCAGAAATACCATTGCCGGGCAGTGCCTTCCAATTGACAATGGGAAAGGCCGGGCAAGGTGGATCCTTCACCATATTAACAACAGCGCCGGCAAGGGGATGTTCGCTGCGGACTTCCAGCAGATAGGCTGTTGTCACCAGCTCTTCTTTCGTGATCCCATCCGCGGGGAGGATATCAGTTACCTCAGGTTTGCCCTCCGTAATGGTTCCGGTCTTGTCCAATGCAACGATCTGCACTTTTCCCGCATATTCCAAAGCTTCGCTTGTCTTGAAAAGTATCCCGTTTTTTGCGCCCATGCCGTTGCCCACCATGATCGCAACCGGTGTGGCCAGTCCCAGGGCACAGGGACAACTTATAACCAGGACGCTGATAGCACGTTCAAGAGCAAACACCACGCCGGCGCCCTTTGCCATCCAAAGGATAAATACGACGGCGGCGATAGCGATAACCGCGGGTACAAAAACCCCGGAAACCTTATCTGCAATTCTCGCGATGGGAGCCTTTGTGGCAGCCGCGTCACTGACCATCCGGATGATCCCGGAGAAGGTCGTATCTTCAAAGACGCGGGTGGCCCTTGCCTTAAAGAAGCCGGACAGGTTTATGGTAGCTGCGTTTACACTGTCACCTGCAGATTTATCCACGGGAACGGACTCTCCCGTTAGTGCCGATTCATCTACGGCAGTATCACCCTCAACAATGATCCCGTCTACGGGGATCGACTCACCGGGTTTTACGACGAATATATCTCCCACCCGAACCTCGTCAATATCCACCGCCAGCTCTTTTCCATCCCGCTCTATGGTAGCGGTTTTGGGGGCCATCTTCATCAGGTTCTTCAAAGCATCCGTGGTTCTGCCCTTAGACAGGGATTCCAATGTCTTTCCCACTGTAATGAGCGCCGGGATCATGGCCGCCGACTCGAAATACAGCTGGTCATGATAGATATCCATAAGATCCGCGTTAGGGGTTCCCTGCGCGATCATGACCGTCATCTTGTAAAAAACATACACCGACCAGCCAAAGGAAACCGATGAACCAAGTGCCACAAGGGTATCCATGTTGGGGCTTCCATGAAACAGCGTCCTGAAGCCGGAGATAAAAAAAGCCCTGTTGATATACATTACGATGATCGCAAGCAGCATCTGTGTAAGGGCAAGTCCCAAATGGTTATGCGCAAGAAAAGACGGGATCGGAAGCCCGAGCATGTTGTGCCCCATGGTCAGATACATAAGGACGAGAAGAAATCCTATCGACCAGGCAAGTCTCTTAACAAGCCCTGGCGTTTCATGATCTCTCAATGCCTCTTCTTCTGCCGCAAGCTTGGCCGAGCCACTATCTTTATTTCCCTGTGTTTCGGTTCCGTTCTTGGGCTTTGCTCCGTATCCGGCCTCTTCCACGGCTCTGATGATATCAGCTTCCCCCACATCACCTTCAACACCCATGGAATTGGTGAGCAGAGAAACGCTTACCTCTTTCACTCCGGGCAGCTTTCCGACTGCCTTCTCCACTCTGGCCTGGCATGCTGCACAGGTCATTCCCGTTACAATAAACTGCTTCATTTTTTCTCCTGCATTTTCAGGCTTTAATGACAGGCTCTATTCTCTTTGCGATCACTACTGCAAGCGCGAGCTTTATCAGATCCGGAATGATGAAGGGAAATACGCACCACCAAAGAACCGTGATCAGACCGACCGCACCGGTGTTTGACATATAAACATACATGAACCAGGCAGTGCCAAACGCATAGCAGACTGCAAGCCCGAGAATAAGCGCCGTTACTTTAATGACTATATTTTTCCTGAATACTCTCGTGAACAGAATATAAATAAGACCGATAAACAAAAATCCAAAAATGTATCCGCCTGTATTTCCGAAAAGGATCCCTATCCCTCCGGAAAATCCGGAAAAAACCGGCACACCAACCGCTCCCAGCAGCACATATACAAGTGTTGCAACGGTTCCTCTTTCTCCTCCCAAAAGCAGCAGTACAAAGAATACCGCAAATGTCTGAAGTGTAAACGGAACCTCAGTCGGTATACTTATCCAGGAGCAAATAGCTATCAATGCTGCTCCGATGGAGATATAAACCAGATCTAATGCTTTTATCCCTTTTCCTGTCTTAACTGCTTCCACACTGCTCATAGTGTCTAATCCTCCTTCAAATACTTGCATTTCCGGAACATTACTTTTCCAATGCATCTACATGAAGGTAGCACAACGAACGCTGATTGTCAACCGAACTTTCATTCAGGGTTAACAATTCATTGTGTGGCTTTTTCTGCACTGCTCAGATCCATTACTATCTCTCCGGCGATCAACAGCCCGGCAACAGCCGGAACATACGCCGTACTTCCCGGGATACTCCTGCGCGTCGTATGTTTATCCTGTTCTCCCGAAGAACCATCACCCTGCGCCTCGACGCCAAGATCCGTATCCTCAAAAGGACGGATGGGCTGTTCGTCGGAATAAACCACTTTCAGTTTCTTAACATTCCTTTTCTTTAATTCCCTGCGCATGACTCTGGCAAGGGGACAGATTTCCGTATCATAAATATCCGCAACCTTTAGCCTGCCCGGATCCAGCTTATTTCCCGCACCCATGGCGCTGATGATGGGAACGCCTTCTTTTTGCGCCCTCATGATCAGTTCTATCTTTGCAGTCACGGTATCAACCGCATCCACGACATAATCATATTCCGAAAAGGGGAAATCATCAGCATTTTCCGGCAAAAAGAAACACTTGTGTATCTCTATCTTCGCATCGGGGTTGATCTCCAGCATCCTGTCCCGCATTACTTCAACTTTATATTTCCCGATAGTATTTCTTGTGGCGATGATCTGACGATTCAGGTTCGTAAGACAGACTTTATCATCATCAATAAGATCAAAGGCACCTATGCCGCTTCTGACAAGGGCTTCGCAGACATATCCTCCCACTCCGCCTATGCCGAAAACGGCTACTCTCTTACCGGAAAGCGTCTCCATCGCATCCGCTCCCAGCAAAAGCCGGGTTCTTGAAAACTGATCCAACATAATACCCACATCCAACCTTTATTTCTTCATCGTATTTCTTATGAATATGATTATACATGGTTGGAGTAAAAGCGTCTATATAGTCCTTTTAAACTAAGACGCCTGCAAAGAAACCATATGTGCATAGGTTCCGTTTTTATCCATAAGTGATGCATGATCCCCCCGTTCAACGATCTCGCCACCCGAAACAACCAGGATCTGATCCGCATCCTTTATGGTCTTAAGCCTGTGGGCTATGACAAGAAGCGTCTTGTCTTTGCAAAGTTCCGAGATTGCCTCCTGGATGGCCCTTTCATTATCCGCATCCACACTTGCCGTTGCTTCATCAAGTATGACTATGGGAGAATCTTTCAGGATACATCTCGCGATGGAGATCCTCTGTTTTTCACCGCCCGATAACGAGGCACCGCCTTCTCCGATCACGGTATCAAAACCTTCCGGCAGCTGCATGATAAAATCGTAGCATCTTGCTTTTTTAGCGGCTTCTTCAACCTCTTCCCTTGTGGCATCCGGACGGCCTATGACAATATTGTTATAAACCGTATCCTGGAACAGGTATACTCTCTGGAATACCATACTGATCTGATCCATCAGGCTTCCCAGGGATACATTCCGTATATCTTCTCCCCTGACAAGTATCCGTCCGCTTTTCACATCCCAGAATCGCGCCAGAAGGGATGCTATTGTCGACTTCCCTCCGCCACTCGGTCCCACAAGCGCCGTCATCTGTCCCTGTTTTATCTCAAAAGATACCTCTTTAAGTACATCTTTATCGGTGTAGGCAAAGCTGACATTATCATAGGCGATCTCCGCCGAAGAGGATCCTGCCTCCACCACATCTGCAAGCTGTTTCTTTCCTTCATCCGCAAGTTCTTCTGCGGCAAAAACCTCTTCGATCCTGTCAAGACTGGCATGTGTCACGGTGAGTCTTGCCATCTGGCTGTAGTAACTCTTGATCGCTACGAACATATCAAAAAGGAATAACGCCATCCCGACCATATATACGTCCGAGATCAGACCGGCATTGAACAGATATGCACACAGTGCAAGCACCAGCGCCGTGCCGATACCGAAGGTCAGATAAAGCGCTCTCGCCCAGGGCCCGTAAGCTATCTCAAAATCTATACTCTCCTTACAACTCTTTTCAAATTCATCTGTGAGTCTCTTGGATTTTTCCCCAAGCATGTTATAGGACTTGATGATCCCTATCCCTTCTGCGAAATCAAGCACTTCCCGGGACAGAGACTCACTTGCTTCCTGCTTGATCACCGAATGCTTCGTGGAAGTTTTCAGCATCAGATTTCCGACTATGATAAAGGCTGCAACAACCGCCAGTGCCAGCAGTCCGAGCCTTAGATCCATCACGAACATCATGGCCGTCATGATGCCCTGGGAAATGATAAAAGTCACCAGCTCGGATAAGACGCCCATACAGTTTTCCTCGATAAACACCATATCGGTAGCCAGGACCGAGCTGATCTTCCCCATATTTCCTTCCGTAAAATATCCCATGGGAAGCTTCCTCAGATGATCGCCCAGGCGCAGACGCATATCCGCAAACACCATATATCCGGCCGCCGATTGCAGTACATTGGATAAATGCTCAAACACTGCCTGCAGGATAACACTTAAAAGAACCGCCACGCCCAGGAAGACGCATTTTCCCTTGTCCATCTGTCCCTGCATAAACCAGCTTATGCAGAAAAAACAAAGCACAAGCGGAGCCTTCAGCATGAGTCCTTTAAAGAAAGCCGTGATATAGGATGCGCGGATCCTTCCCTTATACTTTCCGGTATTATTAATAAGTCTGTGCATTATCTTTAACATGATCTTATGCCTCCCTCACCTTCCATGTGCTTGCAGAAACCGACGCATCCCACAGCTTCTTGTACTCGTTGCAGGAATCCAGCAGTTTGTCGTGGGTATCCGCCGCAATACAAACGCCCTCTTTCATCACGCAGATCTTATCGGCATTCTTGATGGTCGAAAGTCTGTGGGCAATAACAAGAACCGTCTTGTCTTTTACGATCTCATCCAGCGCCGCATTCATCTTCTCCTCATTTTCGGGATCCATAAATGCCGTAGCTTCATCCAGGACTATGATGGGTGCATTCTTAAGGATCGCCCTGGCAAGGGATATCCTTTGGCGTTCACCACCGGATAATTGTTTTCCACCGTCCCCGGCCTGTGTCTGTATACCGCCGGGAAGTCTTTCAAGGAACTCGTTGCACTGAGCTCTTTCGGCAGCCTTAAGCACTTCCTCTTTGGTGGCATCCGACTTTCCGATCAGAATGTTTTCATAAAGCGTTGTATTAAACAAAAACTGCTCCTGGGAAACAAATGCCACCTGGTCGTTCAGCGCTTCAAGGGACATATCGGTGATATCCTGCCCGCCTATGGTTATGCTTCCCGAATCACGGTCGTAATAATGTACAAGGAGCTTTGCCAGGGTTGACTTTCCGCTTCCGGATTCTCCCACAAGGGCTGTGGTCGTTCCCTGCTTAAGCGAAAGGTTCACGCCGTGAAGCACCTCCGTCTCCTCGTAGCCGAAGTGAACATCTTTAAATTCGACATTAAGATCCTTGCCTTTGAACTCAGAGGTTCCTTCCTTCAGAGGAGGATGTTCCATCATCTTCTCCAGCTCTGCGATCTTATAATCCAGCTGCGGAAACTTTCCCGCAAAATTCAGTGCCTTCAGTACTGACGGACCTACGGCAAAGGACATGCAGAAGACAAGCACCATCTTATCAAGACTGATCGTTCCTCCAAGCACCATCAAGGATCCGAAAGGAAGCATCAACAGTACAAGACAAGGAAGCACGCTGGAATAGATCGCCATCCAGGGCCAGCAAACTTTATACCAGTCAAGTGTAAAGTCCCGATAGCTTCTTACCACATCGCCGAAACGCTTATAAGAATCGCCATCCTTATTGAAGACTTTAACTACCTCCATACCGTTAACATACTCGATGATCGTATTGTTCATGTTCGCGGCAGATTCATAATAGGCATTCATCTTCTCCAGTCCGGATTTCATCATCATGCCCATGGCAAACATTCCTATTACTAAGGGTACAAGGGATAAAAGTCCCAGCCTCCAGTTGAACACGAACATAAGTACAATGATGATCACCGGGATCGCGATATTGGCTATTCCTTCAGGTATCGCATGGGCAAGCAAAAGCTCGACCTGATCGATATCATCCGTAAATACTTTCTTAATGCGGCCTGTACCCAGTTCACTGATATTACCAAGGGGCTGTTTTTCAAGCTTGCCCTGCAAAGACACTCTCAGGTTTTTCAGGGTGTTATAGGCACTGATATGGGAAAACGTAAGTCCCTGTACATATGTGACCGAAAAGATGATCTCACATGCCGCAATGATCACAACCCTGAGAAGAATATAAGAAGCATCGATATGCTCTCCCCGGGTAAGCGGTGAGATGATCTGGTAAAGAAAGAAGTAAGGTACGATATTGGCAATGATGCCTATGCACATCATGATCGTGGCCCATACGGTATACTTCTTGTATTCCCCTATGTAAGGGGATACTCTCTTAAACATTTTGTTTCCTCCTTTTATCGTAGGTTAGTTGTAACTAACCGAATATCTATTTTTAAGCCGTCATATGACGGCTTATTATTTTTTATTTCATTTCCAGTGCTTTTTTCCAATCATAGAATCTGCACATGACCCTGCAATGATCTTCTATTTCCTTCCAGGTCATCTTATGAACAAATGGCTCGTAGATCGCTGTCCAAAATGATGTACAAAGCACATGCATTTCTTCTCGGGAAATATCTGCTTTCGCCAGTCCACGTTTTTTTGCCTCCAGATAATACTGCATATATGCATCAGTCATTCTCAGGGCAAATTCATGTCCGTAATTTTCGTAGATCGTTCCCGCAGATTTCTCCAAAAGCAGCACAAAATCATCTCTAATCTTCCAAAGCGTTGCGAAAAGCTCCAGAACAAATTCCTGATTCATGTCCCAGGTATCACGAACTTCTTCATCCGTCATCACGGAAAAATCCATATCCGTTCGAACGTTCACAAAGCTGTCCAGAATATCAGCTGTATCCTTCACTACCGCACAAAAGAGTTCTTCTTTACCCTTATACCTCTTATATACTGCCCCGGTCGTAACACCGGCATTATCACAAATGGTCTTCAGATCAGCCTTTATGAAGCCGTTTTTCTTAAACTCTTTTCGAGCACTTTGTATTAATCTGGGGTCAATACTTGTATCTCTGACAGACATTATCTCTCCAAATAAAAATGTTACCGATAATTCGATTACCGATAACATTTTTACCAGATTTTCGCATCTTTGTCAATATTATGTCTTAATAATCTTATGCCCGTCTTTATGCAGTCTGCATCTTCCAGCAGGCTGCTTCTTCTCTCAGTTTTATGAATCTACTGTATTTGTCACTGTTTCTCAGCAGTTCTTCATGGGTACCGTTACTGATACCTCCCGCGTCTAGTACCACGATTTGATCGGCATTTCGGATCGTCTTAAGCCTGTGTGCTATCATGATCACCGTTTTGTTTTCCGTCAGAGCATCAAAAGCGGCGATCAGTTTATCTTCATTCTCAGGATCCACGTTGGCTGTTGCCTCATCCAGGATGATGATCGGAGCATCCTTAAGGATCGCTCTGGCAATGGATATCCTCTGCTTCTCACCGCCCGATAGCGTCGCCCCGCCTTCTCCGATCACGGTGGAATAGCCATCGGGAAGTGACATGATAAAGTCATGGCAGCATGCTTTTTTTGCAGCCGCTACAACATCTTCATGGCTTGCATTTTTCATCCCGAACTTTATGTTGTTTTCAATCGTATCCGCAAACAGATAGACATTTTGAAAAACCATACTGATCCGCGACATCAGGCTTTCCAATGTATAGTCTCTTACATCCCTGCCACCGACGGAAATGCTTCCTTTATCCACATCCCAGAAACGTGCGATCAGCATGGCAAGCGTTGTTTTTCCGGCACCGGATGAACCCACGAAGGCGGTCATGGTCTTTTCGGGGATTTCAAGACTCACATCTTTTAACACCTCATTGTCACCGTATGCGAAGGATACATGATCGATCGATATATCATAATGCTCCGGATCATACTCCCTGCCGTTTTCATCCATGACAGGAAGGGAATTGATCTTTTCGGTCTCCTCTATAGAGCTTGAAACCACCCTTAAAACAGTAAGCCCCGCTCCGGTCTGCTCTATATCGGCGAATACCTGGAAAGATATGATCAGAGCCATCAATGCATATGTTATCGACATGTTTCCGGTAATAAAGAGCGCCACGGCCGCAAAAATGAACAGCGCTTTAAAAGCCCCCAGGACGGTCCCCTGGATCTGTCCGTAAGGAATGAAAAGCCTCTCCAGGGCCAGGTTACTGTCCCTGTTGTCATCGATGGCTTTTTTCAGAGCCTCATCTCCCCTGCCTGTCAGGTTAAAGGATTTGATCACGCTCATCCCCTGAAGGCTTTCCAGTACTCTTGATACCAGAGCCGCCTCGTTTTTCTGCCTGGCCGGAGACAAAGCCCGGCTTTTCTTTTCCATGGATGATGTGATGAGCATATAAACCGTCATGCCGATCAGATCGATCAGCCCCAGTCGCCAATCGAAAAATAAGATGCAGATCAAAAATACAACGGAATTCATCAATCCGCTGAGGATCTGAACAATAACATTCGCCCCCTGATTTTCAACCACATCCAATACGGTGGTCGCGATGCCTGTAACCTGATCCAGGTTGTTGTCATCGAAGTAGCCCATGGGGACCTTCTTCAGTCTTTCAGCGATATCCAGCCTCTTATACGCACTCATATAATAGCCTGCGTGAACGCCCTGAAGATCCGCTGCCATTTTCAGAATAAGCTGCCCCAGGATACTTATGCCCAGTAACAAAAGTGCTGTCCAAGCCGGCTTCATACTGCGGTCACCTTCTTCAAATGCCAGGATGACAAAATAGATCGCGCCCATTCTGAACATTGAAAACAGGGACTTTATAAATGAGAATGTGATCGCCCGATAGATTTTATGCTTTTCCTTTCCTGAAAAGTCTATGATTTTTCTGATTGCTTCAAGCATTATGCTGCGCCTCCTTCACTGATATGTGCCTGCCACATGGCATTATAAAGATCACTGTCTTTAAGGAGCTCACTGTGCGTTCCGGAGCATTCGACCGATCCGTTGTTGATCAGTACGATCTGGTCGGCATTCGTGACAGTAGAAAGCCTGTGTGCAATGATGATAACGGTTTTATCTTTCATCAACTCGGTAAGCGCACGTTGTATAACAGCCTCGTTTTCCGGATCGATATAAGCTGTAGCTTCATCAAGGATCACGACGGGAGCATCTTTCAGCATGGCTCTGGCGATAGCGATACGCTGTCGTTCGCCTCCCGACAAGCGTGCCCCGCCGCTTCCTACATTTGTTTCATATCCCTGCGGAAGAGCCATTATGAATTCATCGCAGCCGGAAGCTTTGGCAGCCTTGCGAACCATCTCATCGGAAGCCGATGTATTACCCATGCGGATATTGTTCATAATCGTATCGTCAAACAGCCAGTTATCCTGTGATACATAAGCAACCTGGTCATAGAGCTGATTTAAAGGGATCGATCTTAAGTCTTTCCCATCCATCTTTATCAAGCCGTCTTTCACATCCCAAAAGCCGCCGACAAGCTTGGCGATCGTGGATTTTCCGCTCCCGGAAGGGCCCACAAGCGCAGTAAAGCTTTTCTCAGGGATCGAGAGATTGACGTGGTGAAGAACTTCCTCATCTTCATGATAAGAATAGTTGACATCACAAAACTCTATATTGTGTGTAGTGAAAGTAACCGGTGTCTCCGAGTGTTCCTGCTCCTCCCCGGCCAGAAGTTTGTCTACCGTAGCCACCGTGGTCGACACTTTTGCCGAGGAGTCCGTGAACTGGATCGCAGCAAGGATAGGTCCGACAATGCACATGGAAAGCATGATCGAAGTCATGAAAACATCCGCGGAAATACTGCCCGAAATATACATCCACCATCCGATCGGCAATACCGTGATCAGGGTACAGGGCGCAATCGTATAACAAAGCGCCTGGTAGCTTTCCGTTTTCTTCATCCAGTAGCAGTAAAAAGAGGCGTTTGCAATCACCTTATCTTTGAATTTCTGAAATGATGACCTGCTTTGACTGTATGCTTTGATCACCTCGATACCATGGACGTATTCAACAATACTTGCATTCATGTCCTGTGTGATCTCCACGGAATTCCTGTAATCTTCAGAATAGCTGGCAGCAATAAATCCGAAAAACATAAGGCCGACAGGTACCGAGATCAGGCATATGAGTCCCATTCTCCAGTCAACAATCATCATGTAGATCCAAACAGCTATTGCTCCGATAATATTGGATGTAAGCTCCGGTATCATATGCGCTATCGGCCGTTCCATCCGCTCCACCTCATCAACAATGATCTGCTTGAGTTTGCCGCTGGAGGTGTCGATGATCGTACCAAGGGGCATTCTGGGAAGCTTTGCAAAGATCTGCTTGCGTATTTCCCCAAGCAAAGCAAAGGCCGCCTTATGACTGGCGCTCAGACCCATTGCATAAAACAAGCTCTTACAAGCAAAACCCGCAAAAGCAGCTGCAACAAATACCAGATAATAACTCCATTCCCTGATCCCGGATATCATTCCCGAAATGATCTTTGCCGCGGAAACAAAGGGAATGATCCCGGATACCACACCAAGCACTGCCAGCAGAACGGACAGAAGCAGTCTTCCGTGTTCGGGTTTTGCAATCTCCCATATCCTTGCCATGGGATTTGACTTTTGTACTTTCATTTTATAAAGCACCTCCTATCGGTTAGTCATAACTAACTTACATGTATAAAAATCGCCTTCTCTTTGAATTGATCGGAGAAGGCGTTTCTATCCTAATATCCGAAGAATTCTCTCCAGGCCTTGGAAAAGAACCGGTCCAGAGTATCCGCATAATGCATGGCCTGCTTCCTGGTAAGCCCATGTTCTACCGTCTGAAATACGGCACTTATATTGGTCGTGGTCAATAGATGAAGCTCTCTTTTGTCAAATTCATGAAGCTTTACCCCCTGCTTTTTAAGCGCATCCATAAAAGAAAGCGTCATTTCTTCTTCCAATACGGCAAGATCATGAAGAAAGCTTTCATATTTTGTCCCCCGAGACTTGCAGATGATCAGGCGAAAAGCATCCAGATGGTCATAAATATATGTGATCGAGAGCTTTGCGTCCTGTCCGGTCTCCAGAAAACTCAGATCCCCGCTTCCGATAAACTGCTCCTGTGCGTCCGCTTCCTGATGAAAAATACTAAGCAGTCCCTGACAGGCGGGCTCGACCAGGGCAGAGAACATTTCCTCTTTGCTTGCAAAATGCTTGTACAGTCCGGATGCGCTCATCCCTGCTTCTTCCGCAATATGACGCATGGAGGCGTCCGTAAAACCGTACGTCAGAAATTCTTTCTTTGCCGCTGCTACTATTTTTTCATGGTTTTCCGTTTTATCGATAGGCATCTGTATCACCTCACATAAAAGCGAACACCGTACGCTCTCGATTAAGAGAATACAGTGTTCGCTCTTATTTGTCAAGTACTGTTTTAAATTTTTGCTTCTGAGCTACTCACGCGATCTGCCAGTTTTCCGCCTCCTGACGTATTCTGACAAATCCCGCATATTTTCCGCCCAGGTTTACAAGTTCTTCGTGTTTTCCTCTTTCGACGATATTTCCTTCATCCACCACGAGTATCTGATCAGCTGCCTCGATCGTTGCCAGTCTGTGGGCAATGATGATAACGGTTTTACCTTTTGAGAGTTCCGAAAGAGCTCCTTGTATCAGGTGCTCATTTTCAGGATCTATGCTGGCGGTGGATTCATCAAGTATGATGATCGGTGCGTCTTTAAGGATCGCCCTGGCTATGGAGATCCTCTGTTTCTGTCCTCCCGACAGTGTTCCGCCTCCTTCTCCGATCACCGTATCGTATCCATCCGGCAGTTCCATGATAAAGTCATGACACCGCGCTTTCTTAGCAGCCTCGATCATTTCTTCCTCCGACACATTTTCTCTGCCGAAACAGATATTCGCACGAACGGTATCATTGAACAGATAAACGTTCTGAAACACCATGGAGATATTCGTAAGCAGACTGTCCAGACTGTATTTTTTCAGATCTATGTCTCCAAGTGTGATGCTGCCTTCTGTAACATCATAGAACCTCGCTATCAGATTGCAGATGGTGGTTTTGCCGCTTCCCGAGGGACCCACGATCGCTGTTGTACTCCCCTGCGGAATTTCAAAGGATACATTCTTCAATACTTTTCTGTTTTCCGTCTTTGCCGCGTTGGAGTAGGAAAAATCCATGTTTTTGAATGCGATATCATAACGATCCGGTTTCATATCCTCTCCTTTTGCATCAAGAAGATTGACGTCGGAAAACATTTCCATTTTGTCGAATGCATTATTGATCACAGATAAAACATGAGCACTGTCGGCAATGGGTTCCACGGAATTAAAGATCGACATGGACAGAAAGGCCACGATCAATACCATCGAAAGTTCAAGCCTGCCTGCAAGGCCTGCATACATAACCGCAATTATCATCCATACACTTGCCGCTTTAAGCGCAAATATGTGCAGGCAGTTATACGGGATAAACCCCCATTCTATCTTTAGCGCTATCCTTTTTGCACTGGCGCAGGCCTGCGTAAAATCCCTGACGGAAGCGCCTTCCATCCCGAAAGATTTGACAACCGGTAAGCCTCTGGTGTATTCCAGTGCCGCTCTTGTAAGCTTTTCGTTTTCTTCATTCAACACCTTTGTATTGGCGCTGCTGTGCCTTGATATCATCAAAAGAAACAAAAATGAAACGGCAACACCCGCTAAAGCGATCAGCGCACATTCGGGAATGATAAAAAGCAGGAACAGCAGGATGCACAGAAAATTCAGATATCCTCCCACAAAACCGTCCACCATACGGATCCCCATGTTTTCAAGTGTAGCCAGTCCCGTCGTTATGGCATTTAATATCGCTCCTGTATCGTTTGTCTGGAAATAACCTAAGGATACCCTCTTTAACGCTTCTCCGATCTTAAGTCTGTCCCTGGCCACCAGCTCATAACCGATCTTTTCATGAAATCTTGCTTTCAGATAGTCAAAAACAAATCTTCCCAGCACCATCAATGCTATGAGAAGAAAACTTTTTAATGCAAGTCCCGGATCGATCCCTTTCCCTGTTTTTATATCACCTATAATCCCACCGATCACGAATCCGGCATAGGCAACCGGAGCCGCCACTGCCCATGACGACAGAAAGGAAAACAGAAATCCCGCAAACAGGCTTGCCTTAAACTCCCCGCACCAGTCTATGATCCTCTTTACTGTTTTAAACATATCTTTACGCCTCCTTCACGTTCCCGGCAGCCCAGTTTCTGGCACCGATATGAGCCTGCCACATCCTCTGATATAACGGTGACTTTTCCATAAGCTCCTCCTGAGTCCCCTCTGCTTCAATCCGTCCGTCGTTAAGCACTACGATCCTGTCTGCATTCTTTATGGTCGAAAGCCTGTGAGCGATCACCAGAAGTGTCTTGCCCCTTGTCAGATTGGCGATGGATTCCTGAAGTTTTGTCTCATTCTCCGGATCCGTAAATGCCGTTGCCTCATCCAGGATCACCACAGGTGCATTCTTAAGCATCATCCGCGCTATGGCGATCCGCTGACGTTCACCACCCGACAGTCGCTTCCCAGCCTCTCCGGCCGAGGTATCGTATCCGTCGGGAAGCTTGCGTATGAATTCATCGCAGCAAGCCGCCTTTGCCGCCCGGATCACCTCTTCATCAGTTGCATCCGGTTTGCCCAGCCTGATATTTTCCATGATCGATCTGGAAAAAAGGAAATTATCCTGGGTTACAAAGCTTACGATATCCGCTAATGACGTAACCTTCAGTTCTTTTATATCCACGTCGCCTATACGAATGCTTCCGCCGCTTACATCCCAGAATCTGGCGATCAGTTTTGCCACGGTAGACTTTCCTCCGCCGCTGGGGCCCACCAGCGCTGTAAAGCTTCCTTCCGGCATCGAAAGATCGATCCCGTGAAGCACCTCATCGTCTTTTTCATCATAAGCAAAATGTACATCTCTCAATTCGATCGAATAATGATCGGGAAGCTTCTCTTTCTCCGGTTCGGGAAGGCTTTTGATCTTTAACAGCTTCTGGATCTCCAGCACCGTGTACTGCATCTGTCTTAATCCGTTTGAAAAGATCTCTATCTTCGCCATACTGATAACCATTGACATGGCAAGCATTACGGAAAGTGCCATCTGGGAGACCGTCATGATTCCTTTCCCGACCAGAAGAATGCTTACCGGTACCACACCAAGCAAAGTTGCCGGCATAAACGCAAATGCCAGCTTCATCGTCACCCAGGTGGATTCCATCCACTCGATCACGAAATCCCTGTAGTTCCTAATGGAACCGGCAAATTTTTCATAGCTCACCCCGGCCTTGCCGAAAGCCTTAATGACCTCTATCCCTTCCACATATTCAACGATCATACTGCTCATACGTGCATTTGCTTCCTGATATTTTGTCAGATTCTTTCCGCTCAGTTTGAATGTGAGCATCATAAAAACAAGTCCCAGAGGCAGCGCCAAAAGCGCCGCCAGGGCAATACGTATATCAACCACCGCCAGTGCAACAAAGCACACAACCGGAAGCAGGATATGTCCCGCCCCCTCCGGAACCACATGCGCCAGCGGTGGCTCGATATCCTCGATCTTATCCACGATCACACCCTTGATCTCTCCGATGGAATGGGCGGTAACATCTCCGAGCGGAGCCTTCAGAAAAACATCCGCCACCTTAAGCCGGAGTCCCTCCAGCACGTTAAATGCCACATAATGCGATATTCCCGTAGATACCCCGAAGCAAAGCACTTTTACAAGATATGCAAGGGCCGCTGCCAGGCTCAGGTTGAGCACATACGCTCTGTCAAGAGTTCCCGCTATATATCTGTCCAGTATGCGGTATACAAGATAATACGGCACAAGTCCCGCTATAAGGCTGACCATGGAAAAGACCACCGATATTCCCAGCTTTCCTCCGCTGCCCTTCGCATAGGAAAGCAAAGTGCCAAACCATTTCTTTTCTTCTTTTGCTACTTCTTCACTCATTGTTTTTTCCTGCCCTTTCTTTTTTTGTTAACGCCCGCTGCCTTTCGTTAGCTTACCCCTGAAACGCCCTCACCGCCTGATTCCATTACGGAACCAGACGGTGAGTGTGAATTTCCCATATGATATTCAGTCTTTATAACCCCATCAGCTGCTTCCAGCCGGGTAAAAAAAATTTTTCAAGTGTTTCAAGCGCATCAACGGCTTCTTCAAAGGAGTAATTGTGAACAACGGGTTCGAACAAAGCCGTTATATATGCGGTCATCAAAAGGTGCATCTGCTGCGGGGATATGTCGGGTGTATTGATCCCGGCAGCTCTAAGCTCTTCCAGATAGGCAAGGAACTTATTCTGAGATTCCTCTGTCATATCATGGAGGAAGTTTTCATATCTGCTGCCCTTTGATTTTGCTACCAGGAGATGATAGTCCTCCATATTCGGATATACGAGTTCTCTCATCATATCAATATTGGAAT
>JAILKJ010000071.1 GCA_024693845.1 Lachnospiraceae bacterium
CATTGGATAATACGATCAGAATAAGAGGCCATATATAATTGATCATAGCTTTACCTTTCTTTACACTGTCTTACAAACTCTTCAAATATCTTCTTACTGTTTTCATCATTCCTGTATGAGAATTCGGGATGCCACTGAAGAGCCCATACAAATCTCTTACCGGGAATCTCGATCGCTTCTGTTATACCGTCCTCAGATACAGCCATGCTTTTAACGCCTTCGGCTTTTTGTTTTATAGCCTGATGATGATAACTGTTCACCCGGATCGGTTTCATATATCTCCTCCAAACAAAAAGCAAAAGCACCCATTTGGCGCCTTTGCCTTTCGATAATACTAACACAAGTGCAAACATTTATCTACATACTTCTAACATTAATTTTCGTATATTTCGATCATTTGAAGTTAAATATATCATCCATACTGATCTATTTCAACATTGAATATACCCGGTTTCTTTTTTTCCCGCCTTGCTTTTTATCCTCTTTTCCGCTAGAATAAAATCTGCTGATTACACCTGGAAAGGGAGGTTTTCCTATATGAATACAAATGAGAAAGCACTGGCTCTCCACGAAGAGTGGCAGGGCAAATTAAACACCGTATCCAAGGCCCCCGTCAAGACCCGCGAGGATCTGGCCCTGGCCTACACCCCCGGCGTAGCAGAGCCCTGCAAGGTCATCGCCGAGGATCCCGAAGCAGCCTACAAGTATACCATGAAGGCCAATACCGTAGCCGTCATCTCCGACGGAAGCGCCGTTTTGGGCCTGGGTAACATCGGCCCTCTGGCCGCTATGCCCGTTATGGAAGGCAAATGCGTTCTTTTCAAGGAGTTCGGCGGTGTCAACGCCGTTCCCATCTGCCTGGATACCCAGGATACCGAGGAGATCATCAAGGCTGTCACCTATCTTGCCCCCAACTACGGCGGCATCAATCTTGAAGATATCAGCGCACCCCGCTGTTTTGAGATCGAAAAACGTTTAAAAGAAACTCTTCCGATCCCTGTTTTCCATGATGACCAGCACGGTACCGCCATCGTAGTACTGGCCGGCATCATCAACGCTTTAAAGATCGTGAAAAAAGTGCCCGCAGACTGCAAGGTGGTGATCAACGGTGCCGGAAGCGCCGGCGTTGCCATCGCAAAGCTCCTTCTGACCTACGGCTTTGTCAATGTTCTTTTATGTGACAGGACCGGCGTCATCTACAAGGGCCGTGAGAATCTGAACTGGGCCAAAGAAGAGATTGCCGAAATCAGCAATCCTGCCCAGGAAAAAGGCGGCCTCGGGGATGTCATCAAAAATGCGGACATTTTCATCGGTGTTTCCGCTCCCGGCGTAGTGACACAGGATATGGTCCGCAGCATGAACAAGGATGCCATCCTGTTTGCCCTTTCCAACCCCGTTCCGGAGATCATGCCCGATGAGGCAAAGGCTGCCGGTGCAAGGATCATCGGAACCGGAAGATCCGACTTCCCGAATCAGGTCAATAACGTGGTTGCTTTCCCCGGTATCTTCAAGGGTGCTCTCGAGGGACGCGCTCCCCAGATTACCGAGGAGATGAAGCTGGCTGCTGCCAAGTCCATCGCCTCTTTGATAACAGATGATATCTTAGATGAGGACCACATCATCCCCGAAGCCTTCCACCCCTCTGTTGCCCGCGTGGTGGCAGACGCCGTAAAAGCTCTGATCAAATGAAACGTTCCGACGACACATCCATGACCTTATATAAAATGATCGTGCTGTACCTGCTCAGCCGGGTACAGCACCCTCTTACACAGGCTCAGATCTCCGACTTCATCCTGGAGAAGGATTATACCACGTATCTGAACCTGCAGACCGTGTTCTCACAACTGAGTCAGGCCGGTCTCATCGAACAGAAAAAGGTGCGTAACCGCACCTTTTTATCTCTTACTGTCGATGGCGCCTCCACCCTGGAGATGTTTGCCGGTGAGCTTACCGCTGAGATCAAACAGGATGTGGATCAGTTCCTTCGCCAGAATGCCGTTGAGCTTCGGGATACCGTCTCCGTTACGGCTGACTATCACTTAAGCTCCGAAGGCGGCAAGGGCTATCTTGCGGATCTTACGATCCGGGAACAGAGCCAGCTCCTTCTGTCCCTGAGCGTATCCCTTCCCACGGAAGAGATCGCAGGGAGTGTCTGCAGAAAATGGGAGGAAAACAGCGGCGATATCTACGCCCTTCTAATGGAAAAACTCCTGTAGATCATATCCCATCACGACTCAGGATCCGACTCCGGATCCTTTTTTTGTATCCAATCCATGTATTCCCGTATCCTTTGCTCATATCCGTTGGTGCCGGGCCTGAAGAACTTCGTACCTTCCAGCTCGTCCGGAAGATATTGTTGGTTTACATAATGTTTCGGATAGTCATGGGCGTACTGATAGCCAATCCCTCTTCCCAGGGATGCGGAGTTCTTATAGTGAGCATCCTGGAGATAGGGCGGGATCTGCAGATTTCCGGTCTTCTTCACCGTTTCCATGGCCTCGGCGATGCCCATGTAGCTGGCATTGCTTTTGGGAGCCGTAGCCACATAAACCGCTGCCTGGGCCAGGATGATCTGAGCCTCCGGCATGCCCACCCTTTCGATAGCCAGGGAAGCGCTGACCGCTACCTGCAGGGCATTCGGATCCGCCATCCCCACATCCTCCGAAGCGCAGATCATGATCCGCCTTGCTATGAAGGTGATGCTTTCCCCCGCATAGAGCATTTTTGCAAGATAATACAAAGCCGCATCCGGGTCTGAGCCCCGCATGCTCTTGATAAAGGCCGAGATGGTATCATAGTGGTTGTCGCCGGCCTTATCGTAGCGCACTGCCCGCTTCTGGATACATTCCTGGGCCACATCCAGGGTGATGCGGATCTTCCCGTCTTCAGAGGGCTTCGTGGTCAGAACCCCCAGTTCTATGGCATTGAGGGCCCGCCTGGCATCTCCGCCGGACTGATCCGCCAGAAACTCCAGCGCATCCTCATCAATGACCCCGCCATAGGCACCCAGCCCCCGGTCTTCGGTGAGTGCCCGCATGATCAGATCTTTGATATTCTCTATCGTAAGGGGCTTGAGCTCAAAGATCACGGAACGGGAGATCAGAGCGGGATTCACCTCAAAATAGGGATTCTCTGTGGTGGCGCCGATGAGGATCACGGTGCCGTCCTCCACAAAGGGAAGCAGAAAATCCTGCTGACCCTTGTTAAAACGATGGATCTCATCTATGAATAGGATGGTCTTTTTGCCGTACATCCCCTTCGTATTCTTCGCCTTTTCAACCACCTCTTCCATATCCTTCTTGCCGGATACGGTGGCATTGATCTGGGTAAACTCCGCTTTGGTGGTATTTGCGATCACCTTGGCAATGGTGGTTTTGCCCGTGCCCGGCGGTCCGTAAAAAAGCAGCGAGCTGAGCTGATCGGCTTCGATGGCCCTGTGCAAAAGGCATCCCGGTGCAAGGATATGCTCCTGACCCACGATCTGATCCAGGGTCTTCGGGCGCATTCTGGCCGCCAGGGGCGATTCTTTTTCCTCGTTCTTTTCCCTTACATAATCAAACAGATCCATCTTATCTCCCTCAGATGCGGGCCAGCTTTTCCATGGTCTTGTGAAGGATCAGCCTTACGCGATCCTTATACTCATCCCGCACCATATAGTATACGTAGCTTTCTATCACATCCGCATCGGTAAAAGTGCGGCCATCCAGCTTAAAATGGGCAAATCCGCTGTCGCGGTAGCGTCCGTACAGATCCTCTGCTCTCACAAAGCTCTTATTTTCCGCAAAATCGTAAAAGTCCCGGTTAATGGCCTCGCACCCCGGAAATTCCAGCTCGCTTCCCATAAGCTGTGCCCGGGAGGCCTCCCTGTAATGCTCTGCCGATCTGGGGCAGGCATCCATGCAGAAGGAATCCACCAGGATCTCCATCTTCTCCCTGCGGCGGGCCCCAAACAGTTCCCCGGTGTTGTTCAGGGATTTATAGACCACCACCAGCTTATAATCCTTTTCAGCTTCCGCCTCCAGGTCCCCTAAGCTGCGGATCTGCTTCGTGGTGGAGGAGATCAGCGCAAACCCGGGGTAATTCTTCCTAAGATAGTCCTCCAAAAGAGGCGAATTGACCAGGATCTCGTTTCCGGGATGCTTCGCGGCCAGCTCCAGGGTCCGGTTACAGAATGCATCCTCCAGATGCTCCGGTTCAAGCAGGCAGTTGGTATAGGTAAAGCGCACCGGGATGTGCCTTTGCGCAAAACAGTCAAGCACATACTCCATCTGCTGCTCGTCGCACTGGCCCAGCAGCGTTCTGCCGCCGTTCCAGATTGCCCCCGGAAAGCTCCCGTAGACAGCACCGATCCGTATATTTTCACAAAAAGCTTCCGGGTATCTTTCCATCATCTGGTGCAACGCCAGCTGCAGATGCATCCGATGGAAAAACCCCGGAAGATAAAAGAAGATTTCCTTCATTCCGCCACCCTTATGCTTTTGTCAGGTTCATGGCATCGATATAGAGCTTCTCAAATTCATATACCTGCGCAAGGTTGATACATTCCACCTTCTTAATGATATCCGCTGCGGGATCCGAGAAGGGATTCTTGCGATACTGCAGGCCGTAGTCCAGAGATCCTGCAAGGGAGGTATTGCCCACTGCCACCGTTTTGTCCTCAAGCTGGGCCGGTAAAAGACCGATCCTGCAGGCACTCTCCACATCCAGATAGTACCCGAAACCGCCGGCCAGATATACATGCTCGATCTGATCGGCCCGAACACCGGCACGGTCCATCAAAACCCGGATTCCCGCATATACGGCGGCTTTTGCCACCTGCACGCTGCGCACATCCTCCTGACGGATCAGCACGCCGTCCACGGTCACTCCGCTGTTGAAAAACTCCTCGCTGAAAAGTCCCGTTTCGTCGATCATATTTTTTGACAGCAGTGTCGCAATAATCTTGACCATGTCGCTTCCGGGAGTGTTGGCATTGGCGCCACCCTCAAAGGCCGGTCCCGCACTGGTTGCCGTGGCCCATATCTTATCCTCTCCGATGAGAGCGATCTCGCCGTTGGTTCCCAGATCCACGAACAGGGAAAATTTCCCGCCCTTTCCTTTCGCATCGCTCTTTTCCTCTCGGCGCTTGCGAATGGCCGCCAGAAGGCCTGCCGTAATGTCACCTCCCACAAAGGCCGAAAGTCCGGGAAGAAATACCGTCCGGATATGGGCGATATCCGTTTCGATCCGCCCCAGCCTTGTAGCCTCGAAAGGCGCTTTCGACAGTTCTGTCACATCTATCTCATTGTAAAAATACGTCATGCAGGTGTTGCCCGCCACCACGATAAGCTCCGGTGAGAAGCCGGCATACAGCCATTTGTTGATCTCTCCGTCCAGACAATACTGCACACATTCCGCCAAAAGCTGCTCATCGCCGCCCAATGCCTTCTGCATTCTGGTGACCACGTCCGCACCGAACCGGCGCTGGGGATTTAAAGTCTTATAGGTATCGATAACGCGTCCCGTCTCGATCTCCACCAGCTGCATGACAATGGTGGTGGTTCCCAGATCCACAACGACCATGGTGTCACCGTAGTCCGCCGGAGAAACCCGCACCATGACAAGGGAGTTCATCTGTCCGCCCAGGGGCTCCTCAGGCTCTTCTCCCTTAAAGGCCACCTGGTCCACGATCTCGATCTTCTCTTCCTCAAAAATGAATTCCACGATACAGTTCTGCTGCGGTCTTGCGCTGCAGGCCAGACGGTATCCTTCCCGCAGTGCCGAGGGCGAAAAGAACTTACGGTCCGTTGCCGTAGGCAGAGGCGCCCCCATGATGAAACGAACGGCGCATTTCCCACAGGTTCCGTTACCTGCGCAGCCGTTCATGGCCTCCTGTTTATCCTCACTAAGCACAGAAAGAACATTCTCCCCGCGTTTCAGGGAAAATGTTCCTTCTCCTTTGATCACAACCTGAATACCTTCCATATTGCCACCCCACTAACCCATTCGATAGAGATAGCAGTAGTATATCACAGTTTATGCGGTTTGAGAAGATGATCTTCAGGCATTTTTATCCCCGAGACGGGCCGTCAATTCGGCATTTTCACCGTCACCGGAGTCAGTCACATCAATGACGATCACGTCACCGCTTTCCGGTCCGTTGTCAGACAAAATCAGCCGGGCCGCCAGGGTCTCAACATGCTTCTGCATATACCGCTTGAGGGGACGGGCTCCGTACACAGGATCGTAACCCTCCTCCACGATCAGCTCTCTGGCCGCATCGGTAAGCTCCACGGAAAGCTGCCTGTCCGCCAGCCTTCTGTTCAGATCCTTCAGGGTCAGATCGATGATATGGGCGATATTATCCTTGGTCAGCGGCTTAAAGAGGATGGTCTCATCCAGACGGTTCAGAAATTCCGGTCTGAAGTGTGCCCGAAGCTCTTCCAGCACCGCCTCTTTGGCTTCGGGAAGGATCTCCCCGTCTTCCGAAATACCGTCTAAAAGATGCATGGCTCCGATATTACTGGTCATGATCAGGATCGTGTTCTTGAAGTCCACGGTCCTTCCCTGGGAATCGGTAATGCGACCATCGTCAAGTACCTGCAGAAGAACGTTGAACACATCCGGATGCGCCTTCTCGATCTCATCAAACAGGACTACGCTGTAGGGCTTTCTTCTGACCGCCTCGGTCAGCTGTCCGCCCTCCTCATATCCCACATATCCCGGAGGCGCTCCGATCAGACGGGATACCGCATGCTTCTCCATATATTCGCTCATGTCGATACGGACCATGTTGTTCTCATCATCAAAAAGACTCTGAGCCAGGGCCTTGGCCAGCTCCGTCTTACCCACACCGGTGGGGCCCAGGAAGATAAAGGAGCCAATAGGCTTGGAAGGATCCTTGATCCCTGCCTTGGATCTGAGGATAGCTTCACTGACAAGGGTGACACCTTCATCCTGACCGATGACACGCTGATGCAGCTGGTCACTTAAGTGAAGGGTCTTATTCCTCTCGCTTTCCGTCAGCTTGGTCACCGGGATGCCGGTCCAGCGGGAGATGATCTTGGCTATCTCCTCATCATTCACATTCTCATGTACCAGACTCCTGTCTTTGCCGGCCGCTTCCTCTGCCGCCTCAAGTTCCTTGCGAAGCTGGGGCAGCTTGCCGTATGACAGCTCTGACACTTTTTCCAGATCGTTGTTCCTTCTGGCGATCTCGATCTCGTTGCCCACCTGCTCGATTTGTTCTCTGAGCTTGCTGAGCTTCATGACCTCATTTTTCTCATTCTCCCAGGTCACCTTCTGGGAGTCAAACTGCTCCTTCAGCTCTGCCAGCTCCTTCTGCAGGCTTTCCAGCCGCTCTGCGGACAGCTTGTCATCCTCCTTCTTAAGGGCCGTTTCCTCGATGGACAGCTGCATGATCCTGCGGCTCATCTCATCCAGCTCAGCCGGCATGGAATCCAGCTCCGTCTTGATCATGGCACAAGCCTCATCCACCAGGTCAATGGCCTTATCCGGCAGGAACCTGTCTGAAATATAGCGATTGGACAGCGTAGCGGCGCTCACAAGAGCATTATCCAGGATCTTCACGCCGTGATATACCTCATAGCGTTCCTTCAACCCTCTCAGGATCGAGATGGTCTCCTCTACCGAAGGCTCGTCGACCAAAACGGTCTGGAAACGTCTCTCCAGAGCCGGGTCCTTCTCAATGTAGAGCCTGTACTCATCCAGGGTCGTAGCACCTATACAATGCAGCTCGCCTCTTGCCAGCATGGGCTTGAGCATATTCCCTGCATCCATGGCCCCGTCGGTCTTGCCGGCGCCCACGATCAGATGCAGCTCATCGATGAACAAAAGGATCTGTCCGTCGCTCTTCTTAACCTCCTCAAGGACCGCCTTCAGACGCTCCTCAAACTCGCCTCTGTACTTGGCACCTGCCACCAGGGAACCCATATCCAGGGCAAAGATCTTCTTATCTTGCAGGGATTTGGGCACGTCGCCTCTGACGATACGTTGTGCCAGGCCCTCTACTACTGCCGTTTTGCCCACGCCGGGCTCACCGATCAGAACAGGATTGTTCTTGGTCTTGCGGGAAAGGATCCGGATCACGTTACGGATCTCGTCATCCCTTCCGATCACCGGGTCGAGCTTCTGGCTTCTGGCCTTCTCAACAAGCTCCTGCCCGTATTTTTTCAAAGTATCATAAGTAGCCTCGGGATTGTCGCTGGTCACCCGCTGGTTGCCGCGGATGGTGGAAAGAGCCTGCAAAAACCGCTCCAGGGTCAGTCCGTACTCCCCGAAGAGCTTCTTGATCTCAGCGTTGGGGCGCTTGAGCATGGAGATCATAAGGTGTTCCACGGAGACATACTCGTCACCCATGGCCTTGGCTTCGTCCTCCGCCAACACCAGGACCTCGTTGAGTTCCTTGCTCATATAGACCTGGCCGCTGCCACTGACCTTAACTCTCTTCTCCACCGCCTGCCGGCTTCTGTCCGTAAAATGCTCCCCGTTGATCTCCATCTTCTCCAGGAGCTTCAAAAGCAGACTGTCATCCATGGTGACAAGGCTGTACAGAAGATGTTCCTGGTCGATCTGCTGGTTCCCGAACTCGTAAGCCAGCTTCTCACAGCCGTTGATAGCTTCCACACTCTTCTGCGTAAACTTCGAGATATTCATACTTCATCCCTCCTTTACATCTTACATCCGTGACGGACGGTTTTGCATCTGTTCTATCCCAACTATAACACGCATTTTATTTCTGTCAAGTCCCCTTTACTTTTTCCCCAAACCTGTTATAATTTCATTCAGGCAAAAATGCCGAATCACACTTTATAACAGAGAGGACAGGCCATGAGTCAGAAAAAAATGGAGGCCTACAAAGAGGCCAAGAAAAACGTTAAGCAAACCCGTAAGAAAGAAAAACGAAGCCGGATTATCGCCTGGATCGTCGGCATCCTGATCGCCGCAGTTCTGATCGGCGCTTCCGTTTTCCTGATCTATTATACCAACGTGATCAAGCCCAAGCAGGATGAGGCCAAGGCTGCAGCCACTCTCGAGGATGCAGGCACCTTAAGTCCCGATGACGCAGCTGCCGATATCGCTGACTACCTCAAGAGCAACGGCGGTACCGATATCACCGATTCCGCTGACGTTCCCGCCACCGAGAATACGGATGCTGCCGAGTCTACTGAGGAGGCACCCGCTACCGAAACTACCGAAGAAGCTCCCGCAGCCGAGACCGGCGACAGTGCAGACGCTCAATGATCCCGGGCTGTAATACACAAATGTACGAAGATAAGAAAGTGCTCCGATAGCCGGAGCACTTTCTTTTGGTTTACATAAAGTATTTAACACCCGCCTCGAAGATCTTCATATCCTGCTCTCCGAAGATGTTCACTGCCACATTCTCACCTCTGCGCTCTGCATGGGCCATCTTACCGAGGCATCTGCCGTCCGGCGAGGTGATACCCTCAATAGCTTCGAAGCTTCCGTTGATGTTCCACTCCTCATCCATGGAGATCCTGCCTTCGGGATCCGCATATCTGGTAGCCACCTGTCCGTTCATAAACAGCTCCTCGATGCATTCCTTCGGGGCAACAAAACGTCCCTCTCCGTGGCTTGCCGGGCAAACATAGGTCTTTCCAAGCTCCGCCAGAGCCAGCCAGGGTGACAGGTTTGACACAACCTTTGTATATGCCATCTTGGAAATGTGACGTCCGATGGTGTTATAGGTAAGGGTGGGTGCCTTTTCATCCTGTCCCACGATCTTGCCGGAAGGAACGAGGCCCAGCTTGATCAGTGCCTGGAAGCCGTTGCAGATACCCAGGGCCAGACCGTCTCTTTGCTGCAGCAGATCCTCAACAGCCTCCTTGATCTTTGCATTTCTGAAGGCCGTCGCGAAGAATTTTGCAGAACCGTCAGGCTCGTCACCTGCGGAAAAGCCGCCGGGGAACATGATCATCTGTGCCTGTCTGATGGCTGCCTCAAATTCCTCTACACTCTCCCTGATATCCTCAGGCGAGTTGTTTCTGAACACTTTGACAACCGTGTCAGCTCCCGCTCTTTCAAAAGCCTTGACGGAATCATATTCGCAGTTCGTACCGGGGAATACCGGAATGAACACCGTGGGTTTTGCCACCTTATTCTTGCAAACGTAAAGGTCACCCTTCCGTTCAAAAAGCTTATCCTCAAGGGCTTCCGTTCCCTTATATGCCTTGGTGGGGAAGACATTCTCCAGTGTCTTTTTCCAGTTCTTAAGCGCCTCATCCGCGGAAAGAGACGTGCCCGCATAGCTGTAACCGGTTCCTTCTTCCGTTACCTGTGCCACAACCGTAACGTTGCCTGCCTCTGCCTCCCAGGCAGCCGCATCCGCAGGACTCATTTCTGCCAGCAGATCGCCCATGCGGTTCTCAAACAATCCCCGGGCATCCTTTATTCCGGTCTCATCGAACTTCAGTCCGAATCCGTTTCCGAGAACCATATGTACAGCCGAAGCAAAAATGCCATAGCCGTCAATGGTGTAGGCCGACTTGATCTGACCCTTGGCCGCTTTTGTCCTGAAGTCATCATATACCTTCATGGTGCCTTCGTAATCAGGCAGATCATATTCGGTCCTGGGCAGGCTGATCCATACCAGCTTATTGCCCGCGCTCTTGCATTCAGGTGTCAGCACCTCGCCGGCGCTGGCCGTGTCAACCGCGAACGACACAAGTGTCGGCGGCACGTCGATCTCATTAAAGCTGCCGCTCATACTGTCCTTGCCGCCGATGCTGGGAAGGCCGAAGCCCAGCTGTGCATCAAGGCTTCCCAGAAGAGCTGCAAAAGGCTGGCTCCATCTTTCCTTCTGAGCGCTCATTCTGCGGAAGTACTCCTGGAAAGTGAAACGCACCTTGCGGTAGTCGCCGCCGCTGGTAACGATCTTGGACAGGGAAGAAAGCACTGCGTAGATCGCTCCGTGGTAAGGGCTCCAGCTGGAAAGATAGGGATCAAAACCATAGCTCATCATGGTGACCAGATCGGTCTTTCCTTCCAGAGCGGGAAGCTTGGCGATCATGGCCTGGGTCTCGGTCAGCTGATATTTGCCGCCGTAGGGCATGGTAACGGATCCCGCTCCGATGGAGGAGTCGAACATTTCCACAAGACCCTTCTGGCTGCAGACGTTCAGATCCGAAAGGGTGTCAGCCATAGCTGCCTTCACATCTCCCTGATCCAGATCTGCCTTCACCTTGTCGATGGCGATCTTCTTGAAATAGTCCTCTGCTTTGTCGGGAGCATCCACAAAGACCTCGGTCTCCTGATGGGCTCCGTTGGTATCCAGGAAGGCTCTGGAGAGATTTACGATCTCCTTGCCTCTCCATAAAAGTACCAGTCTGGGTTCCTCGGTCACCACTGCAACCTTGGTAGCCTCCAGGTTCTCCTCGTGTGCATATTTCAGGAACTCGGCCTCATCCTTGGGATCGATGACAACTGCCATTCTCTCCTGGGATTCGGAGATCGCCAGTTCCGTTCCGTCAAGGCCCGCATATTTCTTAGGCACCTTGTCCAGTTCGATATGAAGGCCGGGAGCCAGCTCACCGATGGCTACGGATACGCCGCCCGCACCGAAATCATTACATTTCTTGATCAGTCTGCTGACCTCAGCGCGTCTGAAAAGCCTCTGCAGCTTTCTCTCGGTAGGCGCATTACCCTTCTGAACCTCAGCGCCGCAGGTCTCGATGGACTCGGTGGTATGTACCTTGGAAGAGCCGGTTGCTCCGCCGCAGCCGTCACGTCCGGTACGTCCGCCCAGCAGGATGATCACATCACCGGGATCGGAATTGCCCCGGATGACATTTTTACGGGGTGCAGCACCCATTACGGCACCGATTTCCATTCTCTTTGCCACATAATCGGGATGATAGATCTCTTTAACATAACCGGTAGCCAGACCGATCTGGTTTCCGTAGGAGGAGTAACCGCTGGCGGCACCCGTTACCAGCTTCTTCTGGGGAAGCTTGCCCTCCAGAGTCTTGTCCGGAGCCACCGTGGGATCTGCCGCACCGGTGATACGCATTGCCTGATATACATAGCCTCTGCCGGAAAGGGGATCACGGATGGCGCCGCCCAGGCAGGTAGCCGCCCCACCGAAGGGCTCGATCTCAGTGGGATGGTTGTGGGTCTCGTTTTTAAAGAAGATCAGCCACTCCTCCGTCTTGCCGTCCATCTCAACCGGAACCACGATGGAGCAGGCATTGATCTCATCGGATTTCTCCATATCCTCCAGCTTGCCCTCGGCACGAAGCTTCTTCATGCCCATCAGAGCCAGATCCATCAGGCAGATGAACTTGTCATCCCTGCCCTTATAAAGCACCTCTCTGGCATCCAGGTAGTTCTGATAGGTTTCAAGCATCCTGTCCTTATAGAAACCGTCCTCAAATTCCACACTGGTAAGTTCGGTAGAAAAAGTGGTATGGCGGCAGTGATCGGACCAATAGGTATCCAGCACGCGGATCTCCGTCATGGAAGGATCTCTGCTCTCTTCTGCGGAAAAATACTTCTGTATATGAATGAAATCCTTAAATGTCATGGCAAGCCCAAGCGAATCATAGAGCTTCTTAAGATCTTCCTCGACAAGGCCGGTGAAGCCATCAAGGATCTTAACATCCTCCGGTTCGGGATACTTATCCAGCAGTGTTTCCGGCTTCTTGTCGGAAGTCAGGCGGGAATCCACGGGGTTGATGCAATAATTCTTGAT
The DNA here is from genome assembly GCA_024693845.1 of Lachnospiraceae bacterium. Taxonomy (GTDB): domain Bacteria; phylum Bacillota; class Clostridia; order Lachnospirales; family Lachnospiraceae; genus RGIG7926. The sequence continues at coordinate 12,713 of JAILKJ010000071.1, forward strand.
CTTCTCAAACTCCTCATCGCTGATGCTTCCCTCCAGGATATAGGTTACGGCCGTCTTGATGATGGGCTGTTCATTCTCATTTAAGAACTGAACGCACTGGATAGCCGAATCCGCCCTCTGGTCAAACTGTCCGGGAAGATATTCCACGGAAAACGCCTTATCTTCCTTTCCTGCCGGCAATTCCTCGGAATAAAGGATATCCACCGGCGGTTCGCTGAATACGGATCTGCAGGCCACTTCAAAGATCTCGTCCGAAATGTTCTCCACATCATACCGGATCAAAATCCTCACTTTATCAATGGCAGTGATCCCGAGATAGTTCTTCAGATCTTCCAGAAGCGCCGCTGCAGCCGTAGCATAAGCAGGTTTCTTTTCCACATAGATTCGCCTAACCTGTGACATGAAAGTTTCCTCCGTTAAAATGGTTTGATTATAACGTACTTATTTTATACAATAGGCATTCCGTTTTCAACAGCTTTTGAAAGATTTCGGTCAATTCAAATGTTATTTATCTCACTATATGGGGGTTAACATATTTCTTCAACACAATATATTGTAGTGCCGTTATAAAATTCAAAAATCCGCCGATCTTTCAAATACTCTTGTGATGAATTCAAAAAGAATCTTCTTATGTAAACCAGCAGTTAATACTCTTGTGTTATCAAACTATATCTGGATGTTGACCGATCAGGTCCAATATCCTGACATCCGTGGCTGATCATCGCTGTCATATTTCATCCGATCCCACTGATTTTCCGCAGATTTCCGTGTCATATCCGGATATGATTTTATTCATAACGTAAGTTATTCCCTTCTGGTATCCATTCTCTGTTCTATACCAAATCTTGTGTTTGTCCGAAAACATAATTTTCGTGCCGTTTTCCAATCATGGCACAAAGTATTGTGGATTCGTCAAGTTAAATATATCCATAATTTTCGCTATTTTATCTTATGTTAGCCAGTTTTATGTAAATGATTTTCAGATACGATTGATATATTCTATACGTTATTTATTCGTCAGTCATATAATTTCGTAAGTTATCTTTCAAAACACATGTACAATATGTTGATTCGGGAACGCATATTATCCCTCCGTTCTGTTTGTTATAGATTATATAGTCTAAATGCTCGTTCTGTTATATCTATCTCGCTTGTATCAACTTTGGCTAAAAAAAGGGAGGAAGAGTCAAATAATGCGAAAAAGGAGAAAAAGAAGGAAGAAAGAGGGGAGAAAGAGGGAAGAAAGAGGGAAAAGTCAAAAAGGAACAAGAGGAAGGGGCCAAGAGACGGAGAGCTGGTGAAGGACGGAGGGTTCGCCGGCGAGATGACAGATGAATTTGATCTTGCACGCAAAAAGAGACGCAGCTTTCACTGCGTCTCTTTTCTCAGTTTTCAGTTGCTGTTTGCTCTTTACGCGAACACGGACTGATCGCCGAACAGATCATAGGCCCTCTGCATGCCGGCTGCCATCTGGGAGTCCAGCATCCCGGCGTAATCCTTGCTCTCTCCTCTGTTCAAGGGATTCAAGGTTTCTACGGAAGCTTTCTGAAGTCCTTCTGTATCGATACGATTCTTCGTAAGATCCTCGTCTTCGATGCGTCCTATGGGATTCAAGCTGTCCGCCGAGAGGGTATTGGTGTTGTAGATATATGGTCTGTAGGCCGAAACTGCGCCGATGCCCATAACATCACCTCCGTTCGCATGTATCTTACCTATGATTCTACTATTTTATCGGCTAAATGCAAGCCCTGCCTTAATGCTTAAACGTTTGCTTTCTAAAAAATTTATATTATTCCAGCCCCAGCAGCTCGTCCAGGTACGCATAGAGCTCCTCTCTGCCCTGCTTGGACTGTGCACTGTAGGTAAAGAGCAGGCCTTCTGCAGGCATTCCCAGCCCTTCCCTGATGGTTTTGACAGCTTTAGGAACCTGACTTCTCTTCAGTTTGTCCGATTTGGTGGCGATGACCACCGGTTCGAACCCCGCCTTCCTGATCCAGTCATACATCTGAACGTCATTCTCACCCGGTTTATGGCGGATATCCACCAGCAAAAACACAGATTTAAGCTGATCTGACCGCTTCAGATACCGTTCGATCATCACGCCCCACTGCTCTCTTGCCTTGGCAGAGGCACTGGCATAGCCGTATCCCGGCAGATCCACGAAGTAACAGTCATCATTTACCCTGTAGAAATTGATCGTCTGGGTCTTGCCCGGCGAAGAGGAAGTCCTTGCCAGAGCCTTACGGTTCATAAGACCGTTGATCAGCGAGGATTTGCCCACGTTACTCTTTCCCGCAAAGGCGATCTCGGGCAATTTATTGTCCGGCAGCTTACTTGTGATGCCGCATACCGTTTCCAGGGATACCTGTTTTATGATCATTTCTTCTCCTCCAACGCAACACCCAAAACTCCCTTCATATCGGAGACGCAGATGATCTCAAGTCCTGATTTAATTTCATCATCGATCTCAGCAACGTCCGCCTTGTTGTCTTTCGGAACAAGAACGGTTGTTATTCCGGCCTGTTTTGCAGCCAGCATTTTCTCCTTCAATCCGCCAATGGGAAGCACCCTTCCTCTTAACGTAACCTCTCCTGTCATAGCCACATCAGCACGGACCGGTATGCCTGAAACTCCGGACAAAAGCGCCGTTGACAGCGTCACGCCGGCACTGGGTCCGTCCTTGGGCACCGCCCCTTCCGGAATGTGGATATGGATATCATGCTTCTCAAAGAAGTCATCGCTTACGCCGTAGGCAGGAGCGATGCTTCTGACATAAGACAAGGCTGCCATAGCCGACTCCTTCATCACGTCGCCCAGTTGTCCGGTAAGCTTCAGCTCGCCTTTTCCGGGCATATGGTTCACTTCTATCTCAAGGGTGACACCGCCCACGCTGGTCCAGGCCAGTCCTCTTACGATACCCACATCCGCCTTCTTATTGGCACTTTCTCTGCGGTATTTTTCCTTTCCGAGGAAATCCGATACATTTCTGCCGGTGATGCGCACGGATTTATTCTTGTCCTCCACTATCATCCTTGCGGTTTTGCGGCAGATCTTGCCGATCATCCTCTCAAGCTCACGGACGCCCGCCTCCTTGGTGTAGGAAAGAATAATCTTCTCAAGGCCCTTATCCGTAAAGGTAAGAGCTTTCTTCGGGATGCCGTTGGCCTTCAGCTGCTTCTTTACAAGATGCTCCTTAGCAATGTGCAGCTTCTCTGTTGCCGTATAACCGGAGATCTCGATCACTTCCATTCTGTCAAGCAAAGGCTGATCGATCTCAGAAAGATCGTTGGCCGTAGCCACAAAGGTAACCTCGGAAAGATCCAGAGGCAACTCGATATAATGGTCCTGAAAATGTACATTCTGCTCGCTGTCCAGTACCTCCAGCATAGCCGAGGAAGTATCTCCCCGATAGTCCCTGCCCATCTTGTCGATCTCGTCCAGCAGGATCAGCGGATTCTTCACGCCGGCCTGTTTCAAGGCCACAGCAAGCCTTCCGGGCAGTGCCCCGATATAGGTCCGTCTGTGTCCGCGGATCTCAGCCTCGTCACGTACACCGCCCAGACTGATCCTTACATACTTCTTGCCCATGGCTCTTGCCATACTCTTGGCTATAGAGGTCTTTCCGGTTCCCGGAGGGCCCTCCAGACAGATGATGGTAGGAGCACCGCCTTTCTCACGAAGCTGTCTGACCGCCAGATACTCCACGATGCGTTCCTTCACCTTCTCAAGTCCGTAGTGATCCTCACGAAGGATCTTCTCTGCTTTTAAAAGATCCTTGTTATCTTTTGACTTCTTATCCCAGGGCATCTCCAGCAGAGTTTCAATATAACTCCTCTCCACCGTCGCCTCGGATGAGCTCTGTCCCATACGTTCAAATCGGGATATTTCTTTCTTAATCCTTGTTTTAACTTCTTTTGAAGCCTTTATTTTACCGAGCTTTTCTTTAAAAATTTCAACATCCGATTCGCTGCTTTCATCTCCCAACTCGTCACGGATATAGTGGAGCTGCTCACGGAGCACATACTCTCTCTGGTTCTTCTCCACCCGCTCCTTAACCTTCCTGGCTAGGTCGTTTCTGATGGATGCAACTTCGATCTCCCGCTGAAAAAGACTCACCAGATATTCATACCTAAGACGCAGGTTCACTCTTTCAAGAACACCTTGTTTTTTATCGAAACCGACAGGCATATTGGCGGTGATCTGGTCCATGAGCTTGGAAAGATTGTCCACCTCCGCCAGATGCTTCTGCAGCCCCTGATCGTTCTTGCCGATCAGACCAGAATACTGACCGCAGATCTCCAAAAGCTGCCTTCTCATAGCCTCTGCTTCCGCCTCACTGACAGGATCTGTCCCCGGATCCTCCTCCAGAAGCTGTACACGCCCCATAAAGCAATCCTGAGATTCAAAGCTTAAAAGCCTGCACCGGCAGATACCCTCCGTCAGCACACGTATGATCTTGTTGGGCATCTTGATGATCTGCTTGATCCTGGCAAAGGTTCCGATCTCATAAAGATCGTTAAACTCCGGCTTGCTGTTATCGGCGCTCTTCTGAGCCGTCAGAAACAGCACCTGATCCATGGTCATGGCTCTTTCCACCGAAGCGATGGATTTGGGCCTGTTAAGATCAAAATGCACGATGGAATCCGGCAGGATACAGGTATTCTTAAGGGGTATTACGGGCATGAGCCTGTCCCGCAGACCCTCCTTTTCGCCGCTTTGTTCTCCCTCTTTCTCTCTGCCTTCTTCTACATCATCTTCATCGTTTTGAAGTATTATGTCCTTCTCGTTGTCCATAGTCTCTCCTCCCCCGCCAAGCAGCGGGTGATATGATAAGGCGCCGCCAAAGCGGCGGCGCCAAAACTTCTTATTTATGCCCTTTTCTTATCAGGCGCTTCACCCTGGGATCTGATCACCACCGGCTTTTCTTCGCCCCGTACCACCTTCTCGGTGATGGTGCATTTTTCGATGGTGTAATCGGAAGGGATCTCGTACATGATATCCAGCATCAAACCTTCCATGATGGATCGAAGGCCTCTGGCCCCGGTCTTCCTTTCAAGAGCCTGTTTGGCGATCAGGCTCACTGCCTCGGGCTCAAATACCAGCTCCACATCGTCCATCTGGAACAGCTTCTTATACTGTTTGATCAGCGCGCTCTTAGGCTCGGATAAGATCCTCTCCAGCGCCTCCTGATCAAGGCCGTCCAACGTCACGGTGATGGGCACACGTCCGACAAACTCAGGGATCAGACCGAACTTCATCAGATCCTGGGGAGTAACCTCCTTGATCACTTCTCCCACATCCTCGCTCTGTCTGCTGCCGATCTCGTTGTTAAAGCCAATGGACTTGCGGTCCAGTCTCGTCTCCACGATCTTCTCAAGGCCATCAAAGGCTCCCGAACAGATGAAGAGGATATTGGAGGTATCGATCTGGATCAGCTCCTGATGGGGATGCTTTCTGCCTCCCTGGGGAGGAACGGAAGCCACCGTACCCTCTACGATCTTCAAAAGTGCCTGCTGAACGCCCTCTCCGGATACATCACGGGTGATGGACACGTTCTCGCTCTTCTTGGTAATCTTGTCAATCTCATCGATATAGATGATGCCGTATTCTGCCTTGGATACATCATAGTCCGCTGCCTGGATCAGCTTCAGAAGGATGTTCTCCACATCCTCGCCCACATAGCCGGCCTCTGTCAGTGTAGTGGCATCAGCAATGGCAAAGGGCACGTTGATGATCTTGGCAAGGGTCTGTGCCATATAAGTCTTACCGGAACCCGTGGGACCGATCATGATGATGTTGCTTTTCTGAAGCTCCACGTCATCCAGGTCCTTGGGGGCGGTCACTCTCTTATAGTGATTGTATACCGCAACGGAAAGTACCTTCTTGGCCTGCTCCTGTCCGATCACGTAATCATCCAGGAACTCCTTGATCTCAGCGGGCTTAAGGAGATTGATCTCCGTATCGCCGCTGCCGAGGACCTGCTCTTTTTCATATTCTTCTTCGATGATGTCCGCACAAAGGTCCACACACTCATCGCAGATATATACGCCCGTCGGGCCTGCGATCAGCTTTCTGGCCTGTGCCTGCGTCTTGCCGCAGAAGGAACACCTGATTCGTCCGTCGACTACTTTGGTTGACATAACTCATTACCCCGTTATCTTCCGGTGTTTATCATTTGGATTTCTTAGCCTTCTTATCGTCCTCGGAATCCTTGCGGTTCTCGATCACGCGATCGATGAGACCGTATTCCATAGCCGCTTCAGCCGTCATCCAGTTATCTCTGTCCGTATCGGCTGCGATGGTCTCAAGAGGCTGCCCCGTATTGGCTGCCAGCAACCTGTTCAGGGTCTCCTTGGTATGCAGGATATGCTTGGCTGCGATCTCGATCTCGGTAGCCTGGCCCTGGGAACCGCCCAGAGGCTGATGGATCATGATCTCCGCATTGGGAAGGGCCATACGCTTGCCCTTGGCACCGCCTGCCAGAAGGAAGGCACCCATGCTTGCCGCAAGACCGATACAGATGGTGGATACGTCGCATTTTACATACTGCATGGTATCGTAGATAGCCATACCTGCCGTTACGGATCCGCCGGGAGAATTGATGTAGAGCTGGATGTCCTTATCGGGATCCTCAGCCTCCAGGAACAGAAGCTGTGCCACTACAATACTGGCCGACGTATCATTGACCTCTTCTCCGAGAAAAATGATCCTCTCCTTGAGAAGTCTGGAATAAATATCATAGGAACGCTCGCCTCGCGAGGTCTGCTCAATGACATAAGGTACTAAACTCAATTATTTGCCCTCCACTGCATTATCACGGATGAACTCAGCTGCCTTGGTAACAGCCAGATCCTTGAGGATCTCTTCCTTACCTTCTTCGCCGATCATCTCAACCGCCTGATCCTTCTCCATCTTGTAAGCATCAGCGATCTTCTGTACTTCCTTATCGAAGTCCTCATCGGAAGCCTTGATGCCTTCCGCTGCCACTACCGCCTCAAGCACCAGACGGGACTTGATGCGAAGCTCAGCCTGGGGACGGATCTGCTCGAGCATCTTCTCCTCATCCGTTCCGGTGAACATCTTATACTGGTCAAAAGTCAGACCCTGGCTTGCGATCCTCTGCTCGAACTCCTCCAGCATCTGTCTCTGGGTGGTCTCGATCATAGCCTCGGGAATATCCATGCGGGAATCTGCGATAACCGCTTCGATGGCTGCCTGCTCTCTTGCGTCGGCAGCGCTCTTTTCCTTACGCTCCTTCAGATCCTTGGCAATGCTTTCCTTGTACTCCGCAACGGTCTCATACTCGGAAACCTCGGATGCAAACTCATCATCCAGCTCGGGAAGCTGCTCTTCCTGGATACCCTTGATCTTTACCTTGAAAAGTGCGGGCTTTCCTGCAAGCTCCTCAGCCTGATACTGCTCGGGGAAGGTAACGTTAACTTCCACGTCATCGCCAATGTTCTTGCCGATGAGCTGCTCCTCGAAGGTATCGATGAAGCTGTGGGAACCGATCACCAGCTCATAGTCCTCACCCTTGCCGCCTTCAAAAGCAACGCCGTCGGTAAAGCCTTCGAAGTCGATGGTAACCTTATCCTTATCCTGAACGGCTCTGTCCTCAACGGTGATCTGGCGGGCGTTGTTTCTGCGCTCGCGGTCGATCACTTCGTCGATCTCCGCATCGGTCACATCCACGTCTACCTTGTCGATCTTAACGCCCTTGTACTTACCAAGCTCTACGCCGGGCTTCAGGGCAACCTCAGCCTCATAGATGAAGTCCTGATCGGGAGAAAGCTGGATCACAGTGATCTTCGGGGAGGATACGATCTCCTCGCCGCTCTCGTCATATGCTTTTGCCCAGGAAGAAGAGATCAGGCTGTTGGCAGCGTCCTCAAGAAAGACGCCCTTGCCGTACATCTTCTCCACCATCTGAAGGGGCACCTTACCCTTTCTGAATCCGGGTACGGAAATATTCTTCTTCTGCTTCTGATAAACCTTTACAACCGCATCGCTAAGCTCTGCTGCCGGTACCGTCACCGTCAGCTTGGCCATATTATGCTCCAGTTTCTCTACCTGTACACTCATGTTACTAAAATCCTCCTTCTAAACCGGGTCTGCCGGTCACTTTTCCTCATTTGGGCATACTACGCCACAATCGATAGGTATTATACCATATAACCCGCTGATATAGCAAACATTTTTACTATAGCGCCTTATTTCTCAAAGTTAAACGTATAAGGAAGATTCAGGGCGTCACGCACCTGAAGGATGTCCTTTTGCACGGACGCACTCAGAGGCACACCCTTGTCCTTGCGCTCCAGCCATACCAGGTACTCCTTCTCCCCTGCCGTATAGATCCGATCGGATCCCGGCGCCTTCTTGGAAGAGCGCAGGGCACGGCAGATATCACCGGCGGTTTTTTTGAAAGTTTCACGGCCCATAAAGGCATCCGGATCCACCACGAAGAAAAAGTGTCCCAGATGGTACATGGCCGGTTTTCCGTTTTCATCCACCCCTGTCAGGGCCTTCATGAACTGCCCGCCGGCAAGGGCTGCCGAAAGGATCTCCACTACCGCCGCATAGCCGTATCCCTTGTAGCCCGCCAGATCATCGCCGATGCCTCCCAGAGGGGCAAGCGCCGCCGTGCCGTCCACCAGCGCCTTCAGGATCTGTTCGGAATCCGTCATAGCCTCGCCCTTATCGGAGATCACGGTGCCTGCTGGGGTGGCTTTTCCTTCCCTTGCGTAGTATTCGATCCTGCCTCGCTGCACGATGGAGGTAGCACAGTCCAGGCAGAAGGGAAATTCCTCATCCGTGGGAAGACTGAAGGTCAGGGGATTGGTTCCCATCATATTCTCCACGCCGTAGGTGGGCGCGATGGAAGGTCTTGCATTGGTACCCGTGATGCCGATCATGCCCTTTTTCGCAGCCATACCGGACCAGTAGCCGGCAATGCCGTAGTGGGTCGAGTTGCGGATGGCACCGCCCGCCATGCCGTATTTTTCGGCCTTCCCGATCAACATCTCCATCATGCGGTGACTTGCCACCATGCCCATTCCGTCATGGGCGTCCATCACCACGGTAGTGGGAGTCTCCTTTACAATCTCAATATTTGTTACGGGCAGCAACGTGCCCTTTTGGATCCTGTCTATGTAGATCGGCTTGAAGCGGTTGCAGCCGTGGCTCTCGATGCCTCTTCTGTCCGATTCCAGCAGCACATCCGCGCAGATCTCCGCCTCCTGTCTCGGCACACCGTAGCCTGCAAACGCATCCGTCAAAAATGCATTCATAACCTCCCATGAAACATACACTCTCTCACCCATAACTTACCTCCTGTTTATTCTTTCCTCTACAGAACCAGATTCACCATCACACCGGCCAGACACGAAAAGGCAATGACAAACAGCCAATACAAGGCAAAATGCCGGATACCCAGCACTGCCTTCAGAGCCCCCAGGTTCGTGATCTTGGTGGCCGGCCCCGTGATCATAAAGGCCGCTGCACTGCCGATGCTCATACCGCTCTCCAGCCAGCTTCGCAGGATCGGTATCGTGCCGCCGCCGCAGACATACAAGGGCACCCCGATGGTGGAAGCCATCAGCACGCCCCAGGCTTCATTTCCGCCAAACACAAAGGTGATGGCATCCTGAGGGATGTAACGCTGAAACAGCGCCGAAAGCACGATGCCGATGAAAAAATACAGGCCAGTGGCTTTCAGGTTCCGATACAGATTCTTAAGGAATCGCAAAAGCAGATTCGGATCCGTATCCCTGCAGGAGCGCTCCTCAAAGCCTTCGAAGTTGAAAAAGGGCTTCTCCTTGAAAAAAAGCCGTACCATCAATCCCGCCGTGATCCCGCACAAAAAGCAGCTGATGATCCTCACGGCAAGAACCTTTCCGCCTAAGGCCGCACTGTAGACGATCAGCTGCGGATTCAGCAGAATGGAAGCCATCATAAAAGATGCCAGCCACTCATCCCTGATGCCTCCTTTGGAAAATGACGCCGCTATGGGGATGGTCCCGTACATGCAAAGAGGTGATATGACACCGATCACAGCAGCCAGAAAAATCCCGGCCACACTGCTTCCGTCCCCGTTCATATTTCGCATCACGGCATGGATCTTATCTTTGAAAAATACGGATACAGCAGATCCTATCACCATGCCGGCCACCCAGTATCCGAAGATCTGTGACAGCTGCTGTGTAAAATAATACCAGAAATAGATCCATTCCCGACTCAATATTGTAAGCATATGCTAACTCCGAATCCCGTCCTCATCTACTGATCGTCATCGCTTTCTTCATCCACATCGACCAGTTCATAGCAACGGCTGCCCAGCCCGATCTTCTGCGCATGTGTCAGGATGTTGAGACCGTTCTTTTCCAGGATACGATTCTGCAGGGATGCTCCGTCCGGCGCTTCAAACACCAGATCCACGCAGGCCTGATCCAGGGCCACGGGATCCGTTGATGCCAGAATGCCGATATCATGCATATCCACTTCGGTGGGCGTGGAAACACAGTCGCAGTCAATGGACAGGTGGTTCATCACGCTGATGTAGACCATTTTCCGTCCGTGATCCTCGTAGTCCGATACCGACTTGGCCGCCTCTGCCATACTATCGGTAAAAACATCCTGATTGGTGATCATGGCTCCCATATCAATGGGCGGACGGGAAAAGACGCCGCCGGTATGGATCCGCACCTTTCCCTCCCTGGAAGCGATGCCAATGGAGATGTTTTTCAGAGCGCCTCCGAAACCTCCCATGGGATGGCCTTTGAAATGGGAAAGCACAAGCACGTAATCATACTCCGCAAGATCCTTGCCAACCCAGTTCTCCTTAAGATGGTCACCGCCCTCCACGGGAATGGTCATATAACCGTTTTCATCCATGATATCCAGATCTGCGATGGCAGTAAAACCGTGATCCTCGGCCACCTGGCGATGCATGGCCGTATCCGCCCTCTTAGAACCGGAGTAAGCCGTATTACATTCAATGATGGTTCCGTTTAAACTTTGCACCAGATCCTTGATCAGCGCAGGATCCAGGTAGTTGGGATTCCCCGCCTCTCCGGTGGAAAGCTTGACGGCCACTTTTCCCTCCGGATGCACATCCAGGGTTTCATACATCTTCATCAGCGCCTCCGGGGTGATCTCATGGGTCATATATACCACCGAGGGCTCATCATGGCTGCGTCCTTCCGCATCCATTACCTTTGCCTCATAGGATACATGGGGTTCGATATCATAGTGCATATGCACCGTATATACGACGGCCAGCAGCGCGATCACCATTACTATCGCAGCAAACACCGCAAGAACCTTTTTCCATCTTTTCATATTTCGCAATCCTCCCTATACAATGAATTTTAAACTGATTTCGGCATATTTGCAATCAGATCGGATTGTGTTAGGATAAAAATGCGGGCCGAAAAACCTGCAGGAGGAAAAGTCTTATGATCATTCTGGATGCAAGATCCGTTAAAGCCTATGATGCCCTGCGGCAGATCGGTGCCTGGGCAGGCAAGGATACCGATTATCTCGAAACACTCTGGATGCAGCTTTGCGCCGATGCGGAGCTCTTTGCGGAATTCATATACTATCTGGAGAACCGCTGCTTCGCCGATACGGCAAGCTGCAGCGGCTACCGTCTGACGGATCTGTATTTCTATCTTATGCGGCGCTACGAGGTCAGTCACGATACCGGCAAAACCCTGGATGAATGTGACAAGGAAGCCCTGGTATTGGATACCTTCAGCATGATGCTGGAAATGAAAAAAGATCCCGCCCCCTTTCTGAACAAACTCAGTAAAGGAAGCGGGATGGATCTTCTTTAAACTATTATCCGATGTTTTATCCGGTGATCTTCTGCTTTCTGCCCGTAACACCGCGTGCCTTAAGCAGCTTGCGATAGGCTTTCAGCTTACCCTTGGGTACGCTGATCTTGACCTTGGCATTTAACTTCTTAAAGGCGTTCTTACCCACGTTCTTGTTCTTTAGCTTCTTGGTCCGGATCTTCACCGTCTTAAGATTCTTACAGCCGAAGAAAGCTTCCTTACCGATCTCGGTAACTGTACTTCCTACGTTATCATATTTTATTATCCCAACGGATCGTGCAGGGAAGATATGATCGCTCCCTACACGTCATACGGCACAGCCCATCAGACTGTGCCGCAAATATCTTCATTGAAAAACTCTCATCTGTCCGTAATCGGATCAGCCCTTCTCCAGTGCCAGAGTTCTGGTGGTCAGATCGCAAACCTCGGCAGGACCGAAGTACTGGATCGCACCGGGATAGGTGAAGCTGGTCTTAACAGCCCACTCTTCTCTGTGTGCCTCGAAATACTTGAAGGGAGCGCCGTCCAGCTCTACAAGAGCCTTCCGGATAACGGGCTTGTCCTCACCGTTTCTTCTTTCCATGTTCATCATCTTGGTGATGGGCATACCGCCTGCTACCCACTCATCAGCGGGCTTGGACAGGTTGGAAACCTTGGAAAGGTATCCGGTGTAGCCGTACTGGATCAGCATGAATGCGTTGTAACCCAGAGAGTAGCAGTAGTCAGCATCGAAGTTGGAAGGGAAAGCACATCTTCCTTCGTAACCGAAGAAGTGATGCTGAGCTCCGAACTTGCCCTTGTAGGTGCCGGCTGCCTTTCTGGCTGCAAGCTTCTCTTTTACCATCTCGGAGAAGAGCTTCTCGGACTCGATCAGGGATACCTGTACGTTGCCGTGAGGATCTCTCTCCAGAAACAGCTGCTGCTGTACGAACTGGGGAAGGATATCAAATACGGCGAAGGACTCAGCGGTAAGACCGCTCTTGATGAAGTCATACTTAGCTACCCAGTCGGGAAGTGCGTTGAAGGCTTCGGTCTTCTCGCCAGCCAGAAGCTCGTTGATCTCAGCGATCAGCTTGGAGAACTCGGGAACGAACTCCACGATACCCTCGGGGATGATAGCCACACCGAAGTTCTCGCCGTTGTTGCCTCTCTTCTCTACGGAATCTGCGATGTAATCAGCGATTGCGGAAAGGGACATCTTCTTGGCTGCCACTTCCTCACCAATGAGGCAGATGTTGGGCTGGGTCTCAAGTGCGCACTCAAGAGCTACGTGAGAAGCGCTGCGGCCCATAACCTTGATGAAGTGCCAGTACTTCTTAGCGGAGTTGGCATCTCTCTCGATGTTACCGATCAGCTCGGAATAGGTCTTGGTTGCGGTATCGAAACCGAAGGAAGCCTCGATATCCTCGTTCTTCAGATCGCCGTCGATGGTCTTGGGGCATCCGATCACCTGTACGCCGGTGTTGTTGGCAGCCATGTACTCTGCAAGCGTTGCAGCGTTGGTGTTGGAATCGTCACCACCGATGATAACAATAGCGGTAAGGCCGTTCTTCTTTGCATTCTCTGCAACGATCGCAAACTGCTCCTGCGTCTCGAGCTTGGTTCTTCCGGAACCGATGATATCAAAACCGCCTGTATTTCTGTATGCATCGATGAATGCATCATCAAACTCTACATAATCATCCTTGAGCAATCCGTCAGGGCCGCCCTTGAAGCCGAGCAAAACGTTCTCGCTGTTGGTTGCCTTTAATGCATCATAAAGACCGGAGATAACGTTGTGTCCGCCGGGAGCCTGACCGCCGGAAAGGATCACGCCTACCACCTGCTTCTTAGCCTCGGAGGTGTTGGTACCCTTCTGGAAGGTGATCTCATTCTTACCATAGGTATTGGGGAAAAGTGCTTTGATCTTGTCCTGATCTGCTACACTCTGGGTAGCAGCGCCGTCCTTAACGCAGATCTCTGCGATGCCGCCGCGCAGCATGCCGGGCAGCTTGGGACTGTATTCATATCTGGTTTTCTGAAGCGGTGAAAGATTCATGTTGGTTCTCCTTTGCGAAAAATATTACACCCAAAAAACGTGCAAAACGATTATAGCACAGTTTTCTCACAGATGCTATAATGAATAAGAAGAAAACGAAAGGACTATCATCGTCTATGAATCAGAAAACTTCCCGCGTCCTTATCGTGGATGATATGCAGGTGAACCGGATGATCCTCTCCTCCCTTCTTGCCGCAGGCGGCGTGGCCTGTGATCAGGCGGAAAGCGAAGAAGCCTGTATTCCTTAAGCAGGTCCGGCATATCTCTTTTTACCGTCTCAAGATCCCCGCTTCCGGCCCCCAGCTCCAGCGCCTTTGCCCTTTCGGAAAGATCCGTTGCTCCGATGGCTCCGGCGGTGCTTTTCAGAGAATGTACCCGGGTGGTAAGAGCCTCCCAGTCTTCGCTCATCAGGCTCTCCTCGATCTGTCCCGCCTTCTCCGGGGCTGAGGCTTCGAAGGTTTCCAGGGCAAACAGATAGTCCTCTGCGTCCCCGCAGTAATCCATCCCCTTTTGCGGATCCAGCTGCGGATAGTCAAAGATCCTCTTGTGGGAGACGGACCGTGATGATAAGATACTCGCAGAAGAAGCATGCGACAGGAGGTTAAGACCTTGGAGATCGAAAGAAAATTTCTGATAGAGAAACTGCCTGAGAATCTGGATTCCTATGAGCACACCCCCATCGTTCAGGCCTATCTGAATACGGAGCCTGTGCTGAGGATCCGCAAGCGCGGGGAAAAATACACCTTCACCTACAAAGGCTCCGGTCTTATGGTGCGGGAGGAATACAACCTTCCTCTGACCGCAGAAGCCTTTGAACATCTGCTGCCGAAGGCGGACGGGAACATCATCCGTAAAACCCGGTATCTGATCCCTTTGGATGATTTGAATTATGTAAACCAGTCAGGCGAATCCTCGTCCTCTCCCCTAGTGGTAGAGTTGGATATTTTTACCTCTCCAAAGGAGCTGATCATGGCTGAGGTGGAGTTTCCCGACGAGGCTGCCGCCGGTGCCTTTATCAAACCGGACTGGTTCGGGGCCGAGGTTACCAATGATCCCGCATATCATAACTCAAACATGATCTAAAAAAGACCGCTCCCTGTGGAGCGGTCCTTCCATATCCCTAATATTTTTTTATCTCTCAAACGTAACCGCCTCGGCGATATCATCCGCCACTGCTTTTCCTTCCAGCCTTTCGATAATGGCCAGAGCGAATTCAGTGGAGGTCCCCATGCCGCGACTGGTGATCAGGTTATCCGCGATCTCCAGCTTGCTGCCGGTGAATTCGGCTCCAAAAAGCTTTTCTTTATTGGTGGGATAGCAGGTGGCTTTTTTGCCCTGCAGAAATCCCTTCTCCCCGAAGATCCTGGGGGCTGCACAGATTGCTGCCATATTCCTTCCCGCTGCCTGGAATTCATCCACCTTCTTCATCAAGGGCTCGCAGGACTCCAGATTCTCCGTGCCCATTTTGCCGCCGGGAAGGACCAGCATATCCATACTGTCAAAGTCAAGCTCCGAAAACAGGATATCCGTCTCAATGGGAACCTTGTGGGAAGTCATCACCCGCTTACTGTCCGAAATGGAAACCGTAACCAGATCGATCCCCGCTCTTCTGCAAAGATCCACTACCGTAAGACCCTCTATGGTCTCAAATCCGTCTGCCAGAAAGATCGCTACCTTGCTCATTTCAAACCCTCCCTTTATCTGTCACTCTTTTGCCGTTTCCTTCTCATCTGCCGGCTCCTTAAACCTTCCGTAAACAAAAGCCATCCGACGGATCCTCTCCGCCAGCTCATCCGTAGCCTGTCCCGGCAGCATCCTCCACTGCCAGTTGATGCCTCCCAGGGTGGAAGGCAGGTTCAGTCTTGCTTCATTTCCCAGTCCCAGATAATCCTGCATGGGAATGATGACCGTATCCGCAATGCCGGCAAGGGCCGCTCTGGTCAGCCGGTCCGCAAAATGTGCGCCGTTCTTAAAGCCCAGATAATCCTTTGCAAAAGCCTTCTCGTCCTTATCAGCTCTCTCAAAGTATCCAACCGCCGTATCGTTGTCATGGGTACCACTGTAGACAACGCAGTTTCTCTCGTAGTTATGGGGCAGATACTCGCTGTCTCCCTCAGGCGAAAATCCGAAGAGCAACACCTTCATATTGGGGAAGCCGCTCTTTTTCACCATCCGTTCCACGCTCTTGGTCATGAAGCCCAGATCCTCTGCGATCACGTGCAGATCTCCCAGGGAAGCGCTGATGGCATCAAAGAGCTTCAGTCCCGGTCCCTTGACCCAGGTTCCGAACTCCGCCGTCTCATCCCCGTAGGGGATGGAATAGTATTCGTCAAAGCCCCGGAAGTGATCGATACGCACCACGTCATAGAGCATGAAGCAACGGCGCATTCTCTCGATCCACCAGGAATAGCCTGTCTTTTTATGATACTCCCAGTTGTAGAGCGGATTGCCCCACAGCTGGCCGGTCTTGGCAAAGTAATCCGGCGGGCAGCCTGCCACCGCTGCGGGAAGGCCCTCCTTATCCAGCTGGAACAGCTCCGGATCACCCCAGACATCGGCGGAATCCGCCGCCACATAGATGGGGATATCTCCGATGATGAGGATCCCGTTTTTGTTAGCATAGGCTTTCAGTTTTGCCCACTGTGCAAAGAAAATGTACTGCAGAAAGGCATAGAAGCCGGTTTCCTTCTCAAGGCGTTTAGAGGCTTCCGCAATGGCCTTTTTCTTGCGGACACGAAGCCGCTTCTCCCATTCGGTAAAAGGAACTCCGCCGTTTTCATCCTTCAGGGCCATAAAGAGGATGTACTCCGGAAGCCAGTCGGCATTTTTTTTGATAAAGGCCTTGTATTCGGCTGTTTTATCCCTGCCCTGCTTTGTAAAGTTAGCATAGGCTTTCCGGAGGAGAGGATAACGCTTCTCATACTGCAGCGCATAGTCAACGTACATTCCCGGGATCTTCGCACGAAGGTTATTGCCCTCACCCACGGTTTCGACGCTGCTTCGGATCTTCTTGATATCGTAAGCCTTATCGCTGCCTTCCTGTTCAAGGCCGGCGCTCTCGCAGTCCTTCCTGCTCAAAAGCCCGTCCTCGATCAACAACTCGGGATCGATGAAGTACGGGTTGCCCGCAAAGGTGGAAAAAGACTGATAGGGCGAGTCCCCGAAGCTGGTAGGCCCCACCGGCAGGATCTGCCAGTATCTCTGGCCTGCCTTTTTTAAAAAATCAACGAAAGCATATGCTTCCTTTCCCATGGTACCGATACCGTACCGGCTCGGCAGAGAAGAGATGGGAAGGAGGATGCCCGCTGCTCTCTTGTGTTTCATAAGTTTCCCCCTCTGTCCTTACAGATGCCAGATATCCCTGTTGTACTCCTCAATGGTCCTGTCGGAGGAGAAGAATCCTGCCATCGCAATGTTGGTCAGCATCTTCTGCTTCCAGCTCCTGCGGTCTTCATAGTCCGCAAAGGCCTGATCCTTAACGCGGATGTAATCCTCCAGATCCAGCAGCGTCATGAACCAGTCTTTGTTCAACAGCTCATCGGAAAGTCTGGTAAGGTTCTTCTTATCGCCGATGGCCAGAAGCTGCTTGCCTGTGATGAAGTCAACCGCCTCTTTGATCACGGGACTCTTCTTGTAAAAGTCCTTGGATACATAATCGGCCTTCTCGTAATGAGCGATGACTTCCTCTGATTTCTCGCCGAAGATGTAAATGTTCTCATCACCCACCAGCTCATGGATCTCAACGTTGGCTCCGTCACTGGTTCCCAAGGTCACGGCGCCGTTCAGCATGAACTTCATATTCCCGGTACCGGAGGCTTCCTTGCTGGCCAGGGATATCTGCTCGGAGATATCGCAGGCGGGGATCAGCCTCTGGGCATAGCTTACATTGTAGTTCTCCACCATCACGACCTTCATATGATCCTTCACATCCGGATCATTGTTGATCAGCTCTGACAGACACAGGATCAGATGGATGATATCCTGGGCGATGATATAGGCGGGTGCCGCCTTAGCGCCGAAGATGAAGGTGATGGGACGAACGGGTTTTTTGCCCTTCTTGATCTCCAGATACTTGTGGATGATGTACAGCGCATTCATCTGCTGGCGCTTGTACTCATGCAGACGCTTGATCTGGATATCGAAGACGGAGGCAGGATCCACATCCACGCCCTCATGCTCTTTCAGATAGTTAGCAAGCGCTAACTTGTTATCCTGCTTGATCTTCTCCATGGAATCAAGGAACCCATCATCCTCTTTGTACTCAAGAAGCTTTTTCAGCTCCATGGCATCCTTTGCAAAGCCTCTTCCGATCTTCTCTTCGATCAGATCCGAAAGCTCCCTGTTGCAGGAGATCAGCCATCTGCGGAAGGTGATACCGTTGGTCTTGTTGTTGAACTTCTCCGGATAGATCTTATAAAAATGATTGAGCTCCGTATCCTTCAGGATCTGGGTATGGATGGCCGCCACACCGTTTACGGAGAAGCCGTAATGGATATCGATATGGGCCATGTGTACCCTGTCATCCTTGTCGATGATATAAACTCTCTCATCGTCATATTTCTTGCGGACTCTCTTGTCCAGCTCCTTGATGTAGGGCACCAGCTGGGGCACTACCTTCTCAAGATACTTCAGGGGCCACTTTTCCAAAGCTTCCGCCAGGATGGTGTGATTGGTGTAGGCGCAGGTCTTGCTTACCACATCAATGGCTTCATCCATGGTAAAAGCCTTCTCCTCCACCAGGATACGGATCAGCTCCGGGATGATCATGGTGGGATGGGTATCGTTGATCTGGATTGCCGCATAATCGTACATGTGGCGAAGGTCGTTCTTCTGTTCTTTCAGCTCCTTTAAGATCAGCTGTGCACCGGAGGAGACCATGAAATACTGCTGATAGATACGCAGCAGATTGCCCGCCTCATCCGAATCATCGGGATAGAGGAACAGGGTCAGGTTCTTCTCGATCTCTTCCTTGTCAAAATCGATGGTGCCTTCCTTGACGATGCTCTCGTCCACGGATTCCAAATCGAACAGATGCAGCTGGTTAACGCCGCTCTCAAAACCGATCACATCCAGGTCATACAGGCGGCTGGTCACGGTCCTGTCTCCGAACTGCACCTCAAAGGTGGTGTCTGTCTTTTTCAGCCAGCTCTCGGGACGGATCCAGTCATTCTTTTCCGCGGTCTGCTTATGATCCTTGAACACCTGCTTAAACAGTCCGAAATGATAGTTCAGGCCGATACCGTCGCCGGGCAGTCCCAACGTTGCAATGGAATCCAAAAAGCAGGCTGCCAGTCTTCCCAGACCTCCGTTACCCAGAGAGGGTTCCGGCTCCAGCTCTTCGATCCTCGTAAGGTTCTTGCCGTGCTTTGCAAGCACTTCGCTGAGCTTATCGTAGATCCCCAGGTTAATGAGGTTGTTGCTCATCAGCTTACCGATGAGGAACTCAGCCGAGATATAGAAGATCTTCTTAGGGCCTTCATTGGGCTCCGTGGCATGCATCATTCCCTTGGTCAGGCGCAGGATGGCCAGATACAGCTCTTCATCGCTGCACTGATCGATCTGCTTATCGTACATGGACGCCACAAGCTCTTCAAACTGGGATTCCAGCTTCAGTTCCAGGATCTCTCTTTCCAGTGTCATTTCAGTTCTTCCTTCCTTCCAAAAATACCTTAGTCTTCTCGATCACTTCATCGATCTCCTCATCGGTGGGGGCTTCCACCATGATACGGATCAGGGGCTCCGTACCGCTCTTGCGGAGCAGGAGTCTTCCTCTGCCCGCCATCTCTTCATTCACCTTTTCGGCGAAAGCGATGGTCTCGGGATCCTCCATGATCTCGTCCTTTTTATCGGAGCGGATGTTCACCAGCTTCTGGGGCAGGATCTTCAGATCTCCCACCATGGCCGATGCCAGGCATTTGGAAGATACCAGGATCTCTGCGATGAGCAGGGCGGTGAGGATACCGTCTCCGGTGTTTGCATATTTCTTGACAATGATGTGTCCCGACTGTTCTCCGCCGATGGCCAGCTTCTTTTCATCCAGCGCCTGGGCGATGTACTTGTCACCCACGTCGGTGATCACAGCGCCGATCTCCTTACCGGAAAGGGCATTCTTAAGACCCAGGTTACTCATGACCGTTACCGCAATGGGATTGTTTCTGAGCATTCCCCGATCCTTGAAATAGTTAGCCAGGATATACATGATGCCGTCGCCGTCTACCACTTCACCCTTCTCATTGACCATCAGACATCTGTCCGCATCGCCATCGAAGGCAAAGCCGATATCCAGCTGCTCGGCACGGACCAGCTTCTGGAGATTGCCGATATGGGTGGAACCGCAGTCCACGTTGATATTCTTGCCGTCGGGTCTGTCGCTGATGGCATAGACATCGGCGCCCAGCATCTGGAATACGTTCTTGGCGATGCTGTGGGCAGCTCCGTTGGCACAGTCCAGACCGATCTTGTAGCCCCTGAAGGACTCCGTCGGAATGGAGGAAAGATATCCCATGTATTTGTTCCTGCCGGCGATATAATCCTTGCAGACGCCCACCTCTTCGATGTTCGGAATGGCAATCTCGCCGTCAATGTACTGCTCTACCTGATAGAGGATATCCTCTGCAAGCTTGTTGCCGTCCGCATCAAAAACCTTGATTCCGTTATCATGATAGGGATTGTGGCTTGCGGTGATCATCACGCCGAAATCAAAACGGTCCACCTTGGTGATATAGGACACGCTGGGGGAAGTCGTAACATGCATCAGATAGGCATCGCCGCCCACACTGGTGACGCCGGCAGAAATGGCATATTCGTACATGTAGCTGGACATCCTGGTATCCTTACCGATGACACAGCATGCCGCCCTTCCCTTTTTCTCGGAAAAATACCAGCCCAGAAATTGCCCGATCTTAAGAGCATGCTCCACTTTAAGGTCCTTGTTTACCTTACCGCGGAATCCATCTGTCCCGAAATACTTAAGCTTCATGAAATAGTTACCTCCTGTTTATTCCACCTTGATCACATCGTCCAGCACATAGTAAAAGGACGGTGCGGATGCATTGGCATTTTCCTGATATCCGGCGGAAAGATCAATGGTATCCGACGGATCGCTGGGGTTCGTACCCGTATAGTCTCCCTTGAAAACTTCTATGGTACCGCTTTGGAAAGCGGAGACTAACCTTTTGATCATATTTGCGGTTCCCGGTGCGGCGATATGCTCGTTCAGATCCATCATCTGAACCCACTCCTGCTCGAAGCCGGCGCCGGTATCGTAGCCGTGCTTATGGCCCTTTACCGCATCTTCGATCTTCTTATTGGAAAGCACCGCATTCACTGCCGCCAGCATATATCTGTCCCAGTTGATCCTGGTGCTGATCAGCGCCGTGGTAGGTGCCACATCGATCATACTCTGATTATATCCCACATGGAAAACGGGATGGGAAACGTCCGTCTCCTCACAGGCCACAGCCGGTCCGATGGTATCGGAATGCTGGGAGATGATCACACAGCCCTCATTGATCAGCTGGTCCGCATACTTACGCTCCTTATAGTAATCACTCCAGGAATCCGTGTACTTGACATACATCACCGCTTCCGGTGCAACGGAACGGACTCCCAGCAAAAATGCCGTATAGCCGGAGATCACCTCCGCATAGGGAAAAGCTCCCACATAGCCCACTTTTGCCTCCCCGGCCTTGATCTGACCGGTGTCGATCAGGTCCCGAAGCTTCATGCCCGCCACTACGCCGGCAATATATCTTCCTTCGTAGATCTCACCCATAAAGGTGTGATAGTTGGAAAGGACCGGCTCGGTATTGGCATTGTCACAGGTGGCCTGACAGAACTGGATCTGGGGATACTCGGCTGCCAGTTTTTTGGCCGCCTCTCCGAAACCGTAGCTGGTGGTAAAAATGAGGCCGCAGCCGTCCTTTGCAAGATCCCGGATCGCCTGCTCGCCTTCCACTTCGGAAACATTGCTTTTGACATCACAGACAACTCTGTCGCCGTAGGTATTCTCGATCTCTCTCTGGGCGCGGATGAAGTTGGCCGAATAGGGCGTGCTCTCATCTCCGTCATAAACGAAGCCGATCCGAAGTACCTGATCCGATGTCTTATCCTGCAGGAAAAGGTAGTCCAGCGCAACAAAGACCAGGATCAGCATAAAAGCGGTAATGAGAGATGTAATATGAATCTTGTTCAGCCTAAATCTTTTCATGCCTTCTTATCCTCCCCCTGCTCCTGATCTTCTTCGGCTGCCTGCTCGTTCTTATCCTGCTCGCTCAGAAGGATCTTGCCCAGGTTACGGGTTTCAACCGTCTCACCGTAAATGGCAGCCACATCGATGCGGCCATCCTCAATAAGCCCCAGGAGAATGTCTACCATCTGGGGATCAAACTGCTTGCCGCTGCCTTTCTTAAGCTCGTCGATCACCTGAGGGAAGGGCAGTTTTTTACGATATACACGGTTTGCCGTCATGGCATCAAAAGCATCCGCCACACCGATGATACGGCCATACAGCGGGATCTCCTCGCCTTTCAGGCCTTCGGCATAGCCGGAGCCGTCGTATCTCTCATGATGATACAGGGCACCCTCCACCACGTGGTCGATAAGGGTGAAGTCCTTAAGGATCTCCGCACCCCTTGTAACGTGGGATTTCATGGTAGCATATTCCTCATCATCCAATCTGCCTGCCTTATTTAAGATCCTGTCGGGGATACCGATCTTACCGATATCATGCAGCAGAGCCGCACGGCCCAAGTTCTCTCTTTCTTCTTCCGTAAAGCCCAGCTTCTCCGCAATGAGAACGGAATACTCCGAAACACGCATGGAGTGCTGACTGGTATTTTCATCCTTGGCATCCACGGTCTTGGCGATGGCAAGAATGGTCTCGTTACCCATCTGCAGCTGCTTCTTGGCGATGGCAAGCTCACGCTCCTGCAGTTCGATGGTCTGCTGTACGCGGTTGCGAACCAGGAACCAGGTCAGCCAGGCCACAGCCATCATGGCCACAATGAACATGTAGACCATGAACCACTGGTGGTCATAGATCTCCGCTTCCTTCACGATCCGGTAGCTGCTTTCCTCAATGGTCTTCATCTGGTGATTGAGCACCGACAGATGGAAAGTATAGGTTCCCGAAGGAATGTTGGTATAGGTAACGGTACTCAGATCGCTCTGCAGCACCGTGGTCGGTCCGTCGTCAAGTCCCTCAAGATAGTAGGAAACGTAAGGGTCCTCGATGGAATAGTTGACTACCTCGGGGAAGATCTCAACCCTCTTGGTATCCCGGGAGATCGAGATATCCTCACCTCGGAGAACATCCTGGGAAAAGCCGTCCAGATCCACATGCCCCACCATCATACGGTAGGACTGTCTGCCCTGGTCATAATCCTTCATGTTCAGGGAAAAGATACCGCTGTCACAGGAAAGATAGAGGACGCCGTTCTCATCCAGATAATTCCAGGAATTGGCCGTCAGCGCGCTGAGCAGACCGTGTTCATGATCCAGGAGCACGTAGGATACCTTGTCTCCGTTCACCAGCTCGTCGCGGTTCACCACATAAATACCCGCACTGCCCAGGATGAAGAGCTTGCCGTTTTCTCCTGCCCAGAGGTCATAGTTGTTGTAGTAGGGGAAATGCTCCAGTACACGGACGGAATCATCCGCATCCATGTAGCAGAGACTGTTGCTTGTTACGAGAAAAATACCATCCCCGTCGGGATCGTCCACCATACGCAGGATCACCCCCGAGGGCAGGCCGTTCTGGGCCGTTACACGGCGGATCACATCCCCGTCCTTGATCACGACGATACCGTCGCCGTCGGTACCCGCCAGTACAAGGCCGTTCTCTTTTTCCAGAAGACAGAGGATCATGGCATTACTCAGGCCGTCCTCATAGTACAGGCTCTTTTGCACCTTCTGGTTTTTGATGAAGCTGATGCCGGTATCTCCGGCAGCCGCTATGGAACCATCCGAAAGCTCCAGGGCCACTCTTGCCCGGTTTCCGAAGGTTCCTGATTCCTTATCGTAGGTAGTAATGGTGCCGTCGGGCAGCACTTCCAAAAGTCCCGATCCGTAGGAGCAGATCCATAGGTGGTTCTGAGAATCCGTACGGACGCAGCGGATCCTGACATTCTCCAACAGCTTGGTCAGCTCGTTCTCCACACTCCTGGAACCGTCTCCCTTGATGATATCCAGGCCCACATCAGTTCCGATGTAGTAATCGCCCCGCCATACGGTAACGGAATTCGTAACCGCTGACCTGAGGCCCGCCTTGTTGTACAGGTCTCCGAAATCGGAACGTGCCAGACGCAGAAGCCCCATACGGGAGGAGGTGAACCAGAGATTCCCCTGGTAATCCTGGGTCACGTTATCGATGGAGTTGTTGAAATCTCCGGTATTGACTATGGAGAAAATGTTGTGTTCGTCAAAATAACCGATGCCGTTATCCGCACATACAATGGTCACACCCTCCTCCAGGAAAAGGATGTTGTTAAGGTTCATAAGCCTGCCGCAGTCATACTGTTTTTTCTTATGGAGCAGGTTATTCTCGTCGATGGAATACACATTGATATGGTTGGCACTGGTTCCCACATAAAGCAGACCGTCGGGACCGAACCGGCAACAGGTGAACTGCTCTTCCGAGGTATCGATGGTATCCCCGTGAAGATAGGCGCCGCCCTTGAGGATATGCAAAAGTCCGTCGGCGGTAATGGCTGCCACATGTGCCTCATCATCGGCGTCGGATGAAGTACAGTACCCCACCTCCAGGATCGTGCCGATGTTCCTGATGCCGCCGCTGAGAGTAAGCACCTGCATACCCGAAGAAGTTCCGATATAGTAGAATCCGTCCGAGGATTTGACAATGCTGCGGATGGAATTGGAGGGAAGCCCTCCTGCCTCATTTAAAACATTGCTGATCTTCTCATTGATGCTGATGGAAAGGCCGCTGTCATTGGTACCGATCCAGAGACGTCCTTCCTCATCCTCATAGAGGCAGTTGACATTACGGATGGACTCGTATTCATCCATCCACTTAAATTCACTGCCGTTATAACGATAAAGTCCCGCATAGGTGCCGATCCAGAGGATTCCGTTCCGGGTCTGGCAGATATCGTTTGCCTCGCCGCAGGGAAGCCCGTTCTCCCGGCTGTATACGGTACGTACATAGTTGCTGTAATCCGTGGTACCCGCCAAAACATCGGAGGGTGTGAGCAAAACTCCGGCTGCCGCAAGCAGGATCAGCGCAAGAAGGGCAGTGACCTTTTGTTTGCTCTTTTGCTCTTTGTTCTGCTCATTTTTCTGCTGAGCTTTCAGTTTCTCGGTCTTTTCTCTGGCCTCTTCGTCATTCTTTCTAATCTGACGACGGATCTGGATGCAGAGAAAAAGAACCGCCAGCGTTATGACCTTATCCAGGAAATCCACGTAAAATTCACCGATCACGGAAGAAAGAACCGGATGGACTTCCATTTCCACCAGGTATTCATAGACGCCGTCGCCCCAGAGATTTCCGTTGCGCCCTTCATAAAAGATCAGGTTGAGGGGAGTGGAAGCTGCCACGGAAAGCATGGTCACAGCTACGGAAACGGACATGGTCCCGAAGAGGGTCTCCATCCAGCCTCGTCTGGCCAGAATACCCACGAGAACGCCGATACCGATACTGGTCAGGGAATAGATAAGGGAATTGGAAGAGGAAACGATACCGAAGATCAGGTTGCCGGAAGCGCCTACAACGGCACCGGGCAAGGGTCCTAAAACGTAAGCTGCCAGGCAGGTTCCGAAGGAATCCATCCAAAGCGGCAACGAATAGTAGCTTGCAATATTCTTTCCGATGAGGTTAAGCAAAATACTCACCACCACCAGAATGCTGATATTCTTGATCGTAACGTTTCTCATGTATATCCCGTCCCCCATTGGCGTGCTTTTTGCACAAGCTGTATTATTATAGCACATTTTACCGCTGTTTTAAAGGTTTTTTAAAGGACTTGAGATAAGCTCCCGTTTTCTATATAATATTGCTATCAGACTCTGTAAAAATGCCCTGCGCCAATGGCGCAAAATACCATTATGAAAGGGGTTAATGTTATGAAACAAAACTGCAGACGTTTTCTTTCCCTTCTGCTGGTACTGTCTCTTGTCATGATCCAGGCTCAGCCCTCGGCTGTTTTTGCCGCTCTGACAGACGCAGCCGCAGGGGAGAATACGGAGATCCAGACAGCTACGGAGCAGCCGGATGAGGCCATCATCGAAGAGCCGGGATCTCTGACTGACTCTTCGGAGATCGAGGAGCCTGCCTCTTCCGATATCATCGTTTCTCCCGAAGATACTGATGAACCAGAGGATGCCGACGATCTTTCGGAGCCTGAAGTGACCGGGCCTTCCGATGAGGAAGAGACGGAAGATGCCAGCGTTTCCGAGAATACCGTGGATGAGGATGAGGAGGGTCTTCCT
Organism: Lachnospiraceae bacterium; assembly: GCA_024693845.1. Classification (GTDB taxonomy): domain Bacteria; phylum Bacillota; class Clostridia; order Lachnospirales; family Lachnospiraceae; genus RGIG7926. The sequence continues at coordinate 39,029 of JAILKJ010000071.1, forward strand.
GCCCAGTCTTACAGCGACGAGACACCCACGCTGCACTTTGTGAGCGGAAGTGCGGAGTTCCTCAATCCGGTACCCGTTGTCAGCGGCACTACTTTCAAGGACGCTTTTTCCAAGCTTCCCGAATCCTATGCGGATCCGCTTCTGGGCGGTTTCATCCTGAACAACTGGAAGGTTTACGAGATCACGGGCGGAACCAAGAATCTCGTGGGAACCTATGACGCCTATCAGGTACAGACCACGGATATCGCCATCAATAACAGCTACGAGCTGGTGGCCAAGTGGACCTCCTCCTCGTTTATCTATGAGATCAAGTACAACTTGGGCGGCGGTAAGTTCAAGAGTGAGGAAGCGGATGACGTGGACTACGAATTTACCGTTAAATCCTCTGACATCGCTCTTAAGAATCCCATCCGGAAGGGATACCTCTTCAACGGCTGGTACACGGACGCAGCCCACACGCTGAAGACAGCTTCCATTCCTTCGGGAACCTATGTGAACACCCCCGCGGACGGCACCGATGTTTCCATCTACAACCTGTATGCGGACTGGACCAGCGCCACGGCACCCGCCGTTAAGCTCACCAGCGCTTCCTACACCAAGAAGGGCACCGTAAAGTTTGCCTTTGATAAGATGGAGGGTGCCAAGCGCTACGAAGTTGCTTTTTCCACCTCAAGCTCCTTTGCGGAGAAAAACACTTCCACCGCGACTGTGAAGAAGGCGGGCTCTTTTACCGTATCCAATCTGCTGAAGAAGACCTACTACATCCGTGTCAGGGCCGTAACCGAGGATTCCACCGGAGCCACCGTAAACGGCGCCTGGTCCGAGGTAAAGAGCGTAGCCGTAAAGGCGGGCGTCAAAGAAGTCAAGGCCAAGGTCGGCAAGGTGAAGCTGAAAAAGGTGGAGATCAAGGGCGGCGAGCTGCATGTGACCGCCGCTGCCAAGAAGCGCTTAAAGAGCAGTGATGCCTCTTACTATCTGGTAACGGTGGATCCTGCCACCAACAAGGTCTTAAAGAAGATCGCTACGATGCACAAATCCGGCTCCTTAGAGGCCTATGTTCCGCTATACGGCAGCAAGGGAACCAACCTTATCCAGGGCAAGTTCGCCATCGCCGTGAAGAACGGCAAGAAGTATAAGAGAGTCAGCTCCGCAGCCTTCATTTCCAATCCGGAGGCGGCTGCAGAGTACAAGGGCGCTTTTCCCAAGGTGTCTTCCAAAAAGGGTCTGCAGAACCAGGGTGTGATCTATGATGACCTTCGGATCAAGCACTCCTTCTACAACATCACCGTCAACCAGTTCATCGATATCTACAAGGACAAAGATAACGCCTACGAATACAACGGCAAGGTGTATTACTTTAACAAAGAGGCCATCGCAGGACTGGGCTACAGCTTCAGCCGGAACAATGCGAAGGGTATCGTGACCACCGGTCAGTTCATGCTCAACTATCCGGGCCCTTCATACAGCTACCTGATCATGAAGGGTGCACGAAGCAGCGGTCATGTGTATTATGCAATGAACGGAACGGACAAGAAGGCTCGTGAGACCTACGAAGCTCTCTTCGATCTGCTGGGCAAATCCTGGGGAACCGCGGACTGCCATCTGGATAACTGGATCATCGGTAACGAGTGCAACATCCACCATGACTGGTACTATGCCGGCGGCAATTCCCGCAGCAAGATCACCAAGACCTATGCGGATATGTTCAAGATCGTTTACTACGGCGCCAAGAGTCATTATAAAAATGCCCGGGTTTACATCTGTACGGACCACACCTGGATCGACCGCAGCGGTGACTGGGGTGCCAAGCCCTTCATGACTTCCTTTAACAAGGAGATCAAGAAGCGCAATAAGAAGATCAAGTGGAACCTGGCTTACCACGCATATCCTGCGATCCTGACCCAGCCGGCTACCTGGAATGACGCTTATACCCATAACAACGTTAATTCGGAATTCGTAACACCGAAGAACCTGAACATCCTGACAAATTACGTGAAAAAGAACTTCGGCAAAAATTGCCGCATCATCCTTTCCGAGCAGGGCTTCACGGCCACAAGCGGACAGGACGTTCAGGCAGCAGGAATCCTGTATACCTATTACAAGGCCCAGTTCAACAGCCAGATCGATGCCGTCATCTTCCGATCCCTGTCGGATGCGGACATAGAGGTTCAGCAGGGCCTGGCCTTCGGTATCCAGGGACGTAAGGCCTACAACGTCTTCAAGAAGATGGATTCCAAGGACTCCGTCTCCGTCGCCAAACCATACCTGAAGACCATCGGAGCTTCCAGCTGGAAGAAGATCATACCGGGATATAAGGCTAAAGCTTTTAAAAAGATGTGATATAGGGCTACAAGTAGAAAGCCTCAGGCAAGTTCACTTGCCTGAGGCTTTTTATTTGGAGTCCGTATATCACATCTCACTTAATAATTCTCACTTCTTACTTCTCTTCTTCTGCTTCCTTCACATCTTCCGCACTCTCCAGTTTTTTCTCAAGTTTATCCAGCTGCCGCGATGCGAAGTTCCTGCCTCCCACACCGAAGGCAACTCCGAAGGCCACCGCCAGGGCTGCTACGATGAGCAGGAAGGCTTTCGTAACGATCTGCTCTGCGATACCCAGCTGACTTAAGATCATGAACACGCCTACGGTCATGATGGTGATGCGGGTGATCATGGCAAAACCCGTGAGCCCGCTCTTTTTCAGAGCATTCTCTGCCGCGTCTGCTCCCAGGACCGCTGCCAGCAGGATCACCAGGGCCGCCAGAACGTTGGGCATGTAACCGATCAGATTGGCACCTATGTTGCTCATAACCGTCAGATGCAGGACGCTGACGCCCTCCACCACGAAGAAGATCACGATCACTACCCGGACCACAGTGGCAGTCACTTTGGAAAGGGAGAATCCTCTGCCCTTCTCGCCCAGCAGCTTTTGCACCTTCAGATCCATGCCGCTGGCACTGATGACCTGACGCACGATATTGCCGGCCAGCTTGCCCAGGATATCACCCAGCAGGATGATCATCACGGCTACCGCGATATTCGGAATAAAGGAGAAGATCATGGTCAGCATGGAGATGGCCGGCGAAGCAATGGCTTCGATACCCAGCACCTGCAGCGAAACGATGATCACCGGGATCAGGATCAATACGTAGACGATATATGCCAGCGTTACGGAAAGCTTACCGTCTCCCTCCTGGTTCATGCCCGCCTTTTCCTGCAGACGGTCGGTTCCGATCCTCTCAAAGACCGGCACCAGAAGCTGGCGCACCAGCTTGGCTACCAGATTGCCCACCATCAGCACGATGAAGGCTCCCAGCATGTTGGGCAGAAAGCCCCATACCTGGGTCAGAAGCCGCAGGATCGGCTCAGCCACCTGGCTGACGCCCAGATAAGAAAAAATGCCCGGTACGAACAGCAGGAACACCAGAAGGTATACCAGCTTGCCTACATACACGCGGGTGGAACCCGCTTCTCTTTTGTCATTCTCCTCAGATTTGGCAAACATCTGGGAAAGTTTGGTCTTATCGATGAGCCTGAGCACGATCCCCTTGGTGATGCCGGCTACGATATAAGCCAGAAACAGCATCAGGATCGCCCTGCAGACTCCGATCACATCCTGTGATAAATATGCGAGTAAACCCATGTTTACGCCTCCGTTTCAAGTATTACCGGCAATCCGGCGTAAGTGTTTTACTGGAAATAGCCGTGCTTCTTGCCCTTGTCGGCACTGCTCCAGTAGAAGGATCTGCCGGACTCATCATCTCCCATTTTGGAGATGACATAGACATACCATTTCTTTTTCTTACTGATCTTCTTGCTCTTTACCTTTTTGATGGTAAGGCTGCTCCTGCCCTTGCCCAGGGATTTCACCTTCTTATATCCCTTTCTGGGATTGTAAGATACGTATACATCGTAGCCGGTAGCGCCCTTCATCTTGTTCCACTTGATGGTAAGCTTGCTGCCGCTCTTAACTACGCTCTTGACCGTTGCCTGCTGGAATACATTAACGCTCTCCCAGGGAGTGTAATACACCTTACCCTCATAGGTCATGTAGGCGCGGATCTTGAAGGTATAGACCGCATTGGCATTAAGTCCGTCAAAAGTGATGGTCTTAGGAAGGTAACCTTCCTCTCTGGTCAGTCTGCCCTTACGGATATTTTTACCCTTATAATTCTTAAAACGATACTCATATCCATCCGCTGCACCCAGGGCCGACCATCCCATCTCGGCGGTCAGCTTCTCGTAGTCATAGCTTTCGGTATGCACGTTACGCATGGTATCGATGAGGGTCTTTACGTTGTTGGCCCTGCCCACGGTCTTGCTTCCGTCCGCGGTGTTGATAGCCGTGATCTTGAAGCTGTAGTTGGTTCCGCTGTCAAGGTTACCCACGGTGAAGCTGTTATCCGTAGTCCTGCCCTTGTACTCCCAGCCCTTGCTCTCCTTTGAATGGTTCATGATCTCCACGTCAAAAGCGTCGGCGTTCATGGCCCACCAGGTCACGGTCACTGCATCCTTTGCAATACCCGTCTGTGCCGGCATGGACGTGAATCTCGGCGCTGCGTCAACCCTCATCGGATTGCCCGTAAGGCCGAGGCAGAACAGGAACAGAAACAGTGTGATCATTACTCCCTGCTTACATTTTTTCATTGCGCACCTCCGTAAAAAAATAACTCCTTTACCTATTCACACATTGTATCACACGAAATACAACCCTGCAAACAGATAAAGGAGTCTGTGTTCTCTATACGATAGACCTCTGATCCTTACAGATAATTATAGCTTCTGCCGCGATCCTGGCTCTTCCAGTAATATACTTTTCCGGATCTGTCATTCTTCTTCTTGGTAATTACATATACATACCATTTTTTCTTCTTGCTGATCTTGGTCTTGCCAACCTTTTTGATGGTCACACTCCTCTTATTCTTCTTAAGAGTCTTAACCTTCTTGTATCCCTTCTTGGGATTGGAAGAAACATAGATCTCATAGCCGGTAGCACCCTTTACCGGATCAAATTTTATAGTAAGCTTGTTGCCGCTTTTCTTTACCGACTTAACCCATGCCTGCTCAAAGACGTTGATACTCTCCCAGGGAGTGTAGGTAGTCTGTCCGTTGAAAGTCTGATAAGCACGGATCGAGAATGTATAGATCGTGGAGGTCTGAAGCTTATAGAAGCTGACGCTCGTAGAATAGCCAGACACTTTCTTACTCTCAATTACTTTTCCCTTGTAGTTGCTAAATTTGTACTCATAACCGTCAGCTGCCGGCAATTTTTCCCAGTCAATATCTGCGATCTGAGCAAAATGATAATACTGATCTTCCCACACCTTTCTCATCTTGTCGATCAGGGTCTTTCCATCATAAAGTGTAGCATAATCGCTGTCGCTTCCTTTGTATCCGGTTACCTTTACTTCGTACTTGTTTCCGGAGGTAAGGCCGGTGATCGTATAGGAAGTAGTCTTCACGCCGGTGGCCTTCTTTACCCAGGTACGCTTGGAATTGTCTACGGATAAGTCCTGGATCTCAACATCAAAAGAAGTTGCATCCGATGCTGTCCAGGCAACCGTGATGCTGTTTGCGGTTGCTGCCGTCTGTTTTACTCCGCTCACACTGGTATACGCAAATGCCGGGATGCACATGCAGATCATAAGGGCTACGGTTGTCAGAAGTACTCTGACTGGATTCAATACTTTGTACTCTCTCATTATCCTCTTCCTTTCTTTTTTGAGCAGCGGCAGGGCCATCCGGCCGCGTCATAATTTCACTGTTGTCACACCCGGAACGGATCCGGGTTGCAAACATCACTCAGAGCAGTTTAGCATAAAACTTTTTCTTTTACAACATCATTTAAAACCTTTATTCATACACCCTAAGATTCAGGTGTATCTTATCCTTTCTTGTCCTGCCGCCTTCTCCGTCAAACACGAATCTTCCGTGCCCTCTTACGGAAACCACCCGGCCGGGTAAGATGGCGGCGCTGCTTTTGGATATCATACGACCGTCAAAAAATACGCATCCGTTTTTCACAAGACCCGCTGCCTCGTCGCGGGATAATCCGTAAAGCCTGGCGATGACGGCATCGATCCGGTTACTGCCGGCAAGAACGGATCTTTCCGTCAAAACAGGCATCAAGCCTTCCGGAACAGAAGATATCTCCGAAACCTTTACCTTTGTGCGGCCGACATATTCAAGGTTTCCGACGATGTACCCGGCAACGCCCTCATGAACAAAAATACTGGCCTCATTGTTCCTTACAAAAATATCACCGATCTTCTCCCGTTCGAGACCGAGGCCTATGACTGAGCCGAGAAAATCTCTGTGGGACATTTTTCTTGCATATTTGGCCATGGCAGGTCGTACTTCAAGAATGCGGACAGGATACTCCTCACTGTATCCGCAAATCTCCTCCGAACCGAACCTGATCATGCGCCGCTCGCAGGCGTCACATCCGCCAAACACCTCCGGCTCCGCAAATGTCAGCTCATGTTCCATCTCATGAAAGATACTCAGGCCATACAGGGATAGGAAATCCGAGTAGCAATATCTTCTTTCGGTCAGACACCGGTCTGCCAACTCGGCAAATCTCTTTTTCAAAAACAGGCATTCATCTTCCATCATCTCTTCTTCAGTGCCAATATCGGCCTGGCAACATGTTTATTAAAAAACTCGATCAGCGGACCCATAAAAAATGCGGTTATGATCGTACCGATCCCTGCTATAGTCGGAATGCTCCTGATCTGTCCTCCTGCCAGCACAAATAGTATTACGCCTATGATAACGCAACAAAGATCCGTAATAACCCGTACGTATTCGAACTTGCCCTTTTTCCAGGTGTTACATATGATAAGAGCCACGGCATCATAGGTTGAAACGCCAAGATCTGCCGTCATATAAAGTGCTGATCCAAAACAGATCACGATCACGCCGATCACAAGACACAACCCTCTGACAAACAATGAAGGATCAATGATAACGGTCTGCAAATACGCATAGGAAAACTGCGTTATATAACCCAGCAGGAAAAGATTGATGAAGGTCGCGATCCCGATATAATGCCTGTCAAAAACAAGCGCAAACAGGAAAAGAACAGCATTCGCAATGATATACAGGAGGCCGAAATCAAGGGGGACGAGAAAATCAAGACCCGCCATAAAGGATTGAAAAGGATCAACTCCAAGGGCTGCAATTTTGAAAACACCAACGCTGACAGCGCAGATGATAACACCGGCCAGAGACATAAAGATCCGCCTGGTCAGGTTTTCCGGCAATTCACGTTTCAAAAAAATTTCTTTACTCATGTTGTCTCCCCTCTTTTCTTCCATCATATGTTCCCAAATTTGACCATACACTGTACCACGCCGAAAAATTCCCGCACCAGATAATGGATGCCCACCGGAAGCAGGGTGGTTGCCGGAACCGAATGGGCATTTTCAAAACCGGCATGCCGGGCTATCAGCATAGCCCTGTATTCGTGAAAACCGTTTGTGATAACACCGGTATATGCATTTGCATCTCCAATGATCGTCAAACTGTTTTCAAGGTTTTCAATAGTGTCTCTTGACTTATCCTCTATCAGGATCCGCTCATTGTCAATACCATAAACCCAGGTAAGCTGTTGCCTGATGCATTCCGCCTCGCTGATCCTTTCATCTGTCCCTTTGCCACCGGATGCCACCAGAATGGTGTCCGGGTTTTCCATCATATACTCCGCTGCTTTTTCGATCCTGACCCTGAGGGGATTAGAGGGACTCTCGCCGATCAGGCCGGCTCCCAGGACGATCACATAATCAAGATTTTCCGGGGCCCGGGCGCTCATGGCACCGATTATCCTGCCCTCAACAAACAAAAACAAGGAAAGGCCTGTGATAAAAAGGATACGATAGGCGATACGCAGCCCCTTGGGAATGCGTATCAGTGGCGTCTCTTCAATTTCAGCTCGAAGCATGATGATCCGAAGGAAGCAAAATACCGCTATCAGCGGCCATAGCCATATCCACGACAGGGTGATTCCCGCATACAAGAGACAAATGACATAGTAAGCCACTGACCAGATGGCCAGAGGTGAATATACGCATATGATGAACTTTTTGATCACATATCCCTTCGAAGCTTTTCGCAGGTACAAAAGATCAAACACCAGACCTGCAACGAATATGATAAGCGAAACTATCGCCAACTGAACTTTAACCATTTATCAACCCTACAATATCAGACTATATCCGCCAGCCTGCACCCGGAGGCACTGATCAGGTCATCCGGGCTGAGCTCTATCTGGAATCCCACCTTTCCCGCACTGACAAACACTTTGTCCTTCCCGGATGCGGTCTCATGAATGAAGGTCGGAAAGGGCTTCTTCATCCCGATGGGCGAGCAACCGCCGTGAACATAGCCTGTCAGGGGCAAAAGATCCTTCTGTTTTATCATGCTTATGGCTTTCTCTCCCGCCGCCTTTGCTGCCTTCTTTAAATCCAGTTCTTCCTTAACAGGGATCACAAACACATAATATGCGCCGCTCTTTGCCTGCGTAACGAGTGTCTTAAACACCTTGGATGCATCCTCTCCGAGCAATTCTGCGATCTGCTCGCCGCTCATGGTGGGATCCGGCTTATAGGAATGGCTTGCATAGGCGATCTTCTTTGCCTCAAGCACTCTCATTACATTGGTTTTCTCTTCTTTTTTCGTCGCCATATCCAAATACTCTCCGTAAAAAATTCAATATCCATAAAAGCAGGTACATAAGCAGGATCGTACCCACCACCAAAAGCGCGTAACCGACAAGATAACCGGGATTCCCCATGTATTTTGCCAAAACCGCAAGCGGACTGTTGGGGATCGGCCAGTTCACAAAAAAATAGTTGCACTGAAAGCGTTTGTCAAACACGAATATCGGAATCACAGCTACGGCCAAAAACAGAAGGACCCAATGAAAATGTCTGATCGAGGGCTGAGTCTCGCCCTTTCGTTTTAGCAGCAGCGGGTACAGAACAAGCAATCCGTGCCAGACATAGCTGTGCAGATTTATGAAGTTCCACACGGGGTAAAGGTAAGTCCAATCCGCATCAAGAAGCGCAGCCACAGACGCCGGCATGATCAGGATAAAAGCCACTTCACCAAAGAAATCCTTCGCTCTCTTCCACGGAAGATACTCTCTGAAAAGAAACACAAATATCCCGATACTGCACAGATGAAGCGGCAGGTATCCGAATCCGAAACGATGGTTCAGAATAAGGAGCAGATCCTTGGACAGTTCTAATGCTACCATCACAATCGGGACCGCTTTCAACACCTTGCTTTGCTTTTCGGATGTTATTTTCCGGAACCAAAAACAGATCAGCAAAACAGCGGAAAGCACAACGGCTACGCTTATAAGATGCGCCGTGCCGAACAAAGGATATCCCATGCCTTTGGGGATATCATCTTGTTGTTTCCAAAAATACTCCATTCCTCTTACCACTACATGCCGAATTCGGCGCACAGCTTATCAAAACGGTCCTGTTCTTTTTCCTTGATCTGCTTGGAAAGAT
>JAILKJ010000073.1 GCA_024693845.1 Lachnospiraceae bacterium
CGCTCTATCCAGCTGAGCTACACGCACATAGTATCACAGCAAAGGATATTGTACCCCACAGATCCTGTTATGTCAATACATACTGTTGCGATTTTCCCTCTTTTATGCAATACTATTTCTTAACAGCAGAGTAATGACCGCGCAATCGCATTTTGCAGAAAGGGGAAAGCAAACTTCTTTGCAGACAGTGTCATGAAAGGATACTTATCGATAGGAAAGGTTTCCAAACTCAAAAACGTAAGCATCAAGTCTCTTCGTTACTATGACCAGATCGGAGTGCTCCGCCCGGCCTATATCAACGAAAAGACCAACTACAGGTATTATACGGAAGATCAGCTCTATCTTCTCGATGCCATCTCCCTCTGCATCGAGCTGGGTATTCCCCTGAGCCGGTTTTCGGATTATCTTGACGAGAGCGGAACGCTGAACATCCAAAAGCTTCTCTTTGACGGCAAGGACATGGCCGAGAAGAAGATCCGCCAGATGCGCTCCTGCATCGACCAGCTGCAGCAGACATTGCAGCGCCTGGAGGCAGAGCCCGTTAAGAAGACACTGCCCACCGCTGCCCTTCCTCAAAGGTATGTCATGGTGGCAGAGTTTGACGAGGTGACCACGGCCAACCGGTATAACCACATGCTCCTGTCTCTTTTCGTCAATGCCGAGAAGCAGGGCCATAGCGCCGGCTATCCCACAGGCCTCTTGTACGAATATGAAAAAGGCGTTTGCACAAAATATGTATTCGCCACCATCGAGGGAACGGATATCAAACCCAGCGGACAGATCCGCCTCCTTCCCGCAGGAGAATACTATACCTCCCGCAGCAAAGAGCACAGGATCGAAGAAGGAAATGAGATCTTCTCAACTGTACTATCGCAAGAGACTTCCGATCACTACCTTCTCATCGAGACGGATGTGATGGAGGAAGGACAAAAAGGAACCAAGGAATTACAGCTTATCACTTCATAAGATATGACATTAAAAAGATACATCGGCGATAAAGCCTTTTATAAAGCGGTGCTCACCATAGCGGTACCCATGATGATCCAGACGGGGATCAACAACTTTGTCAGTCTGTTGGACAACCTGATGATCGGACGGCTTGGCACCAATTCCCTTTCCGGTGTGGCCATTGCCAACCAGATCATCTTCGTATACTACCTGCTGATCTTCGGTGCAACAGCCGGGGTGGGCATTTTTACCGCACAATATCAGGGTATAGGAAATGTGGACGGTGTACGGGATACCTTCCGTATGAAGGTCATGACCAACCTCGTGCTGGCCGCCCTGGCCATCACCTTCCTCTACTTCTATACCGCCCCTCTCATCGGCCTCTTCCTCAAGGGAGAAGGCTCTGCTTCCGATGCTTCCGAGACCCTTCAGATCGGCTCGCAGTACATGCGCATCATGCTGATCGGTCTTGTGCCCCTGTGCCTGACCAACGCTTATTCCGGCACCCTTCGTGATACGGGCCAGACCCGGATCCCCATGCTGGCGGCCATGACCTCCGTTTTTGTCAACCTGATCGGCAATCTCCTGCTGATCTACGGCCTTTGCGGTTTTCCCGCTCTGGGAGCCAGAGGCGCCGCCATTGCCACGGTGATCGCCCGCTTTGTGGAGCTGTCCTTCCTGGTGATCTATACAGGGACCCACAGTGCCCAGCACCCCTTCATCATCGGTGCCTTCCGACATCTTACCATACCCCGCCGGCTGGCCCTGAAATTCTTTGTGCGTGCTCTGCCCCTGATCATCAATGAGACCCTCTGGTCCCTGGGACAAACTACCATGAACCAGTGCTATTCCTACCGCAGCCTGTCAGCCATGGCTGCGCTGAACATCGAATCCACCCTGTGGATGTTCCTCAGCGTCACCTTCCTTGCCCTGGGCGAAGCCGCCGGCATCGTGACCGGACAGACCCTGGGAAGCGGGAACTTTGACAAGGCCAGGGACGAAGCCTATAAACTGCGGGCCTTCACCATTGCCTGCGGGATCCTGGGCGGCATCTTCATGCTGGTGGTCAGCCCCTATTTCCCGCTGCTTTACAACACCACGGAGGATGTACGGCATCTGGCCAGCGGCCTGATCTTTGCCTATGGTCTGCTGATGCCCTTCTATGCTTACACCCATGTATCCTATTTCATTCTCCGCTCCGGCGGAAACTCACTGATCACCTTTTTGTTTGACGGCTGCTTTGTATGGCTCGTATCCGTGCCCGGCGCATTCATCGTCAGTCACTTTACCGCCGTACCCGTCATCACCATGATCATCATCGTACAGTCTCTGGAGCTGGTCAAATGCATCATCGGAGGCTGTATGGTTACCAGTGGCATCTGGATCCGGAACATTGTAGCCGATTCTCAGGGAGGTTAAAAATGTCCGATACGAAATCAGCCGCCTCCCGCATTCGGGAGACGGGGAAAAAAGCCCGGCAAAAGGGTATGGGAGCTCTGTTTCGCCTCATCTTTTCCCGTACCATGATCACACTCCTGATGCTTGCCGCGCAGATCTACCTTCTCTATAAGATGTTTTCCCTTGTCAGGCTCTCTGCGCAGATCCTGGCACTGTTCTATGTCATGGGCGCCATCGCCATCGTCGTGATCATCAACAGCGATGACAATCCCGACTTCAAGATGGCCTGGATCATCCCGATCTGTATTTTTCCCATCTTCGGGGTAGCTCTGTATCTGTTCATATCCGTTAACCCGGGAAGCCGGCATCTTCGGCGGCAGATGTCCGTCCGCGTGGAGGAAACCCGGCATCTGATGCGCACCGAGCACCGGGTTATCGAGAAGATCAAGGCAGAGCCCTCGGGCTTTCGCAATATCAGCTACTACCTGCAGAAAAATAACATCATGCCGGTATACGATCACACCAAGGTGACATTTTTCCCTCTGGGAGACGATCAGTATCCGGACCTTCTTTCGGAGCTGGAAAAAGCAACCGATTTCATTTTTCTGGAATACTTCATCGTACACCGCGGCATCGTCTGGGACAGCGTTCTGGAGATCCTGAAGCAAAAGGCGGCTGAAGGTGTTGAAGTAAGACTGATGTACGATGGCATGAATACGCTGAAAGCCCTGCCCACAGGCTATCCGAAGATGCTTGAGAAAGCGGGGATCAAGGTTCGTGTCTTCGAGCCCATCCGGCCGCTTTTGTCCACCGCCCAGAATCACCGCGATCACCGGAAGATCCTGGTCATAGACGGAAAAGTGGCCTATAACGGCGGGGTCAATCTCTCGGATGAGTATATGAACCTGGAGGAGCGTTTCGGTCACTGGAAAGATACCTCCGTCAAGCTGGAGGGGGAGGCTGTCCGCAGCTTTACCGTGATGTTTTTGCAGATGTGGCATCTGAAGGATAAGGGCTTCGCGGAATATGACCGCTACCTGCTCCCCAGAGGCAGCTTTCCCTCCGGCGAGGATCGGAAGGGCTATGTGATACCCTTTAACGACGATCCCCTCAATCACAAGGACATTGCCAAGGATGTCTATCTGGATATCCTCTACAAGGCCAGAGAGTACGTACATATCATGACGCCCTACCTGGTACTGGATAACGAGATGCTGACGGCACTGATCTTTGCCGCAAGACGGGGCGTGGACGTTAAGATCGTCCTGCCTCACGTGCCGGATAAGAAGGTGGTCTTTTCCATGGCCAGGACCCACTATCCCCAGCTGCTGGACGGCGGCGTCGAACTGTATGAATATCTGCCCGGCTTCGTCCATGCCAAGGAGTTTATCACGGATGACAACAAAGCGGTGGTGGGATCCATCAACCTGGATTTCCGCTCCCTGTACCTGCACTTTGAATGTGCCACCCTGCTTTTAAAGACCCCTGTCATAACCGATATTGAGAAGGATTTTCAGAACACTTTGCAAAAATGCCGCAAGGTGGATCTGCAATACTATGTCGATCTTCCCATCGCCTACCGGGTCATGGGACAGGTGGCCCGACTCTTCGCGCCTCTTGTCTGAATGCTCAAACGCGCAAATAAAAACCGTCCGGCATTTGCCGGACGGTTTTTCGCTTTATTCACAGTAACTCCACCTTGTCATCTCACAGACTCGGTGCTTCGCGCCTCAGTTATCGTCTTGTACATTCCGAGGCTTCTCTCCGTCTGCATGCCAGCGCAGGTATGCATTGATGAAGCGGTCCAGCCCGCCGTCCAGGACCGCATCCGCATTAGCGTTTTCCTCGCCGGTACGAAGATCCTTGACCAGCTTGTAGGGCTGCAGGAAGTAGGAGCGGATCTGGCTTCCCCAGGCGATATCCTGGAGCTGACCCTGAATGTCGGAAAGCTTCTCGGCATGGGCCTCCTGCTTGAGCATGTACAGCTTGGCCTTCAGCATCTGCATAGCCTTGTCCTTGTTCTGGAACTGGCTTCTCTCATTCTGACACTGTACCACGATCCCGGTAGGAAGGTGGGTGATACGGATGGCTGAGGAGGTCTTGTTGATATGCTGACCGCCGGCTCCCGAGCTTCGGTAGGTATCGATACGAAGGTCCTTGTCCTCGATCTCGATATCCGGTGTCTCCTCCAGCTCCGGCATTACATCCAGAGATACGAAGGAAGTCTGTCTCTTACCCTGGGCATTGAAGGGTGAGATGCGCACCAGTCTGTGTACGCCCTTTTCGGATTTCAAAAGCCCGAAGGCATTGGTTCCGTTAACCTGGAAGGTGACGGATTTGATACCCGCTTCTTCTCCCTCCAGAAAGTCCAGCTCATCGATGGAAAAGCCCTTGCGTTCCGCCCAGCGGGTGTACATACGATACAGCATGGAACACCAGTCACAGCTCTCCGTACCGCCTGCACCGGCATTCAGCCTCAGGATGGCATTGCATCCGTCATACTCCTCGGACAGAAGCTTCTTCATGCGGATGTTCTCAAGCTTTGCGGTGAAATCGGCAAATTCATTCTGCGCCTCTTCGGCGATCTCTTCATCCTCTGACTCATTTCCCATCTCGATGAGGGTCTCGATATCCTCATACTGCTGTTTCAGGTCCGTAGCCGCTGCCACGTCGTCCTTAAACTCCTTCAGCAGCTTGGTTTTCTTCTGTGCCGTCTCGGCATCATTCCAGAAATCGGGAGCCTCCATCTCGCGTTCCAGCTCTTCGATTCGCTGCTCCTTGGATACCACATCCAGGGACTGTCTGGCCTCCTCCAGGGCATCCTGATAGGTGGCAAGTTCATTTTTCAAATTATCCAGTATAACCATAGATCAACAACTCCTTATCATAGAGAAAACCGCCGCGGCACGAAGCCCGCCTGCGGTTTTCGGTCAGTATGCAAGCTGATATAAAACACTATCGTCACAATGACGCGGCGCCCGGTCTGCCGTGGCAGTTCTTGTACTTCTTTCCGCTGCCGCAGGGACAGGGAGAATTGGGATAGATCTTGGCATTTTCTCTTCTGACGGGTCCCTTGGCAACCGTATCGTCCTTGTTGGTACCAGTTACCTTGGCAACCTCTTCTCTCTCCACCTTCTGCTCGATCTTAACACGGAACAGAAGCCTTACGGTATCCTCCTGGATACCCTGGGTCATTTCATCAAACATGTCATAACCGGTCATCTTGTATTCCACAAGGGGATCTCTCTGACCGTAGGACTGCAGGCCCACACCCTGACGGAGCTGGTCCATATCGTCGATATGTGCCATCCACTTACGGTCAATGACCTTCAGCAGTATCACACGCTCCACCTCACGGATCGCTTCGGGAGTGGGGAATTCCATTTCCTTATTCTCGTAGAGCTTGACTGCCTTCTCCTTGAGCATATGCTTCAGCTCATTCTTTTTCATGCCCTTTACATCGGGATGGATGACAGGCTGAAGGGGAATGATGGGCAGAAGCAACTGGTTGAGCTCCGTAAGATCCCAGTCTTCGCTCTTCTTATCATCGGAGATACAGGTGTCGATGGAGCCTTCCACCGTATCGGCGATCATCTTGTAGATCACGTCACGCATGCTCTCTCCGTCAAGCACTCTGCGGCGCTCGGCGTAGATGATCTCACGCTGCTCATTCATTACCTGATCATACTCCAGCAGATTCTTACGAATGCCGAAGTTGTTGCTCTCTATCTTCTTCTGGGCGTTCTCGATGGCATTGGTGAGCATCTTGTGCTCAATCTGCTGTCCGTCCTCGATGCCCAGGGCGTTGAACATACCCATCATGCGCTCCGAACCGAAGAGGCGCATCAGGTCATCCTCAAGGGAAATGTAGAACCGGGATTCACCGGGATCTCCCTGACGACCGGAACGACCGCGCAGCTGGTTATCGATACGGCGTGATTCATGACGCTCGGTACCGATGATCTTCAGACCGCCTGCTGCCCTGGATTCCTCATCCAGCTTGATATCCGTACCACGACCGGCCATGTTGGTGGCGATGGTCACAGCTCCGTGGATACCGGCGTCCGCTACGATCTCTGCCTCCATCTCATGGAACTTGGCATTCAGGACCTTATGCTGGATGCCTTCTTTGGTAAGCATCTTGGACAGAAGCTCGGAGGTCTCGATGGTAATGGTACCTACCAGAACGGGCTGCTGTTTGGCATGGGCTTCCTTGACCGCCTCTACCACGGCGTTGAATTTCTCTCTCTTGGTCTTATATACCACGTCCTCAAGATCCTGACGGATAACAGGCTTGTTGGTGGGGATCTCGATAACGTCCATTCCGTAAATGTCACGGAACTCCTTCTCTTCGGTAAGAGCGGTACCGGTCATACCGGATTTTTTCTCAAATTTATTGAAGAAGTTCTGGAAGGTGATGGTGGCAAGCGTCTTGCTCTCACGCTTAACCTTCACATGCTCCTTTGCCTCAATGGCCTGATGCAGACCGTCGGAATAGCGGCGGCCCGGCATAATACGGCCGGTGAACTCATCTACGATGAAGACCTGATCCTCTTTTACAACATAATCCTGATCGCGGAACATCAGATTGTGGGCACGGAGAGCCAGGATGATGTTGTGCTGGATCTCCAGATTCTCGGGATCTGCCAGGTTTTCGATCTGGAAAAAGCGCTCAACCCGCTGTACACCTTCCGCAGTCAGATTGATGAGCTTATCCTTCTCGTTGACGATAAAGTCGCCGTCCTCCTCCTGCTCGATACCCATCATGATATCCAGCTTGGACTGCTCCTCCTGATCCTTACCGCGCTTCATCTGGCGGGCCAGGATATCGCAGGCCTCATAGAGCTTGGTGGATTTACCGCTCTGTCCGGAAATGATCAGAGGAGTTCTGGCCTCGTCGATCAGCACCGAGTCCACCTCATCGATGATGGCATAATGCAGATCACGCTGTACCAGCTGCTCCTTATAGATCACCATGTTGTCACGCAGATAATCAAAGCCCAGCTCATTGTTGGTCACATAGGTGATATCGCAGTTATAAGCCTCGCGGCGCTCGTCCTTCTCCATGGTATTGAGTACCACGCCCACCTTCAGGCCGAGGAATTCGTGGATCTGTCCCATCCACTCCGCATCACGCTTGGCCAGGTAATCATTGACGGTGACGATGCACACGCCCTTGCCTTCCAGGGCATTCAGATATGCCGGAAGGGTGGATACCAGGGTCTTACCTTCACCGGTACGCATCTCAGCGATACGGCCCTGGTGCAGGATGATACCGCCGATGAGCTGAACGCGGTAATGTTTCATATTCAGGACTCTCGCGCCGGCCTCACGCACTACTGCGAAGGCTTCCGGCAGGAGATCGTCAAGGGTCTCGCCTGCGGCAAAACGCTTCTTGAACTCCTTTGTTTTAGCTTTCAGCTCCTCATCCGAAAGAGCCTGCATCTGCTCATCGAGAGCTTCAATCTTCTCTACGATGGGCTCGATCCTCTTAAGCTCTCTCTCGGAATGGGTTCCGAAAAGTTTCTCTACTACTTTCATGTTCGTTCCTATTCTGCCGCTTTGGGCGGCCTCTTTCTTGCCTTATAGCCTGTTTGAAGGCACTTCGCTCATTTTATCAGATTTCCCCCGTTCTTTCAACCTCTAACGGGAATGTCCGTGATTTTTTATGGTGATTTTCCAACTATTTGGAGCCTTACGCGTTGATTTTTTCTTTCTGTAATGATATATTCATAGTGCTGTTATTCTATCTATAATTAAGTAAGGAGAGAAGTACCATGTCTAAAAGTTTTGATGATCTTTTGAAAAAAGTAAACGAATGTTCCAAGAAAAAAGTATCCGTTGCCGTAGCACAGGACAAGCCGGTGCTGGAGGCGATCAAGCTTGCCAAGGAGCGTGGCATCGCAGATGCGATCCTGGTAGGTGACGAGGAGAAGATCCGTGAGATCGCAGCAGAGATCGGTATGGACCTGTCCGAGTATGAACTGATCAACGAGCCTGACGTACAGGAAGCAGCACTGAAGGCTGTCAGCCTGGTACATGATAAGAAGGCCGACATGTACATGAAGGGTATCATCGATACCAAATCCTTCTTAAAGAGCATCCTCAACAAGGAAGTGGGTCTTCGTACCGGCAAGCCCCTTTCCCATGTGGCTGTATTCGAGCTTAAAGGCATCGATCATCTTCTGTTTTTGACCGACGTGGCTTTCATCCCTTATCCCTCTTTAGAGGATAAAGTAAATATCATCAACAATACCGTGGAAGTATGCCATGCCTGCGGTCTTCCGAATCCCAAGGTTGCTCCTCTTGCAGCAGTTGAGGTAGTAAATCCCAAGATGGAATGCACCGTTGAGGCTGAAACCCTGACACAGATGAATGAAAAGGGCGAGATCACCGGCTGTATCGTGGACGGTCCTCTTTCCCTGGATATCGCCATCGATCCCAAAGCTGCCGCACACAAAGGCGCAACTGACCGCAAGATCGCCGGCGATGCTGACGTGCTCCTTTTCCCGGATATCCACGCCGGCAACCTGGTTTACAAGTGCATGGTACATACCACCGAGTTTAAGAACGGTTGTATCCTGACCGGTACCAGCGCTCCTGCGATCCTGACCTCCCGCTCCGATTCCACCGAGACCAAGGTCAACTCCATCGCACTGGCAGCCATCGTGGCTGAGGCTATGAAATAATTGATCTGTAAGAAGCAGATTACGGAAGGAGAAATCATATGTCCAAAAAAAGCTTAATCATCAATCCCGGCTCAACCTCCACCAAGATCGGCGTATTCGAGGATGAGACTCTGTTGTTCGAAGAGACCCTGCGTCACTCCACCGAGGAGATCGCGCAGTATGCCACCATCGTGGATCAGAAGGATTTCCGCAAGAAGATCATTCTTGACCTGCTTTCTTCCAAGGATTTCGATATCAACTCCCTGGATTTCATCGTAGGCCGCGGCGGTATGCTCAAGCCCATCCCCGGCGGTACCTATGAAGTCAGTGATGCCCTTCTTGAGGATCTGAAGATCGGTAAGCAGGGACAGCACGCCAGCAACCTGGGCGGTATCCTGGCCCGTGAGATCGGCGAAAGCATCGGCAAGCCTTCCTTTATCGTGGATCCCGTGGTAGTGGATGAGCTGATGCCCACCTCCCGTTATTCGGGTGTTCCCGAGCTTCCCCGTACCTCTGTCTTCCATGCTCTGAATCAGAAGGCAGTTGCAAAGCGCTATGCAAAAGAGAAGGGTGTAGCTTACGATTCCCTGAACCTGGTAGTGGTTCATATGGGCGGCGGCGTTTCCGTAGGCGCTCATGAAAAAGGCCGCGTTGTAGACGTATTCAACGCCCTTGACGGCGACGGTGCTTTTTCTCCCGAGAGAGCCGGTGCGGTTCCCTCCGGTGCTCTGATCAAAATGTGTTTCAGCGGTCAGTACACCCAGCAGGAAGTATATAAGAAGGTGGTAGGAAACGGCGGTTTCAACGCTTACCTTAACACCAACGATATGCGTGATGTGGATAAGATGGCAGATGAGGGCGATGCTAAGGCAGTAGAGATCCGCGATGCCTTCATCCAGCAGGTAGCAAAGGACATCGGTTCCATGTGCTGCGTTCTCTCCGGCAAGGTGGATCAGATCATCGTGACCGGCGGTATCGCTTACGATAAGTATGTTGTAGACGGCCTTAAGAGCCGTTGCGAGTGGATGGCTCCCTTCACCGTTTATCCCGGTGAGGATGAGCTTTTGGCTCTCGCTCAGGGCGGGCTCCGCGTTGTGAATGGGGAAGAGAAAGCGATGAGCTACTAAGACGCGCTGTTCTTGCACCGCTATGCGGCACAAGAACCGTCGCCTGCGGCGACTCATAGTTCGCAAAAATAATCAGTACCCGGAAATGCAAGCATTCCCGGGTACTTCTATTTTTACTCTCTGCGCGTCTTGTGCAATATGCTCAGTGATGGAAAAGTCTGATGCCTGTAAAGCACATGGCCATTCCGTATTTGTTACAGGTTTCGATGACGTTGTCATCTCTTACAGAGCCGCCGGGCTGTGCGATATACTTCACACCGCTCTTATGGGCACGCTCGATATTGTCACCGAAGGGGAAGAAGGCATCGGAGCCCAGGGCCACGTCGGTCATGCCGGAAAGCCACTCCTTCTTTGCCTCTCTCGTAAATACCTCCGGCTTAGTGGTGAAGTACTTCTCCCACTCGCCGTCTGCAAGCACATCCATGTAATCCTCACCGATGTAAAGATCAATGGTATTATCTCTGTCCGCACGACGGATATCGCTTTTGAAGGGAAGATTCAGTACCTGAGGGCTCTGACGCAGGAACCAGTTGTCCGCCTTGGAACCTGCCAGTCTCGTGCAGTGGATCCTGGACTGCTGGCCCGCACCGATACCGATGGCCTGTCCGCCCTTTACGAAGCAGACGGAATTGGACTGGGTATATTTCAGGGTGATCAGGGCGATGGCAAGATCGATCTTTGCACTCTCGGGGATCTCTTTATTTTCCGTTACGATATTGCTCATCAGGGCATCATCGATCACCAGCTCATTTCTGCCCTGCTCGAAGGTGATGCCGAATACCTGCTTCCTTTCGATCTCTTCGGGCTCATAGGACTCGTCGATTTGGATTACATTGTAGTTACCGTTCTTCTTGGCCTTTAAGATCTCAAGGGCCTCAGGGGTATAACCCGGTGCGATCACACCGTCGGAAACCTCACGCTTGATCAGTCTTGCGGTATCTTCATCGCAGACATCGGAAAGAGAGATAAAATCTCCGAAGGAGGACATTCTGTCCGCACCTCTTGCTCTTGCATAAGCGGATGCCAGAGGGCTGAGCTTGCCCAGATCCTCCACCCAGTAGATCTTAGCCTCAGTCTGAGTCAGGGGAAGACCTACAGCCGCACCTGCGGGGGATACATGCTTAAAGGAAGTCGCTGCGGGAAGGCCCGTAGCCTTTTTCAGCTCCCTTACCAGCTGCCATCCGTTAAAGGCATCCAGGAAATTGATATAGCCGGGCTTGCCGTTCAGAACGGTGATAGGCAGATCGCCGCCCTTTTCCATAAAGATGCGGGAAGGCTTTTGATTCGGGTTACATCCGTATTTCAGTTCCAGTTCGTTCATGATATGCTCCTTTCGCTCCGCTTACTGATTCTTGTTAACGATCCGGCTCTCGAAGCTTCCGGATGCGATATCGATATATCTTACAAAAAGAGAAACCTTGTTCTCCTCGTTTAAGCTGTTCCAGATCTTATCCGTGAAGGCATCGATATCATCATCGATCCCCACAAGCTCAGGCTCGCCTTCAAAGCTGGGAAGGGGATTTCCGTCGCTCATATAAGTATGGATGAATCTGCCCTCTCCTGCCTTGGGATTCTCATAGGCAAAAGTGTAGCGGTTGCAGGAAGAAGGATCTCCCTGATTGCTCTTGAGGATAGACATTGCATAGTTATAGCTGCCGTTTTCAACATGCATGATACCAGAGATCCTGGGGGTGTAGTTGGGGCCGTCAGGCTCAAACTCGCTGGTCCGAAGGGCCTGCTCAAAGGTCTGCTGCTTATCCATCAGCTCATAGGTGGTATCGGTCTGGTGGCCGTTGGTCACAATGGTCTTGTTACCGAGAACCCTTACAGGAGCAT
>JAILKJ010000057.1 GCA_024693845.1 Lachnospiraceae bacterium
ATGAAGATGGTATAGGAAGCTATGGGTTGTTTGCAAACTGCATCAATCTGACCGAGCTGGATCTGCGGGGACTGGATACCTCCCGTATGACCACCATGCGCAATATGTTTGGCTCGTGCAGGAATCTTGAATCACTGGATATGAGCATGCTGGATACTTCTTCCTGCACCTGTATGGGCTTTTTGTTCAAAGACTGTCAAAAGTTATCTAAAGTTAATCTGGATAATGTGGATACATCCAAGGTGATAGATGCCGGCGGCATGTTTCGAGGCTGCAGTGCCCTGACAGAGCTGGATCTGTCAAGCTTTGATACTTCCAGTGTGGAAAGGATTACCAATATGTTCAATGGCTGCACCAACCTGGAAACGATCTATGTTTCCGACAGGTTTGTGCTGGATCCCACAAAGGTAACGGAGAACAGCTCAGCGCGTATCACGGGAGGCATCGATCCGCCGGTAAGTACCCAGATGTTTTACGGCTGCCGCAACCTGAAAGGCGGAAAGGGCACGGAGTATAATGGAGAGGTTACGAACAAGGCCTATGCTCGCATCGATGGGACAAATGATCAGCCGGGGTATTTTACCGGTATTTACGATATGCTACTTGAGACCGACCCGTCTGACTGGGGCTATGAAACGGGGACGATCATGGATGGCGGAGTGGAAGTGCCGGCAATCTTTTTGGAGGATTACAAGCCCCACAAGAAGGGGATCCAAAAGATCATTATCCCTTCCAGTATGACGATCCGAAAGACGGAGTATGTGGTAGTACTCTGTTCCATGACTATGCCCGGTGACGACTTTGATGACATCTATGATAAACCGGCCTGGAATCTGAGAAGTATCATTTGCGGGGAAGGTCTTCGCCTTGGAAACTGCCGGAAAGAGGAGGGGCAGATCGGCGGCATCTTTGCCGGCTGCAACCTTATGTCAGATCTGCAGGCGGAGTATGTAAACACGGATGATGTCACGGATATGTCTTACATGTTTTTTGCCTGCTCCAGCATGGATGAGTTTGATTTTAGCAGGTTTGATTCGGCTAATGTGACGAATATGAGTCATATGTTTGATTCCTGCTCAGGAGTGCAGAGTCTGAATCTTGCGGATCTGAATACCGCGAAAGTAACGGATATGAGCTATATGTTCAGTGACTGCAGGAATATGACCTCCCTGGAACTGAAGGGATTTGATACGTCCAAAGTGACGAACATGAGCTATATGTTCTCAAGCTGCGGATATCTTAAGGATCTGTGGAATCATAAGGATCTGAATACGGGAAACGTAACGGACATGAGCTACATGTTCTCCGGTTGCTATAGCCTTACCTTCCTGGATCTTTCAAGATATGATACTTCCAAAGTGAAGAACATGGAAGGAATGCTTTCCGGCTGCAGCGGACTTCGGGCCGTGGATATCCG
Organism: Lachnospiraceae bacterium; assembly: GCA_024693845.1. Lineage (GTDB taxonomy): Bacteria > Bacillota > Clostridia > Lachnospirales > Lachnospiraceae > RGIG7926. Next base: position 1,418 of record JAILKJ010000057.1, read on the forward strand.
GAACTTTGATCTGTCAAGTGTAGTGAATCTGAAAAACATGTTTATCCATGACAAGGAGCTTCTTCGGATCTATGCCTCCGATTCCCTGGTTTTGCCCCGGGCTGTCCGGGGACAGAGCATGTTCCTGTTCTGTGAGAAGCTTATCGGCGGAAATATGACCGCCTATGATCCGCTGCATGTAGATGCAAGCTATGCCCATGTTGAATGGAGTAAGAGCGAAAACCTGCTTCCTCTTATGGAGACTTACAGGGATCCCAATGCGGATCCTGCGGCTGATACACCGGGATATTTTACGCCGCTGTTCGGTTATACCGTATCCGGAAATGATCTGGGGAATAAGCAGATAAATGAGGAAGAAAGAACGGTTCTTTTGCACCAGATGGGTGAAGACATGATGAACAGTTCGGAACCTGCGATCAATATTCCGGCCTTTATGGAGGTGAATGGACAGGAGTACCGGGTAGTACTGGATCAATTAAATATTCCTCAGTTAGCCCAGTCGGTGACCATGATCGGAGATGTACGGTGTACGACAGGCGGAAACCTTCTCTACATTTCTTCCGGGCCCTTACTCTATTTGGACCTGACAGGTGTTGACAGCAGCGGCGTAGAGGACAAACGCAATATGGTGCATTCATGCAGTGATACTGTGGTCCTGAATTTGAGCGGATTTGATTTTTCACAAACTGAGGATCTGGGAGGCATTTTTACGAACAACTCCGATTTAAGAGAACTGTATTTAAAGAATGTTAAAACAAGTGGCGTGAAGAGTATGGCCACTATGTTTACACAATGCGCAAATCTGCAGAGTCTGGATCTCAGCAGTTTTGATACATCTTCCGTAACGACCATGTACGATATGTTCCATGGATGCAGCAGTCTGAAAGAGCTGGATCTGAGCGGCTTTAAGCTGGGAAAAGTAAATAGCCTCAACGGTATGTTCACGGGGTGCAGCAACCTGGAAATACTGGATCTGAGTTGTCTTGGCACGCTGACAGCCGGGGAGATCAATACGGATCAGATGTTCTACAATTGCGCATCTCTGAAGACCATTTATGCGGATGCCTCTCTTCCGCAAACAGAAGGATCACGGCCCGAGATATTCCCCGGCTGCGAGGCTTTGGTCGGCGGCAAAGGTACGGAATACAGCTCGAGTCATATATCCGGCGATTACGGCCGTATCGATGGCGGAGCAAATTCCGACACACCGGGTTACTTTACGGATATCAAAGAGAAGTACAAGAAGGACAAGAACAATACGTTGTACTATTCCTGGTCCTTTAAGAACAACGCGGACGATGAGAAGGGAATGCGGTATCCGGAGGGCTATATCATTCCCGAGTACCGTTATCTTACCATGTTCGGAAAGAGCGGAAAGGATAAATTCCGGTTCTACGGAAAGGACGATATCTGGAGCGGCAGCTGCTACGGACTGTCCGCTGCAAGCTCCCTGTTTACGGTCAACGGTAACGGGATCGCGCTGGAGGATTATGAGGCAGAAGCCGGATCCATCAATGATGCGCAGATCCTGGTAAACGGAGATCCCGTGCCTGTGAACTCCGAGACGGGTCTTAGGGAGGAAGTGGACGCCCTTAAGCGCTTCATTGAAGAACTTCAGATCTCTCAGTGTGATGAGAGAGTGGCTCTTTGCATGGTCACAAACGATGATCTGGATGATGTGGTAGAAGCAGTGAAAACGGAGAAGCGTCCCGTGATCATCGGCGTCGGCGGAAGGATCACGGATAATGAAGAGTCCTTCATGTGCGGACATGCGCTGCTGGCTTATAAGATCGAAGAGCGACATGATTCCGCCGATATCTATGTTTATGACAGCAACCATCCGGGTGAGGAACGGAGCATCCTTGTACATAAGGATGATGATCAGGAGCACTATACGGAATGGTGCTATGATCTGGGACCGGATTCTACCGGGCAATCCTTTGAGCTGGCAACGGCAGGGTATGAAACGGAGTATCCGGACGACAGCTTCCTTTACTTCGTTCCCTATGATGTCTATTCCTCTGTCTATCTGGATAAGGGTAATTACTATGATGCGGACTGGGTCATTTCCGATTCGGATACGGATGAGTGGGCCGACGAGGATGAAGAGAAATATCAGAACATGACCTGGACCAAGAAGGAGCAGGAGCTCTATGATAAGGAGCCCTGGACCGAGAAAGAGGAACAGGAATATGAAACCGGAACCGGAGCTTATGCTCAGGTGGCTTCCGATGCGGAATTTGACGAAGATCCCTGGACGGATCAGGAAGAGGCGGATTATCAGACGGTACGAAGCCTCTTGGGCGGCATGCCTTCGGATGCGGAATATAATGCAGATGAGTGGACAAGTGCGGAAGAGACAGAGTATGCGGCGGCAGCAACCCATAACGGTATCGCATCGGATGATGAATACCTGATGAAGCCCTGGACCAACTCCGAAGAGCAGGCTTACAAGGAAGGTCAGATCGCTTCGGAGGCGGAGTTTACCGAAGATCCCTGGACGGACAGGGAAGAGAGGCTCTATGACGAGATGGGCCTTGCAAGCGATGCGGACTACGACGATAGTCCCTGGACCGGGACAGAGGAAGCGGAATATAAGGATATGCAGGAAGAGCTTCCCACGGTAAAAGAGTACAAGGAAGATCCCTGGACCAAAGATGAGGAAGAACTGTTAGGTATCATAGGAAAAGCCTCCGATGCGGAATATGCAAAGGAGCCCTGGACAGAAACTGAAGAGTCTCTCTTTGACGTCATTGGCATGGCGGAAGACAATGTCTACCAGTGGGGTCAGGAGGATGAAGCCGAGTATGAAAAGTGGATCGCCGATGGTGCAGATCTGTCAAGGCTTTCTTCTCCCATGAAGTACAGAATGAAGTACCGCATGAAGTATCGCATGAAGTACAGAATGAAGTACCGCATGAAGTATCGCATGAAGTACAGAATGAAGTACCGCATGAAATACCGAATGAAATACCGCATGAAATACCGCATGAAGTATCGCATGAAGTACAGAATGAAGTACCGCATGAAATACCGCATGAAGTATCGAATGAAGTACCGCATGAAATACCGAATGAAATACCGCATGAAGTATCGAATGAAATACCGTATGAAGGCCATGCTGGTAAACAGCCCTGACTATACCATTTCCTCTGTCAGCGGAAATGGCGTAAGGACCATTGCAACCGTTCAGAATGATACCCTGATCCCTACGGAGGGAACGGCGGAGGATGAGGTCTTCAAGCTCAGACCCATGGGCATTCAGATCGACAGCAAAGAGGATTCCTCAGAACAGTCGAAGGTGGTATTTTTACCTGCGAACATACAGCAGAAGATCGAAAAGCCCGAGGATCAGAAGCAGCTTGAGGTTTCCATGATGGACAATGACAAGGTGCTGAACGTTTCCACCACCGGCAGCAGCGTAACGGCTAATATCAATGCCGAAGAGGAAAAGACGGCGGTGGTTACCATCGACCAGGAGGCCCGTGTCGAGTACACCGGTTCCAACGGAGACAAGGTGGAGATCACCAAGGTCAGCGAGAGCGGACAGGAGATCGGCTCTGTCAGCGTTACCGTATCGGGGAACGATGCCGGAGAAACCACCTCAGCCGTTACCGTTAAGGAAGACGGTGTCAGTGTGGAAAACGGCGGTGAGATCGAAGCAAACGGTCTTCCCGTGGTACGGGTTATGAAGCATTACGAGGCCAAAACGCCCACCTGCGCCGAGAGCGGTAATCTGGAATACTGGGAGGATGAATCGATCGGTAAATTCTTCTCAGATGAAAACTGTGAGCATGAAGTAGAAGAAGAGGCCATGCTCCTTGCTAAGGATATGGATAACCACGTGGGTGAGGCCATGGTGGAGGGTGCCGTTGCTGCCACTTGCCTGAAGAAAGGCTACAGCGGAGATACCTATTGCTCGGCCTGCGCGGCGCTTCTTAAGAAGGGAAGCGAGACACCCGTGAAGACCCATGTTCCGGCAGCGGCTGTCAGAGAGAACGAAAAGCAGGCCAGCGCAACTGCCGACGGCGGTTATGACGAGGTGGTATATTGCAGGGACTGCCATACCCAGCTTTCCAGAAACCACCGCATCATCACCAAGACCGGTTCCGTTAGCAAGGGCTCGAAAGTTAAGGATGCATCGTCCAAGGCGTCCTATGTCGTAAGCTCCACCGGATCCGACAGAACGGTTACCTATACGAAATGCGAAGCGAACAAGAAGGCAAGCTCAGTGACCATTCCTGCTACGGTGAATATTGACGGACAGTCTTATAAGGTAAAAGAGATCGCCAAGGGTGCCTTCAAGGGCAGAAAGAAGCTGAAGAAGGTCACCATCGGGGCCAATGTGGAGGTGATCGGCAAGGAGGCCTTCAAGGGCTGCAGTAAGCTGGGTACCGTCACCATCAAGACCACGAAGCTTACCAGTAAGAGCGTAGGCAAAAATGCCTTCAAGGGCATTTCGTCCAAGGCCAAATTCAAGGTTCCGAAGAAGTGTAAGAAGGCATATTCCGGCTTTTTGAAGAAGAAAGGCGCTCCCAAGGGGGCTAAGATCAAGTAAGATCTTTGAAAAGTGCGAAAAAATGCATTTTTTCCTTGCATCGCGGCCCTTACCGTGTTAAAATACTAGCGTTGCACAAACGAGATGGTCCGCTGGTACAGGGTACGAATGAACATCCGAGATTTAGCCCCAAGGGCTTAGAATAAGGAGAGTAGTTATGAACGACGTGATCAGAGAGATCGAAGCCGCTCAGCTGAAAGAGACAGTTGACGAGTTTCATGTAGGTGACACCGTAAAGGTACACGGTAAGATCAAGGAGGGTAACCGCGAGAGAATCCAGATCTTCGAAGGTACCGTGGTAAAGAGACAGGGCGGAAGCAATCGCGAGACCTTTACTGTCAGGAAGACTTCCGGCGGTATCGGAGTAGAGAAGACCTGGCCCCTTCATTCTCCCAATGTTGAGAAGATCGAAGTGGTACGCAGAGGTAAGGTAAGACGTGCGAAACTGAATTACCTGAAAGGCCGCGTAGGTAAGAGAGCCAAGGTTAAAGAGCTTCGCTAAAGGAGATTTACAAAAGACTCTGATCCGGAATCCGGGTCAGGGTCTTTGTTAAAATCGGAGTAATATAAGTGAGACGTAAAAGTAAGGGACTTTCCTTTTACCAAAAACAGAAAAAGCTGAGCAGGAGCTCCCTGAAGGAGATCATGAGTTATGTCTATATCACCCTGGCAGCCGTTGGTCTTGCCTTCGTGCTGGTGTTCTGCTTAGGACTTCGGACAGGTGTGATCGGAGTTTCCATGCAGCCTACGCTGTATAACGGACAGCAGATCCTGGTCAACCGGTTTATCTACCGTGTTCTTCCCCCGAGAAGCGGGGATGTGGTGGCATTTTTACCCGGCGGAAACACCAATACCCATTACTATGTGAAACGGGTAGTGGCAGTGCCCGGGGATACGGTTCAGATCAAGGACGGACAGCTCTATGTCAACGGCCTTCTCTATAAGGATCACCCTTTTGACAAGATAGAAGAGGCGGGGATCGCAGACGAGCTTCTGACATTGGAGCAGGATGAGTTCTTTACTCTGGGAGATAACGTTAACAACAGCGAGGACAGCAGAACGGACAATATCGGTCCGGTGAAGAGAGACAACATCGCCGGAAAGGTATGGCTGAAGCTTGCCCACGAGGATGAGCCCATCGGCTTAGTGGAGTAAGAGATGGAATATCAATGGTATCCGGGCCATATGACCAAGGCCAGAAGGATGATGCAGGAGAATATGGGGCTGATCGATCTGGTGATCGAATTGGCGGATGCCAGGATCCCGGCTGCCAGCAGGAATCCCGATATCAATGATCTGGCGTGGAACAAACCCCGGATCGTACTTTTGAACAAGTCGGATCTGGCAGATGAGGCCGTTACCAGAGCCTGGATGAAGCATCTGGAACAGGAGGGCGTCTATGCCGTATCCCTGGATGCCAGGAACAGAAGCGGCATGAAGGCCATCGATGCCAATGTGGCCAAGGCCTGCGCTGCAAAGATAGAAAGGGATCGCGCCAGGGGTATTTTGAACCGTCCGGTGAGAGCCATGGTGGTGGGGATCCCCAATGTGGGTAAGTCCACTTTTATTAATTCATTTGCCAAAAAAGCCGTAGCCAAGACAGGTAACAAGCCGGGTGTTACCAAGGGAAAGCAGTGGATCAGGATGTCCAAGACCCTGGAACTGCTGGATACCCCCGGCATTTTATGGCCGAAGATGGGAGATCCGGAAACGGGACTGCATCTGGCGCTGATCGGATCCATGAATGATGAGATCCTGGATCCCGAGAAGATGGCCCTGCAGCTGATCGAAATGCTGGAGCGAAGCTATCCTGAGCTTCTCGGAAAGCGGTATGGATTTGAAGATCCGGGGATGTTCGGCAACGAGGAGAACAGAGAGCACCGGATCCTGGAAGGGATCGCCAAGGTACGTGGTTGCCTTGGAAAAGGCGGAGAGGCCAGCTGTGAGAAAGCTGCCGGTATCCTGCTGGAAGACTTCAGGAGCGGAAGACTCGGTCGTATCTCTTTAGAGAGACCGGGGGATGAGACAAAGGGTGATATGCAGGAGGAGACCCATGCCGAAGGAAACGGGAACTGAGAAGACAGTCAAGAAGAGCGGTAAAAAGAGAAAGGGCAGACGCAAAGGCGGATTCCTGAAGGAATTCATCACCATCAGCATCTACTTGCTTTCCGTACTGGTGCTGACCTATCTTCTGATCACCTTCGTGGTACAGAGGACGGTGGTAACCGGTGAGTCCATGGAGCCTACTCTTATGGACGGTGATAACCTGCTGGTGGATAAGCTGACTTACCGCTTCCATGAACCCAAGCGGTTCGACGTGGTGGTATTTCCCTACAGCGGCGGTGAGAAGTCTTATTACATCAAGAGAGTCATCGGATTGCCGGGAGAGACGGTTTTTATCGATGAAAACGGAATGATCTTTATCAACGGCAGTCTTCTGGAGGAGAGCTACGGTAAAGAGGTGATCTTAAGCGCGGGATTGGCGGAGACCAATATCAACCTGGGGGCCAATGAGTATTTCGTTCTGGGAGATAACCGCAACCACAGTGCCGACAGCCGCGATCCCTCCATCGGGCCGGTGGAGCGGAGCGAGATCGTGGGACGGGCATGGGTGAGGACCTATCCCTTTAAGAAGTTTGGAAAGCTTCGTTGAGGAGGTTGACATAATATGTCAGAATTACAGAAGATCGGTGAAATAAAAGAAATCTATCAGGCAGCAGACGAAGTGATGCTGCCTGCTTTTATACGGGAATATGAAGGTGACATGCGAAGCGGTGTGCAGGCACTGGTAAAACGGGCCCGCAAGGACCTGGATGCTTTGACCCGAGAGCGGGAACGTATGGAAAAAATGAGTGAGTTCGAGTATAAGTACGCGGACTTTTCCTGTATCTGCGGTATTGATGAGGCCGGAAGAGGACCTCTGGCAGGACCTGTTGTGGCGGGTGCCGTGGTACTGGATCCGGATACGGAGATCCTGTATTTAAATGACAGCAAGAAGCTTTCCGCCGCAAAGAGAGAGGAGCTTTATGATGTCATCATGAGCAAGGCCAGGGCAGCGGCGGTGGGGATCGCTTCCCCCCAGCGGATCGATGAGATCAATATCCTGCAGGCAACCTATGAAGCCATGCGTGAAGCGGTTCACAAACTGGGCGTTTCACCCGATATATTATTAAACGATGCGGTTACGATCCCGGGGCTTGACATGAAGCAGGTGGCTATCGTCAAGGGAGATGCCAGAAGCAAATCCATTGCCGCAGCTTCCATCATTGCCAAGGTAACCAGGGACCGTATCATGTTAGAGTATGACAAGCAGTATCCCGAGTACGGCTTTGCCGGTCATAAGGGTTACGGTTCCGCAGCGCATATAGCGGCATTGCAGCGCTACGGTGCCACCCCCATCCACAGGAGAAGCTTCATCGGACATTTTATTTAACGGGAATAAAGGACGGGATCACATTGAACATTCAATCTTTGTTTTCTCCGCAATCGAATATTCAGGGACAGGGCATAGCAGCATCCCAGACGGCGACCCCGGCTTCCCAGGCAGGCAGCGCGAATACCTCTGCACTTGCCGTCGGCTCCGTGATCAGCGGACAGGTGGTGGAGGCCAAGGGAGATGCGGTCACGATCCAGACGGATCAGGGGCAGCTTTTTCAGGCCAAGACAGAAGACGGCGTGGCCCTTTCCAAGGGAAGCTACGTCAGTTTTGAGGTCAGCAAGGTATCGGATGCCCAGGTGTCTCTGAAGGCACTTTTCACCAATACGGCAGCAGGCTCCAGTACTATGTCTGCAGCCCTTTCCCAGGCGGGTATCAGCGAAACGGCTTCCTCCTTCGGCATGGTCAGATCCATGATGGAGAACGGGATGCCCATCGATAAAAACTCCCTGATCGCCATGTATCGGCAGGTAAGCGCCCATCCGGCAGCGGACAGCGCAGATATCGTTTCCATGACCAAGTTGCAGCTTCCTCTTACGGAGGAGAATATCAGCCAGTTTGAAGCCTATCGGAATCTGGAGCACCAGATCACCAAAACGGTGGATCAGGTTTCCGATACTTTAAGTCAGATGGTGGACGATCTGGCAAATACGGATGCCTCAAAGGCACTTTCCCTGGCAGCGGATCTTGCCTCTGTTATCAGCAGTGACGGGGAGGGAACTTCCGGCGGTGTGGCGGCGGGGGAGCAGAACAGCTTTGTGACTTTGGTAGACGGCCTTGTAAAAGAGGATGTCGAAGCTGCAGCTAAGCAGGTTGAGAATAACGCGGAACAGGGACAGAGCGGAACGGAGATAAAAGCCGCAGCATCCGATAACGGAGGCAGGGACGGTGCTGTGGATGCCCTGTTGAAGGCGTTGAAGGAAGCTTCGACAGAAAGCGGTGATACGGCAAAAACGGCCCCGGTTGCAGATGAGGGCCGGGTGATCATTAAGGATACGGGAGCAGAGACGTCTTCGGCCGGACAGAAGGTTGTGATCGCAGAGGACGGAACGAAGCAGACCGCTGCGAAAGAAGTTATGCAGGACAGCTCCCTGATCAGAGAATTCCGGCAGGGCAGCAGTCAGAATCAGAGCGAGCTTTCATCCGCCCTGAAAACTCTGCTTCGGGATACACCGCCGGATAAGGCATTATCACAGATATCAGAGGGGATAGAAAAGCTCCTTTCCCGGGAGCCCACCCCTGAGAATATGCAAAGGTTGGCCAAGGCAGCCTCCCTGATCAAAAGCGATGCCTTCAAGGATCTGATGAAGCAGCAGCTGGGAGAGGCCTGGCGACTGGATCCCAAGAGCGTTGCCCAAAAGGATCAGGTACAGGAATTCTATAACCGTCTCCGCAGCCAGACTGGCAAAATGGCAGAGGTGGTGGAGAAAAGCCTGGGCAGTGAAAACAGACTGTTTGAACAGGTGACGAATATCCGTCAGAACGTGGATTTCATGAACCAGTTAAACCAGGCGGCAAGCTACGTGCAGCTGCCCCTGAAGCTGGCGGGGGACGATGCCCACGGCGATCTCTACGTTTATACAAACAAGAAAAACCTCTCCGATACGGACGGAAAGGTCAGTGCATTTTTGCATCTTGATATGGATCATCTGGGTCCGGTGGATGTGTTTGTGGCTCTGGAGAAGGGAAGAGTGGACACCAACTTCTATCTGCGGGATGATGAGATGATCGATTTTATCAGTGAAAATATCGATATCCTCAATGACAGACTGGCGGAAAAGGGATATGATATGAACTGTAAGGTCAGCATGAAGCAGGATAAGGCTCCCACCAGCGTGATGGAGGAGATCCTGGAAGATCACAGGGACGGATTTTTGATCGGCAGTAAGTCCTTTGATGTGAGGGCATAAGGGCAGAAAGTATGATTCGGAAAAATGACACCCCCAGGACCGCCGTGGCCCTGACCTATGATCCGGATACCGATGCGCCCAAGGTCATTGCCACCGGTAAGGGTGCTACGGCGGAACGTATCATAGAAAAGGCCAAGGAAAACAAGGTCCCCATACACAAGGATTCAAAGCTCGCGGATACCCTCTCCAAACTGGAGATCGGAGAGATGATCCCGCCGGAGCTGTATGAAGTTGTGGCCGAGATCCTGGTCTTTGTGGATCAGATGGACCGTATCCGTGCCAAGGTCGAAGAGCATAAGAAGAATAAAGGTAAGGGGTAACTTACATACGTGAATAAAAGAAGTATCGGCACCGGCTGTGAAAAGTTAGCCGGTGCTTATCTTTCATCCAGAGGCGTGCGTATCGTGGCGCAGAACTTTCGTGTCAGACAGGGAGAGATCGACCTGATCGGATACGACGGGGAGACCCTGGTCTTTTTTGAGGTCAAATACAGGAAAAGCGCAAACAGGGGATTGCCCCAGGAGGCAGTGGACTATCGCAAGCAGGCGCAGATCGTAAAAGTCGCCGCTTATTACCGGAACAGATACCGCATCCCGGAGGATGCCCCTCAGAGGTTCGATGTGATCGCCATTCTGGGGGAGAAGACAGAGTGGATCAAAAACGCCTTTGACGGGATTTTATAAAAAATGAAAAAAGATGCTTGACAAATAAAATTAAATTGCGTACAATCTAATCATAAAATAGATTGTGCGCAATTTAATTATTGAAGGAGGATAATAATATGGCAGTATATGAGATCACAGAAGATAACTTCGATGAAGTAGTTGGAAAGTCCGAGGTTCCCGTGCTGGTGGATTTCTGGGCATCCTGGTGCGGACCCTGCAAGATGCTGGGCCCGGTAGTGGAAAGCGTGGCTGAGGAGGCAGACGGCTTTGCGGTAGGCAAGGTAAATGTGGATGACCAGGGCGAACTGGCAGCAAGGTTCAACATCAGCTCGATCCCCTGCCTGATCCTGTTCAAGAATGGAGAGGAAGCTGCAAGAAGCGTCGGATTCATTCCCAAGGATAAGGTTCTGGCACTGGCTAAGAGTTGAGCTGCTAAGGAGAAAAGCAAGATATGAGTGAAAGATTTGATATAGTCATTGTGGGAGCGGGTACGGCAGGCCTTTCGGCAGCCATTTACGCAACAAGAAGCGGCAAGAAAGCGTTGGTGCTGGAGGAGATGGCTTACGGCGGACAGATCATCAATACGCCTGAGGTAGCCAATTATCCCGGTATCGCCAAGATCTCCGGTTTTGATTTCGCCCAAGGTCTGTATGATCAGGCCACGGGGCTGGGAGCAGAGGTTCGGTTCGAATTCGTATCCGGAGCTGAGAAGGCTGAGAAGGGCTTTGTGATCACTACCGATGTGGATACTTACGAAGCGGGAGCATTGATCCTGGCAACGGGAGCCAAAAACAGACCTCTGGGCATGGAGCATGAAGAGGAGTGGATCGGCAGCGGCGTATCCTATTGTGCAACCTGTGACGGTGCATTTTTCAAAGGGAAGGATGTGGCAGTTGCCGGCGGCGGGAACACGGCTCTGGAGGATGCGATCTTTCTGACGGAGTACTGCAACAAGGTTTATCTGATCCACAGAAGAGATGAGCTGCGGGGGGAGAAGCATCTGCAGGATACCCTTCGCAAAAAGGAGAACGCGGAGTTCGTACTCAACGTTTCCATCGATGCCCTTCTGGGAGAGGATCGCCTGAGCGGCGTGGCCGTTACGGACAAGGCCACGGGAGCAAAGCGGGATATTATCGTGGACGGACTGTTCGTAGCCATCGGTCAGATGCCGGCCAACAAGGCATTTTCAAATCTTGTGACATTGGATGACAAAGGGTATATCGTAGCGGGAGAGGATTGCAAAACAACCTCGGAGGGCGTTTTTGCAGCCGGAGACTGCCGTACCAAGGAGGTCAGACAGCTGACCACCGCGGCAGCGGACGGTGCCGTTGCGGCCCTGGCAGCCTGCAGCTATCTGCAGGAGAAAGAATAAGGGTGATAATATGAGTGAGCTTTATGATATCAAGGTTAAGGATCAAAAAGGCGAGGACGTAAGTCTTTCGGATTATTCGGGGAAGGTACTGTTGATCGTGAATACAGCCACAGGCTGCGGTTTTACGCCGCAGTACGAAGGCCTGGAAAAAATGTATAAGGAACTGAATGGGCAAGGTCTGGAGATCTTGGATTTCCCCTGCAACCAGTTCGGCAATCAGGCGCCGGGAACGGATGAGGAGATCCAGAGTTTTTGCCAGCTGAAGTATGATACCACCTTCCCGCGGTTTAAGAAGATCGATGTGAACGGTGAGAACGAGTCAGAGCTGTACACCTATTTAAAGAAGCAGCAGGGCGGAGTTCTGGGCAGCAAGATCAAATGGAACTTTACCAAGTTCCTTGTGGACAGAGAGGGAAATGTGGTGGATCGCTTCGCACCCACGGATACCCCGGAGAAGATCAGCAGTAAGGTTAGAGAACTGCTGTAAGGCCTGCATTTTTCTCAAAGGCAAGGAGTCGGTATGAAGAAAGAAAAGCAAGAGGAATACGATTCGTTAAAGCTTTCGAGCCAGCTCTGTTTTCCGCTTTATGCCTGTTCGAAGGAGATCATCCGAAGATACAAGCCCTATCTGGATGATCTGGATCTGACCTATACACAATACATCGCCATGATGGTCATGTGGGAAAAGAAGTCCATGCATGTCAAGGATCTGGGAGAGCAGCTGTATCTGGATTCCGGAACCCTGACACCCCTTCTGAAAAAGCTGGAGCAGAAAGGCTATGTCACAAGGACCAAAAGCAGAGAGGATGAGCGGGCGTTGGTGATCAGCATCACCGAAGCAGGGGAAAAGCTGAAGAAGGATGCGGTAAAAATTCCCGCGGCCATGGGTGCCTGCGTCCGGTTAGAGCCCGAAGAAGCGGCCTTTCTGTATAAGATCCTGTATAAGATTCTGGGCGAAATCTGAGAAAATAAAAAAACGTATTGACAATGTAAAATTGCTGGTCTATAATTCACCTTTGTAAAGACAACGGCGTCTTGGAGATACTCTCCGAGACGCCTTTTTTAATTTCTCAGGAGGTGATCACATGTGTTCAATCTTTGGTGTCTGCAAAGCGCAGTCCGATAAGGAAGCTTTGTGGCAGGCACTGCAAAAAACAAAATCGAGAGGACCAGATGCGGCGAGGTTAATGAATACCAATAATGGGTTCCTCGGTTTTAACAGATTGTCCATCATGGGACTTACCGACGAAGGAATGCAGCCTTTTGCCTGCGCCGATAAAAAGACCATAAGGCAGGAGGCGGGAAAAGAGATCGTAGATATGCCGGAGGGCTCACAGATCCTTCTGGTCTGCAACGGAGAGGTATACGGCTTCCGGCCGCTGAAGGAGGAGTTGATCGCAAAGGGATATGAGTTCATCAGTGATTCCGATTGCGAGATCCTTCCCGCAATGTACAGCGAGTACGGGACGGACATGTTTGCAAAGCTGGATGCGGAGTATGCGCTGATCCTTTACGATGTTGCAAAGGATTCTTATATAGCGGCAAGAGATCCCATCGGGATCCGGCCTTTGTACTACGGATTTACAGAGGATGGTGCTTACGTTTTTGCCAGCGAGCCCAAGAACCTTATGGGTCTTACGGATAAGATCACGCCTTTTCCTCCCGGACATTATTTCAAGGACGGAGAGTTTATCTGCTACCGGGATATGTCAAAGGTGGAGAAGGTATCTGAGGATGACCACGAGAAGGTGTACGAGAAGATTCACGATCTTCTGATGGATGGTGTGAGGAAAAGACTTGATTCCGATACACCGGTGGGATTCCTTCTTTCGGGAGGTCTTGATTCCTCCCTGGTATGCGGCATCGCCGCAAAGCTTCTGGATAAGCCGCTTCAGACCTGGGCTATCGGAATGGATATCGATGCTATCGATCTGAAGTACGCAAGAGAGGTTGCCGATTACATCCATTCGGATCACCATGAAGTGATCATCACGGCAGATGATGTGGTGAATGCCGTAGAGACCGTTATCGAGGCTCTCGGCACCTATGATATCACTACCGTCAGGGCATCCATCGGAATGTATCTTGTCTGCAAGGCGATCCATGAGCAGTCGGATACGAGAGTAATCCTAACAGGAGAGATCTCGGATGAGATCTTCGGTTACAAGTATACGGATTTTGCACCCAGTGCGGAAGCGTTCCAGAAAGAGGCGGAGAAGAGGATCCATGAGATCCACATGTACGATGTACTCAGAGCGGACCGCTGCATCAGCGTAAACTCCCTGGAGGCCAGAGTTCCCTTCGGAGATCTGGATTTTGTGGAATATTGTATGTCCATCGATCCCGAAAAGAAGCTGAACACCTACGGAAAGGGAAAGTATCTGCTGCGTAAATCCTTTGAGAAGGATGCGCTGATCCCCGATAACATCCTTTGGAGGGAAAAGGCGGCATTCTCCGATGCGGTGGGTCATTCCCTGCGGGATGATCTTGCCTGGTGTGCCGAGAAGAGATACACTGACGAGGAGTTTGCAGAGGGTGTCAAGAAGTATGATCATGCCAGACCTTTCACGAAGGAATCTCTGATGTATCGTGATATTTTTGAAAAGTATTATCCGGGACAGTCACAGATGGTGGCTGATTTTTGGATGCCCAACAAAGAGTGGGAGGGCTGCAACGTCAATGATCCGTCGGCCAGAGTTCTGGCCAACTACGGAGACAGTGGGGTATAGCAGATTCTTTTCTTAAGAAATACTTAAGTTTTCCGGTGCGCCTGGTAAATCATGATACAATAAACAAACCATCAATATCGGGTCAGAATCATCCGATTGGGTGAATTTGAAATGAAAAGAGTATCATGATTTATGAGAGAATGCACATGAAAGACTTGACAGTTGTCCGGGAAATAAATATCCTGTCAAGACAAGACAAGACAAGACAAGACAAGACAAGACAAGACAAGACAAGCTTAATTGCGTCTTCTTGTGTCTTTTCGGGTGCCATTCAAAAACTGAATACTCCAACTATGTTAGAAACCGTCGGAATCGCGGGGCTGTTTGCTCTGCGTAATCCGGCGGTTTTTGTGCGTTAGCAATGAGAAGCGCTTTGGACGGTCTGGCAAACAGACGATGAAAGGCGTTTTTCAAACTATACGCACACATAAAAAAATTCAAGGAGGAATCTATATGAAACAAGGATGGAAAAAAGGAAAAAGCTTGCTGAGCATGCTCCTCTGTTTGGCAATGATCATCGGTATGATGCCGGTGATGAGTCAGGAGGTGAAGGCAGTAACGTATGAAGCGAGGATAGGGGAGGATTATACTTCTCTTGCGAATGCCATCTCAGCTGCTCAACCTGGTTCTGTTATCGAATTACTACGGGATGTGACTATCACCTCCCAGCTTACCATTCCGGCGGGTGTAACGGTAAGCGGAAACGGTTACTCAGTTACTCGTACAGGTGGGGATGTGTTTACGATCGGCGCCGGTGCACCGGCAACGATCCGGAATCTTACGATCCAGAATTCCGGAGTGGCGCTGACAGTTCCTTCCGACAGTACTCTGATATTTAAGAATAGTACCATTACGAATTGTACGGCTAGTCTGTATGCCGCAATCGCATTGTCGGGTACTGTAGTATTGGATGGATCAACTATTCGGAATAATAGATCTAATGGCTCAAATGCCGGTGGCGTGATTGAGATGAGAAATTCTCAAGCCATACTTTACGGAATCGATAGCGTGATCACTGGAAATAATGCAGGCGATCATACTGGGGGAATCAATAATTCCCGAGGCTCAGTTTACCTGATGCGTTGTCGTATAACGAGCAATACCTCCGATGGAACATACAACACTGAATTGGGTGGTGGAGTACGGACCGGAAATAATTTCTATGCAGCCAACTGTGTGATCACAGCAAACAAATCCGGCCCCGATGTCAACGATAATCTTGATATTGGTGGCAGTGGACACGCAACTTTAAAAAATTGTATCTACGGGTCGGTTCCCAATGGCGATAATATTTCAGGAGGCAGCACCAGTACTGATGCGAATGCTGCAATTCCAACGAATACAACAGTATGCTCTTATACGGTTTCCGGTAATAATCTGAGCGTTATCATGAGATATGACAGTGGCGCAGGTGTGATGAAGTCTCTGATTCCTTTGCCTCCTTCTGCAGTTACGCAGTATCCTACGCCGGCCTCTAATGGTGAAATTCCCTATACGGGAAATCCGATCGAGCTGGCAGTTGCCGGCACTGCTACCGGAGGAACGATGGTTTATAGTGTCAGCGATAATAGCACTACCGCACCAACCGAATGGAGCGAAACAATCCCGACCGGTACGGACGTTGGAACCTATTATGTATGGTATAAGGTGAAGGGAGACGGCTCACATAACGATACGGAGCCTGCCCGCTTTGCCGTTCGGATCGTAGCAGATAAGACGGAACTGAATGATGCCATTACAGAGGCAGAAACATTCTACGACAGCATCAAAGATGATCCGGCCTATGAGGAGATCGCAGCAGCTCTGAAAAATGCGATTGACCTGGCAGAAGCTGTGGCTGCAGATCCGGCGGCAACGGCAGAAGAGGTAGCATCTGCTAAGGAAGCGGTTGCAGCAGCCAAAGCCACAGCAGAGAAGGCTAAGAAAGAAGCCGATAAGGCTGCAGCGGATAAGGTGGCTGCAGATGCCGCAGCTGCTAAGATCAATGCCCTTCCTGCAAGTGATAAAGTGGCGGCAACCGATAAGGCAGCCATCGAAGCAGCCAGAAAAGCCTATGATGCGCTTACAGCTGATCAGAAGAAGCTGATCGATGCAGCTACTCTTAAGAAGCTGACGGATGCGGAGACGGCTCTTGCAGCAGCGCTTAAGCCTGCGGAAGCAGCACTGCAGGAAGCCAAGAAGGAATCTGAGGATGCCATGAACATGCAGGCAAAGCTTACGCAGAAGGGTAAGACCATTCAGATCAAGTGGACCGCTACCAAAGCTGCGGACGGCTATGATGTATATGTTCAGTATCGTGGCAAGAACAAGAAGTACGGCAAGCCTGCAATGACGATCACGGACAGCAATAAAACTAAGGTCGCGATCACCAAGATCGGCGGAAAGAAGATCAACTTCGCAAAGTCCATCAAAGTGAAGGTGTTGCCTTTCAAGATCGTGGATGGTAAGAAGGTAGTCCTTGCCAAGAATAACAAGAACTGCCTGTATGGAAACAAGAATAAAAAGGCAACCAATGCCAAGAGCCTGAAGCTGAAAAAGAGCAAGGTGACTCTCAAGAAGGGCAAGACCTCTAAGATCAAGGCAACCATTAAGCTGGTTGATAAGAAAAAGAAACTGAGTAACACAAAGGCAAGCCCGAAGCTTCGCTACACCTCTTCCGACACCTCGGTAGCAACCGTTACCAAGAAGGGTAAGATCAAAGCGGTTGGCAAGGGCACCTGCACGATCTATGTCAGCACCCTTAACGGTATCACCAAGAAGGTAGCGGTGACTGTAAAGTAAGTCACACACTAAGAGATCATTGGTCTGATCTTTGCCCCATTATTTTATAATACCGCCATCGGCAATCAGCCGGTGGCGGTGTTTTCATTGTTATGCTAATATTTTTTGCTTGACAAGGTTTCAAAAAGCGTACTACAATACGTACAAATAAACGTACGCATTCATAGATCGGAGGGCCATAATGATTGCAAAACAGATAGAGATAAGATCCAATATCAAAAAATATTTTGATCTGGCCTACGAAGGAGATGCGGTGATCGTTCCAAGAAAGGAAAATAAAAATGTTGTGATCATTTCCGAAGAGGAATATAGCCGTCTGAACGAAATTGCCAGATTGTCAGCATATTCTGATGTAGCACAGGGCAGGGGAACGGATATGTCTCGTTCGTCCGATGTTGTATCATCGAGTGTGAAAGCAGATAACCTGAAAAAGCTTGATGCGATCGCGAGACTTAAGGATGATTGGAACGGAAACGGAGCGAAGGCATTTGAAAAGTCTTTTATTTCTCGTATACAGAAACTGATCGATCAGCTGCAGATTCAGCCGGAGATTTTTCCTACTGCCTTACAAACCATTCAATTGGAATTTGATAATTCCCGGCGTGACCATATGGAAATAGAGATAGGAGACGACAAGACAGCAGAAATCTTTGTTGTCCTGTATAACGGCGAAGAGTACTTTGATCATGTTGCTGTCACAGCAAATGCACTCAACAGAAAGGTGGCACAGTTTTATGAATGACACATTTGCAGGTGATGAGAAGCTTTATCGTGCAGTTTTTCCACCTGATATAGCGCAAATGTATTGGCGTAAGGACGGAACCGTTTCGTCGGCTGCATTTGCTGATCCAAAGGGCCTGTCTGTAGATCGCGGCAATTACAAAAATGATAGAGAAGTGCTTACGGATATGAGCACAAGGTTTATTGGCAGTATTCTGCGGATATATGTCAAAAACTGTGTTGATATTGGATGTCTTATCAGATATCTCCCCTCCGGGAAAAATCCCTATCACAGCGAGATTCATGGTAGTGATAGGGCTGTGTTACTATCCAAGCAGCAAAGGTATTATCTCTCAAAAAAAGCAATCATCTTATCTTGAGGTGAAATATACCGGATATTAAGCATGACATCACAGTGACTGTAACACCACAACAACTTTTTTTGCAAAACCTCTTGACAAATTTAAAAAAGCAAAGTATCATACAAAACGATAAAGACAAAGGCGTCTTGGAGATGATCTCCGAGGCGCCTTTTTTCGTCAGATAAAAACGCAAAGGAACAGAGCAAAAACAGTTCCCGCGTGAAAAAATAGAGGAGGAGAAAGTTATGAAACAACAAAACGTTCCGGAGATTTACGGTTCCATGGTATTCGATGACAGGGTTATGAGAGCCAGGCTTTCCGCCAAGGTTTATCAGTCCCTGAGAAAGACCATCGATGAGAACGCGAAACTCGAAGAGGATGTTGCAGAAGCAGTTGCCTGTGAGATGCGCGACTGGGCAGTGGAAAAGGGGGCCACCCATTTCACGCATTGGTTCCAGCCTCTGACAGGTGTTACCGCTGAGAAGCATGACAGCTTCATCGCTCCTTCACCGGACGGCGGCGTGATCATGGATTTTTCCGGTAAAGAGCTGATCAAGGGTGAGCCTGATGCATCTTCCTTCCCTTCAGGCGGCCTTCGAGCAACCTTTGAGGCGAGAGGATATACAGCATGGGATCCTACCTCCTATGCATTCATCAAAGATCATACCCTTTGCATTCCCACAGCATTCTGTTCCTACTCGGGAGATGCACTTGATAAAAAGACACCGCTGCTTCGTTCCATGCAGGCACTGAACAGACAGGCCAAGAGGATCCTGAAGCTCTTCGGCACGGAAGTGAAGTACGTAAGGACCAGCGTGGGACCTGAGCAGGAGTACTTCCTGATCGACAAGGAAATGTTTGAGAAGAGGCCCGACCTGGTATATACCGGCAGAACCCTTTTCGGAGCAATGCCTCCCAAGGGACAGGAGCTTGACGATCACTACTTCGGAGTGATCAAGCCCAGGGTTACCGCTTTTATGGAGGATCTGAACGAGGAGCTCTGGAAACTGGGCATCCTTGCCAAGACAGAGCATAACGAGGTTGCTCCCGCCCAGCACGAGCTGGCACCGATCTTCTCCACCACCAACGTGGCAACCGATAACAACCAGCTGGCAATGGAGATCATGCAGAAGGTTGCAAGAAAGCACAACATGGTCTGCCTGCTTCATGAGAAGCCCTTCGCAGGTGTCAACGGATCCGGTAAGCACAACAACTGGTCCATGGCAACCGATAACGGAACCAACCTGTTATCCCCCGGCGAGACCCCTTATGAAAACGCACAGTTCCTTCTTTTCCTGTGTGCAGTGATCCAGGCAGTGGATGATTATCAGGATCTGCTGAGACTTTCCGTAGCAACCGCGGGAAACGATCACAGACTCGGAGCTAACGAGGCACCGCCGGCTATCATCTCCGTATTCCTCGGAGACGAGCTTTCCGCCATCCTGGATGCCATCAAGAACGATACTCCTTACGAAGGAAAAGAGAAGGAAGTTCTGAAGCTCGGCGTACATGTACTTCCCAGATTCTCCAAGGATACCACCGACAGGAACCGTACTTCACCGTTCGCCTTCACCGGCAACAAGTTCGAGTTCAGATCCCTGGGTTCCTCCAACAGCATCGCTTGCTGCAACATCATGCTGAACGCAGCAGTTGCAGAGAGCCTGAAGCAGTTTGCTGACAAGCTCGAGGGCGCAGCCGATTTCGAAGGTACCATGCATGAGCTGATCAAGGAGACCATCAAGAAGCATGAGAGGATCCTGTTCAACGGCAACGGCTATGCTGAGGAGTGGGTAAAGGAAGCTACCGAGGTTAGAGGTCTTCTGAACCTTAAGACTACGGCAGATGCAATGCCTCATCTTCTGGATAAGAAGAACATGGATATGCTGATGGTTCACAAGGTATTCACAGAGACAGAGCTTCAGTCCAGATGTGAGATCATGCTGGAGAACTACTGCAAGACCGTAAACATCGAGGGTCATACGATGGTAGATATGGTAAGAAAGAACTACCTGCCTTCGATCGAAGGTTATCTGTGCAGACTGGCTAAGACCATTTCCCTGATGAAGTCCGTCAGCGACAATGTAAAATGCAACTACGAGGTTTCTACGATGGAGAGACTTTCGGAGCTTACGGATTACATCCTTGAGAGAGTAAGGGATCTGGAAAAGGCATTAGAGGATCTGGGCGGATTTGATGATATCATCAAGACCTCCGAAGCGATCCGTGACGATGTTCTTCCGAAGATGGAGCACCTGCGTAAGCACGTGGACGAAGCAGAGATGCTGATGCCCGAAAGCTGCTGGCCGTTCCCCAGCTACGGAAAACTGCTGTTCAGCGTATATTGATACTACCCGCGAAGCGGTCGGGTAAAACCGCAAAAACAAACGATAGAAACGGTCATCCCACAAAGGCGTGGTTCCTGAGGTGGGATGGCCTTTTTCTATAAAAAAGAGGAGAGGAGAAAAAAATATGGCTGAGGAAATTATGCAAGTATTAGACGGAGAAATTTTTGCAGTCTGGTTTCTGATCGGCGCTGCGCTGGTGTTCTGGATGCAGGCCGGATTCGCGATGTGTGAGGCGGGGTTCACGAGGGCCAAGAACGCCGGTAACATCATCATGAAGAACTTAATGGATTTTTGTATCGGTACAGTGATGTGGTTCATCTGCGGCGCATCCCTGATGCTGGGTGAGAACATTCTGGGAGGATTTGCAGGCGGCTTTTCCTTCGATGTATTCACCAACTACGGTAACTTCGATTATTCCGCATTCGTGTTCAACCTGGTATTCTGTGCAACGACCGCAACGATCGTTTCCGGATCCATGGCAGAGCGTACCAAGTTCTCGAGCTACTGTATCTATTCCGCCATCATTTCGGCGATCATCTACCCCATCGAGGCGCACTGGACCTGGGGTGGCGGATTCCTTGCACAGTGGGGCTTCCACGATTATGCAGGTTCCAACTGTATCCATATGGTCGGCGGTATCTGCGCCATGATCGGTGCCTGGATGCTTGGTCCCCGTATCGGTAAGTTTGAGAGAGACAAAGACCGTAAGGTAACGAAGGTTAACGCCTTCCCCGGTCACAACCTGGTAGTCGCAGCCCTCGGTGTTTTCATCCTGTGGCTCGGCTGGTACGGTTTCAACGGTGCAGCAGCAACGGATGTTCCCACCCTCGGTTCCGTATTCCTTACCACTACCGTAGCTCCCGCAGTTGCAACGGTTGTATGTATGATCTTTACCTGGGTTAAATACGGTAAGCCCGATGTTTCCATGTGTCTGAACGCATCCTTGGCAGGTCTTGTTGCCATCACCGCTCCCTGTGATGTAACCGACTGTGCAGGTTCAGCCATCATCGGTGCTGTTGCCGGACTTCTGGTAGTATTCGGTGTATGGTTCAACGATCATGTAACCCATATTGATGACCCTGTAGGTGCTGTGGCGGTTCATATGCTGAACGGTATCTGGGGTACTTTGGCAGTAGGTCTCTTTGCAACCTCTACCGCACCCGGCTTTGCAAGTGCAGGTATCACCGAAGGTCTTTTCTACGGCGGCGGTATGAGCCAGATGATCAAGCAGCTCGGTGGTATGGGTGTTACCATCGCCTGGACGGTAGTAACGATCTTCATTGCCTTCTCCATCATTAAGGCAACCATCGGACTGAGAGTAACGGAAGAAGAGGAGATCGAAGGTCTCGATATCAAAGAGCATGGTCTTACCTCTGCTTATGCAGGCTTCTCCATCGTAGATATGAGTGCAGGTATGATGTCTGAGAACGAGAACACCAGCCTCGGTGTAGCAGCTTACGAGGATGCCAGCCCGGCTTTGCGTGATGCAGCGGTTCCGGTTGAGAATGCGGTTACTACCGTTCAGGGCACCAGCCTTGACACCGGTATGTACAAGGTGGTCATTATCACCAAGCTGTCACGCTATGACAAGATCAAGAGAGCCCTCAACGGTCTCGGTATCACCGGTATCACCGTAACACAGGTAACCGGCTGCGGTATCCAGAAGGGTGCAGGCCAGATGTATCGTGGAGTTGAAATGGACCTTACGCTCCTGCCTAAGATCAAGCTGGAGGTTGTCATCAGCAAGATCCCTGTAGACAGCGTTATCGAAACAGCTAAGAAAACCCTTTATACCGGCAAGATCGGCGACGGCAAGATCTTCGTATATCCTGTCAGCCGCGTAGTTAAGATCCGTACCGGTGAAGAGAACTTCGATGCTCTTCAGGACGTTGAGTAAAGGATAGTATTTTTCATAAAAAGTGATCGGGAGAGCGTTCGCCGTGTATATGGTGGAACGCTCTCTTATTTGCAGAAAATCAGCCTCTCGGACACAAATTACGGAAAAAATGATGTAATAGGTAACAAAATATAGTATAATCTGAAAGCGAGCGTTTAAAATATGAGGGTACATACATGACGATCAACCATATGGCGGAAGGATCGCCGGTCACCATAACCATTCATATAAAGGGTGAGACCATTACGGTGGATACTAAGGTTGTCCAGAACTTTCAGGAGCCTTATAAGGATTCCTACTGCATCAGTGTGGAACCTGTTGAGAGGGACGGACAGGTCGTTTCCCTGGGCAGAAGAAGGATCACCGTATCCATTAAGAATGCTCTGGACAGCAGAGAGTACAACTATACCATTTCCTATCACGGACTGAGCAAGGACAGGACCAAGCTTTTATTATTCAGTTCCGAGGATGTGGCACCGGTCAATCACAGACTCAACTACAGGGTTCCCTGCAGCTATACGGTGGTGGTTCAGATCGGAAAGAATAAAAAGGCCATTGAGGGTGTCATCCATGATATCTCGTTTTCCGGCATCGGCATGGTTTTCGTGGCGGACGATTACGAAACGCTGGAGGTGGGGGATGATGTCTCGGCGTCCATTTTTGACCACTACGAGCACGTCTACAAGATAACCGGCAAGGTGGTCCGTTTCATCGAAGGATTTGCCGCCAACAGAACGCTGGTGGGCGTGCAGTTCGATGAGACCACGGTGCCCATCACGGGTATGGTGGCAAGCCTGCAGCGTCAGGAGCTGCGCCTCCGTAAAAAGGTGGAGGAGAAGAAAGGGAAAACGATCATCCAGGACAAGTCCATGACGGATGATGATAAGTAGAGGATGACAGAAAAAGCTTGACGGCATATTTTCATAGGTGTAAACTTTAGCTTGTTAAGACAAGGGCGTCTTGGAACATAGTTCTAAGGCGCTCTTTTTTGTTAGCAGCTGCTAACTGATATACCTACAGGAGAGAACAGATGACCATGGATAAACTTCATGAAGAATGCGGCGTCTTCGGTATCTATTCGCCGGCGGGAGAGCAGGTCTCCCACAATATCTACAGCGGACTTACCGCCCTGCAGCACAGGGGGCAGGAATCGGCCGGAATGGCCCTCAGCGATACGGAGGGGCCTATGGGAAACATCGTCATGAAAAAGGGAATGGGCCTTGTTTCCGAGGTGTTTTCCGGCAAGGATCTTGCGGAGCTTGGCGGCAATATCGGCGTGGGTCATGTGCGGTACTCCACGACGGGAGAGAGCCGGGTGGAGAATGCCCAGCCCATCGCCATGAACTATATCAAGGGAAGCCTTGCCCTGGTGCATAACGGCAATATCACCAATGCGGGCGAGCTGAAGGAAAAGCAGATGCACCGCGGTCAGGCGCATTATACCACGACGGATTCGGAGGTGCTTGCCTACGAGATCGTCAGCAAAAGAGTCCGCTGCGGAACCATCGAGGAAGCGGTGGCTAAGGTCGCCGGCATCATGAAGGGCGGCTTTGCCTGCCTTGTCATGAGCCCGAGGAAGCTGATCGGCTTCAGGGATCCGTTGGGCCTAAAGCCCCTTATCCTGGGCAAAAAAGGTGCGGCGTACATTTTTGCCTCGGAAAGCGCAGCGATCCTTTCCATCGGCGGTGAGCTGATCCGGGATGTAAGACCCGGCGAGATCATCACAGTCACTGAGGACGGGATCACCAGCGATACTTCCCTTTGTAAAAAACGCGCGGCCCACTGTATCTTTGAGTACATCTATTTTGCGAGAAACGATTCCGTGATCGATGGGATCAGCGTTCATGACGCCAGGTTTGAGGCGGGACGCGCTCTGGCCAAGGAGGAGGTTCCCGATGCCGATATCGTGGCTGGCGTGCCGGATTCCGGTCTGGTGGCGGCGGAAGGATATGCGGATGCTTCCAAGATCCCCTTTGGTCTCATTTTTCACAAAAACAGCTATATCGGAAGGAGCTTCATCAAGCCCACGGACGAGGAGAGGAAGAACGCCGTTCATATGAAGCTGAGCGTGATCAAGAGCGTGGTGGAGGGCAAGCGGATCGTGCTGATCGACGACTCGATCGTGAGAGGAAATACGATGCGCCAGATCATCATCATGCTGCGTCAGGCGGGTGCAAAGGAGGTCCATGTCAGGATCAGCTCGCCGCCGTTCCTCTATCCCTGTTATTACGGAACGGATGTGCCCAGTGCCAAGCAGCTCATCGCCTCCGAGCATTCCGCAGCGGAGATCTGCAAGAATATCGGCGCGGATTCGCTCCGCTATCTGGAGGTCAGGGACTTTAAGAAGATGGTCGGGACGCTGCCCCTCTGCAGAGCCTGCTTTGACGGCCATTATCCGGTATGACGCGAAAACAACCCCTGTTTTGCTGAAAAAATGAAAAAACATCTTGACATAAGAAGAAATTAGAGCTATTCTTTCATAGAAGCAAAGGCGCTTCGGGTGATCCCGAGGCGCCTTTTTTGTGCGCAAGCAATGAGAAGCGTCAACGTGTCCGGATCGCAGACGAGTATGCTGGCATAGGGAAGTCAGCGAAACGGACACGTAAGATGCGGCGAATGCCGCATCATCGAATGTACGAAGTACATGAGATGACGCTTCGGATTAGGAGGTCACAAACATGTGGAATAAGATTGAAAAGGAAGGATTATATCGGCCGGAGTTTGAACATGATAACTGCGGCATCGGTGCCATAATCGATATTGAAGGAAGGGCAAGTCACAAACTGGTTGACGATGCTCTTTCCATCGTGGAGAATCTGGAGCACAGAGCAGGTAAGGATGCGGAAGGAAAGACCGGTGACGGTGTCGGTATCCTGACTCAGATCCCCCACGATTTTTTTGTGAAGACTCTTAATCAGCAGGGTGTTACACTTCCCGGCCAGCGCCAGTACGGCGTGGGTATGTTTTTCTTCCCCCAGGACGATCTGGAGCTTCGCCAGTCCCGTTCCATGTTTGAGATCATCCTCCGCAAGGCAGGCTTAAAGCTTCTTGCCTGGAGAAAAGTTGCATCCGATCCCGATGTGCTCGGTTCCCGTGCAAGGGAATGCATGCCCCGCATCTATCAGGTGTTCATCGAAAGACCCGCTTCCGCAAAAGAGGATCTGGATTTCGACAGGATGCTTTACATCGTAAGACGCGAGTTCGAGCAGAGCAGCGTCAATACCTACGTACCGTCTTTGTCCTGCAGGACCATCGTATACAAGGGAATGTTCCTGGTAGGGCAGCTGCGTACCTTCTTTACGGATCTTGAAGATCCCGATTACAAGTCAGCCATCGCGATGGTTCATTCGCGATTCTCAACCAATACTACACCCAGCTGGATGCGTGCCCATCCCAATCGTTTCATCGTACACAATGGTGAGATCAATACCATCAAGGGCAATGCGGATAAAATGCTGGCCCGTGAGGAAACCATGCATACCGGCGTTTTCTCCGAGGAGGACATGACCAAGGTCCTGCCTGTGATCTCCCAGAGCGGTTCCGATTCCGCTATGCTGGATAACACGCTGGAGTTTTTGGTGATGAGCGGTATGGAGCTTCCTCTTGCCATGACCATCATGCTTCCTGAGCCCTGGGCACATAATGAGACCCTGTCTCAGGATGAGAGAGATTTCTATCAGTATTACGCTACCATGATGGAGCCCTGGGACGGCCCCGCATCGATCCTGTTTTCCGACGGTGATGTGATGGGAGCGATCCTGGACCGCAACGGTCTGCGTCCTTCCCGTTACTATGTAATGGATGACAACAGACTGATCCTTTCTTCCGAGGTAGGTGTTCTGGATCTGGATGAAAAGCACGTCATCCGCAAGGAAAGACTTCATCCCGGTAAGCTTCTGGTAGTGGATACCAAGCAAAAGAGGATCATTCTCGATGAGGAGATCAAAGAGCGTTATGCACATGCCAAGCCTTACGGCGAATGGCTGGATCTGAAGCTCTTATCCCTGTCCAATCTGAAGGTTCCCAATAAGAAGGTTCCCCAGATCAAGGGAGAGAATCTGAAGAGACTGCAGAAAGCCTTCGGTTATACCTGGGAAAATTACCATGACGGCATCCGCAACATGGCCCTGAACGGAACAGAAGCCATCGGGTCCATGGGTGTTGATACGCCCATCGCTGCACTTTCAGATAAGTACCAACCGCTGTTTTACTATTTCAAGCAGCTGTTCGCACAAGTTACAAATCCTCCGATCGATGCCCAGAGAGAAGAGATCGTGACTTCCCGCACCGTGTATGTGGGTAAGAACGGTAATCTTCTCGAGGAAGCATCGGAAAACTGTCAGGTACTCAAGATCAACAATCCGATCCTGACGGATCTCGACCTTCTGAAGATCGAAAACATGAACAAGGAGGGCTTCAAGGTAGCCAGAGTTTCCATTCTGTTCTACAAAAGCACTCCCATGAAACGGGTTTTGAATCATCTCTTTGTTGAGGTGGATAAGGCATACAGAGAGGGAGCTAACATCCTGATCCTCTCCGATCGGGGCGTGGACGAGAACCATGTGGCGATCCCGTCCCTGCTGGCGGTTTCCGCAGTTCACAAGCATCTGGTTGAGACGAAAAAATGCACGGCCATGTCTTTGATCGTGGAATCCGGTGAGCCCCGGGAGGTACATCACTTTGCAACGCTGCTTGGCTACGGTGCCTGCGCCGTTAATCCCTATCTTGCCCATGCTACCATCGCAGAACTGGTGGAAGAGGAGCTTTTGGACAAGGACTACTACGCAGCCGTTGAGGATTACGACAATGCGGTACTCTTCGGTATCGTAAAGATCGCCTCCAAGATGGGTATCTCCACCATCCAGTCCTATCAGGGCAGCAAGATCTTTGAAGCCATCGGTATCTCGGACGAGGTGATCCGCGAGTACTTCCCGGGAACGGTAAGCCGGGTAGGCGGAATCAGCCTCAAGGACATCGGCGAAGCTGCCAATCGTCAGCACAGCAAAGCATTTGATCCCCTGGGCCTTATCACGAATCTTGAGCTGACTGCAGAGGGAAGACATAAAGAAAGAAGCCAGGGAGAGAAGCACAGATACAATCCCAGAACGATCCATATGCTTCAGCAGTCCACAAGGGAGGGCAACTACGATAAGTTCGTGGAATACACCCGCATGGTGGAAGAGGAGCACAGAGGATATCTTCGAAGCCTTCTGGATTTCGTGGATACCGGAAAATCCATCCCCCTTTCCGAGGTGGAAAGCGAGGAATCCATCGTAACAAGATTTAAGACAGGTGCCATGTCCTATG
This sequence comes from Lachnospiraceae bacterium, assembly GCA_024693845.1. Classification (GTDB taxonomy): domain Bacteria; phylum Bacillota; class Clostridia; order Lachnospirales; family Lachnospiraceae; genus RGIG7926. Next base: position 29,500 of record JAILKJ010000057.1, read on the forward strand.
GTTCCATTTCCGAAGAGGCGCATCAGACACTGGCCATCGCCATGAACCATCTGAAGGGTAAATCCAACAGCGGTGAAGGCGGTGAGAGCGATGAAAGGATCCTTTCGGCGGGAACGGATCATGACAGAAGCTCGGCCATCAAACAGGTAGCCAGCGGACGCTTCGGTGTAACAAGCCGTTACCTTGTCAGTGCCAAGGAGATCCAGATCAAGATGGCACAGGGGGCTAAGCCCGGTGAAGGCGGACATCTTCCCGGCAAAAAGGTTTATCCCTGGATCGCCAAGACCAGACATTCCACACCCGGTGTGAGTCTGATCTCCCCGCCGCCTCATCATGATATCTATTCCATCGAAGATCTGGCACAGCTGATCTACGATCTGAAAAACGCAAATAAAGATGCACGTATTTCCGTTAAGCTCGTTTCCGAAGCCGGTGTAGGCACCGTCGCTGCGGGCGTGGCAAAGGCGGGAGCAGCAGTGGTTCTGATTTCCGGGTATGACGGAGGAACCGGTGCGGCACCCCTTTCCTCCATCCATAACGCGGGACTTCCCTGGGAGCTGGGACTTGCTGAGACACATCAGACCCTGCTGGCAAACGGCCTTCGCAACAGAGTTGTGATCGAGACAGACGGAAAGCTTATGAGCGGCCGTGATGTAGCCATTGCAGCCATGCTGGGAGCGGAGGAGTTCGGTTTTGCCACCGCACCCCTGATCACCTTGGGCTGTGTCATGATGCGGCAGTGCCAGTCGGATACCTGCCCCATGGGTGTTGCAACCCAGAACCCCGAGCTTCGCAAGCGCTTTGCAGGCAAGCCGGAATATGTAGAAAACTTCATGCTCTTCATCGCAAGACAGCTTCGTGAGATCATGAGCAGCCTGGGTATCCGCACCGTGGAAGAACTGGTGGGAAGGAGCGATCTTCTGAAGGTAAAAGAAGATCTGACAGAAAGCCAGGGCAAGATCGATCTTTCGGGTATCCTGCTTCCCATGGATGCCGGCAAGATCTCTCATGATGAAAAATATCTGTATGATTTCAAGCTTCGTGAGACGAAGGATGAAAGCGTACTCTTAAAGGATAAGGGTATTCAGAAAGCCATCGCTTCCGGTACCAAAACCGAGGCAAAAGTGCACTTAAAGAGTATCGACAGAACCTTCGGTACCCTCCTGGGAGCACAGATCACAAGGCAGAATCCGGAAGGATTGGAAGAGGATACGATCCTGATCAATTGTACCGGTTCGGGTGGACAGAGCTTCGGAGCCTTCATTCCGAAAGGACTTACCCTCAATCTTTCCGGTGACAGTAATGATTACTTCGGTAAGGGCTTATCCGGCGGTAAGCTCATCGTTGCGGCACCGAAGGAAGCGGGCTATGATCCCCATGAGAACATCATCATCGGAAACGTGGCTCTCTACGGCGCAACCTCCGGTCAGGCATACATTGCCGGTATGGCAGGTGAGCGATTTGCCATCCGTAACTCCGGCGCATCGGCGGTAGTCGAAGGTGTAGGCGAGCACGGATGCGAGTATATGACAGGTGGCGTTGTGGTGGTTCTCGGAAGTGTGGGCAAGAACTTCGCAGCAGGTATGAGCGGCGGCGTGGCATATGTCCTGGATGAGGAGAACACCCTTTATCGGAACCTCAACAGACAGCTGGTGAACATGGAGCTTCTGGAACACAAGGGGGATCTGGAGGAGCTTCGCAAGCTGATCACGGAGCATGTGAAGAACACCGGTTCCGTAAAGGGCAAGGAGATCCTGGATCACTTTGATGAGTACATCCCTCACTTTAAAAAGATCATTCCCGTGGATTACAAAGAGATCCTGAGATTGATCGCCAAGAGCGAGGAGACAGGCACGGATCCCGAGACAGCGAAGATCGAAGCCTTCCGGGAGTTTGTGGGATGAAAGAGTTTTGCGAACCATTGCCGAATAGTATATAATTGGAAAGGTGCGAAAAAATGGGAAAAACAACTGGTTTTCTGGAATACAGGCGTGTGGACGGTCCCGTGAGACCGGAGAAGGAGAGAGTAAAAGACCTTGATGAGTTTCATGCCTCTCTTCCCTTAAGCGAGCAGAAGGAGCAGGCGGCAAGATGTATGGACTGTGGTATTCCCTTCTGTCAGGCGGGATGCATGATCTCCGGAATGGCCTCCGGCTGTCCGCTGCATAACCTGGTGCCCGAGATCAACGATCTGGTATATCTGGGCCGCATGACGGAAGCGTACAGAAGGCTTTCGATCACCCACAGCTTCCCTGAGTTTACCTGCAGGGTATGCCCGGCACTTTGTGAAGCGGCCTGCACCTGTGGCCTGCATGATAAACCTGTGGCAACCAAAGAGAATGAGAAAGCCGTCATTGAATATGCCTATGAAAATGACCTGGTAAAGGAAGAAACCCCTGCCATCAGAACCGGCAAGAAGGTTGCCGTGATCGGCAGCGGCCCTGCAGGTCTGGCAGCGGCCCAGCTCCTGAACAGAAGAGGCCATGAGGTTACGGTATACGAAAGATCCGACCGTGTAGGCGGACTGCTGCGCTATGGCATTCCCAACATGAAGCTGGATAAGAGCGTCATCGACAGACGCGTGAAGCTGATGGAGCAGGCAGGTGTGAAATTCGTTACCGGCAAGGATATCGGAAAGGACATTAAGGCTTCCAAGATCGAAAAGGAAAATGACGCCGTTATCCTGGCCTGCGGTGCTTCCAACCCCAGAGATATCAAGGCACCCGGAAGGGATGCAGAGGGGATCCGTTTTGCGGTAGATTTTCTTTCCGAAGTGACAAAGCACATTTTGGATTCCGATAAAAAGAGCATGCCCGTAGAGCTCGCCAAAGGCAAGAACGTGATCGTGATCGGCGGCGGTGATACCGGAAACGATTGCGTGGGAACCTGTATCAGACTGGGCGCAAAGAGCGTGACACAGCTGGAGATGATGCCCTGTCCCTCCGAGAGCAGACTTCCCTCCAACCCCTGGCCCGAATGGCCCCGCATCCTCAAGGTGGATTACGGTCAGGAGGAAGCGATCTGGAAATTCGGCGCTGACCCGAGAGTATATCAGACCACAGTTAAGGAGTTCATCAAGGATGCCAAGGGGCACCTGAAGGAAGTTGTTCTTGTTTCCCTTGAGGCGAAAAAGGATGAGAAGACCGGCAGGATGAACATGGTTCCCGTGGAAGGAACGGAGAAAAAAGTCCCCGCCGACCTGGTACTCATCGCTGCCGGATTCCTGGGAAGCCAGAGCTATGTAACGGAGGCCTTCGGCGTAGAGACAGACCAAAGAACGAATGTAAAGACCGCTGCAGGAAAGCATGCATCCTCCAAGGCGGGTATCTATACGGCAGGGGATATGCACAGAGGACAGTCCCTGGTGGTATGGGCCATCGCAGAGGGAAGAGCGGCAGCTGCGGAAGTGGATTTTGCCTTAATGGGTTATACTAATCTGTAGAAAGAAATGAATTATAAGAAGTAAGGAAGAAGAGGAAGAAGTACAATGGCTGACATTAACAGGAACTATCTGAAATTACCCGGAAGTTATCTTTTTTCCAATATCGGTAAAAAGGTAAATGCGTTTGCACAGGCTAACCCCGAAGCGAAGATCATACGCCTGGGGATCGGAGATGTGACAAGACCTCTTACACCGAAGGTGATCGAGGCGCTTCACAAGGCTACCGATGAGATGGCAAAGCAGGAAACCTTCCGCGGGTATGCTCCGGATCTGGGTTATGAGTTCCTGAGAAAGGCCGTTGCAACAAACGACTTTCAGGCAAGAGGCTGCGATATAGCAGAGGATGAGATCTTCATTTCCGACGGTGCCAAGTGTGACTGCGGAAACATTCAGGAGATCTTTGCCACGGACAATATCATTGCAGTCTGCGATCCGGTCTATCCTGTTTATGTGGATTCAAATGTTATGGCAGGCAGAACGGGAGAATATGACTCCGTGACAGAGCGGTTTGATAAGGTCGTATATATGCCTTGTACAAAGGAAAATGATTTTGTGCCTCAGATCCCCAAAGAGAAGGTGGATCTGATCTATCTTTGCTTCCCCAACAATCCCACAGGAGCGGTGATCACCAAGGACCGTCTTCAGGAATGGGTAGACTATGCTAACAAAAACGGCAGCATCATTCTTTACGATGCGGCCTATGAAGCTTTTATCAGTGAAGAGAACGTTCCTCACAGCATCTATGAATGTGAAGGAGCAAGGAACTGTGCCATAGAGTTTAGGTCATTTTCCAAGACGGCGGGCTTTACGGGCCTTCGTCTCGGCTATACCGTGATCCCCAAGGATCTTGAGGCAGGGGGAGAAAAGCTCCATCCGCTGTGGGCCAGAAGACACGGTACCAAGTATAACGGTGCACCCTACATCGTTCAGAGAGCAGGTGAGGCTATCTACACGCCGGAAGGAAGAGCTGAGGTTAAGGAACAGATCGCTTACTATATGGAGAACGCGAAGATCATCTTAAGTGGTCTTTCCGATGCGGGCTACGAAGTATACGGCGGCGTTAACGCTCCCTATATCTGGCTGAAAGCACCGAATGACATGACCAGCTGGGAGTTCTTTGATCTGCTTCTTACAAAGGCGAATGTTGTGGGCACGCCGGGCTCGGGCTTCGGTCCCAGCGGCGAGCATTACTTCCGCCTGACGGCCTTCGGAGACCGGGAAGCAACAAAGGAAGCCATCGAAAGGATCCGTCAGCTGTAGGATCCGGAAAGGGGGAAGAAAGTTTTGGTAAAATATATTTTTGTGACAGGCGGAGTTGTATCCGGTCTGGGAAAAGGGATCACGGCGGCATCACTGGGAAGACTCCTTAAAGCAAGGGGGCTGAAGGTGACGGCACAGAAGCTGGATCCCTATATCAATATTGACCCCGGTACCATGAGCCCCTATCAGCACGGTGAGGTTTACGTGACCGAAGACGGTGCCGAAACGGACCTGGATCTGGGACATTACGAAAGATTTATTGACGAAGATCTTACAAAGTATTCCAATCTGACCTCAGGTAAGGTATATTGGAATGTGTTGAATAAAGAACGCAGAGGTGAGTATCTGGGATCCACCGTGCAGGTGATACCCCATATCACCAATGAGATCAAGGAGTTCATCTACCGTGCCGGTAAGGAGAGCGGTGCCGATGTGGTCATTACCGAGATCGGCGGTACCATCGGTGATATCGAATCCCAGCCCTTCCTTGAGGCGGTAAGACAGGTGGCGCTGGAGATCGGAAGTGAGAACAGCCTTTTCATTCATGTAACGCTGGTTCCTTTCCTTCATGGCTCCGATGAGCACAAGTCCAAACCCACGCAGCATTCGGTCAAGGAGCTGCAGGGAATGGGTATCAAGCCGGATATCATCGTGCTCCGCTGCGACGAGCCCCTTGAGAAAGAGATCTTCCGCAAGATCTCCATGTTCTGCAACGTAAAGGAAGACTGTGTCATCGAAAACATGACCCTGGACAGTCTGTATAAGGCTCCGCTGATGCTGGAGGAGAATCATTTTTCCGATGTGGTCTTAAGAGAGCTTTCCATTGATGCGCCCGAAGCGGACCTGACAAGCTGGAAGCAGCTGGTTGCCTCTATCGACGCAACAAAGGAAGAGGTTACCATCGCTCTGGTGGGCAAGTACGTTCAGCTTCATGATGCGTACCTGTCGGTGGCAGAGGCCCTTTCCCATGCGGGCTTCAAGGCAGGGGCCCATGTGAAGATCGAATGGATCGATTCGGAACAGTTAGCAGAGGCTGACTGTGAGGAGGTGCTGTCGAAGGTAGATGGAATCCTGGTACCCGGCGGTTTCGGAGACAGAGGAACCGAAGGCATGATCCTGGCAGCGGAATACGCCAGGAAAAATGCGATCCCTTACCTTGGCATCTGCCTCGGTATGCAGATCGCTGTCATCGAGTTTGCCAGAAACGTGGCCGGTATCACCGATGCCTGCTCGGGTGAGTTCGATCATAACGGAGCAAACAAGGTGATCGATTTCATGCCCGGACAGTCCGATGAGGTGGATAAGGGTGGTACGCTGCGCCTTGGCAAATATCCGTGCATCATCCGTCCGGGAACCCTGATGGAGAAATGCTACGGCTCACTGGAGATCTCCGAGAGACACAGACACAGATATGAGTTTAACAACGACTACAGAGAGGTTCTTTCGGATCACGGACTGGTCCTTTCGGGATTGTCTCCCGACGATACTCTGGTGGAGACCGTTGAGATCACGGACCATCCCTTCTTCCTGGGAGTACAGTATCATCCCGAGTTTAAGTCCAGACCGGACAAGCCGCATCCGGTATTCCTGGGCTTTGTGACAGCGGCAAAAAATGCAGGGAAGGAATAAACCATGGAATGTAACAGAAAACTGATCCTTGAAGACGGAAGCGAGTATCTTGGCTTTAGCTTCGGATCGGATCAGGACAGAGTTTGCGAGATCGTGTTTAACACTTCGCTCAGCGGTTATCAGGAGATCCTGTCGGATCCTTCCTATACCGATCAGGCGGTGGTGATGTCGTATCCACTCATCGGAAATTACGGCATCTGCGACGAGGATTATGAAAGTAAGCTGATCGCTCCTTCGGGTCTTATCGTCAGGGACTTAAATGAGGAGCCTTCCAACTTCCGGGCCACCAGAACGGTGTCGGAACTTTTGGGAGACAACGGCGTTGCCGGGATCAGCGGAATCGATACTAGACAGCTTGTAAGAAAGATCAGGGACTGTGGACTCATGAGGGGTCTGATAACAGGCCCTGATACGTCTGTACAGGAGGGTGTTAAGATCATCAAGGAAACACCTGTCCCTACCGATGCTGTAAAGCGTGTCAGCTGCAGCAAAAAGTGGTACAGCCGTACCTCCAATCCCAAGTTCAACGTTGTGGCCATCGACTGTGGCATGAAGATGAACATCATCCGCATGCTCAATAAGAGCAAATGCAACGTGACCATCGTGCCTTACGATACCGGTGCGGAGGAGATCATGAGCCTTCATCCGGATGGCGTATTCGTATCCAACGGCCCCGGCGATCCCACGGACGTACCTCAGGTCATTGAAACGCTGCGGACCTTAGGTGACAGTATTCCCATGTTCGGGATCTGCTTAGGACATCAGCTCATTGCACTTTCCAGAGGAGCCCGGACCTATAAGCTCAAGTTCGGACACAGAGGCGGCAATCATCCCGTAAAGGAACTTGCCACCGGTAAGATCGAGATCACCAGCCAGAACCACAGCTACGCCGTGGAGGAGGATTCCCTGGCAGGCACAGGTCTTGCTGCATCCCATATCAACGTGCTTGATGGCACCGTGGAAGGGCTTCGGAGCGAAGACGGCAAGGTCTTTTCCGTCCAGTACCATCCCGAAAGCTGTCCGGGACCCTGTGACAGCGGCTATTTATTTGAGCAGTTTACCAAGCTGATGGAAAGAGGTTGAATATGCCTAAGAGAACAGATATAAAAAAAGTACTTGTCATCGGTTCCGGTCCCATCGTGATCGGACAGGCGGCAGAGTTTGATTACGCGGGCACCCAGGCCTGCCTGGCGCTGAAGGAAGAGGGTTATGAGGTGATCCTGGCCAACTCCAATCCGGCTACCATCATGACGGATAATGCCATCGCCGACAAGGTTTACATGGAGCCTTTGACCCTGGAATATATGGCAAGGATCTGCCGCTATGAAAGACCGGATGCCATCGTGCCCGGTATCGGCGGACAGACCGGTCTGAACCTGTCACTGCAGCTTTACGATAAGGGGATCCTGGATGAGTGTGAGATCGAGCTTCTGGGAACCCAGGCCGAGAGCATCAGAAGAGCAGAGGACCGAGAGCTGTTCAAGGAGCTCTGCCTACAGCTGGACGAGCCCGTGGTACCCTCCAGGATCGCGGACAGCGTAGAGGACGGTCTTGCGGCAGCGGAAGAGATCGGCTATCCGGTGATCCTGCGTCCTGCCTTTACTTTAGGTGGTACCGGAGGCGGCTTTGCGGATGATGAAGAGAGCATGCGTGAAAAAATGCGGTCCGCACTTGAGATCTCACCCGTTCATCAGGTGCTGGTGGAAAAGAGCATCAAGGGCTACAAGGAGATCGAGTATGAGGTGATCCGGGACGGCAACGATACCGCCATCGCAGTCTGCAATATGGAGAACCTGGATCCTGTCGGTATCCATACCGGTGACTCCATCGTAGTGGCACCCAGCCAGACCCTGACCAACAAGGAATATCAGATGCTTCGGAGCAGTGCCCTTAAGATCATTCGCGCCCTGGAGATCAAGGGAGGCTGCAATGTGCAGTTCGCACTGGATCCGGAGTCTTTTGCCTACTATGTCATTGAAGTGAATCCCAGAGTATCCCGTTCCTCGGCCCTGGCATCAAAAGCCAGCGGTTATCCCATTGCAAGGGTATCTGCCAAGATAGCCGTGGGAATGGAGCTGGATGAGATACAGCTTGCCAATACACCTGCCTGCTTTGAACCGGCACTGGACTACGTGGTAACGAAGATGCCCCGCTTCCCCTTTGATAAATTCTCGGAATCCGAGGATGAGCCGGAACAGGGCGAGCTTCGGAGCGGCGGCAGCAACGTGCTCACCACGCAGATGAAGGCCACCGGCGAGACCATGGCGGTGGGACGAACGTTGGAGGAGAGTCTTTTGAAGGCTATCCGTTCTCTTGAGGACGGCAAGAATCACATCCATCTTGAAAAATTCGATGTTAAGAGTCTTTCGGATAAACCCGGAGAGGAAGGCATAAAGGAAGCTACGGAAAAGCTGCTCAACTATATCGAAGAGGGAACGGATGACCGTATCTATGCGATCTCCGAGCTTTTGTGGCTGGGTGTGGATCCCCAGGTGATCTATGCACGTACCAAGATCGATATGTTCTTCCTGAACAAGATCCGCAATATCGTGGAGCTGGAGGAAGAGCTGGAGCATGCAAAGGATCCCTTCGCAGATCCGAATCTGCTTTACCAGGCTAAACGGATGGGCTTTTCGGATGCCTATATCGCAGAGCTGACCGGTAAAACCGAGGACGAGATCGGAGAGCTGAGAGATAAATTCAACCTGCATCCCGTCTATAAGATGATCGATACCTGCGCCAGCGAGTTTGCCAGCTACGTGCCGTATTTTTACTCCACCTACGAAACGGAAAACGAATCCGTCGTATCGGATAAAAAGAGCATCATCGTGCTGGGCTCCGGTCCCATCAGGATCGGACAGGGCGTGGAGTTTGATTACTCCACTGTACACGCGGTCAAGACCATTCATGAGATGGGATACGAAGCCATCGTTGTCAACAACAATCCGGAGACGGTTTCCACGGACTATACAACGGCAGACAAGCTGTATTTTGAGCCTCTGACCGTAGAGGATATCATGAACATCATCCGCCTGGAAAGGCCGGAAGGCGTGATCACCTCCCTGGGTGGTCAGACGGCTGTGAATTTGGCTGAGCCCCTGGCAAAGAAAGGGGTTAAGATCATCGGGACTTCCACCGAGGCAATCTTTGCGGCAGAGGACCGTGATGCCTTCGAAGAGGTGCAGAGGAAGCTTTCCATCCCGCATCCCAAGGGGATCGCGGTGACGAATCTGGAAGAGGCCGTAAGAGTGGCAGCGGAGATCGGCTATCCCGTTCTGGTGAGACCTTCCTTCGTGCTGGGGGGAAGAGCCATGGAGATCGTTGCCAACAAGGATATGCTGGAGCGCTATCTGAAATTTGCGGTGGCAGTGGATAAGGACCGCCCCGTTCTTGTAGATAAATACATCGTCGGCAAGGAAGTGGAGGTGGATGCCATCTGCGACGGCAAGGACGTTTTCCTGCCGGGTATCATGGAACTCGTAGAGCGTACCGGCGTGCACTCCGGTGACAGTATCAGCGTCTATCCGCCCTTCTCCATTTCCGAGAAGGTGAAGCAGACCATCTGGGAATACACGAGGGCTCTCGGTCTGGGCATCGGCATCGTAGGTCTTTACAACATACAGTTCATTGTGGATCGCGATGAGAATGTCTATATCATTGAGGTCAATCCCCGGGCATCAAGAAGCGTTCCCTTCCTGTCCAAGTCCACGGGCGTGGCTCTGGTGGATATCGCCGTTAAGGCAATGTTGGGCGAAGGACTTAAGGAGCAGGGTATCGCGCCGGGTCTCATGAAGGAAAAGAATTTCAACTACGTAAAGGCTCCCGCTTTTTCCTTTGAAAAGTTAAGCGGTATGGATGCATATCTTTCACCGGAGATGAAGTCCACAGGCGAGGCCATCGGATATGACAGGAGCCTGAAAAGAGCCCTGTACAAGGCTCTGCAGGCCTCCGGCATCAAGATGAAGGAATACGGGACCGTCATGGTTACCCTGGCGGATGAGGATAAGGATGAGGCGCTGCCGCTGGTACGAAGGTTCTATGAGCTGGGCTTTAATATCGAGGCTACGGTGGGAACCGGTAATTACTTAAAGCAGCACGGGATCCGCACCAGGATCCGGGGCAAGATCAGTGAGGGCAGTGATGAGGTGCTCCGTTCCATCAGAGCGGGCTATGTCAGCTACATCATCAATACCAGAGCTATCTATTCCGGCGTGCATTACAATGACGGAGTGAACATCAGAAAGTGCGCCATCATGAACGGTGTGACCATGTTCACATCCCTGGATACGGTTCGCATCCTGCTGGATGTTCTGGAGGATATCAGCCCCCGGATCAGCACGATTTAAACTTGCATTTTAGCTGCTTATATGATAGTGTATAAGTGTATAATTATCACACGTTCACGGCGTTTGGACGAAAGGATTCGTCCGTATCCGCTTAACCTGACGGATACGCGCCCCACACAATCAAGGAGGAATGTATATGAGCAGTGTATCAGGTGTAAGCAGCAACAGTTATACCAGCTATGCAGCCGGCTCTGCTTCCAAGGTTTCGGAAGCTAAGAGTGCGGAAGCGTCTGCGTCCTCTTCGGGAGCAGGTTCTTCCACGGCGAAAGCAACAAGCGGTGTGATCTACGAGCCTTCAGCGGAAGGTAAGCAGGCAGCAGCCAAGGCTGACCGCAGTGCTCTGGTAGCCCAGCTCAAAGAGGTCAATGAGTCACGGATCAAACAGATGGAAGATCTGGTGCACAAGATGATCTCCGATCAGGGCAAGACCCTGGGACAGGCAGAGAGCATTTGGAGTTTCCTTGCAAAGGGCGACTTTACGGTAGATGCGCAGACCAAGGCACAGGCCCAGAAGGACATTGCCGAGGATGGCTACTGGGGTGTTGAGCAGACATCCAAGAGGATCTTCGATTTTGCAATGGCTCTGACCGGCGGTGATGCCGAGAAGATGGAGAAGATGCGCGGTGCCTTTGAGAAGGGCTTCAAGGAGGCTACGAAGACCTGGGGCAAGGAACTGCCGGAGATCAGCCAGAAGACCTATGGCGCTGTACAGAGTCTGTTTGATGAGTACAAGAATCAGATGGAGCAGGGCGTAACGGTCTGAGGTGTAACACAACTAACTTCATAAGCAAGAAGGGGCCTGCCGGATGGGCGGGCCCTTTTTTACACGTATCAGGGCAGGACCATTGGACGAAAGAGGCGGCATACCAACCGATGAAGAATTATACGATCGCTTCCTGGCGCATCACAGGGAGAGCGATTTGAAAAGTCTGCTCGAAAGACACAGAGAATCCCTTACGCTTTTTCTGTATGGTTATGTCCGAAGCATGGAGGATGCCGAGGAACTGATGCTGGATGCCTTTGCGCAGGTGGCCTGCGGGCGGAGTGTTTTTTCCGGGAAGAGCAGCTTTAAGACCTGGCTTTTTTCCGTGGGAAGAAATCTGGCACTGATGCGTCTTCGTAAGCGTAGGCTAACTTTTTCAACCCTGGAGGAGATCACGGATGAGACGGCTGAACCGCCGGAACTTGCCCTCCTTTCCGCTGAGCGGAACAGGCAGCTTTATCTGGCCATGGAAGGGTTGAAGGAAGAGTATCGCCGCATACTTTTATTGTTGTATTTTGAGGATATGACCCATGAAGAGGCTGCAAGAGTCATGGGTAAGAGCCTTAAGCAGATCTATCATCTGACTGAGAGAGGGAAAAGTGCTCTCCGGACGAATCTGGAGAGGATGGGGTTTGAGATTTGAACGCAAGTGATGTTATTTCATTACTGTATACGATGGTCCTGCTGGTGGTGGTGCTGCACTCAATCAGGCTGATCTCCGCTACGAACCGTTCTATGAAGGTGATCTTTTTTGCCTTCGCCGTGGTGGGTCTGGCACTGGATGAACTGTACTGGCTGACCTACGGGATCCTGCGTCCCGATACACGTATGCCCTTTGCCGCCAATGAGATCGGCGAGTGGGCATTTTTTTTGTTGCTGGGAGCATCCCTTACGGCGCCGCCTGCCCGCAAACCCTCCCCGTGTCTTAAGGAGATCCTTTTCTGCGTTCTGTTTTCCGCCTGTAATATCGCACTCTGGATCGGCTGGAGCGGTGAGTGGGGGCAGGATATCATTACCGGGATCGTCATTTGCTACTTTTTCAGCAGTCTGCTGATCAGCGTTAAGGGAGCCGGATATCTGACCGACAGGCGTTTTGGCGTTGTGGCGGCGGTGTGCCTGCCGCTGGTTTTGATGCAGGGGCTGACTTTCTTTGTGGACGGGTCTGTAAAAACCGGGCTCGATCTTGCCTGCTATGTATATATGTTCGCCGGCTGTGCTTTCCTGTTATATCGTCTTGCATATGTGATCCGAAAGGGGAGTGAGAGAAACAAAGCCGGGTTTCTGGCCTGCGGCCTGTTTGCCTGGAGTACGACGAGCATGTATATGAGCTCGGGCTATTTTTATCTGGCAATGCTCTGCGTCTGCATGATCAGCATCGTGCTGATGCTCTATACGCTGAAGAAGGAGGTGGAAGCGGAATGATCTTTGCGGAAAACATCCTGCTTTGCATCGCGATCCCTCTGATCGTATCCCTTCTGTTTGTTAGGGGCGAGGTCAGACGCTACCTTACGGCTTTTCTGGTTGGGATGGGTGTATGTCTGCTTTCCGCCTATATCAGCGGCTTTCTGAACCTGTCCAGTGGGATGGGGGAGAATGACACGGCGATCTTTCTCTCACCCATCGTGGAGGAGCTGATGAAGCTGCTTCCCCTTCTGTATTTCCTGTTCCTATTCCAGCCCGGTGAGCGGATGCTTACCATGTTTGCAGTTGCTATCGGTGCGGGCTTTGCCACCTTTGAAAATTGTTGCTATATCCTAACTTCCGGCGCGGAGAGATTTTCCTATGTCATGATCCGCGGCATGGCGGTGGGAGTTATGCATATCGTTACTATCTATGCGCTGGCCGTCTGGCTCATCATTGCCCGGAATCTTAAGGCCTTCTCTTTTCCTGCGGTAGTGGGCGGGGTATCCATTTCCATGATCTTTCATGCGCTTTACAATCTTCTTGTATCTGAGCCCGGTCCCTCCTCTGTGGTCGGCTATCTGATGCCGATCGTGACAGCCTGGGGCCTGTATTTTCTCTATCGTAAGATCGCTGCGGCCTTTGATCTGTAGGATCTGTCTGTCTTTTTCCCTGTTTGAAGGATAATTTTATATTTTTTGTTTTTTTGGTGGGTAAAATCACAAAAAGCCGCAACTAAGTAGTATAAGAGTGCTTCGGGAGGTGAGAGGTGTGAAATACTCAAATGAGGAAGCGGTAACTGAGATACTCAAACGCAGTAACGAGCGATTGCAAAAGCGATACCGGCAGGTCAGCATCGCGTTGTCTGCAACGGTATGCGCCATGTTTGCCGTCCTGGTAACGGCGGTGGCGGCTCTGTCGGGAGCGGTGCCGGCGGGAGCCAGTCAGAGCGTTTACGGCTCGTTCATGTTGTCGCGTCAGGCAGGCGGTTATGTGCTGGTAGCCGTCATTGCATTCAGCTGCGGCCTGGCACTTGCGATCCTTTTGCTGTATCGAAAGCACCACAATAATCAGAAAGAGAATGGGGGAAAAGAGAATGAGTAAACGGAGAATGAAATGTCTGATCAGCTTCATCCTGGCTATCGTTCTGGTCATGGCGGAACCTCTGAGCGCCTTCGGTTATATCGGCGCTATTGTGCCGCCGTTGACAACTGACACCGAAACGAAGGTCGGCAAGTTTGCTGCGGACGGAATGGAGTTTGCTTACCTGGAGAACGATCATATCCACTTTGATATCTGTATCGGTTCCACTAAGGCAAATCCGGAAAAGAAGGATGATCCCTATGCCTATGTATTTACCGACAAGGCCGGTGCTTTATGCCATACGGTGCCGATGGAGACATTGGAAGCGGGATATAAGAATCTGGATAAGAACGGCCGACAGATCATCAATCACTGGGTGGCACCGAATTTGGACGCGGGGCATACACCGGGCAAGTATACCAAGCTGACGGTAGAAGAGATCAAGGTCAGGACTAATGTCGTCCATGAGAGATATCCGGATAGCTGGGACAAAAATAAACAGGAAGTATACGATGAAGTACAGGAAGAATATGTAGATGCTATGACTTATTCCGGAGAGCTTGTGGTTGACTACTATTTCCTGGAGAACAAGAGCTTCAAGTGTACCAATTATTTCACTCTGGTGAAGCTGGATCAGGGTAGCAGAGGTGAAACAGAGGAGCAGAATCCCAGTAAAGAGCCAATCGAAGCAGATCCTTATGATGCATCAGTCAACTGGGGTGTTCAATGCCGTACTGTATATACCAACATGGAGGTGGCCGATGACAGCTCAGAGAGTGACTTTAGTCAGGAGGGTAAATTCTTCAGACAGTCCATGGATTATGTGGATTTCCCCAGAATGGGCCATGCATCCATCAAAGACAGTGAATTGTCCAATATTGCTGTTAATACCCAGTATCTGACAAATAGCGGCGCGATCAGTTATATGAACATAACCAGCGGTATAACGGAGACGCAGGAAAATGCGGTTCTGGAGGTTTACAGTGACAGCTATAGTTTTGCTTCTCCGTTTGTTGCTACATCATACAACTACGCTGACCAAGTTCATACGATGAATGCTCATGGTGTTGAGGGGCATTTGGAAGAGTATGCCAGCTCTATCGAATATAAGAATAATAAGCTGACAACATACGGTAGCCATGGCACTTGTGCATACCGTTATGAGTTATATGAATATAACAATCAGGGTCAAAAGACTGATTATTCAGGGGTAGGGATACATAGAGCCACGTCTGCTGCTCTTTGGGGTTTCCGCGATCTGGAGGTTAAGAAGGATGAAGAGACCGGCCAGCCGACTGATCCCGATGCTGTCAAAGTAAGAGGCGATGCACCTTATCTGTGCGTGTTCCCCGATGGTAATAAGAAGGACGGTAACGGGAAGCAGATCTATCAGGTACTCCCTGCGGATACAGCTGATGACATTACGAGGCTTTCCGATAAGTACGGAACCTGTGTGGCCAAGTATCAGGGTGGATATTTCATTGATACCGTAAACGGAAAGAAGGTTTATTCCTTCAGTGATTCTTCCGTGGCGTTCAGTCCTACAATCACGGCCACATGGACGAATCCCACCAAGCCCGCGATACGATTATGGGAAGACGGAACGCTGGAGATGGATCAGGACAGGGTTATGCTTAATGCACCCACCTTTAAGTTCTATCAGTCAAAGAGCGGCGGTGGTCTGACCTTTAACGGATATGATGAGACACTCGGACTCCTGGTCGGTATCGATTCGGAGAAGAATCAGTCTTTCATCAGTATCGACTTGCCCGGTAACGGAGTTGCTATCCAGGGCGCCAGCATGGATACGACGGGTAATCTGGTCTTTACCGGAAAATTTAAGATCAATCTGTTTGCGGCTCAGATGGAAATGAAGAAACTGGGTTATGGACTGGATAAGGATTCCAAGTTCAAATGCAACGGTATCCAGGCTGAGGGTAAATTGAAGGTACCCAAGATCCCCGGCAAGAAGGATGATAAGGACGACAAGGATGACAAGGACGAAAAGGATGCCAGTCCCAATGTTCTTGGGTTCGGCGGCGCCAACATGGAAGGGAAGATCAATACCTTCGCGGGAGAAGAGATTTATGACTTCAAGTTTGAGCTGACGGTGAAGAATCTGTTCTCCACCAAAGCGGAACTGACCCTTGTCAGACTGAACAACGGACGTCTCTGTCCCGAGCATCTTTGGTTCCAGATTGAGCTTACGGCAGAAGGTGTAGGGCTGGATATCCCGCCCGGAACCCCTGTTGTATCTATCACCGGCGGTGGCGGTGGTATTGACGGACTTGCATCGACGATAGACGGCAACTATGTGGCCATACCACCGGTAGTCCTGTCATTGATGCTGAAAGGTTCCATCGTGAAAGTGGTAGACGGAACCCTGACTGCCAGGGTGGGACCGAGTCAGATAAGACTTGAGGCAGAGGATGTGGGCTTCAAGCTTCCAAATGCCTCCAGCTTAAAGATCATAGACAGCATGTATGCGGGCATCTATCTGAACGGTAAGGAGATCACTTACGAAGATGCGAAGAATCATGTACCGAAGCTGACCTATCAGGGCGTTGCCTTTGGCGGTGAAATGGGAATGGGTCTGAAGATCTTTAACTTCAAGGATGATGATAAGTCCTTTGAAGCTGAGGCGCTGAAGTTCTTCAACGGAACGATCAAGGCCAAGGTTGGCTTGTCGGCAGAAACTTATGTCGGTAATGCCATAGATAATTCCGATTGGGTTTATGTTTATATCGGAAGTACCGGCACTGCTTCCTGTGCTCTATGTATTCCCGAGGGAATTCATTTTGTGCCTAAGGGAACAACGCTTCTCGGTGCCGGACTGGATTACAGGATTGTGGCACAGACTGCTTTCCAAAAGGGATCCGGCGGACAGAGTGTATCGCAGTTCTTTAAGAATGCAAATCTGAAGGGTGGTGTAGCGGCCAGTGCTTCGGTTATCGGCGTTAACCTGAGAGTGATCTATTTCTTCCCTGCCAATAAGGTGAAAACTCAGGGAAGGGTATTTAAGAAACTGGATGATCTGAATTGGGATAAGGAATTTGAAGAACTGGAGAAAGAGAAGAATAAGAATAAATCCGAAGAGACTGACAATCAAACCATTGCAGATGATGAAGAGACCGTTATGGCTCTTTGCGATCCTGTGCCGATGGAAACTGAAGACGGAGATCAGGTATTTGCAGTGGTTGAAGCTAATCTGATGCCGATCGAATTGGAGGAGGTGTCTTCGAATGCGGATCCGGAAGATCTGACGGCAGAGGGAGATTCGGAGGAACTTGCAGCAGAAGCGGATTCTGCGGTTTATTCCAAGACCATTAGTGTAGATCAGAATCAGACGTATCATGGAGATTATCTGATCCTCGGTCTGATCCCCGATGAGACACTGGATGATGAGCAAATGAATTCTTTTGCGGCTTCTGTTTCCTGCAACTGTGTGGATGAGATCAAATATCTGCCTACAGAGTATTCGGTATCGGATAACAACGCAGAATACAATGCTTGGATCGGAACCGTTCAGACGGATTCGGAAGGCAACCCCATTAAGAGTGGCGTTTTCCTGGGCATTCCCAAGGACAGGACAACGGCGGGTGATATCACGGTTTCGGCAAACAGTGCCTTTACGATCAAGGGACTTGCTACCACGCCTGTTACGGATATGAATGTCAATCTGAATGGCAATCGTCTCGATGTTGATTTTGAAAACCTTGAGGATGAAAATGAGTATGTTCTGAATACCTACATGGGTCAGAAGACCATTAATGAGGACGGAGCAGAACAGATCACCACCGATTATCTTGTGGATTCCAGGACATTGACGGGAGATAGTAGTACCAACGGGGAAAGCGTCAGCTTGGTAGGCGATGACCTTGCACCTACAGGGGATTATTACCTGACTACAACCCTGGTGGAGAAGTCACTGATCGCGTCCGTGGATGATAATGGAGATCCCGTAGAGACCCATGAGGTGGAAACGCCGGTAGCAACCTGGCAGTCCGACAGCACCTACCATTACACCAATAACAAGGTTCCCGTAGCACCTGCCACGGCACAGCTTGAGCTTCTCGGAAACGAGGCAATGAAGGGAAGCTGGAAGAAGGTAGACGGCGCTGATGGCTACAAGGTAACGATCTATCAGAAGGATGCAAACGGTGAGTATGTAGATACCCAGAGAGGCTTTAACTTTACCAACGAAGATTTTGTGGGAACGGAGGAAACAGCTCCTGTACAGGGACTTGCCTATGACGAAGCGACGGGTACCTATTCTGTTGAGATCGCAATGACGGTAGGTGAATCCGGTGACAGCAAGGAGGTAGAGATTGACGGCCAGACCGAGAGTCTTGATCAAAGCCAGGTAGAGGGTGCGAAGGCACTGACGGCAGACAAGACTTACAAGATAGGTGTATCGGCATATAAGAATGATACGATGCAGCTTGAGGACGGAACCGCTACGCAAACCGAAGAGACGGAGCTTTGCAGGTTCAGTCCGGAGAAGGAGTCCAATGAGAAGTATCTGCCTGTGTATAAGCCTGTAACTTTCAGTGTTGCGGCCGGCAGACAGGGAGAGGAAAGAACCCTTCAAAAGAGCGCCATAGATCCTAATGAACCTTATGTAACGACGGTTAAGGGAGATGTTGATACCTATATTCGCATCGAAGACATCAAGGAAAACGGAACGGATGTAACGTCTGATACCGAGATCTCCATTGCGCAGGTCGGCATGACGGATGAAAACGGTCAGGATCTTTCGGTATCCGTAAATGAGGTGCCCGGTAATCCCAATACCTTCGCACTGAGTGGAGTCCAGGGTTCTGTAACGCTGGAGATCAAGGCAAAGTATAACCATGACGGAGTGGCTGATGAGACGATCGATTATCTGAACATTAATCTGGATAATACGGCGCCTCAGATCACGTTGGAAAATGAGATCACCTATGCAACTGCCGATGGCAGCTA
>JAILKJ010000061.1 GCA_024693845.1 Lachnospiraceae bacterium
CATCAAGCGATATTTCGTCTATATCGTA
Organism: Lachnospiraceae bacterium; assembly: GCA_024693845.1. Taxonomy (GTDB): domain Bacteria; phylum Bacillota; class Clostridia; order Lachnospirales; family Lachnospiraceae; genus RGIG7926. The sequence continues at coordinate 29 of JAILKJ010000061.1, forward strand.
TTCAAGACGGCATTCGATCGGCTCGCCCTCTTCAAATGTCTTGCGGATCCTTTCGGCTATGATATAACCGTTGGCAGGTGTCGAATCCACCAGAAGCGCAATATACTGGCTCGAGCTGTAAGTCGTGCCTATATCGTTGCTCCTGATCGTTGACGACACCGCTTTTTTAAGTCTCGGAAATGCCCTGTCAAGTATCTCGTTGTCCGGAGTCTCGTTCTCCTGATCATTGGCGTAGATGGTGATCAAAAGTATAAGAACCGGCTGTTTTGTACGTTTCTGCGTTCTGAGCAGGAAACGGTAGATCTTCTTGAAGCTCTCGTATTCAACCTGGAATACGCCCGGATTGGCATTCCGCTCTCTTAAGAAGCGGCGCAGATATGCGATATCGATATTGGATGTCTTCTTACGTACGGTAACATCATTTTCATCGCTGTAAAAGTGATAGTTGTGTTTGCCGTTCTTCTTGACATAGTACAAAGCTTTGTCGGCCCTGTTGTACAAGGTATTGAAATCGTTGCCGTCGGCCGGAGAAAGCGCTATTCCTATGGATATCGAAATATTCCCGGTACCTTCTTCTTCCTCAATGCTGAAATTCTTGTCAAGCGTCAGTATGATCTCTTCCGCTTTTGATGAAGCGAAAGCCCTGCTGGAATTGCCTTTGAAGAACAGGATGAATTCATCGCCTCCGATACGGCAGATGACATCATCCTCACGCACCACGGTCCGTAAAGCCTCACTGAGCTTTATGATCACGCTGTCACCTACAATATGCCCGTAGGTATCGTTGATCCTCTTGAAATTGTCCATGTCGATCATGAACAGACATCCGCCGTGACGCTTGTCCTTGAAATATTCATTAATATAATCAACGGTATAGCTTCTGTTCCACAGGCCCGTCAAAGGATCCTTGGCCGCTTCCGTACGAACTTCCCTTGTGTATTCGGCCAGCACCTTCTGCAGGAGTTTACTGCTTTCCCGTGCTATGTCCGATTCATTTTCGATCTCGATCTCCTTGCGTTCAATCTTGTCATCCTTGATCAGGGAAATCGCGATATCTGTCATCACAGGGTCAAACTGTGTTCCTTTGCCTTCTTCGAACTGATGAAGGATTGTATCCTTATCAAGTCTCTTTCTGAACGAACGGTCCGAAGTCATGGAATCGAATGCGTCGGCGATCGCGATAATACGTGATTCTATGGGGATCTCATCACCTGAAAGGCCGTTAGGGTAGCCCTTGCCGTCATATCGTTCATGATGTGTCTGGGCAACTTCCGCAGCTTTTTTGATGACTGTCATATCCTGGAGAATGTTCTTGCCGTAATCGGTATGATGTTTGAGCGTTTCGTATTCGCCGGGTGTGAGCGGGCCTTTCTTTCTGATGATCGAATCAGGCACCCCGATATTGCCTATATCATGGATAAGAGCAAGATTCTGGAGATTGTAGAGATCGTCGCCCGTCCATCCGAGTTTCTTGGCTATCTCTACGGCAAACCAGGCAACGTTGGTGGAATGCTGGGATGCGAGCGGATCCTTCTTGTCAACGGTATTTGCGATCATCATCATTGATTTGAGGGAAATCCTTGCGATCTCTTTGGTCTTCTCGATTATCTGGCTTTCAAGATTCTTCTGCAGGTCAAGAAGTTCAAGGGTCCTGCTGACACGGCTGCGAAGTGTTGCTTTCTGAAAGGGTTTTACGATAAAATCAAATGCTCCCATTTCGAAGCATTTCTTCTCGGTCTCGGGATCGCTGTCCGCAGTAAGGAAAATGATAGGAATATCCTTTGTGGTGTCCTTGTCCCTGATCGCTCTTAATGTTTCGTAACCGGACATGTCGGGCATATTAAGATCAAGCAGGATCAGGTCACATTCTTTTTTCTCCAGGAACTGCAGCGCCTGCTCTCCGGACAGGACCGCATAGACAGAATACAGATCGGACAGCATGCTTTTTGCCAATGACAGGCTTACGCTGTTATCATCCACAACCAGTATCTTCTTCATAGCACTATATACCCCGTATCAAATACTATCGTATAAACCCAACAAAAAAAGATATAAATCGACTGTTGAAAAGTATGAAAATTTTATCATAAAATACGCATTATGTCAACCAAAGACCCACAAACGCTGTATTTTTATACATTTTCAGACACAAAAATAAAGATTTGTATAGACAAAAACCGTTGAATTGATTATAATTCGTATATAATGAGGAGAGTGTTCTTATGAATGAAGATTATCTTATAACTTTATTAGGTGATTTTACGATCACACACGGAAATACGATCATTTCCGACAAGAACAACAGGTCACATAAGCCCTGGAATCTGATCGAGTTTATGTTTGCACACCGCAATGAGACCATGTCCCAGGATGATCTTATGAACATGGTATGGTCCGAAGGAACTTCCGATACGACCGGAGGCGCCCTCAAAGTTCTGCTCCACCGTTCCAGAAAGATCCTTGACGAGCTGGATACCGGCAGCAAGGACGAACTGATCGTTCTGAAGAAGGGGCAGTATTTTGTCAACAACAGTCTTTCGATCGTTACCGACGTCGATCTGTTCGACCAGCTGTGCAAAAGAGCCGAAAAGCGCAAATCCGAGAGCGGCCGCATGGCATTGCTCGAAGAGGCTCTGAACCTGTTTAAGGGTGATTTTCTCAAGAATAATCAGGAGAACTGGCTGATACCCATCCGGGAATATTACCATAACAGATATATCAGCGCCGTATTCTCTCTGATAGAATGTTACCGTGACGATCAGAATTATGAAGGTATCATCGATATCTGCGAGAAAGCTATCGGCATAGAAGAACACAGTGAAGAGCTCTACTTCCATCTGATCGACGCGCTCTACCGTTCCGGGCATCAGGCTGAAGCGCTTGCTGCATACAGTGCCGCCACCGAAACCTTTTATCGCAAATTCGGTATCAACCCTTCCAAGGAGCTTAAGAGCCTGTATCGTACGATCATCAAGACCACCAAGGCTCTCGAGACCGATCTTAATGTTATCAAGGAAGCTCTCACCGAAGAGGGAGAGGCTCAGGGCGCATTTTCCTGTGAATATGAATTCTTCAAGGATGTTTACCAGCTTGAAGCCAGAGCCTGTGCGCGCAGCGGCGATTCGATCTACCTCGGGCTCATTACCCTGACTCCCGCCGGCGCATCCGTTAACTCGATATCGCTGAACAAAGCCATGGATGATCTGGTAAAAGCCATGAATGATACCTTAAGAAAAGGCGATGTTTACTCCCGTTACAGTGTAACGCAGTATGTACTTCTGCTTCCTTCGGCATCTTATGAGAATATCGAGATGGTAACGAAGAGGATTTCTTCTTCCTTCTACCGCAAACATATCAAGAAGGATGTCACCTTAAGTTACAGAATGTTACCTCTCGACCCCAAGGTCTAATCCTGTAGAATGATCGGAAAGCCTGATCATAACAGCTTTTTCAAAATAGTCAATAAAATTAAAACAGGATATAATCAATCTGGTTTTCTCAGATTAATTATATCCTGATTAATTTTTATGGGGTCAGACCCCTCTCCACCAGCTTATAACAAGGAAGATCAGTACGGCGGCAAAGGTCAGAAACAATATCTTCTGGAATATCTTATCCTGTTTCAGTCGCTTTTCTCTTGAATTGACGCGTTCGATATCGATCTCTTCCTGTTTGGCCCTGGAATATTCCTCAAGTTCTTCGTTGCGTTTCGCTTCTTCCTTTTCATCAAGATAAACTGCCATTGTCAAACCCCTCCGTTTCGTTATCCTTTTCCCTTATACGGTTGCTACCCTGTTATTACCGTTACTACTGTTACTCCTTTTACTCCTTTTACTCCTGTTGCTTCTCTTACTGTTACTTTTTACTTTTTACTTGTTACCTGTTACTCATTACGCGGTTACTCATTATCCTGTTACTCATTATCCTGTTACTCATTACCCGGTTACTTATTACTCATCTTCACCGTCTTCTGAGTCCCCCGGATCACCTTCACCGGGGTTATCTTCACCTTCGCCTTCTCCCTCTTCATCTTCGTCACCGAAGACGATGTTTCCTACATCATCAAGGTAAGCGCCGTCGGGCAGATGTTTGTCGCAGATCTCATCGGGATGGTAAATGTAAGGCGTATCCCATGTGGTTATGACTTCAGGCGGATCTAAAGGCTCTCCGGTTCTCGGATTGATCTTATAATACTCATTCTTGAGCAAGAGCACCTTACTCACGACCTTTTTCTTGGGACAGTATGGACCTGCGGGCTTGTTCGACTTCTTGCACACATCCACGCGGATATGGCAGTTACATTTCTGAGTCGGAACGGTTCCTTTGGCAAAATATTCGGTCTTTACGCACGAACCGCCCTCAGCCTCGTCACAGAGTCCAAATACCGCAAGATTACCGCATTTTGTACATATCTGGGCCGTTACGATCGAATCGGGTTTTTCAAATGTCGCGTAAGGAAGCTCCTTGGTCTCATGGATCTCTTCCATTACCTTTCGCCAGATCTCCTGATGATAGTTCTTGTTCTTCTGGTCAAAAGCATGATCGTAACCCGTCCATACCGCAGCGGTATAATAAGGCGTATATCCTACAAACCAAAGGTCCGAATCCTTGGAAGCGGTACCGGTCTTACCGGCAACCGGCATCTTATAATGTTTGAAGGCAAGACGCGATGCCGTACCTATGGTCGTCGTATCGAGCATGGCACTTGTAAGCAGCCACGCTGTCGAAGTTTTCATAACCTGCTTTGACTCGGTATCCTTCTCAATGATAACATTGCCGTCACTGTCGGTTATCTTTGTATAATACAGCGGTTTGTTGTAGATACCTCCGTTTGCTATCGACGCATATGCGGCAGTAAGCTCCAGATTGGTGACACCCTTGGTCAGACCGCCGAGCGCGAGCGGAAGTCCCACATCCGAATATACGGTTCCGTCTTCTCCCACCTGATTCTTGACAAGTGTAGTGAAACCAAGCTTCTGGAGATATTCAAATCCAAGCGGCGCTCCGATCTGTTCAAGAGTCTTGACCGCAACTATATTCAGCGAATTGTAAATACCGGTCCTGAGTGCCTGCAGGCCTCTGAAGCCCGAACCGTACCAGTTTATGACCTCTTTGCCCGTGCCGGGATA
>JAILKJ010000011.1 GCA_024693845.1 Lachnospiraceae bacterium
TGGGAAGCGGTGTTGTGGTCATATTCAGGAAATGCTGCAAAAAGATCTCCACACCAAAGTTGGTCAAAGCAGATCCAAAACAAACCGGTGTCAGCTGTCCTGCGCGAACTGCTTCCAGATCAAACTCCGCGCTGGCGCCATCCAACAGCTCGATCTCATCCAGCAGCTTGTCCGCCGCCTCATCTCCGATCATTTCTCTCAGATGGGCTTCATCCTTCACCGGGATTTCCGTGGCGGTACCCTCTTTGGTACCCTTCTCGGTATCGGAATAAGCGATCACGCACTTTTTCTCTCTGTCGTAAACTCCCTTGAAGCCCTTTCCGGAACCGATGGGCCAATTGACCGGGCAGGTCGCGATACCAAGCTCTTTCTCAATATCATCCAACAGTTCGAAGGTATCATTGGCATCTCTGTCCATTTTGTTGATAAAGGTGAAGATAGGGATCCCTCTCATTCCACAGACCTTAAAAAGCTTACGTGTCTGTGCCTCCACGCCCTTGGATGCATCGATCACCATCACAGCCGAATCTGCTGCCATCAGGGTTCTGTAGGTATCCTCCGAGAAGTCCTGATGTCCCGGGGTATCCAGAATATTGATACAATAACCGTCATACTCAAACTGTAAAACAGATGAGGTAACGGAAATACCCCTCTCCTTCTCTATCTCCATCCAGTCCGACACAGCATGTCTTGCAGTCGCCTTTCCTTTTACACTGCCGGCCAGATTGATGGCACCTCCGTAGAGCAGAAACTTCTCCGTAAGCGTTGTCTTACCCGCATCCGGGTGAGAGATGATCGCAAAGGTTCTGCGGCGGTTAATCTCTTCCGTATAATTACTCACTTTTTCAATTCCTCCAAATCTATTGAATCCATATTATTAAAGCATACTTTTCCCTTCAAATACAGGATTTATGCCAAAATAATCAAGTACTGTGGCTCCGATATCCGCGAAAGTATCCCGGGTACCCAGGTTGCGGGGAGCATTCTTCTTTCCATACAGGATAAAAGGTGTATGTTCTCTGGTATGATCCGTTGTTGCCTGATAAGCCGGATCGCATCCATGATCTGCCGTGAGAATCAGAAGATCCTCTTCTTTCATACCGGCCATGATCTCGGGAAGTCTCTCATCGAAGGCTGTCAATGCCTTAGCATAACCTTCGATATCCCTTCTATGCCCGTAAAGCATATCATAATCTACCAGATTAATAAAGCATAAGCCTTCAAATTCTTTTTCAAGATATTCCAGGGTTCGCCGGATGCCCTCCTCATTGCCGGAAGTGTAAACATGTTCCGTGATGCCTTTTCCGGCAAAAATATCAAAGATCTTGCCTACCGCGATCACATCTTTCCCGGACTCCTTTAATTGATCCAACATCGTAACCCCAGGTGGTTCCATGGAATAATCATGTCTTCTGGATGTGCGCTTATAATCGCCGCTCGTACCCTCAAAAGGTCTGGCGATCACCCGTCCCACACTGTTTTCTCCAACCAGAAGGTTCCGTGCGATCCGGCAGTATTCATATAGCTGTTCTACCGGTACAACACTTTCATGGGCCGCGATCTGGAACACGCTGTCTGCGGAGGTGTACACTATAAGATCACCGGTTTTTACATGTTCGTCACCGTAATCCTGAATCACCTGTGTACCCGAATAAGGTTTGTTGCAAAGGACGCCTCTGCCGGTACGCTTACAGAACTCATCCACAAGCTCCTTCGGAAAACCTTCAGGGTACGTGGGGAGCGGCTTTGGGGAATAAACTCCCGCAATCTCCCAATGTCCTATCGTGGTATCCTTGCCTTTGGAACGTTCACGCATGCGTGCCACAGTGGCCAGAGGCTTATCCGTCTTCTCCCCCACTGTGACACCTTCAATGTTAAAAAGGCCAAGTTGCTGCATATTGGGCATATGAAAAGCAGGATCAGCCGAGACGGAACGTAAAGTATTTACGTTTACATCTCCGTAGGCGGCAGCATCCTCCATCTCTCCGATACCAAAACTGTCTAATACTATCAGAAAAATCCTCTTCATATACGCTCTTCCTTTCATATC
>JAILKJ010000072.1 GCA_024693845.1 Lachnospiraceae bacterium
GCGATCCGGTCAGGAAGCTTCAATACCGCTCTCTATATAGTTATACGTAAGAAATCGAAAAATGGCAACAATGTATTCAAAAATCAAGAAACAGTTGATCATTTGGAGAACTTTCAGTTGAACGACCCTCCAAATTTGGAGTGTCGTATTTGTGACGGATTGGGATCCATCCCTCTGAATGAACTCTTAGCACAAGAAAAGGCGTGACCAAAGCCACGCCTTCCCATTCTTAAATTCGGCCTTTCACTTATCAGCCCATGGTAACCTCAACCTTGTATTCGGTCTTGCCCTTCTCGTAAGGGATGATGTTGCCTTCTACTTCCTTGCCGTCAACTACCAGCTTAGCCACACCCTTCTGTACATTGTTCGGGTTCTTAACCTCGATGGTGTAGCTGCCCTCGCGGAACTTCCTGGTAAGAGTGAAGTCGCCGAAGCCGTCGGGAACGCAGGGATTGATCTGCAGACCCTTGTGGGTAGGATACAGACCCAGGATATGCTGGGAGATGTTTACGAAGGTCCAGGCAGCGGTACCTGTCAGCCAGGAGTTCTTGCCCTCGCCGTGGAACTTGGCATCTCTTCCGGCTACCATCTGGGAGTATACATAGGGCTCGGTGCGGTGGATCTCGGAGATCTCTTCCACGTAAGCGGGACAGGTCTTCTTGTAGATCTCAAAAGCACGGTCGCCGCGGCCTGCTACGGTCTCTGCGATGGAAACCCAGGGATTGTTATGACAGAAGATACCGGCGTTCTCCTTGTATCCCGGGGGATAGGAGGAAACCTCACCGAGTTCTTCGTGATATCTGGTGTAAGCAGGCTGAAGGATCATGATACCGTAATCGGTGTCCAGTCTTTCCTTAACGGAATCCAGAGCCTTGATAGCCTCACCGCTCTCAACACCCACACCGGCGAGAACGCAGAAGCCCTGAGGCTCGATGAAGATCTGACCTTCCTCGCATTCCTTACTACCAACCTTGTTGGAGGAGGAGTCGTAAGCACGTACGAACCAGTCGCCGTCCCAGCCGTCGGAAAGGAGAGCCTTCTTCATTTCCTCAACCTCAGCCTTTGCTCTGTCAGCCTCGGCCTGATCGCCCATCAGCTCGCACAGATCTGCATATTCCAGACCGTATTTAACGAACATACCGCCGATGAATACGGACTCTGCAACAGGTCCTTCGGAAGGACCGAAGGTCTGGAAGGACTCACCCGGATGAAGGGAATGGCAGTTCAGATTCAGACAGTCATTCCAGTCGGCACGTCCGATCAGAGGAAGCTTGTGAGGACCCTTGTGGGTCACGGTATAGTTGAAGGATCTCTTCAGGTGATCCATCAGAGGCGTTGCCTTGGATTCGTCGTTATCAAAAGGAACCATCTCCTCGAGAATGGTGGTGTCACCGCTTTCTCTTACATAAGCACTGGTACCGGCGATGAGCCAGAGAGGATCGTCGTTGAAACCGGAACCGATGTCGGAATTGCCCTTCTTGGTAAGAGGCTGGTACTGATGATATGCGCTTCCGTCTTCAAACTGGGTGGAGGCGATATCGATGATTCTCTGGCGTGCACGCTCGGGAATCAGATGTACGAAACCCAGCAGATCCTGACAGGAATCTCTGAAGCCCATTCCACGGCCGATACCCGACTCGTAATAGGAAGCGGAGCGGGACATGTTGAAGGTTACCATACACTGATACTGGTTCCAGATGTTCACCATACGGTTCACCTTATCGTTATCGGACTGTACCGTATACTTGGTCAGAAGCTCATCCCAGTAAGCGTTCAGGGCATCAAAAGCCTTGTCTGCATCTGCGGTGGTCTGATACTTGGAAAGAAGAGCCTTGGCAGGCTTCTTGTTGATCACACCGTAGGACTCCCACTTATCATCATCGGGATTCTCGCAATAACCCAGAACGAAAACGTAGGTCTGTGAAGCGCCGGGAGCCAGCTTAACGTTGATCTGATGGGAAGCGATGGGATACCAGCCGCTTGCCATGGAGTTGCGGGCCTTGCCTTCCTCTACTGCAAGAGGATTAGCGCCGCCTCTGTTATAGTCGCCCATGAATTCATCACGGCTTGTGTCGAAGCCTGCGATGTCGGCGTTTACGGAATAGATCGCGTAGTGATTACGACGCTCTCTGTACTCGGTCTTGTGATAGATGGTGTTGCCCTCTACCTCGATCTCGCCGGTGGAGAGGTTTCTCTGGAAGTTTCTGGGATCCTCATCCGCATTCCACAGGCACCACTCAACATAGGAAAAGAGGCTGATCTCTTTGGCAGCGGAGCCCTCGTTGGTGAGGGTCACCTTCTGGATCTCGCAGGCATCGCCCATGGGAACGAAGGAAAGCACGCTGGCCTTGATATCATTCTTCTTGCCGGTGAAACGGGAGTAGCCGATACCGTGACGGCACTCATACTCGTCAAGCTCGGTCTGGGTGGGCTTGAAGCCGGGGTTCCAGATGGTGTCGCCGTCCTTGATATAGAAATACTTACCGTTGTTGTCGATGGGTACGTCGTTATAACGATACCGGGTGATACGAAGGAGCTTGGCATCCTTATAGAAGGAGTAGCCGCCCATCGTGTTGGAGATCAGGGAAAAGAAATCGCTGCAACCCAGATAGTTGATCCAGGGAAGCGGAGTTTTGGGTGTGGTGATGACGTACTCGCGTCTGTCATCATCGAAGTAACCGAATTTCATAGTTTTCGCGTCCTTTCTTACTGTATATTTGCCGCCCGAAAGCTTGCGCCCGCAGGCTTTACCCTAGTGTTTTGATTATACCTAATAAAGGGCGATAAATCAAGCAAAAATGAGAGGGACGGCTGTGCTCGCACACGCGCTGTTTACGGCACTTTGAGGGGTATGGGGACAAAAGAGTAAACGATTAAGAAGAGCGTGCCGGAGCCCGGACCAAAAATGCGTTGAAAAAAGAGTCGAAAGGGTGTATATTAAAGTCACGAAATCGTATTCGTAAACTGTGTATTTTTCATGTATTGGGGGAACGTTATGGTATCGATGAAGGACATTGCGTCGGCCTGCGGAGTATCGGTGGCAACGGTCAGCAAAGCACTGAACGACCATGCGGATATCAGCGAGGCTACAAAACAAAGCGTTAGGGAATGCGCCCGCAAGATGGGCTATTTTCCCAATTCGGTGGCAAGAGCGCTGAAGACAAACAAGACCTACAATATCGGCGTTCTGTTCGTGGAGGAGGCTCACAGCGGCCTGACCCATGATTTCTTTGCTCATGTGCTTGATTCCTTTAAGAGGAAGGTGGAAGAGCAGGGATATGACATCACCTTCCTGAACTGCAACAAATCGAGACCGAATCACATGTCGTATCTGGAGCACAGCAGGTACAGAGGCTTCGACGGCGTCGTGATCGCCTGCGTGAATTTCGAGGATCCCGAGGTACAGGAGCTTCTGCACAGCGATCTGCCCGTAGTGGCCATCGACTGTGAGTGCGAGATGAAGACCAGCGTCCTTTCCGACAATGAGTCGGGCATCCGTCAGCTGATGGATTATGCCCATGAGCTGGGGCATGAGAGGATCGCCTATATTACGGGCAAGGCCTCTGCGGTAACCGAGAAGAGAGTCCGTGTTTACAAAGAGAAGCTCAAGGAGTTCGGACTTCCTGTTCGCGAGGAATACATCGTAGCTTCCGAGTACAGGGACATCAGCCAGACGGCCATGGTCACCACGGAACTTTTGGCTCTCGAAGAGGTGCCCACCTGCATTTTGTTCCCGGATGACTATGCTGCTTACGGCGGTATCAACGTCATCAGAGGCATGGGAATGCGGATCCCCGAGGACATCTCGGTGGCAGGCTATGACGGCATCTCTCTTGCGGCGCAGATCCAGCCGAGGCTGACGACCATCCGCCAGGATACGGAGACCATGGGCAGCACGGCGGCCGACAAGCTCATCGAGATCATCGAAAGCAGCAAGCCCACCCGTCCCGAAACAGTACTGGTATCCGGCAAGCTGGTCAAGGGTGAGACTTTTGCAAAGAATCCCGAGAAATAAGATATCGGGCAGTGGAAATGTAATAACGGAGCGCTCCGCACAATGTGGCGGGAGCGCTCTTTTTTCTTTGTTTTTTCAAACGGAGTATGATATGATACTAATTTAGGAAAGTTTGCGTAAGGAGAGATATACAAATGCCCAATCAGGACGAAACCAAGGAGATTTCCCGGCAGGAAGCACAGAACGTTGGACAGGAGAATAAACAGGATCCGCCCCTTTCGGCGGCAGCGGCAAGGCTTGCCGCACTGGCAGAGGACCCTGTCGTGGATCCCAACGGCGATGTGGGTCTGCCCCCGGTTCCCACCACCAGAAAGGAACGCTTCCTTCGCGGCTGCGATCTGTTCGGGGATATGGTTTTTCTGAACATCATGTTTGCAGTGGGATGTGTTCCGCTGATCACCATCGGAGCCTCCTTCACAGCCCTCTACAGCGTGATGCTGAAGATGGTAAGAAACGAGGAAGGCGCGGCCCTCAAGAGCTTTTGGAAGGAATACCGCAAGAATCTCATACCGGCTACCAAGGTATGGTTTGTGGTGCTTTTGATGTTCGCGGGCGTATACGTTGAGTATGTGAAGATGGTATCCATGTCGGACTCGGCGCTAAAGAGCATGATCCTTGTCATCGGACTGGAGTTCATTTTCTTTGCGATTCTGCTCCCGCTGTTGTTCCCGCTGGTGGCAAGATATGAGAATACCACCTTTAACTATCTGAAGAATTCGGTGGTTCTGGCCCTTTCCAGACCCACGGTGTGGGTCCGTGTACTTTTGATGTGGATCGGTCCCGTGCTGATCACCCTTTCCAAGCCCAAGATCTTCTATTATACGTGGTATCTGTGGATCTTCATCTTTTGCGGCCTTCTTTCCTACGCAAGTTCCCTCATCATCCGCGGCTATTTTGACGAGCTTGAGGGATCGGAGAAGGAAAAAGTGCAGGCTGCAAAGGAAGAGGAGAAGCAGCAGGCAAAGGCTCCTTCCCGGAGTATTGCCGGCAAAGCCGCTTACAAGACCCGGGATAAGCAAGAGGAAGAAGAATGAACAGACACGAATACATGGATGCCATCAGCAGAACCCTGAGCGGACGGGTCAGTCCCGACGTACAGAAGGAGACGCTGGCGTATTATAAAGAGTATATCCAGTCAGAGATCGTTAAGGGGAATTCCGAGGAGATGGTGCTTGCCACTCTGGGAGATCCCAAGCTCCTTGCCAAGACGGTGATAGCCTCCCAGCCGGAGCCCTATGGTCCCGAGAGCAGGGAAAAAAATGCGGTGCCTGAGGCGGAGAAACTCAGTCAGGACCGGAAACTGATCCTAATCCTGGTGGTGGCGGTGGTACTGCTTTTGCTGGTTTTGGGGCTGGTATTCAGTGCGATATTAAAGCTCCTTCCGATCCTGTTGCCGGCAGCTGCGGTTTTCTGGATCGTTCAGAGGATCAGAGGAAAAAGAAGATAGGAACGACAACAGCCCGCCAGGGGTGACGGGCTGTTTTGGGGAGTATAAATTAAAAAACGTTTTCAGCAACAACTGGTTAATGGGGGATTGCTGTTGCTTAAGATTATTATAGGATGTTTGCAAACCCCGTGCAAGGCTATTTTGGCAACTTAAAACGATTAAGATATTAAAAAACCATAAAGTTTATTTACAAAAAAGAAAGAGTATAAAATGAGTCGGAAGTTTGAGCTGATAGCCCCCTGTCACTTCGGTCTGGAGGCAGTTTTAAAGAGAGAAATACACGATCTGGGCTATGAGATCACGTCTGTGGAAGACGGCAGAGTGTGCTTTTCCGGGGACGAAGAAGCGGTAGCATATGCTAACATTTTTCTGCGGACGGCGGAGCGGATCCTGATCCGTGTGGGCAGCTTTGAGGCCCGCACTTTTGACGAATTATTCGAAGGTACAAAGGCCCTTGACTGGGCTTCCTTTCTGCCGAAGGATGCGCGTTTTTGGGTGGCCAAGGCCGCCAGCGTCAAGAGTGCGCTTTTCTCACCCTCTGATATCCAGTCCGTTATGAAGAAAGCCATCGTTGAAAAACTGAAGGAAAGCTATCATATCGACTGGTTTCCGGAAACGGGAGCGGATTATCCTCTTCGTGTCTTCCTTATGAAAGATAAAGTCACCGTGGGTCTGGACACCACCGGGCAATCCCTGCACAAGAGAGGATACCGGAAGCTGACGGCCAAAGCGCCGGTAGCGGAGAATCTGGCAGCGGCCCTTATCATGCTGACCCCCTGGAAAAAGGACAGGATCCTGGTGGATCCCTTCTGCGGCAGCGGCACGTTTCCCATAGAAGCTGCCATGATGGCGGCCAATATGGCGCCGGGCATGAATCGGGAATTCCTGGGAGAGAAGTTTGTCAACCTGGTGGAGAAAAAATACTGGTACGATTGCATGGATGAGGCGGCGGATCTGGTGGATCTGTCGGAAATGCCGGATATCCAGGGATATGATATCGACAAAGAGGTGATCCGCGTTGCCATGGAGAATGCCACCCTGGCGGGCGTTCGTGACCACATCCATTTTCAGGTGCGGCCTGTGGCGGAGCTTTCCCATCCCAAGAAGTATGGTTTCATCATCACGAATCCTCCCTACGGAGAGAGACTTTCCGATAAAAAGGAATTAAAGGAGATCTACACCACGCTGGGCGAGAGGTTTGCGGCCCTTGACTGCTGGTCCATGTACCTGCTGACGGGGTATGAGGATGCGGTCAGGGATATCGGCAGAAAGCCGGAGAAGAACCGCAAGCTGTATAACGGAATGCTGAAGACCTATTTCTATCAGTTCCCGGGTCCCAAGCCTGCGGGCAGACGGGGCGTTGAAAGAGAGGCCGGATCATGAAAGGGAAACAGGCGGTATTCTATATCCTGCTCTGTCTGATCTTTTGCGGACTGGGGGTAGGCGGCATGCTGCTGACCGGCGGCAAAAAAGAGGCATCCACCGACGTGGCTGCGGCAGAAAAAAAGGAGCCGGGAGGTGGGCAGAACGCCGACGTTGGTGCAGACAGCCGGCAGACATCCGAGGGCGAAAGCGACAGTAAAGCAGGCGAAGATACAAAGCCGGAAGAAGCAGATGCCGGTGACGCAGACATCACCACCAGCGCGGCAGAGTTTGAAAAGGTCCTTGTAAGGACAAGAGAAGAAAATGACAAGATCGTGGTTCTGGATGCCGGCTGCGGAGGCAGCGATGAGGGCGAGAGTGTGAGCCTTTCCGGCGGAAACGGGGAAACCCTGCTTACGGAAAAAGAGATCACTCTTTCCATTGCCCGGGAATGCAGAAAGCTGCTGGAGGAGCAGGGGGTATACGTGGTCATGAGCCGCGAGGATGACAGGGATGTGACGGATGACGAGAGAGTCTATCTTGCCAATGAACTTCCGGCGGATCTTTTTATCAGTCTGCATACGGAAAGCACGGAGGATTCCTCCCTGTATGGCATCGGCGTAGTCTATAACGATGCGTTCTATATGGAGGGATTTGACAATGCGGCTTTGTCCCGGATCCTCCAAAGCGAGACCTGTCTGGCAGCCAATGAGAAGGAAGCGGGGATAAGCGTTATGCAGGATCAGGCACCGACCCTGAGGCTGATCCTGATCCCCGGAGCACAGGTGCAGGTGGGGTATCTTTCCAATATGCAGCAGGCAAGACTCCTGGCAAGGGAGGATTACAGACAGAAGATCGCACAGGGGCTGTGCAACGGTATTATAAAAGCTTTGGATATGGAAAAGGAGCAGGGAAATGAGTGAGAAAAAAGTGATCCTGGCAAGTACGAACAAGGGCAAGCTTCGGGAAGTACGGGAGATCCTGGACGGAACGGGTTTTTCGGTGATCCCGCTTTCGGAGACGGGCTTTGAGGGAGAGATCGAAGAGAACGGCAGCACCTTCGAGGAGAACGCTTTTATCAAGGCAGAGGCTGTGGCTAAGGCCCTTGGCGTACCTGTCCTGGCGGATGATTCGGGACTGGAGATCGACGCCCTGGGCGGAGAACCCGGCATCAGAAGTGCCCGTTTCATGGGAAGAGAGACCCCTTACAGTGAGAAGAATGCGGCGATACTGGAAAATCTTAAGGACGTTCCGGAGGAAAAAAGAAGCGCCCGTTTTGTCTGCGCCATGGCTATGGTATATCCCGACGGAAGATGTTTATCTGTCAGGGAGACCATGGAGGGAAGGATCGCTTATGAGATCGCGGGAGCAAACGGCTTCGGCTATGATCCCATCTTTTTCCTGCCGGAATATAATATGACTTCGGCTGAGATCACCCCGGAGGAGAAAAATGCTATCAGCCACAGAGGTAAGGCCCTTCGGAAGATGGCGGCCCTGATCGCGGCAGAGCAGTAAAGAGAAGGTTTGGGAGAAACAAGTATGTCGGAAGAAGTGACGAAGGCAGCGCTGGCTGCAAAACGGGTGGTGATCGTCAGTGATACCCACGGCCATCGGGAAGTGCTGTCGCAGCTGATGGATAAGATCGAAACACCGGATCTGCTGATCCATTGCGGAGATCTGGAATGTGACAGGGAGCAGGTCAGAAAGATTGCAGGCTGTCCCTTGGTCTGTGTCAGGGGGAACTGCGATTATGTATCGGATCTTCCCGGAGAGGCGGAGATCACCATAGGAAAGTATAAAACCTGGATCCTTCACGGCCACCGGATGGGAGTGTCCGTCACCCCTGTCATCCTCATGGAGGAGGCGCTGGCCAGAGGCATCGATATCGTAATGTTCGGTCACACCCACCAGCCGCTGATCCAGTTCTATCAGGGACTTACGGCCCTGAATCCGGGGAGCCTTGTCTATCCCCGCCAGGAGGGGCGCAGGGCCTCCTACCTTACCATGGAGATCGATGATGCCGGTGAGGCACACTACAATATTTGCTACCTGTAACACTTTTATATCGGAGGAAAAAGAAATGGCAAAAGTAAACTGGAAACCCGGAAATATGCTTTATCCGCTGCCTGTCATCATGGTCAGCTGCGGCGAGAGCGGCGAAAAGCCCAACATCATCACGGTGGCATGGGCCGGTACCATCTGCTCCGACCCCTGCATGGTATCCATCTCGGTCCGTAAGGAGCGCTTTTCCCACGATATCATTCAGCGCACCGGAGAGTTTGTGATCAATCTGGTAACGGAGGATCTGACTTTTGCAACGGATTATTGCGGCGTAAAATCCGGAAGAGATGTGGACAAGTTCAGGGAGATGAACCTGACGCCCGTTCAGATCGAAGGCGTATCCGCTCCGGCTATCGCGGAAAGTCCCCTGTCCCTTGCCTGCAAGGTGAAGGAGGTAAAAGAGCTGGGCAGCCACGATATGTTCATTGCCGAGGTGGTGGGCGTTACCGTGGATGACAAATACATGAACGAAAGCGGCAAATATGAACTCAACAGCTCCCGCCTCGTGGCCTACTCCCACGGAGAATACTTCGGCCTTGGCGACAAGCTGGGTAAATTCGGATATTCCGTTCAGAAAAAATGATCTCCGAATGCTTGACAGAGTATTTGGATTATAATATAATGTCTTTTGCGTTGTGGTTCGGATTCGATGAACAGCGGGGTGTGGCTCAGCTTGGCTAGAGCGCCTGGTTTGGGACCAGGAGGTCGCAGGTTCGAATCCTGTCACCCCGATGCATATATGACATGCGGGTGTAGTTCAATGGTAGAACACCAGCCTTCCAAGCTGGACACGTGGGTTCGATTCCCATCACCCGCTTTGGCTGATAGCCTGAAGTCTCCAAAATCAACCTACAAGTATCTTAACAAAGATCTGTGTCCGTAGCTCAGCTGGATAGAGCAACGGCCTTCTAAGCCGTGGGTCGGGGGTTCGAATCCCTTCGGGCACGCTCCGGGGGAGGGCAACCTTTCCTTATTTTTTATGGTGGGTATAGCGCAGCTGGTTAGCGCGCCAGATTGTGGCTCTGGAGGCCAAGGGTTCGAATCCCTTTATCCACCTTTTTTGGGCTATCGCCAAGCGGTAAGGCACAGGACTTTGACTCCTGCATTCGGCAGTTCGAATCTGCCTAGCCCAGTTTATATGGGCCATTAGCTCAGGTGGTAGAGCACTTGACTTTTAATCAAGTTGTCCGGGGTTCGAGTCCCCGATGGCTCACTTTAAAAAAAGCGATTTGTTTTGTCAGATTTCGGCTTTGCAAGGAGGCAAACATAGTGTTTGACTCCTTTATTTTTTGCAAAACAAAAGGAGGAGATTATTATGAAAAAGAAGATCACAGCAGCATTTTTGGCAGTCATGATGCTCAGCCTTACCGCCTGCGGTGCGGCTAAGGACGCAGATGCATCGGCAGAAGGCGGACATGAAGCTACCGTTGATGTTTCCAACGTAAAGCTCATGAGCGACGGTGTCCTGAGCGTAGGATGTGAAGTAGGTTACCCGCCCTTCGAGGATTTCGCAGATGACGGAAGCACTCCCATCGGTTACGACGTGGATATCATCAATGCGGTAGCAGAGAAGCTGGGCCTTAAGGCAAACATCATCAATACGGCATGGGACGGCATTTTTGCAGGTATCGGCGTAAACTATGATGTGGCTTGCTCGGCAGTTACCATCACCCCCGAGCGTCAGGAGACCATGCTTTTCTCCACCCCTTATATCAACAATTATCAGGCAGTTGTTCTTCTGGCAGATGATGACAGGACCGTTAATTCCTTTAACGATCTGAACGGCCTTTCCATCGCACTGCAGAAGGAGACCACTTCCGATATCCTGATGAGTGATTACAAGTCCACCGGTACCATTGATGTACAGATCGTGGCAAACGAGAAGGTCACCAGCTGCTTCACCCAGCTTCAGAACGGTGAGGTTGACGCAGTGGTTGTAGACAGCACCGTTGCAGACGGTTACATCAACAGCTCCGATGCATTCAAGATCGCATACCAGGATGAGAGTGAGCCCGAGCAGTTCGGTATCGCCATTGCCAAGGATAACGAGCCTCTTCAGGCAGCCATCAACCAGGCACTGAAGGAGCTGGAAGAGGAAGGTTACATCAAGGAAACCTATGACTACTGGTTTGGTGCTGCTGCAGAGTAAGCATCATTTAAAAGAGCGGAGAAGGATCGATGAAAAAGCCTGATCTTAAGAAGTATTCCAAACAGATCATCTGGATCGCAGTGATCGCCGTTGTCTGTATCGTGCTGGCTGTCCTGAAGCCGGGAAGGGAGCAGCTACTTTCCTCCACTTCCCCGAAGATGCAGAAGCTGATCGACGAGGATAAGGGCAGCACCCGTAAGCGCGTAACGGTGACCTATAACAGTCTTCTGATCATCAACTATGTATCGCTGTCCAGCTCGGGAGCCAACGAGATGAGTGAGCGGTATGTGGGCTTTTTGGGAAAAGTGTACCCCGCAGATGCCGGCGCCATGAAGGTTGTGGGCCAGATGGTGAACTACAGCTACAGGATGCTGGGCTGTGGCGAGAATCTGATGCACGGAGCCAAGCTTACGATCCTTCTTACCACGCTGACCGTTATCTTCGGTCTGCTGTTGGGAACGCTGCTTGCCCTGGGCAAGATCAGCAAGAAAAAGATCCTGTCACGCATTTCCGGTGCCTACATCTTTTTCTTCAGAGGCACACCGCTTCTGATCCAGCTTTTTGTGGTATATTTCACGGTGCCCGGTATCTTCGGCTTTGCCTGGAGGGATCTGTTCAGCAGTGCTGATGCGGAAGCCGTGTATAAGGGAGCCTTTACGGCAGCGGCCATCGCTTTTGCCCTGAATTCCGGCGCATACTGCGCCGAGATCGTACGAAGTGCCATCCAGTCCATCGACAAGGGACAGTTTGAGGCTTCAAAGGCTCTGGGTATGACCTATCCCCAGACCATGACCAGGATCATCATTCCCCAGTCCATCCGGAGAATGATCCCCAATGTAAGTAACGAATTTATCATGATCCTGAAGGATGCATCGCTGGTATTTGCCATCTCGCTGATGGACATCACCACGATCTCCAAGAATATCATGACCTCGGAGGGCTCCTATCTGGTGTTCATTCCGGCGCTGGTGATCTACCTTCTGATCACAGCATTTTTCGGTTTCATTTTTGACAAGATCGAGAAGAAGTTTTCCGTATACGAATAGGAGGCTGCCGTGAGCGAACAATATGAATACATTCTCAAAACAGAACATGTAAGCAAGCGCTTCGGCTCCCTCGAAGTACTGAAGGACATCAATCTTTCCGTGAAAAAAGGCGAGGTAATCTGTATCATCGGCCCCAGCGGCGCCGGCAAATCCACCTTTCTTCGCTCCTTAAACCAGCTGGAGAAGATCACCAGCGGTAAGATCTTTATCCGGGACGAGCTCTTTTTGCACCGGGAGAACGATCATACGGTGGATAAGCTTCCCAAGGAGAAGCAGCAGGAACTTTTGCTGGAGATGGGCATGGTGTTCCAGCGCTTTAACCTCTTCCCTCACAAGACCGTGCTTCAGAACGTCTGCGAGGCACCCATCGTGGTGAAAAA
This sequence comes from Lachnospiraceae bacterium, assembly GCA_024693845.1. GTDB lineage: Bacteria > Bacillota > Clostridia > Lachnospirales > Lachnospiraceae > RGIG7926. Next base: position 12,461 of record JAILKJ010000072.1, read on the forward strand.
AGAGAAAAAGGACGCGGTGGAAGCCAGAGCCAGAGAGCTTCTGGAGCGGGTAGGCCTTTCCGAAAAGGCAGATGAATATCCCAGCAGGCTTTCCGGCGGACAGCAGCAGCGCGTGGCTATCGCCAGAGCCCTGGCCATGAATCCGGAGATCATGCTGTTTGATGAGCCTACCTCCGCATTGGATCCCGAGCTTGTGGGGGATGTGCTGAAGGTAATGAAGGAGCTGGCACAGAGCGGTATGACCATGCTCTGCGTTACGCATGAGATGGGCTTTGCCAGAGAAGTGGCTGACCGTGTGCTGTTCATGGCAGACGGCATCATCGCCGAAGAGGGCGTGCCCGAAGAGATCTTTACCAATCCGAAGGCAGAGAGGACCAGGAACTTCCTGAATGCCATCCTCGATGCATAAGAGGTTTATATGTCAAGAACCGTTAAATATTCATTGGTCCTGTTGCTGACCGCCGCGATCTGGGGCTTTGCCTTTGTGGCACAGGCTGCCGGCGGCGATCTGCTGGGACCTTTTTCCTTTAATTCCGTACGTTGTCTCATCGGGGCAGCGGCGCTGGCCCCCGTTATAGCTTTTCTGGACCGGCTGGGTTACGGGAAGAAGCCAACGGACCAAAAAGAACAAAAGAAGCTTTTACTCTATGGCAGTCTGATCGGGATTGTCCTTTTTTTGGCTACCAATCTGCAGCAGCTGGGGATCACCTACGGCAGAAATGCCGGAAAAGCCGGTTTTATCACGGCCTGCTATCTGATCCTGGTTCCCGTCATCGGTCTGATGCTGGGTAAAAAGCCGGGCCTGAGTATCTGGATCGCAGTTTTCCTGGCCATGGGCGGCATCTACCTTTTGAGTGTGAGCGAGCATTCGGGGCTGCAGTGGCCCGATATCCTGCTGCTTTTATCCGCACTGGCCTTTGCCGTTCAGATCACCCTGGTGGACCGGTTTGCTCCGGATGTGGACTGCGTGCGGCTGGCGGCCATCCAGTTTCTGGTCTGCGGGATCCTTACGGCTGTTCCCATGCTGATCCTGGAGACGGGACGGCAGATAGGCAGCGGCGATCTGCTTGCGGTGTATTCGGATCCGCGGGCGTGGATCTCCATCCTGTATGCGGGGATCTTTTCCTGCGGTGTAGCCTATACACTCCAGATCATAGGGCAGAAAAATGTCCGTCCCACCCTTGCTTCCCTGATGATGAGCTTTGAATCGGTGTTCTGCGTGCTGGGGGGCTGGCTGCTGTTGGGTGAGAGGCTGACGGGACGTCAGATCCTGGGATGCTGTGTGGTTTTTGCGGCGATCCTGCTGGCGGAATTCGGGGAAACCATCACAGAGAGAAAATCCGGTAAAGCGGTTGACTAATCCATGGTATAAAGATATAGTAATAGAGCGGTTCATGCGGGTGTGGCGGAATTGGCAGACGCGCCAGATTTAGGTTCTGGTGGGAGACCGT
>JAILKJ010000081.1 GCA_024693845.1 Lachnospiraceae bacterium
TTTGAAGATATCGTTACGGGGATCCTGAACGAAACGATGCGGGATGATTATTCGGATTTTGAAAAAGTACTTGCCCTGTATGAATATTTTTGCAAGGAATATACTTACGACTACGACACTTATGAGGAAATGAGTGACAGATACATAGAAGAGCTCTCGGCTTATCGTTTTTTGACCACAGACCACGGGATCTGCTCGGAATGTGCCCCTGCTTTTTCCTACCTGCTTCTTCAGGCATGTGTCGATGCTACGACGGTGGGAGGAAACTGCCCCCGAAACGGGGAAGGGCATTCCTGGTCCTATGTGACCATCAACGGAAAGAATTATCACATGGATCCGACCTACGGAATGGATTCCGGCGTGTGCTTATCCTATTTCATGATGACAGATGCACAGAGGGAAGAAGAGGATGGTTACAAAAAGGACGATATGTGCGTAGGATGTCATTACAAGGATGAGCATAACGGAGATCAGTATGATGCGGATGATGACTTTTTTGAACCGTTGTGGGGAGGTTATCTTAACTCCTGGGACCATGACAAAAAGCTGATCTATTATACAGACAGAAACGGTTATGATGCCGTGTTTGATTATTCGTCCTTCGAGTGAGGGATCTGATATGCGATCCCAAAATGGTTGTATAGTTCCTGAATATATTGCATAATATAAGTGTGTTTTGAAACAGAAAACCGGTAGTTCAAAGAAGGTTGATACAGCTGAACCTGGATCGTTTTTAAAACGGGAACAGAGGAATGAAAACAGTACTGTGTTACGGTGATTCAAATACGTACGGTTATGTACCGGAAACCGGGATGAGATATCCCCGGGATGTGAGATACCCGGGTAGGCTTCAGATGCTCCTGGGGGAGGAATACGCGGTCATAGAAGAAGGATGCAACGGCCGTACCACCATCCATGATGATCCCATTGACGGTTGGAAGAACGGCCTTGACTATCTGAAACCGTGTTTGAACTCCCATAAGCCGGTGGATATCGTAGTCATGATGCTGGGAAGTAATGATCTGAAGGAAACCTTTCACCTGACTGCGAAGCAGATCGCTGAGGGAGTGGGAGTGCTGACGGATGTCATTCAGGAATTCACTAAAGAAAAACAGGGCTTTGTTCCGAAGATCATCCTGATATCCCCGCCCGAGATCGGCAGCGGCATAAAGATATCTCCCTTTTACGGGGCCTTTTATGAAAGGGCGATAGAGGAATCGAAGCATTTTCCGGAGCATTATAAAGAAGTGGCGGATGAAAAGGGATGTATCTTCTTTAACGCTGCGGAGTTCATTTTTCCCTCCGAAACGGACTGTCTTCATCTTACGCCGGAAGGCCACGGGATACTGGCCGGCAAACTGGCGGAGATCATAAGGAAACTGTAGGGTTTACTGGGAATGAACACGGAGGATGACGATGTTTGAGACGATGTATTATCAGGTTGAAAGTATAGACGGTGACTATGCAAACCTTAAGCGGACAGATGTGGAAACGGATGAGCCAAAGCTTGTGGCAAGAGCGCTCCTTCCCGCTGAAATACAGGAAGGAACGAAGCTTGTTTATGAGATGATGCAATATAAGATAGTGGAGTAGGTCAATGGGTATATGAAATGAGAAAGATTCTGAGTATATTATTATGCATATTGATCCTGTCCTGCTTTTTATCCGGTTGTGGCAGCGGGAGTGGAACGGTCTATGATGAGGATGGAAATGCGTCCATAACTTCCGAGTGGAGACTGGTGGAATTTACGGTGAACGGCAATACCACCGTGATAGCAAAGGATCCCCCGCTTGTCCGGATCTTTACGGCACATTTGAATCCGGCATTCAGCTGCCCGGATGGCACGAACTGCACATTAAGAAACGGTAGGAAAAGCCACAGTGGAACAGTGACGAAGGAAGACGGAAAGTATATGATAACCTTTGACGATACTTCCGTGGCTATGATCGGAGAGATCTCCGGGAATGTTCTGACACTGCAGAAAGCAGGCGGAAAGCTGGAGATCGTTTTTAAAACGGGAACAGAGGAATGAAAACCATTGGATGCTCTTACGATACCAGCTGCGCCATCAGTTCTTTTTGGGATTCCTTGCAGACAATGTAGCTGTTGATGATCGGTGTATCAAAATCGATCAAAGGGATCTCGCGAAGCTTCTTGTCTTTGATATATGCATCGGCCATATCCTTGGGAAGGAAGGTATAATTATCCTTACCGAGAAGATAGGGCATGATCTTCATACAGTCATCGATCTCCAGTTCAAATTGATGAAAGCGGGGAAAAAGCTTTCGGATGTATTGCCCCACATCCTGGAGAGCAAAGTTGCACATCAGATAGTTTTCCTCGATGAGCTGATCACGGGTGATCCCCCGTCTGTATTTTTTATTTCCGATATCCGTCACCAAAACAAGTTTATCCTGTTTGAAAAGCGTCGAATGATAGGACGCTTTTTTTAATGGGATATAGACAAATACCACATCCAGAAGATCCTCCTGAAGCTGCTCCAGAAGATGATTGGAAAGACCGATGGAGATCTTGAGAGAAGTTTCAGGATGCTTATCTTTGAAGGCTTTGATCTGGGGAGCCAGATGTCCCTCGTAGATGGAATCCGCACTGCCGATCCGGATGTGTTCATCGAACCGTTGCTCAGCGCTCATCTCGGCCAGAGTGCTCTCGGTGAGGCTCAAAACTTTCTCGGCATAGATCCTGAACCGCTCTCCCTGGGTGGTGAGCTTAACGCTTCTGTTGGTACGAAGAAAAAGCCTGAGCTTCAGCTCTTTTTCCAGCTCATTGATCCGGTTTGTGACCGTGGACTGGGCCACAAAAAGCTGATTGGCGGTCTTGGTAAAACTCTTTGTGTCCGCCAGCGTGATAAAGGTTTCCAGTGTCTGAACATCCATGCCCGTCTCCTTATTATCGAGAAAATGAATTAATACTATCATTTTTATTCACTTTACACATAATACTATATATGGTTATACTTGTAAATGATTTTCGGGACAAAGGATCCCGGCAGGAAAGGAGCTTTCAGATGGGCGAGATCATTCTCAGCAACAAAACCTACAAGTTGGAACAGGACCCTTATATGTATCAGCTTCAGGACACACCGAATCCCGAACTGTTCCGGGAAATGTTTCCTTACACCGAGACGCCGAAGATCGCGTTTAACTACAGGCGTGTTCCCGAAAATATGCCGGAGGACATTTTTATCACGGATACTTCCTTCCGGGACGGACAGCAGTCCAGAACGCCCTATACGACGGAGCAGATGGTTCATATCTACAAGCTGCTTCATAAACTGGGCGGCCCTAACGGGATGATCCGTCAGACGGAGTTCTTTGTCTATTCGGAAAAGGACAGACGGGCGCTGGAAAAATGCATGGAGCTGGGTTACAGATTCCCGGAGATCACCACCTGGATCAGAGCTTCCAAAAAGGATTTTGAACTGGTCAGATCCATCGGGATCAAAGAGACCGGTATCCTGGTCAGCTGCTCGGATTATCATATTTTTCATAAGATGGGTCTGACCCGTCAGCAGGCACTGGATAAGTATCTGGGCATCGTTTCGGATTGTATCGAGGCGGGACTTCGTCCCAGATGCCACTTTGAGGATATTACCCGCGCCGATTTCTACGGCTTTGTGGTACCTTTTGCCACCAGGCTGATGGAGCTGTCCAAGGACAGCGGTGTGCCGGTGAAGATCCGTGCCTGCGATACGATGGGCTACGGTGTTCCCTATCCGGGAGCCGCTCTGCCCCGCAGCGTGTCCGGTATCATCTACGGTCTGCAGCATCATGCGGATGTGCCTTCCGAAATGCTGGAATGGCATGGCCACAATGATTTTTACAAAGGAGTGGTCAATGCGACCACGGCCTGGATGTACGGTGCCAGTGCCGTTAACTGTTCCCTGCTGGGGATCGGCGAGCGGACGGGTAATGTGCCGCTGGAGGCAATGGTCTTTGAATATGCATCTCTTCGCGGAACCCTGAACGGGATGGACACCCGGGTGATCACCGAGATCGCCGAATATATCAGCAGAGAGACCAATTATAATATTCCGCCCATGACGCCCTTTGTGGGAAGCAATTTCAACCTGACAAGAGCGGGGATCCATGCGGACGGCATGATGAAAAATCCTGAGATCTATAACATCTTTGATACGGGAGCACTGCTCAACCGTCCTCCCAGGGTATCCATCACCAATACCAGCGGTGTGGCCGGCGTGGCTTTCTGGGTGAACGAATACAGAAAGATGCACGGGGAAGAGGAGCTGCAAAAGAGTGATGAGAGGATCGCCAGGATCCATGAGTGGGTGATGTCGGAATATGACGCAGGGCGCGTCACCATGATCACGGATGCGGAGATGGAAGAGCAGTACAAGGCACTTTGCGGCTGAGAAAAACAGCAGGTTGACTCTTTTGAGGTAAGGTGCTAATATGAGGAATGACAGGGGAAGACACCCATAATAAAAAACGAAGGTCACTACAATTTTATATTGGTTGCAAGGGGGAGACACCCATGACAAAAAACATCATTGTAACAGACTTAAACGGTAATATCACAGGTACTACCTACCCGAAACGGGCAAGGGGTCTCATAAAAAGCGGACGTGCGATCGAAAAAGACGAGCATACTATTCAGCTGGTCTCTTCGGTCTATACGGACGCTTTTTCTTATGACAAGTCTTCGGACAAGGAGGAAACAAGAATGGCAAATATCATAGATTTTAAAGCAAGAGGTTTCAAGCTTTCACCGGAGTGCGAAAGCAATCGGGGCACCAGACTGATCGTCACCGAGAATGACGAGAATGTGGAATGCTTCGAGATCGGCGAGGACGGCATGACCACGGAGATCACCAGAAAGGTAGATCTTCAGAAGGATCAGGATTATGTATTCCGGTTCACCATCAAGAGCCGTTTCGTAAAAGGTGAAAGCGCACAGAGCATGGTCAACATCTACTTCGATGAGAAGGGTGATGGTTATACCTATCCTCTGGATCGGGCTGACAAGAACCGTTTCAAACCCATCATCTGCAAAAAGACCGATGACGGGCTTCTGAGAGTTTTCGAGCTTCCCTTTAACAGCGGCGATTCCGAAAACTGCACCATCGATATCAGTGTGAATGACATGACCGCATGGCTCTATCCCGCGAAGGAAGAAGCTGCGTACGATGCCCTTGCGGATATCGATTACGATCAGTGGAGACAGGATGAGATCCATCGCGTAGCCAAGTATATCAGTGATATCAGCGGCTCCATCGGTGAGACCCTTGGCGAAACGCTGAACGGATTCGGTGAATTCGTGGGCAAGGCCGGTGACAAGATCTCGAAGGCTGTATCCGATGTGATCAACCGCCCTGCTTCCGCAGGCGGAGCCGAGACAGAAGGTGCGGAAACGGAACAGGCAGAAACGGCTGCAGCTGATGAGGCCGCTCAGGCACAGGCAGCTCCCGCAGCAGACACAACCCCTGAAGCGCCGGCTGAGGATAAGGCTGAGTAAACCGCTGCAGCTGAAAGTTAGCAATAGGTAACAAAAGAGGTACGATCCGGAAGGATCGTACCTCTTATATTATGCGTTTATTTCTTTTCTGTTTACTGATATTTGGCAGCAGCTGCAAAATAGGCGATGGTCTGGATCAGCCACAATGCGGTAACAAGGATCATGGCAAACAATCCGGCGCCCGTAGCCGAGGAAACCACAAAGGCAAGAAGCCATGCGAAGCAGTACACTGTGCTCATAAGCTTATAGACATCGTAAGAGGATCTGTAAATGGTCATCCGTTCCGCTTCATCGCAGCTCTCGATCCATTCCTTCTGGAATTTAAAATCCAGAATATTACCTTTCTTTTCCGGGTTCAGCTTCTTTTCCAGAGCGATCACTTTTCCCTGCAGGAGCATTTCCCAGACAAAGCTGAGGATGAAGGTCAGAAAGGCGATGCCGATACCGATGTTTTCCATCGTAGGCCCCTTCGTGAATTTAGTATCGATGGCAAAGGCTACGCCGAAAAAGAGGTAGTTTAAGATCATCATTACGGAAGGGATGATCAAAGGAGTGCTCAGTTTTTCTTCCAGTCGGGCGATCACTTCCTCATCCTCGCCATCCCAGGAATCTGCGGTTTTCCTGCAGCCGGCATACAGGCTAAAGCCGGTGATACAAAAGATGCAGTTCAGAAGCAGTGCCGCATAAGGCATAACCCGGATCGCGGCGTCGCAAAGCGTATCGAACCGGTCTGTGATGCTCTGTGATGAGAACAGCCGCATGGCAATGCCTCCCACGAAGAATCCGATGATGATACTGATCAATACGACCACGATAAAAATGATCGTAATAGTGCGGTTACTTTTTTCAGTTGTTTTTTTCATTTTCGTCCTCCTCATAATCAAAGACGTCCTCCACGGTGACGCCACAGGTTTTGGCGATCTTAAGGGCCAGTGTGACAGAGGGAGAGTAATCTCCCCGCTCGATCTGACTGATGGTCTGCCGGCTGGTTCCCACCAGTGCTCCCATTTCCTGCTGGTTAACGCCGAGGCGTGCCCGCATTTCCTTCAAATGATTGTGTAATGGCATATGCTACCTCCTGTCCCTGTCTGTTTTGGCCCGGGCCGTGGTCATTCCGAAGCAGGAAGAAAAGCACACGCCGAAGCAGATCCCCAGAGCAACGCTTTTGAAGACCGTTCCCCACAGGCAGGCCATACCGACGAAGATGAGAAGGTTATAGATCACCTGGCTCATGCCCTTAATGCCTTCCTTTACAAAGATCCTTGTGTCCTCGAAATAGGCTTCCTTTGCCTGGCCTGCACCCACAAGATCTTCAAGATGGGAGAGCACTATTTCATCGAAAAACTCTTCGTCCTCTTTGTATTCCGGCAGGATGAATTTGTCGGTAAGCTCATAGGTATCGGGAGAGTTGGCAAAGAGCGCCTCCAGTCCCTTTTTCTGTTCCGGCTCACCTGCAATGCGCCTAAGGATCGCTATGGCGATGAGCTCCTTCTTCTTTGCCACCTTTTTGTACATGGCGTATACGATGCCCGCGTCATGATAGGTCTTCTTTCCGTTGCTGTCCACAAAGGGCGTCAGCACTTCCTGCATTTTGGCCATGAGCTCTTCCTTCGGTAAAAGAGCCTCGAAGCTGTCAAAGTTTTCTCTCTTTAAAACATACTTGGAGATCTGGGTAAAGCTGCATCCTTTTCCTTTTCTATCGGTCTTGTTATCTGCCATTTTCTCTTCCTCCTGAATCACTTTCTTATATTGTTATATATGACAAGGTTTCATTTCACTCTGACAACAATCGATTTCATTTTGACAAGTATCGTTGTCATTCCTCTGTGATGCCAATATTATCACTGACAAGAATACTTGTCAATACTTTTTTGTGATATAATGAATCTGCAAGATGGAAGAGAGGAGAGAAGACCATGGAATTTCGAAGAGTATTTGATACGATACCGGAGCAGTTTGACAAGTACAGGGTGCGTTACAGCAGTGAGGTTTTTGATTCTATTATCGAATATGCGAAGATAGGACCGGGCAGATCGGTGCTGGAGCTGGGTCCCGGCACGGGGCAGGCCACGGAGCCTGTTCTGAATACCGGCTGTGATTATCATGCCATAGAGCTGGGAGAGAATCTGTATGCCAAGATGGTGGAAAAGTACGGTCACCTTGCTAACTTTTCCATTGTGAACGATGATTTCATTACCCACGATTTCGGGGATGAGAAGTTTGATATGATCTATTCCGCAGCCACGATCCAATGGATCCCGGAACAGATCGCTTTTTCCAAGACATTTGAGCTCCTAAAGCCCGGCGGAACGCTGGCCATGATCCTTTGCATCGGGGATTACAAAACACCGAACGAAAAGCTGTATGCGAAGATCCAGAAGGTCTATGACGAGTACTTCAAGCCGGATACGGTGTATGAGTACGGCGGCTTTCGTTATCAGGCGGCAACGGAATACGGTTATACGGATTTTGAAAAAAGAGAGTTTTACGCCGTAAGAGAGATGGAACTGGAAGATTATGTGGCCTTCTGCGGAACCCACTGTGATCACATCGTGCTTTCGGAGCCCTACAGGAGCAGGTTCTATGAGGGGATCCGTGAGGCCGTGATTCAGGAGGGCGGAAAGGTGGTATTCAACGATACCTATGTATTGTATCTGGCAAAAAAGCCGGAATGAGAGCGTATGTCAATCCTGCTGATCGGAAAGCTCTATAACGGAATATTCGGTCTTGAAGGGTTTGATGCGGCAGATCAGCTCATATTGTTTGCCACCGCTAACCTGAGCGTGAGCATTGGCAGTCTGCAATAGGCCCCAGATGATGGAAATACTGATTTCCTGTTCTGCGGGAAAAGTGGCTGTTACACCGCTCTTTCCCTCCCAGAGAATTTCTCCTGTTTCGTCGTTTTTGATCGAGACCTTTCCGAAAAGTCCCGGACAGATAACAAGGCTGACCATATGTTTTCCTTTCCTGTTTCGCGAAGCTTCGGCAACAGTGCTGCATAGAAGGCATAGACGTTGAGCACCAGGGCGCCGGTCCATGCGCTGACCTCCGCGTAGGCCGTTGCTGTGAAACCGAGTCTTTTGATAAGGAATGAGATCGCGAAGATACGAAGAACCATCTCCAGGATGCCCGATACCATAGGAAGCATAGGCTTACCCATTCCCTGAACGCCGCTTCGGATCACGAAGAGGCAGTTAACAGCTATTAACATGATACCGCATTTGGGCAGGAAACTGCAAACCAAAGCGATCTGATCCCGGCCGGATAAGAGGATGGAAGCCAGCTGACCGGGCAGCAGCACCATGAGGGAACCCAGCAGAACATAGGAAACAGCCACGATGCTCAGGCATACATGCAGTCCCTCCCGGATACGGTGGTACTTCTTCGCACCGTAGTTCTGGCTTGTGAAGGCGGACATGGCATGTCCTGCCGTTGCGGCCGGGTTCATGAACAGGTTCAGATATTTGCTGCAGGCTGCGTAAGCAGCGGTATATACAACACCGAAGCCGTTGACGAAATACTGTACCACCATACAACCGATGGCCGTGATGGAATTCATGAAGGCCATGGGAAGTCCGTTTTTCAAAAGGGTGGTGAAGATGGAACGGTCATTGTGAAAATGCTCCTTCTTAAGGCGGATCACTTCGATTTTACGCAGTCTGTCGATGCAGATGATGCAGGAGACCACCTGCGAACAGATCGTTGCTATGGCAGCGCCTTCCACTCCCGTGTGGAGTACGAAGATGAAAAAGCTGTCCAGGCTTAAGTTCAGCACCGAAGAGACGATGATGGCCTTTAAGGGAGTTCTGCTGTCGCCCAGAGCCCGAAGAACGGAGCCCGCGATATTGTAGCAGATCCCGGCAGCCAGTCCGCCGAAAACAATGTAACCGTACCTAAGGCTGTCATCGATGATCAGCTCATCGGTCCTAAGCAGTCGCAGGGCGTGAGGCAGGAAAAGCACACTGAAAAGGGAAAGAGCCACTGCCAGCACAACGCCCAGTTCTATGATCCCGGTCAGTCTGTGCCGGAGCATTTCCGTATCTTTGGCACCGTAGCTCTGTGCCACCAGGATCCCGAAGCCGTTGGCAAGACCGAAGGAAAAACCGACGATGAGAAAGAACAGGGATCCCATATTTCCCACAGCGGCCAAGGCATTGTCTCCAAGACCTTTTCCCACGATCCAGGTATCGGCAAAATTATAAAACTGCTGCAGCATGCTGGATAAGAGCAGCGGCCAGTAAAATGCAAGAATGAGCCGGATGGGATTTCCGGTGGTAAAATCGATCTCTCTTTTGGGGGATTCTTTTGTGATCCTCTTCATGGAAGCAACCTCGTTTTCGCAATGATGCATAATGTCTGTCTTTGAACAGTCATCATTGTAGTATGTTGCTCCGGGAATTGGAATTCATTATTTGCTGATTTTTGCCCGTTTTTTGTTGTAAACGATATAGTTAGCTGCTGCTACGGCAAAAAGATGGCGATCAGGGGGATGGTCAGGACACTGGCCAGAGTACTGATGACACTGGCTCTGGTGCAAACCTGCTCGTTCGCGCCACGACCCTGTGCCAGCAGCACAACGATGCTTCCCACAGGCATGGCCAGCATGAGTCCGAAGACACCTGCCACCTGTTTATGGAGGGCAAACTGTTCCATGATCAGGGCCATGATGATGGGAACGACCAGCATTCTGATGAGCAGAAAAAGATAGGTTTTCTTATCGGCAAACAGGGTTTTGAAATTCTGCTGTGCCATGGATGCTCCGATGAGCACCATGGAAAGAGGGACGGCGCAGCCGCCCATGGAATTTACAAACCAGGCAATGGGTTCGGGAGTCCGGATCCTGAGAGCAAAGATCAGAATGGCAATGAGACATGCGATTACGCCGGGATTGCAGATCTTCTTTGCTGCTGCGGCAAAACCGCCCGCCTGCATTTTTCCCTTCCCGTCCGCAGTGGAAGAAACGGCGACGCTTCGGTCCACGAGACTGATCCCGAGGGTGTAGAGCAGCAGATTGTATCCGAGAATGTAAAAGGCGATGAACAGAACGCAATCATCCCCGTAAAGGCTGGTGATCACGGGGATCCCCATAAAGCCCACATTCGAAAAGATCATCATCAGACGGTAGAGGTATTCCTCGCTTTTGGAGACCCGAAGTAGCCTTGCAACGGGGATACTGATCAGCAGTAATATGACGTAATACAGGATCATCAGAAGGATATTCTGGGTCACAACCGAAGTATCGGCAGGGATCTCCTTGCCCATGACACCGTCCAGGATCAGAAGCGGGTTCATGATGGTGACCACCAGGCCCGAGATCCTTTTCAGGGACGGGTTATCCAAAAGTCCTTTCCGATAGGAGAAAAATCCCACCATCATCATGGCAAACAGTATCAGCATTCTTTGAAAAATGATCCATGCGTTCATATCATATCCCCTTTCCTAAGGGAACATGATACCACCGGAAAAGGAAAATAAGCAAGTTTTTTGTTTTTTCTGCACGGTTGGCGGGATGTTGTGGTATATTCATTGTAGTTTGTGATTACAGAGCGGGAGGAAAAATGATGCAAACGAGAAGAGCGGTAAAAGATGATATACCGAGGATCCTGGAGCTTTTATTGCAGGTGGACATGGTCCATCATAAGGGCCGGCCCGATATTTTTAAGGGACCTGCTACCAAGTACAATGCTACGCAGCTGGAGGAGATCCTGGAAGATGACAGCCTTCCCGTATTTGTCTGTGTTGACGATGAAGGCAGAGTCATGGGACATGCCTTCTGCATTCATGAGCAGATCAAGGACCATCCCGTGATGACGGATATCAGGACGTTGTATATAGATGATATCTGCGTGGATGAAGCATGCCGGGGACGGAAGGTGGGAAAGGCACTGTATGAATGTGTGCTGGAATATGCCAAAGCCGGCGGATTCTATAACGTGACCCTCAACGTATGGAGCTGCAATCCCGGGGCGATGAAGTTCTACGAGACCATGGGACTTGTGCCGCAGAAGATAGGGATGGAGAAGATCCTGTAAGCAAAAAAGACCTCTGCTCTGTGAGCAGAGGTCTTGTCATATCAGTGACCGATATCAATCTTCGGCTTTATCTTCCTCATCGAAGAAATCTTCTACGGTTTCGGAAGTGGCTGCTAACTTTTCGGAAGCGGCATCCGTTGCTTCCTCCGCCTCGTCATCCATATCGTCGAAGAAGTCATCCTTCTCGGAACGGGCCTCGGAAACCTTGTCCTTGGCTACACCGTACAGATCCTTAACCTTATCCTTGGCTACGCCGTACAGGTCGATGGCCTTATCCTTGGCGGGGCCTGCCAGATCCTTAACCACGTCAGCCGCATCTGCAGCAAGAGCGGTAGCATCCTTTCTTACCGCATCGAGAGATACATATTTGCGTCCGCCTTTAGCAACGGGCTCGTCATCAAAAAGATCATCTTCAAAATCAAAGTCATCATCAAAATCGTCATCGTCAAAGAGATCTTCATCTTTCTTCTTGAAATACATGTATGCGCCGGCGCATGCTCCGATTACCGTTCCCAACAGCATTAACTTACGAAATTTTTTAGCCATAGCAAACTCCTTTCAGATATTTCATATCAGAAACTGTCTATATTTTAGAATAATTTTGGGTAAAGTACAAGCCATTTGGCAAACTTTATCGAAAGTAAGTAGAAAATCGTGTTGTTATGCGGTTAGCTATGTATTACAATCGAAAGTAAGAAAACAGACCATTATGCAGAGGGATCAGAGGGACTCATGGCAAGGAAAAAAATCGGACTGTTCATGAATGAAATATCGCAGTTCTTTCAGGAGGCTTTCGGAAAGGCTCTCGCTTCGGCTGTGGCTGAGCGGGATATGGATCTGATCGCCTATGCTTCCTATGGGGCATATTCCTGTCCTTACGGAAGAAACCTGCTTTCGGAGATGGGGAAGAAGAACATCATCCATCTGCCAGACTATTCCACTTTGGATGCGATCATAGCTTTGCCGAATTCTTTCGATATCCCGGGTATGGAGGCGGAGTTTTTTGAGATCGTCAAAGCCAATGCCACCTGCCCCGTGATCTGTCTTCAGAATGATATTTCAGACCGTTATCCCGAATTCTATTCCATTACCATCGCGAATAGGGAGACCATGTATGAAATGACAAAGCATGTGATAGATGTCCACGGCTGTACGGATATCCGTTACATGTCCGGCCCCTTTGACAGCAAGGATTCACCTGACAGACTGAAGGGATTTGAGCTTGCGATGGAAGAGGCCGGTCTTACCATAGGACCCAACACGGTCTTTGAAGGAAACTACTGGATCAATCGCGGCCCCCAGGCACTTGATTTTTTCATTGAGGGAAGTGATGGTTACCCTCAGGCCGTGATCTGTGCCAATGATTATATGGCCCTGTCCATCTGCGATGAGCTTAAAAAGCGGGGGAAGAAGGTCCCGGAGGATGTCTGCGTCACGGGCTTTGACGGCATCCGGGAAGGGAAGCATTACGATCCGCCGCTGACCACCGTCATGATCAGTCCCCAGGAGTATGCCCGGGCGGCCGTGCAGCTCATAGACAGACTTTTTGCGGGAGAGGATTGTGAGCATGTGCTTACTTTATCAGGAGGCTTCCGGCAACGTCAAAGCTGTGGCTGCGACGGAAAAGGGAAAAAGCATCCCTATGATGAGACTGTGGATCTTCGAAAGCTCATCGATACGGAAGGACTTCTGAGAGAAGTGGGGAAGATGACCGGTGATTTCCAGGGCCGGTTTGATCTGGACAACACCCTTTCCATAGCGGACTTTTATTTCGGCACCCTGGGATGCTCAAATGGTTATCTTTGCTTATGCGAAGAAGGCGATACACCCATGATGTCCATAGAGCAGAACCGTGTTTTCACGGATGAGATGAAGCTGGTACAGAGCATGCGGGCCGGCGAAAGACTGCTGGCCGATATCGTAAATGAGAAGTTTGACAGGAGAGATATCCTGCCGCCGCGATTCTTTGACGATGACAGGCCCCAGACCCTTATTTTGTTTCCCATCCATTATAAGAACAAAGAATACGGATATCTGGCCATGAAAGCCCGGCCCGGTGAATGGCCCAACTCTCTTACGGACACCTATATCAACGAGCTTTCTTCCGCCATGGAAAACCATTATTACCAGAACCGGTTCTCCGAGTTTGAAGAGATCAAGAGGATCGCAGAGACGGATCCGCTGACAGGCCTGTATAACAGACGGGGGTTTGAAAAATCCCTTTCCTCTGTTCTTGCAAAAAGAGAACGGGAGGGATCTGCCGGGATCGGGGTCAGCATTGCAAGCGTAGATATGGATAACCTGAAGACCATCAACGATGAACACGGGCATCATGAGGGGGATTTTGCTCTCATCACTCTGGCGAACACCCTGAAAGCCTGCATCCGTGACGGTGAGGTCTGCGCAAGGTTCGGCGGCGACGAGTTTTCGGTGATCCTTATAAACGGTCAGCCTGACCGCCCGGAGGTTTTCGCAAAGGAATTTGCCGCCCTGCTTGCCAACGCGTCCGATGCATCCGGGAAGCCCTATCCCATCCATGCCAGTCTGGGCATCAGCGAACTTAAGGGAAGGCATACGAAGGACATCGTAGAATGTATGCGCAAGGCGGATGCGGACATGTACGCAAATAAGAGAAGCTATAAAGGCTTGCAGTAGATCATTCAAGGAGGAAAAAGTGAAAGAGACATTATATACGATACCGTTAACGGATGCTTTTATGGCAGCGGATGAGTGCCCGCTGTGCTTTGTGGAAAGGAACGTGGAGCAGGATCTTCTGGATCTGGTGCTGGGTTCCTCCGCCTCTTACATGGAAAGTGATATGCGGGAAGAGACGGACAAGGCAGGTTTTTGCCGGGCCCATTTCAAGAAAATGTTCGACTACGGCAACACCCTGGGCAATGCCTGGATCCTGAAGACCCATTATATCGCCATGGAAAAGGAATTCGAAAAGCAGGTGAAGATGTACTCCCCCGGTAAGAGCTCTTTTCTGAACAAGCTTAAGAAAGCGGAGGAGGGCAGCGATCCCATGGCTGCCTGGATCAAAGAAAAAGAAAAATCCTGCTATATATGCGATCATTACGCTACTACCTACGAACGGTATCTGGACACTTTTTTCTTCATGTATAAAAAAGACGACGGCATGAAGAAGATGATCGAAAACAGCAAGGGATTCTGTCTGCATCATTTCGGAGATATCTGTGACAGGATGGAGAGGGAACTGAGTGATGCCCAAAGGGCAGAGCTGACGGAGCTTTTGTTTACCAAGACACAGGAGAATCTGAAGCGGGTGGGCGAAGATGTGGCATGGCTCATCGAAAAGTTTGATTATCGTAACAAGGATGCCGACTGGAAGGATTCCAAGGATGCGGTTCAAAGGGGCATGCAGAAACTCTGGGGAGGGTATCCTGCGGATCCCGTCTACCAGCAGTCAAAGTGATCATTCCCGATACAGGTTCTTTTCTAAAAGGGAGATGTATTTCAGACTTTCCTCAAGGAAGGCATCGGGATCGATGTGTCCCGACAGAAACTGGTCATTAAGCAGACCGTCCGAGGTGAACAGACAGAGCTTCAGCACGGAAGAAGGATCTACCGAGGACTTGAATCCGGTCACCGATGCGCGGGAATAAACCTCTGCGATCAAAGCGGAATACCGGTCCATGTTGTCGGCCAGAAGGGAGATGAGTTCCTTGTCCGTTTCCCGGAATGCTCTCTGGATAAAAAGTGTCATATAGGGGTAATGGCGGATGATGTTGCGCTTGGAGATCTCAAGGTGACGCTGGAGCTCGAAAAAGTCCATTCCCTCTTTGGGGATGCAGCGGTCATACTCCATCCGAACATAACGGGTACTGTACTCGTAAACATACAGATACAGGCCCTGCTTACTTCCGAAGTAGTGGAAGAGCAGACCCTTGGAGATACCGGCTTCCTTGACGATGTCGTCGGTGCTGGCCTTTTTGTAACCGTTCTCGGCAAACAGCTTGCAGGCTGCGTTGATGAAACGGTCCTGTTTTTCTCTCGTCAGATCATAAAAGCGTTCATTCATAACGTGCTACCTCTTTGTTCAATTTATTTTAGCATCCCCACATCGGGGGTGCAATTATTTTTTCACGGATTCTGCTCTCTGTGATTGCAAAAGAAGCGGGGGGTGTGATAGAATTGTCGTGGATGTTTTTAACACAAAAAAGGAGGGTATCATGAAGGAAAAAGAAGGGATTTATGATGCGAGAGAATTAGGCATTCCGAAGATGCTGCTGCTGGGATTGCAGCACATGTTCGCCATGTTCGGAGCAACCATTCTTGTACCGATCCTGGTGGATTCGTACTTTGAAGGAGAAGGACTAAATATTCAGGTCACGTTGATCTGTGCGGGACTGGGAACCCTGTTCTTCCATCTTTGCTCCAAGTTTAAGGTGCCGGCGTTTTTGGGTTCGTCCTTTGCATTCCTGGGTGGTTTTGCAACGGTCGCTAATCTGGACACCGGTATTTTTGCGGATATGACCATGGGAGAAAAACTCCCCTACGCCTGCGGCGGTATCGTTGTGGCAGGTCTTCTCTATCTGGTGCTTGCACTGGTGATCAAGATGGTGGGCGTAAACAAGGTTATGCGGTTCCTGCCGCCTGCCGTTACCAGTCCCATCATCATCTGTATCGGACTTTCACTGGCGCCTTCGGCTGTATCCAATGCTTCCACCAACTGGCTTCTGGCTATCATTGCACTGGTGGTGATCATCATCTTCAATATCTGGGGTAAGGGAATGTTCAAGATCATCCCCATCCTGATGGGTGTTGTGATCTCCTACTGCGTGGCACTGATCATGCACTTCTGCGGTATGACCAATCCGGACGGATCGGCGATCCTGAATTTTGCCTCCGTGACATCTTCTTCGGTGATCGGTCTTCCGCCTTTTATGATCTGCAAGTTTGACCTGACGGCGATCCTTGTTATGGCACCTATTGCCATCGCAACGATGATGGAGCATATCGGTGATATTTCAGCCATCTCCGCTACAGTGGGTTCCAACTTCATCCAGGATCCGGGTCTTCACAGAACTCTGGTGGGTGACGGTCTGGCAACCTCCTTCTCGGCTATGTTCGGCGGTCCTGCGAATACGACCTACGGTGAGAACACAGGTGTTCTGGAGCTTTCCAAGGTATATGATCCCAGAGTGATCCGTCTGGCAGCGATCTTTGCGGTGATCTTAAGCTTCTTCCCCAAGGTGGCGGCTGTGATAGGCTCCCTGCCTTCCGCTATCATCGGTGGCGTAAGCTTCATGCTTTACGGAATGATCTCCGCTATCGGTGTACGTAATGTTGTGGAGAACAAGGTGGATTTCACCAAGTCCAGAAACCTGATCATCGCAGCAGTGATCCTGGTAAGCGGCCTTGGCTTTTCAGACGGTCTTACTTTCCAGGTAGGCTCAGCTTCCATTACCCTGACGGCTCTTTCCATCGCAGCCATCCTGGGTATCCTGCTGAATGCGATCCTGCCCGGTAATGATTATGAATTCGGTAAGGATCTCCAGGGCGATCGCAATCGCGGACTGGATATGAATCCTCTGGAGAAGAGAGAGGAGAAGTAAGCGTAAGCTAACTATTTTACCATATGGAATATTGGGATATTTATGATGTGAACAAACAGAAGACCGGGCGGACCATGGTCAGAAATGACTGGAACATGAAGCCGGGAGATTATCATCTGACGGTGCTCGGTGTTCTGAAAAGAAAAAGTGACGGAAGATATCTGATCACCCAGAGAGTAGAGACCAAGAGCTGGGCCGCAGGCTGGTGGGAGGTCACCGGTGGCGGTGTGATGGCAGGAGAGTCCTCCAAGGAGGCCGTTCTTCGCGAGATCCGTGAGGAGACCGGAATCGATGCATCCGGATGGGACGGCGGCTATCGTTTTTCCTATCGCAGGGACAACCCGGAAGAGAAGGATAACTATTTCGTAGACATCTACTGCTTTGAGGGCGAGTTTGACGAAAGCGACGTACATCTTCAGGAGGCGGAGGCACAGGCCTTTCAGATCGCCGATGCGGATACCATCGCCGGTTTCGGCGCGGAAGGCATCTTTCTTCACTATGACAGTATCAGACAGGTGTTTGACGGCGCGGATGCCTGAGAGAGCAACTGGCTGCGAATGAGAGAAAACGTAAAGGATTCCATTTTTTTGAAAAAGGGAATCCTTTATCCGTTTTATTGGACATGTATCGGAGTATCATCGGGTTATCGCAGCAGACCTATACCATGAGACGGGAGAGAACAATATGAGTCTTTGGGTGGTGGCCGGACCTTCCGGCAGCGGAAAGAGCACATATGTATATGAGGAGATGATCCGGGAAGCCATAGCCCATCCGGATCGTCAGTTCATTCTGGTGGTACCGGATCAGTATTCCATGAGCGCCACCCGGAGGATCTGCAGCCTGCATCCCCGGCAGGGGATCCTGAACATTGATGTGCTCAGTTTTTCCAGGCTGATCCACAGGATCGGCGATGAGGTGGGAAGGAAGATGCACGCGGTGCTGGATGATACGGGGAAGAATCTGATCCTTCGACGGGTGGCTATGGAACATGAGGAGGAGCTTGGTTTTCTGAAGGGCAGGATGAAGCGGCCGGGCTATATCCATGAGGTGAAATCCCAGATCTCCGAATTCTACCAGTATGATATTGCACCGGGTGATCTGGATGAAATGATCGAAGAGAGCAGCATGCAGGGATATCTTTCAGGTAAACTGAAGGATCTGAAGGTCCTTTATGAGGCTTTTCAGGGTTACATCAGGGATAAATATATCACCACGGAGGAGGCTTTGAGCGAGCTTGCGGGGCTGATCCCCCGGTCGGATATCCTGGCAGGCAGCGTGGTGTTATTTGACCATTTCACGGGTTTTACGCCGGTTCAGGAGAAGGTCATCAGTGCGCTTCTTAAGACAGCCGATAAGGTGGTGGTCACACTGGCACTGGAGCAGGATGAAGACGGGAAGACGGACAGGCTGTTTGAGCTGACCGGCAAAACCTGTACAAGGCTCTTGGCCCTTGCTAAGGAGGCGGGCTGCGTTACGGAGCCCACACTTTTCATGTCCGATCCTTCCCGTCGAAGGTATAACGGCAATCCGCCTATGGACTTTCTGGAAAAGCATCTGCTGCGGCCCGATGAGAGTGTATTTGCCGGGGAGCAGGATGCCATCAGGATCCTGGAGGCCACAAGCAGAAGAAGCGAGGTGCAGAACTGCTGTCTTCGGATCCGGGAACTGATCCGCCGGGGATACGAATACAGGCAGATCGCCATCGAGACCCAGGAACTGGAGGGCTATGCCGACCTTCTTGAGGCGGAGCTTAACCGCTACGGCATTCCCTTTTACACGGACAGACCCCGCAGTGTTATGCAGAACCGGGCGGTAATATTTCTTCGATATGCCCTTAAGATCCTCGCCGGTGATTTTTCCCGCGACAGTGTGATGGGCTTCCTTCGTTCCTCCATGACCGATCTGACAGAGGATGAGATCGACCGTTTCGAGCTGTATCTGGCAGCCATGGGGATCCGGGGGAAGAGCAGATATCTGTCCTGCTTTGAGAAAGGGAAGAACTGTGAAGAGGCGGAAGAGATCCGTCTCAGACTGGCAGAGCTTCTTTCGCCCCTCCTGCAGCCCATGAAGACGGCAAGGGAGTTTTGCCGGGGGCTTTATGAACTGTGCACGGAAAGCCGTTTGCAGGATAAGTGCCTTAAGAGAAGTGATGAGTATGGTAAGAGTGGTGACGTTTCCGCGGCCAAGGAGTACGAGAAGATCTATGAAAGCCTGATGGGTCTTTTGGATCAGATCTATGAGCTGATCGGCGACGATGAGATGGACTGCGCCCAGTTCCTGGCTATCTTTGAAGCCGGTGTGGCGGAGCTTCGGATCGGAACGATCCCCCAGGCCGTGGATCAGGTTATGGTGGGTGATATGACCAGAACCCGTCTGGAGTCTGTAAAGGCCCTGTTTTTCCTGGGGGTGAATGACGGCATCATTCCGGCCAGGAACAACGGGGGAGGATTGTTATCGGATATGGAGCGGGAGTTTTTGCTCAGCCGCGGGG
Organism: Lachnospiraceae bacterium; assembly: GCA_024693845.1. Lineage (GTDB taxonomy): Bacteria > Bacillota > Clostridia > Lachnospirales > Lachnospiraceae > RGIG7926. The sequence goes on from JAILKJ010000081.1 coordinate 19,600, forward strand.
TCAATATGGCTCCCGGACCCAGGCAGAAGCTCTATGAACAGAGGCTGTATCTGTATCAAAACATGACCAAGCCCTCGGAGAGGCTGTATCTGTCCTATTCCCTTTTGGACAGCGGCGGCGGCAGCATGCAGCCCTCTTACCTGATACGGCATCTGCTGAGTCTTTATCCGGCTCTTAAGGTGGAAAGTGATGCGGGCAGTATCGGAGAGCTTTCGGCCGTGGCCTCCGGAGAGGACGGGTTGGACGATCTGGCCTTTGCGCTGCGCAGCTTTATGGATGCGGAAGAGGCAGGAGAGCAGGAAAGGATCTACCGGGATCTTCGCTCTCTCAGCGCGGCTTACGGCGGTGATGAAAGGGCGCAGCAGATCAGACGGGCTGCTCTTTGGAAATATGTGCCCATGCCTTTATCAAGGGAGGCTGTGGCAGCCATACACGACGACAGGGCTACCATCTCGAGACTGGAACTGATGGCGGCCTGCCCCTATGCCCACTTCCTTCGCTACGAGCTGGCCATAAGGGAAAAGGAGGAGTACCTCTTCGAACAGAGTGATATGGGAACGGTGTATCATCGCATTCTCGAACAGGTCCTTGCGCAGCTTCGCGAGGACGGAAGAAAACTTTGGGAACTGGAAGATGAGGAGATCACCGCCGTTGTCAGAGAGTATATGGCATCGGTGGCGGATCAGTACGGAAATGATGTCATGCATGCCACGAAACGGAATACCTATCGCGGCGTGCAGATGGAAAGGGTCCTTGGCCGCTGCCTTCGCAATATCGGCTATCACCTGAAGAAGGGTGAGTTTACACCGGCTCTTTTTGAGCATCGGTTTGAAAGAAGCGGTGAATATCCCATCCGGGGCATCATCGACAGGATCGATGTGGCTGACAGGGACGGGAAGCTCTATGTCAAAGTAGTGGATTACAAGTCAGGTGAGACGCAGCTTGATGAGAGCAAGTTGTATTACGGCGTATCCCTTCAGCTGCCCATCTATCTGGCAAGAGCGGCTGAACTGATGGAACGAAAGAATCCCGGCAGGGAGGTTATTCCGGCCGCCATGTTCTACTATCTGCTCAAGGATCCGCTGATCAAGGATAAGGCTGACAGGATCGAAGAAGAGATCCGTAAAGAGATGCGTGTGAACGGACTGTTTCTGGAGGAGGATCAGGTCCTGCGTCTGCTGGACAGTGACCTTGCGGGAGGCGGGAGCTCCGATGTGATCCGTGCCTCCGTGAATAAGGACGGAAATCTGTCCTCCAACAGTCAGAGCGTCAGCCGTGAAGAGATGAAGGAGTATCTGGACTTTGCGGAGCAGAAGGTAGGGCAGTTGATGGAAAGGATCGGACAGGGAGACATTTCCATCCGTCCCATCAGTATCGGAGGAGATTCCTTTGACAGTTGTACATATTGCAGTTATCGGGGGATCTGCCGGTTTGATGAGAGGATAGACGGCTTTTGCAAAACAGCCCATGACAAGAGGAAGCTGAAGGAGGATCCGTCATGAATTATACCGAAAGTCAGAGGGAAGTGATAGAGTCCAGAAATTGCGATATCCTGGTTTCCGCCGGCGCGGGAAGCGGGAAAACCTCTGTGCTTACCGAGCGCATCCTGCAGAGGCTTCTGGACAAGGATAACCCCATAGATGTGGACAGACTCCTGGTGCTCACTTTTACCAGAGCGGCAGCTTCCCAGATGCGGACCCGCCTCTCCGAAAAGATCTCCGAACATCTGTCAAAAAATATCACAGATGAGAGAATGCAAAGACAACAGGATCTTCTGTACAATGCGCAGATCACCACCATTGACAGCTTCTGCCTCTATCTTCTGAGGAATCATTTTCATGAAGTAGGGATAGATCCGGGCTTTCGTATCGCGGATCCCGGCGAGGAAAAGCTGCTCAAGCAGGAGGTTTTGGAGGAGGTACTGGAGAAGGCTTTCGAGGAGGGAGAGGAGGACTTCCTTTATCTGGCGGATTGTCTGAATCCCGCCGTCAAGGAAAAAGAGCTGGAGGAGACCATCCTGTCCCTGGCCGGTTATGCTGCTTCCCATCCCTGGCCGGAGAAGTGGCTTTCTGCGCAGATCGGGGAGGATGTTTCGGCTCTCTGGGAGGAGCTGACCGGGGAGCTTTTTGCACTGACGGGCAGGAAGCTTTCGGTCTGGCATGACAGGATCGGTCTGCTGCTTACCCAGGTGAATCAGCCGGGAGCTCCTGCTGTCTATGAGAAGACATTTACGGAGGATAAGGAGATCTTGGAAAGACTGCTTTCCGCTCTTGAGCGAGGGGAGGGGGAATCTTCGGAGGAGGTTTTTGACAGGATGCAATCCATGCTTTCGGCCCTCACTTTTCCCAGGATCGCTACTGTTAGGAAGAACGATGAAAGCGTGGCTCAGCAGATCGCAGAGCAGATGAAGAAGGTGAGGGAGGTATACAAGAAGCAGATCGGTGAGCTTCGCGGGCTCTACGGATCCGGAGCGAAGGGGGCTTTGGAGGAGACCATCCGAAGTAAGCGCCTTACGGACGCCCTCTGCCGCATTACCATGGAATTCTCCCGAAAACTGCTGGCGTGCAAGACGGAGAAGAACGTACTGGGGTTCTCCGATATCGAGCATTACGCCCTGGATATCCTTTACGATGAAAAGGAGCAGCTGACCGGAACGGCGAAGTTTTACCGGGATTATTTTGAAGAGATCATGGTGGATGAGTACCAGGATTCCAATGAGGTCCAGGAGTATCTTCTGGCTGCACTGGCAAAGGATGAAAAGGGCACAAGGAACCGCTTTATGGTGGGGGATAAGAAGCAGAGCATCTACCGCTTTCGTATGGCAAGACCGGAGATCTTTACGGGTAAGTTTGAGTTTTTCCGCCTTCGGGATGAGGAGAAAAGGCTGATCCTGCTGCCGGACAATTTCCGGAGCAGAAGCGGTGTGATCGACAGTGTGAACCGGATCTTTGCGGGGATCATGACCAAAGAAGTAGGCGGCATCAACTATGATGAGGGGGAAGCCCTGGTCTGCGGCGGAGATTTTCCCGAGGGGGAGAGGGACGCGTATGAGACGGAGCTTCTGGTCTGCGATTATCCGGCTACGGGACGGCAAAAGAGGGCGGCTGAGATCAGCTGCATCGCCGGGAAGATAAGGGAGCTTAAGGCGTCGCTGAAGGTATCTGATGAAAAGGAAAAAGGAAAGCTTCGTCCCCTGCGCAATTCCGATATCTGTATTCTGTTCCGTTCCATGGATGACATGACGGCGGATCTGAAGGATGTCCTGATGATGCAGGGGATCCCGGTGCACGTTGCGTCCCGGAAGGGATACTATGATGAGCCCGAGGTGCGGGAGCTGACGGATCTTTTGCGATGTCTGGAGAATCCGTATCATGATCTGTCCTTTGCCGCAAGCGTCAGATCGGTATTCTTCGGACTGTCGGATGAAGATCTGGCACTGATCCGGGGACAGGTCAAGGATGTGGCATTGTATGAATCTTTCCGTCAAAGAGCGGGAGAGGACTCTGAGACGGGCAGAAGGGCATTGCAGGTTCTGGAAGGACTTGAGGAGCTTAGAAAGCTTGCCAGGGATCTGCCGCTGCATAAGCTTCTGACAGAGGTGCTGTTGCGTTTCAGATATCGGGAATATCTTCTGGCTCTGCCCGGGGGCGAGCAAAGGGTTGCCAACGTGGATATGCTCCTTAAGAAAGCTGCTGATTTCGAGAAAACGGGCTTCGGCGGGATCTATGATTTCGTCCGCTATGTTGACAAGTTGGATGAGTACAGCGTGGAAGAGGGTGAAGCGGGTACTCTTTCGGAGAGCGCGGATGTAGTCCGCTTCATGACGATCCACGGCTCCAAGGGACTGGAATTTCCGGTTGTCTTTGTTGCCTGTTGTGACAAAGGTTACAATGACAAGGATCTGAAGAGGACGGTGCTCATGGATCTGAAGAGAGGACTGGCAGCTGACTGCATCGATCTGGGAAAGAGGACCAGAACACAGCCGCTCCGCAAAGCCATGATGGTGGATGCTTTGCGCCGGGATATGTTGGGAGAGGAGCTGCGTCTTTTATATGTGGCATCCACCCGTGCCAGAGAGAAGCTGATCTTCACCGCTACGGAGGCATTTGCCGATACATCCGCGGACAGGTATTCCTATCTTGCCCGGATCAGATCGGGAGCCGATACGTGTGCGGATCCGGAGACCATCGCCGGAGGCCGGAGCTATCTGGACTTTTTGATGATGGCCCGGAGCCTGGATGATAAGTGTTTCCGTTATACCGTTGTAACTCCGGATGAGCTGGATCTGTCGGTTCTGCTTCGGGAGCGAAAGGAATCACACAAGCATGAACGGATCGAAAGGCTTATGTCCTGGCAGGAGGAAAGAGAGGCCCTGGAGAAGGATAATACGGAAGCGGGAGAGCAGTACCAAAGGATCCGGGACCTCTTTGCCTATGTCTATCCCCATGAGAATCTGAAACGTCTCTATGCCAAGACCAGTGTTTCCGAGCTGAAGCATGCGGCAATGGAGGAAGAGGGAATAGATGTAGTATTTGAGACAGAGGACAAGACGAAGCCCTGTATTCCGGCCTTTGCAGGGCAGCAGCAGGGACCGGGAGGGGCTCTGCGGGGAACGGCGTATCACAGGGTTTTGGAGTTGTTGGATATAGCCGGATATAGGAAACTTCTTTTGAAAGAAAAGGGAAATGAGTTAGCACATGCTAATTTACTTAAGGAAATGGACCGGATGGCGGATGAGGATAAGATGCCCCGGGAATACTGCGGGCTCATAGATCCTTCCAGGCTCATCGCCTTTCTTGCTTCGGATGCCGCCGGTCGTATGGCAGAGGCAGCTGAAAAAGGCCGCCTGAAAAAAGAACAGCCCTTTGTGATCATGATCCCGGCTAATTGCCTGCATTCGGAAATACCGGAAGAAGAAAAGATCATGATCCAGGGCGTGATAGATGTTTATTGGGAGGAGGATGACGGTCTGGTGATCCTGGATTACAAGACAGACCGCATATCGGATCCTGCGGAGTTGAAAGAGCGCTACCTGACCCAGTTGGAGCATTACAGCAGGGCCCTTGAGCAGATCACCCAGAAGAAGGTAAAGGAGAGGATCCTATATTCCCTCTCCCTTTCTTCCCAGATCAGTGTGTGATGTTTCTAAGCGGCAGGATCAGCCCTGTCTGTCCAGCTCGGCCAGCATTTTTTCAGCGGAAGTCTTGGTTTCCAGATTGAGGATGCAGGGAGCGGACAGGGCGGCAATCAGCCAGATGCGCTCCTCGTTGCGATCCGGGAGGGTATGATAGTAGGAAGCCAGCTCCAGACAGATCTCGGCACAGCCGTCGCCCTCCATGGTCACTGCCTTCATTGCATACTTGAAGAAGGAGGGGATATCACCCTTGAAACGGTAAGCCCTTGCTAACAGGCAGAAGGCCTCCAGCAGGGAATCGTTGGAGCGGGTCTCATCCTTGATGGATCCCTCGAAAAAGGGAATGGACTTCAGAAGATTGCTCTTCTCACCGCACATGATGAGCTCTTTGGCGTAGAGGGTGTGAAGACGTTCGTCCATATACAGTCCGTCGGCGTGCATTTCTTCAAAGGCCTTCAGATCCCTTGAAGCATGGAAACCGGTGGGCTTGTGGATGATCTCAATATCGCTGTCGTAGATGATGGGCTGCAGCGAAACGGTCTCGTGGATCGGATTGCGCCAGGTGAAGGTGCGGACCCTCTTGTACAGCTTCGGGCGCAGCTCCTTATCGTAATTATATATGGTGTTGTATTCCATCTGGTTGCAGTAATACATCTGTACGATGTCGATCTCCGGCAGCAGTCCTTTCTTCAGCAGGGCGAACTTTTCCCGGTTCTCGTCGTCGATGATCTCGTCGGCATCGGCACAGTAGATATATTGGGCAGAGGCCTTGGAAAACGAGTAGTTGCGGGCATCCGCAAAGCTGCCGTTCCATTCGAAGTCATAGACCTTACTTGTGTAACGTCTGGCGATCTCCTTCGTGGCATCGGTGGAACCGGTATCCACGATGATGATCTCATCCATCAGATCTTTGATGGAATCCAGACATCTGGCGAGTACTTTTTCCTCGTTTTTGACTATCATACATAAGCTGATGGTGATCATGGCGGACCTCCTTTTATGCAGTATTTCTTATGTTTAAGTATAACTTTTTTGTTAGCCGGGCGCAACAATCAAATGTGCAAAGACAGCTTGACTGGGAGAATTGTTTGGTGTATAGTAGGCATTGCGCTAGGGGAGCCGGAGGCGGTGGACTACGGCTGAGAGAGGATGACCGATACCCTTATACCTGATCAGGATAATGCCTGCGAAGGAAAGCGAAGGATGATTTTGTCATGCAGGATCTTCCCCCGGCGCTAATACCCGGAGGGAGGTTTTTTTTATGTCTTTATTCTTTTCTTTTAATGCCGAGGACGGTTATTATGCCATGACGAAGGCCGGATATGTCGGTCTGGTAGCCGTGGTTGTGATCGCGGTTCTGCTGACGGCCATTGTGGCTGACAAGAAGCAGAAAGAGGCGGGGAGGAGCAGGATCAGCGCGAAGCAGCTGGCATTCTGCGGCGTTTCTCTTGCACTTGCCTTTGTGCTGTCATCGGTCCCCTTTTTGAAGTTTCATATGCCCTGGGGTGGTTCAGTTACCCTCTTTACCATGTTCATGATCTGTTTCGTGGGCTATCTGTATGGTGTGCGGGTGGGACTTCTCACTGCCTTTGCCTATTCCCTGCTGCAGTTCTGGGATGGCGCAACCTATGTGCTTTCTCCGTTCCAGGCCTGCTGTGATTACATTCTGGCCTTTACGGTGCTGGGTATCGCAGGACTTTGGATGGGCAAGAAATACGGCATGGTCATCGGCTACATCGTAGCCTGCCTGCTCAGAGGCTTGTTCCATACCATCGGCGGTTATCTGTACTGGATGGATTACATGCCGGAGGAGTTTCCCCAGGCCCTTGCCAAGATCTATCCCATCGCCTACAACTATTCTTACATCCTGGTGGAGATGGTGCTGACGCTGATCGTCATCAACCTGCCGCCTGTTAAGAGTATGCTTATCAGAATCAAAAAGATCGCTGTCGGTGAGTAACCGGCAGCGATGCGTTCATTGCAATGTATGGATCAGGAATAACCAGGCCAGGCTGTAGTAGGTGACCACCGCCACCAGATCGTTCACAGTGGTGATCAAAGGCCCGGAGGCGACGGCGGGGTCGATCTTGATCTTGTGGAAGAACAGGGGTACCACCGTACCCACGATGCTCGATACCACCATGGCTGCCAGTAGCGAGATCGCTACGCAGCCCGAGATCTGAAAGGCCGTCCCGAGAGGATTGTGCTTGAAGTAGTAGACATATCCGCCTATGAAGAGGAAGGCCATGCTTCCCAGCAGCAGTCCGTTGCAAAAACCGACCCGGATCTCCTTGAAGACCAGTGAGACCTTCTGAAGGCCCGTCAGGTTCTCATCCATCAGTACCCGGATGGTCACAGCCAGGGACTGGGTTCCTACATTTCCTGCCATATCCAGGATCAGAGACTGGAAGCAGATCACCAAAGGGATCACCGCTACAACGGCTTCGAAAGCGCCCACCACTGTGGAAACGAGCATTCCCAGAAAGAGGAGAGCCACAAGCCAAGGGATCCTTTTTTTGATGCTTTCAAACAGCTTCTCGTTCAGGTCTTCCTCTGCGGTCAGACCTGCCAGTCGTGCATAGTCCTCACCCATCTCATCATCCACAACCTCTACGATGTCCTGGGCTGTGATGATTCCGATGATCTTCTTATCTTCGTTCAGTACCGGAAGGGAATCCTCGGCGTAATCCTTGATCTGCTCGATACAGTCGCCGATGAGCTCTTTATCCTTCACGTAAGGGTAGGAGGTACTGATCAGATCCTCCAGAGGGGTGTATTCCCGTGCTATGATCAGATCCTTCAGATCGATGGCGCCGTAATAACAGCCTTCTGTATCCTCTACGTAGATCGTCGAGATGTTGTCATTATCTCCGGCCTGCTTCACCAGCTCGTGCATGGCCTGGCGGATGCTGAGATTGTTCTTGATCCGGATGAAGTTGGTGGTCATGTAACTACCGATCTCATCCTCATCGTAGGAAAGGATCAGCTGTACGTCACGACTCGACTCGTCATCCATGAGGCTGACGATACGTTCCTGGGTCTCCTCATCCATTTCGCCCAGGACATCCACCGCATCGTCGGAGTCCATCTCGGAAAGGACCCGGGCAGCCCGGTCCTCGTCCAATTCCTTCAGATATTCATCGGGATCTTCGATATAGGTAAAGATCTCAGCCACGCGTTCCGCGCCGAGGACGGGATAGAGCTTGGTACGTTCCTCGGGGGTCATCTGCTCCAGGGCGTCGGCGATATCATTCTCATGATAATCATCCAGGCGCTCTAACAGTTCGTCATTGCTGATGTCGCTTCTGAGTATTTCCAGAAGCTCCTCCACATAGCTGGGCTTTTCTAAGATTTCTTTTTCCATGGGAGCCTCCTTCGGGCCTGAATCAATGAAGAAGGTCATTTTGCCCGTGCACATCAAGTATAGCATAAATATCTATTCGGGAAAAGTGAAAACTTTGCTTTGCGGATGTGGTTTTTTACGGCAAAATCATTTATAATGTGCTTATGTATCATTGTGTGATCTTTGATCTTGACGGAACGCTTTCAGACCCTTTTGAGGGGATATCACATTGCGTCTGTCATGCGTTATCCGAACTGAATATTGATAAACCGTCCGAGAAGATCCTGCGGGACTTTATCGGTCCGCCTCTTCAGGACAGCTTCCGAAACTGGTTCGGACTGGATGACGAGGGGCTTGGCAAGGCTGTGGATGCCTATCGCGACCTGTATGAAAAGGAGGGGATCTGGGAGAATACACTGTATCCGGGTATAGCCCAAATGCTGGCTGATCTTAAGGAGGCCGGGGTTGTCCTGGCGGTGGCATCTTCCAAGCCGGAGGTCTATGTCAGGCAGCTCCTTGAGAAGTTTGAGATCGAAGGATACTTTACCGTAGTGGCCGGTTCGTCCATGGATAAAGGGAAGGACAACACCAAGGTGGAGGTGCTTTCCCGTGCGGTGGAAGAGCTTAGAGGACATCTCGGACGCAAGGCCGATAATATACAGATGCTCATGGTGGGCGACAGGAAGTTCGATATTGAAGCGGCCCATGAGCTTTCTCTCAAGGCCTGTGCGGTAAGCTTCGGATACGGAGAAGAGGCAGAGCTTACGGCCTGCGATCCTGAATATATCGTGGATGATCCGGAGGAGCTGGTTTGTCTGGTGACAGGTGTGAAGCCCTATCAGACGATGCCCCCCAAGCCCGCATTTTTGAAAACCTTTGATGTGCTTTTGCCCCTGCTTTTATTCTGGGCCATAGAGCTTGGGATCTATAATCTCTGCTATGCCATTGTCCTATATTCGGGAAAAGTGCCTGCGGAGAGTCTTGAGCGGGTGAAGGTATATCTGAATGTGGTGGCGGCTGTTGCCACCTGGCCTTATCTGGCAAGATGCTACCGGCATGATTCCAAGGCGCCTGTTTCGGACCTGGCCGCTGAGCGGCTGAGGGGGAAGCTTTTTAAGGAGTGGCCGCTGATCCTGGGTTACAGCCTGGCCTTTTCCCTGGGATTGAACATCGTACTTACTGTTTTGGGAATGACCCGGCGCAGTGTGAGCTTTCAGAGTGTTGCTACAAGCCAGTACTCCGTCAGCCTTTCCGTCGGACTTGTGATCTACGGTATCCTGATCCCCTTTACGGAGGAACTGCTTTTCAGAGGGATCGTCCAAAGGAGGATCGCAAGATACTTTCCGGAGCCTATGGTCATACCGCTTTCGGCGTTGATCTTCGGCTGCTATCACGGCAATCCCGTTCAGATCCTGTATGCCTTTCTGATGGGATTGGCGCTGGCACTGGTCTATCAGTACTATGATCATATCGCAGCGCCCGTGATCATGCATTGCGGTGCCAACCTGCTGATCTACTTCATCACCAAGAAGGTGGGCTTCGGGATCTCCCCCAAGGCTGCAGTACCGGGTGCGATTCTGGTGTGCCTGGCCATTGCCGTCAGCTACGTTTATGTGAAACGGCTTATAAGTAAGAGAAAAAGAAGAGGATTTTAACATACAATCACAAAGGAGGGTTTTGATATGAGCAGTTTACAGGAGCAGCTTCGCAGCAGAAGAAGTTGTCGCAAGTTCAAACCGGTGATGCCTTCAAGAGAGGATATCGATCAGGTGATCGGTGCAGGTCTGTATGCCCCCAGTGGAATGGGAAAGCAGTCCACCCGTATCGTGGCCGTTACCAACAGGAAGCTTCGGGATCTGATCGCAGATGAGAATGCCAGGATCGGCGGATGGAAGGAAGGTTTTGATCCCTTCTACGGAGCACCTGTCATCATGATCGTGCTTGCTGACAAGTCGGTTGCCACGGCGGTTTACGACGGAAGCTCCGCTCTGATGCAGATGATGATCTCCGCACAGGATCTGGGTCTTTCCACCTGCTGGATCCACAGAGCCAAAGAGGAGTTTGAGGAAGAATTCGGTGAGAAGATCTTAAAGGAGCTGGGTCTGGAGGGGGAATACATCGGTATCGGCCATCTGGCCCTGGGATATGCGGATGAGCCGGCGGGAGAAGCGGCTCCAAGACTTGCGGACAGGGCTTTTTATCTGGAGTGAGCATTTTTCACTGAAAACAGGAACATGACCGGCGGCCGTACCAGCAGGGTGTGGCCGCTTTTTGTTGGTATTTTTCCTAAAAAAGAACACTTTGCAGGGTGCAGCATTGTGAAAGTTGCACATAAATACCATTGGCAGATGTGCAATATGACAATATAACAAAAGTTTGGGACAGCAAATTTTGGAAGTACTTTTTCCTTATTTTTATTGCGAAAGAGAGAAGGGTCTGATAATCTTTTATTTGCGAATATAGTAGATTAGGATATCAGTGAGGATAGATATGACTGACAGGAGAAGAACCGGAGGCACCAGGAAACCGGCTGCCTCGGCATCGGGAAGGCGTCCCCAGGGCACCAGGTCTCAGGCCGGCAGGGCCAAGAGCACAAGGCAGCAGCCGGTGCGTTCACAAAGCACCAGGAGCCAGGGACAGGGGAGACCGCAGCAGCACCCGGGCAGGAAACGAAATAAAGCAAAGAGAAGGATCCGTCTTGCAGTGATCTTTTTTGCCATCATTCTGGCCTTTGTACTGGCCGGAGTCGGGATGGTATATTACCGCTATCAGCAGGATCTGAAGGTTGACAGAAGCCCTATCGTTGTAGTTGACGGAACGGATATCAGTGGCATGACCGAAGAGGAAGCCTTCAATGCCATCATGGCCAAGTATCCCTGGAGTATTAAGGTGGTATACGACGGAGGCGAGCATCCCATAGATGATCTTCTTTCCCCCATCGTAATGGATGCGGTAAGGGAAGCGCAGGCAGAGGAGCAGGCGCTGATCGCCAAAGAGGAAGCGGTAGAGTTTTGGGACAGGATCCATCGTCTCTCCGAGGAAGTGGATAAGCCCAGGATCGACAAGGATCTTAAGGAGCTGGAGAATACGGACTTTTTGGCAGCCGAGGTTGCAGGTGAGATCGGCGATAAGCTGAATGAGGAATCCGAGAACGGCGTAATGACCGGTTACGATGCTACCACGGGAACCTTTGAGTATGCCGAGAGCAAGTCCGGAAGAGAAGTGGATACCTTCAAGCTTTCCTCCGACATCCGCGAGGCACTTTCCAGCGGCAATTATACAGCGACCATCGATGTTAGCATTAAGACCATAGAGCCTACGGTCTCCAAGGATCAGTACAAGAAGATCGGAAGCTATACGACACATACCACCAACAATGCAGACCGGAACACAAACGTGAGTCTGGCAGCCAAGGCCATCAACGGAACGGTGCTGCAGCCCGGCGAACGTTTCAGCTATAACGATAAGGTCGGCAAGAGAACACCTGAGAAGGGTTACAAGGAAGCCGGCGCTTACGCAGAGGGAACAGTGGTCATGGAGTACGGCGGCGGTGTCTGCCAGGTTTCCAGTACGCTGTACAATGCGGTGGTGGCAGCCGGTATGGATGCATCGGAAAGAACGGCCCACACTTTTGAACCTACTTACGTGACACCGGGTCAGGATGCAACCGTAAGCTACACCCAGCCGGATTTCGCTTTTGTCAATACCAGCCCCTATCCCATCGGTATCCTGGCAAGCTACGCCAACAGGACCGTTGTGGTGGATATCTACGGAATCTCTCTTCTCGGAGAAGGAGAGAAGAGGTATCTGACCAGCGAGAAGGTGGGAGATGCACCCGGCGGCGGATATGAGTATGTGGAAGATCCCACGATGCCTTTCGGCTCCGAAGAGATCGTGACACCCGAGAGTCCCGGCAGCGTCTGGAAGACTTACATCGTCACCGAGAAGAACGGTGAGGTGGTTGATAAGGTGTATCTGCATTCGAGCCGTTATAAGGGCCATTCGGGAACCATGCGTCACAATACGACGAACCCGGCCGTTCCGCCGGTGCCCGGTATGCCTGTGGCCCAGCCTGCCGCTCCCGCAGCAGAGACACCGGCCGAGTGATCAAGGCAGTAAATTGCAGATATAGTGGCAACTGTCAAGTTGCACAACAAGATATGGCTTTCTTTGGCGAAAATGGACAAGGTGACGAAAATGAAAATTGTACGTCAATAAGTACAGCGGCCCCCTTTACAATGCCCCTAAATAGCATATAATGCTAAAGAACAAGGAACTGTTTCCTGACGCTTGTTCGCAAAAGGAGGTAATGATTATGTCAGTTTATAAGATTATGCTTCGTAACGAAGAGGTAAAGGATTTTGTGACCAAGGCAAGCGAATGCGATTTTGATATCGATGTATCTTACAACCATCTGACAGTGGACGCGAAGTCGATCCTGGGAGTTTTCTCCATGGACCTTCGACAGATCCTGACGGTAACATGCAACGGTTTCAGTGCTGAGTTTGACCGGTACCTTGACAGGTACGCAGTTGCCTGCTGAGAATAAGCAGTAAGATTATCGGGCCGCCCCGTTTATCGGGGGCGGCCTTTTTCGCCTATAAATATAGTTCAGGGGGAAGATCATGGAGATCGTGATCTCCGTAAGGGAGCTGGTAGAATTTATACAGAGGAGCGGTGATATCGATAACACCCAGGCGGCGGGCAGTGAAGATGCCATGCTGGAGGGGGCCAGACTGCACCGCTGGATCCAGAAAAGCATGGGGGCATCGTATAAAGCGGAGGTCCCTCTTTTTACCGTGGAGGAATACGGGGATTACAGTATTCTGATCCAGGGAAGGGCCGACGGAGTGATCCGGGAAGAGGGCCGGGTGACAGTGGATGAGATCAAGTGCACCTACCGGGATCTGAAGAGGATCGGTGAGCCTCAGGGAGTGCATCTTTCCCAGGCGCGCTGCTATGCTTATATGATCCTTAAACAGGAACAGCTGGATGAGATCAGCGTGCGGCTTACCTATTGCCATATCAAGTCAAAGGAGCTTCGTTTTTTCCACGAGACGCTGACGAGAGCAGAGCTTGTGAGCTGGTTTGAGGAGCTGATGACCCAGTATCGCAAGTGGGCGGATTTTGAGGTGGAATGGAAAAAGATCCGAAAGGAGAGCCTGCAACAACTTGCCTTTCCTTATCCCTTCAGAGAGGGGCAAAAAGAGCTTTCCGGTCATGTCTACCAGACTATCTGCCATGAGAAAAAGCTGTTCATCCAGGCGCCTACCGGCGTCGGTAAGACCCTGTCCACCCTGTTTCCATCCCTTAAGGCGGTGGGACTGGATAAGGCGGATAAGATCTTCTATCTGACAGCCAAGACCGTTACGGGAGCTGTGGCTGAGGAGACGGCAAGGCTTCTGGCAAGCCGTGGCATGAAGGCCAAAACGCTGATGATCACCGCCAAGGAAAAGATCTGTCCCCTGGAGAAATGTGAATGTAATCCCCAGGCCTGTCCCTACGCCAAGGGGCACTATGACAGGATCAACGACTGTGTTTATGCCCTCCTTACCGAAAAGGATATGTTTGACCGCAGGCAGATCCTTGAGGCGGCTAAGGAGCATATGGTCTGTCCCTTTGAGCTGTCCCTTGATATGAGCCTTTTCGCGGATATCGTGGTCTGCGATTACAATTATCTCTTTGATCCCTATGTCCGCCTGAAGCGTTTCTTTGCCCAGGGATCTTCGGGCCAGTACCTGTTTTTGATCGATGAAGCCCATAATCTTCTGGATCGGGGAAGGAGCATGTACAGTGCCGATCTGGTCAAGGAGGATATCCTTGCCCTTAAGCGGGAAGTAAAGGGGAAGGGAACCGGCCTGGATAAGCATCTGGAACGGGCGAACAAGAGCTTTCTGGAACTGAAAAAGCAGGAGCTGGGCAGAAAGACGGCTGCGGATCTGAGCAGTCTGAACATCCAACTGTCAAGGCTGCATGCGGAGATCGGGACTTATCTTGAGGAGAGAGAGGATCAAAGAGGCCTTCCCGTCAGGGAAAAGGTGCTGGAGTACTATTTCCTTCTGGGAAGATACCTTGATACCTGGGACCGCATTGATGAAAGCTATCTGATCTATACGGAAATGACGGAGGAAGAGGATTTTGCACTGCATCTTTACTGCGTGGATCCTGCCTCCCAGCTGGAAGATTGTATGGAACTGGGAGTATCCTCGATCCTGTTTTCGGCTACCCTTCTTCCTATCCAGTATTATAAGGGTCTGTTGGGGGGCACAAAGGAAGATTTTGAGGTATACGCCAGAACCTCCTTTTCAGCGGACCAGTTCTGTCTTCTGATCTCCGGAGATGTGACCACGAAGTATACGGAGCGGGGACCGGAGCAGTATCACAGGATCGCCCGGGAGATTATGGATATCATCTCCGTGAAAAAAGGAAACTATATGGTATTTTTTCCTTCCTATCAGTTTTTGGCAGCTGTTTTGGAGGAATACGGTGCCTTGGAGACTGCTTCAGGCCCACAGGAGGTAATTTTCCAGAGCGCCAATATGACGGAAGAGGAAAGAGGGGCTTTCCTGGCCCGTTTTCAGGAGGAGAACCCCGCTACTTTGCTGGGCTTTTGCGTGATGGGAGGGATCTTTTCGGAGGGGATCGACCTGAAGGGAGAGCGGCTCATAGGCGCTATCGTAGTGGGGAACGGACTCCCTCAGATCTCCAGAGAAGGGGAACTTTTGAAGGAATACTTCGATGAAAGAGGAGAGAAGGGGTTTGATTTTGCCTATCGGTATCCGGGTATGAATAAGGTGCTCCAGGCCGCCGGAAGAGTCATCAGGACGTCGGAGGATAAGGGGGTTATAGCACTCCTGGATTACCGTTTTTGTCAGAAAGAATATCAGAAGTTATTTCCACGTGAATGGTCAGATCACAGGGTGGTGAGCGCCGGACAGTGGGAAAAGACCCTGGCGGAGTTTTGGAATAAATAACAGCTTGAGTTGAAAGAGTAGGGCAGCCGATGGCTGCCCTTTTTGTGCAAATGGGTTACATAATGCCATAAAATGACGCGAAGTATTAAAACAAGACTAAATCCGGTATTTGAGCTCGGAAGAGAAACGTAAATTTTATCAGTGGGACTATTTTTGCATGGTATGCCGTCAGATTACGAAACGTTATCGGATCAGTCAATATCTGGCTTCGATATTAATTTGTAAATCTGATGGAAGGGCTGTGGATAAGGTTACGAAACTCACATCTCTGATAACGTGACGGAAATCTTGCATGGATTTTCGAGGAAAAATGGAGATGATTTAGATATTATGTGAACCAAAAGAACCGGAGGTCGCTGTTTGGAGGGCGGAAGGGAAAAGGGAGGCTTCGAAACGGGTGATATTGCAAAAGAACACAAAATATAATTAAATATCAGCCGATGCGAAACAAAGCCATGCTATGAGAGGGATGAGGGCGGCAGGGAGGCAAAAATGTTTTGGTAACATGTGGTATAGAAAGTAGCGTGACAGCATTCGATTTGACTTTTCGCCTCTTTATGATATATTGTTAGTTGGCTTATAATAAATAAGAAGAAAAGAGGTTAGTCTATGTGGGCTTATGAAAGCGTGTTTTATCAGATCTACCCCCTGGGTTTTTGCGGTGCTCCCTTTGAAAACGACGGAGTGCTGACAAGCAGGATCTTAAAGGTTAAGGAGTGGATCCCTCATATCAAAAAACTGGGATGCAATGCCATCTATTTTTCCCCGCTCTTTGATTCCGATACGCATGGATACAATACAAGAGACTATACGAAGTTGGATCCCCGCCTTGGAACCAACGAAGATTTTGCCGATGTCTGCAAGGCGCTGCATAAGGAAGGGATCAAGGTAGTGCTTGATGGTGTGTTCAATCACGTGGGACGCGGCTTTTGGGCATTTCAGGATGTTTTGAAGAATCGCGAAGGTTCTGCATACAAGGATTGGTTTGCCGGGATCGATTTCGGCGGCAACAGTGCCTATAATGACGGCCTCTGGTATGAGGGCTGGGAAGGCAACTATGATCTTGTGAAGCTCAATCAGTGGAATCCTCAGGTAAGAGAGCATATCTTTCAGGCGGTAAAGGGATGGATCGAGGAATTTGATATCGACGGGCTGCGCCTTGATGTGGCATATTGCCTGGATCCTGATTTTATCGGAGCCCTTCGCAGATTCTGCGATGAGCAGAAGGAGGACTTTTATCTCCTGGGTGAAATGCTTCACGGAGATTATAACCGGTTGATGGGTGACGGTCTTCTGCATTCTGCTACAAATTATGAATGCTACAAAGGATTGTTCTCCAGCTTTAACAGCATGAACATGTTTGAGATCATCCACTCCCTGCACAGACAGTTTTCCTCCGAGCCCTGGAGTCTTTACAAGGGCAAACACCTTCTGTCCTTCGTGGATAACCACGATGTCACCAGGGTGGCCAGCATTCTGGGTAATGAGAAGCATCTGCCCCTGATCTACGGTATGATGTTCGGCATGCCCGGTATCCCCTGCGTGTATTACGGATCCGAATGGGGCGAGAAGGCGGATAAGAGCCAGGGAGACCCTGCTCTCCGCCCAAGCTTTGATGAGCCGCAGTGGAATGCGCTTACAGATCTCATTGCAGCTCTTGCCGAGGCGAAGAAAAACAGTAAGGCGTTAAACTACGGCGGATTCCGTTATATCGTTCTTACAAACAGACAGTGCATCTTTGCCAGAGAAACGGATGGCGAGAGAGTGCTTGTTGCCATCAATGCAGATGAGAATTCCTACACCGCACATTTCGATGCGGGATGCGGACAGGCCACGGATCTGTTGACCGGGCAGGTTCACGATTTCGGAGGGGGAAGTGAACTGCCTCCCTATTCTGTTAGCTTTTGGAAGATGGAGAGATAATGGGTAAGGTAATCACGGTAAATGATCTTTATAAGCTTTACCGGGTAGGCGACAGCCGTGTCAGGGCTCTCGACGGAGTGAGCTTTACTGTGGAAAGGGGCGAGTTCTGTTCCATCGTCGGCACCTCGGGTTCGGGAAAGTCCACTCTTCTGAATATGCTGGCGGGGCTGGAAAAGCCCACAAAGGGCGAGATCATCATAGCCGGTGAGCATATGGAGAATAAGAATGAGAACCAGCTGGTGGCCTTTCGCCGCAGGCATATCGGGTTCATTTTTCAGTCCTTTAATCTGCTTCCTACGCTGAGCGCCCTAGAGAATGTAGCTCTTCCGCTGACATTTCAGGGGATCAGCAAAAAGAAACGCCTGGAAGCTGCGGCGGAGGTTCTGGATCTGGTGGGACTCTCCAGTCATAAGAACCACAAACCGACACAGATGTCAGGCGGACAGCAGCAGCGTGTAGGTATTGCCAGAGCGCTGGTTGTACAGCCGGAGATCATTTTTGCCGACGAGCCAACCGGTAACCTGGATTCCCATACCAGCAGCGAGGTTATGGAGCTGATGCGGGAAGTTATCGAAAAGAAGAATCAGACCCTTGTCATGGTAACCCATGACGATCATCTGGCGGGGTTTGCCAACCGGATCTTCCGGATCATGGACGGCAAGATCACCAGTATCGAAGAGGGAAGAACAAGATAAAGATAGGTCAATAGGTCAAAAGACAAGTTAAGCTGAAAGGATAAATACAATGAATCGAGTAACATCCAAACTTGGCGCAGGTAGAAAAGAGGCGCTTCGAAAGACAGGAAAGGCGGGAACTGCGGGCATGTTGTTTGTCCTGACTCTTCTTCTGGCGGCAGCATTTCCCTCTGCTACGGCATATGCGTCGGCGGGAGCGGGGAGTCTGATCAGCGGTTCGGGATCGGGATCCTCATCGTCCTCCTCATCCTCATCTTCGTCGTCTTCTTCTTCGTCTTCGAGCAGCAGCTCTTCGACTAAATCGGATGATGATGATGATTCCGATACGGCAACAACCTCCTCCCAGACTACCACCAGCACCCTGGAGGAAGCCAAGGATGAGGCAAAAAAAGAGATTCAGGGCTATGGCGCGGTTAAGAAGCTCAAGGCCGATGACGAAACGGATAAAAAGATCGACAAGATCGTCAAGAAATATAAAAAGACCATCGGAACTGCCAAGAAGGATAAGAATGTTGAAGGCCTCGGCACCATCAATACCGTTAAGGAGTGCGTGACGGAGGCCAAGGAAGCCATCGATGATCTTTTCCCCGATGCCGACAGTGATGATGGGAACAGCTCAGACAGCGATTCCACCCAGCCCACCTCCACCAGTGAGTTCATCATGGTAGGCGGAGAATGGGTGACACCGGTTGTCAGCTACGGGCAGACAGTCAACATCGTCCTTCCCGTCGTTAACATGAGTACTACAAATCTGACAAACGTGACGGTAAGCCCGGTCATTTCCAATTCGGTTCAGGAGTGGCCCTTTGAGCTTCAGACCAGCAACTATACCCAGACGATCCCGGATCTGCCGGGTGTGGGCAACGGTCAGAATGATATGGACCGCCGCAGGGAGCTGACCTGGACCTTCCAGACCAGATCCGATGCTTTGGACGGCTATTATAAGCTTCAGTTCAACGTGCTGTATGCAGCCGGAAGCGAGGTAGAGACCGTAACGTTGACCACCTATTGCAAGGTCATCGGTGCTCCGGGTGTGGGCAGCATCGAGACGGACGGCGGCGGACTTTCAAATCCCAGAGTCATTGTGACGGGCTTTGATACCGTTCCGGAAAAGGTTCATGCAGGTGATACCTTTACACTTACCCTGCATTTGAAGAACACCTCCAGAAGAACGGCAGTATCGAACATGCTGGTCAATTTGACGGCACCCAACGAAGGGACGGATGCGGACAACAGCTATGCAGCATTTTTGCCCACTTCGGGATCAAATTCCAACTACATTTCTTCCATAGGAAAAGGCCAGACAGCGGACCTGGTGGTGGAGATGACAGCCAAGTCGGATCTGTCCCAGAAGCCTTATCAGCTGGATGTGAGTATGGATTATGAGGATGAGGACTATGCATCCTTCACCGCATCTGCGGATGTTTCCATCCCGGTTTATCAGGATGCGAGATTTGAGCTGAGCAAGCCGGAGATCATGCCGGCCGAGATCCAGGTCGGCAGTGAGGCGGACGTCATGTTCAGTATCTACAACCTGGGAAAAGTGACGCTCTACAATGTGAAGGTTTCTTTTGAGGGAGACAGCCTGACAGGCGGTGACACGTATGTCGGAAAAGTGGAAGCCGGCGGAACTGGAAACGTGGATGTCATGGTGGGCGGAAAGCAGGCCACGACGGATGGCGAGAAGGATTATATCGTAGTGACCTATGAGGATGATGCGGGAAATACCCAGGAATACAAGGAAGAGATTGAAATGAAGGTGGTGGACGGAGGCGGCTCCGGTCAGGACGGTTTTGAGTTCATGAATGATGTGGACTACAGCGAAGAGGACATGGAGGAAATTGATACCGGCTCCGGCGCAAAGAAGATCGCCATCATCCTGGCATCCATCTTCGGCGCGATCATTATCATTGTGGTCATTGTGCTTCTTGTTAAGAAGGGCCGCAGCAAAAAGATGGAACGTGAAGATCTGAGCCTGCTGGATGAGCTGAACGGAAAGGACGAAGAGGATGAAATTCCGTGATATGCTCCGTATGAGCGTTGCCAGCCTCTGGAAGCGCAAGGTCAGGACCATTCTGACGATCCTGGGCGTGATCATCGGAACGGCCAGTATCGTGGTGATGATCTCTCTCGGACTGGGACTTAAGCGGTCATCCATGGAGGAGATCGAACAGTACGGTGGTCTGACCACCATCTCCGTCATGGAAAAGGATTCCTACGAGATGGACGAGGGTGGCGGCAACGGCAGCGGAAAGAATAAGACGGTACAGCATCTGGATGACAGTGTTGTCAGCATGCTTTCCCAGTTGGAGCATGTGGAATATGTGTGTCCGGTGATGGACGGTGAGATGTTGGCGCTGTATGGTGGATATACATGTTATGTAAACCTTCGGGGCGTTCCATCGGAGATGATGGAGCAGCTTGGTCTGAAGCTTAAGGAGGGCACTTTTCCGGAACCGGGTTCCACGGAGCTGAGCTTTATCTACGGTAATTCCGTTATTGCGGATTTCAACAATGATAAGACCATGAGCGGTTACTGGTATAACGGAGAGCTTCCCGACATCGATCTGATGACCGACCCCGTGATGTATGTATTTGATACGGAGAAATATTACAATTTCATCTGGGGCGTAGCAGAGGAAGATGGGCAGGCGGTTGCGATGCCTAAAAAGTACATGCTTAAGACCAGCGGCATTCTCGAGGGCGAGATTGACGATTATGACAGTAATTCCAATCTGGTTTACTGCGACCTTGATAACCTTAAGAAGATCCTGAAAAAGGAGTTCCGTAATAAGCCGATCCCGGGTCAGCCTACGACGGCTTCCGGAAAGCCCATGAAGGAGATGTATTACACCTCGATCCTTGTGGGTGTGGATGATATGGATGAGGTGAAAAATGTCCAGACCCAGATCAGTCAACTGGGTTTTGCCGGTGAGAGCAACGCGGAATGGGTGGAATCCATGCAGGGACAGTACCGCTATATCCAGCTGGCACTGGGCGGCATCGGTGCCGTCTCGCTGCTGGTGGCAGCCATCGGTATTGCCAATACCATGATGATGTCCATCTATGAAAGGACCAAGGAGATCGGTATCATGAAGGTTCTGGGCTGCGATATGCGGAACATTCAGGCTATGTTCCTGATGGAAGCCGGCTATATCGGGCTGATCGGCGGAGTGATCGGAACCGGGCTTTCCTGTGCTCTTTCCATGGTGATCAATGCGGTCATGAAGAATATGGATATGGTGGCTGATCTTAGGGCAACCTCCGGGATCTCCTATGTTCCCGTATGGCTGATGCTGATGGCTATCGGATTCGCTGTGGTGGTGGGCATGGCAGCCGGATTTTTCCCGTCTCTGAGGGCTATGAGACTCAGTCCTTTGGCGGCGATCCGCAACGAATGATCTTGTGAAAAAAATTTTCCCGTGTGGTAGATTTTGACGGGATGTTGTGCTATACTTTACTTGTGTTGTGTGGGGACACAGATAAAATCTTAAGAAACAGGGGCAAGAGACTATGGCAGACAATGGAATGGAAGCTGCTAGAAAGGCAGCAGAGGAAGCGGCAAGAAAGGCAGCGGCAG
The DNA here is from genome assembly GCA_024693845.1 of Lachnospiraceae bacterium. Lineage (GTDB taxonomy): Bacteria > Bacillota > Clostridia > Lachnospirales > Lachnospiraceae > RGIG7926. Next base: position 41,249 of record JAILKJ010000081.1, read on the forward strand.
CCACGATGAAGGGCGCCAAGGACGACGGCAAGAAGCAGGAAGGGGCTCAGAGTGCTGAGGAAGCCATCCGTGCAAATGCCGGCGTGAACGCCAAGAAAGCAGCTATCGAATCGGCACTGAGGATCGCAGATGAGGCAGCCTCGAAGGCAGCTCACGAAGTAACGGAGAGTACCTCCTCCGAGACGGATCCTACCAGAAGAGCACTTGAAGAAGAGAATATCCGCAAGGCCACCAGCGAGCAGACCCGCAAGGCGGCCGAGGAGTTGGCAAGAAAGCTGGCTGAGGACAATATCAAGAAGTCCCAGGAGCTGATGCGCCAGTCCGATGAGCGTGTTAAGAAGTATAAGGAAGAAGCTAAGACCAAGGCAGAAGCACAGGCCAAGAAGTCCGTTGATGAAGCTGTGAAGGCAGCAGCCGAGAAGGCACAGAAGGAACGTGACGAGAAGATCAAGAAGGCGGAGGAAGAGTCCAAGAAGGCACTCGACGAGCTGATCAAGAAGGCAGAGCAGGAAGCCGAGGAGAAGCTTGAGAAGATCCGCACGGCAGCCCAGGAAGAGGCCAAGAAGCAGGTTGACGAGGTTCGTCAGAATGCGCAGAAGGAAGCCGATGAGAAGGTTGAACAGGCAGTGCTCACCGCCGGCGCCGATGCCAAGATCAAAGAGGCTGACATCATCAAGGCCGAGGAGGAGAAGAATGTTAAGGCTGTGGAAGCAGCCGTTGAGAAGGAAGCAACTGCGGTAGCTACCAAGTATGCTAAGGAAGCCATCGTGAAGATGGAAGAGGAGAAGATCCGCAGGGCTGAAGAAGAGAAAGCAAGACAGGCAGCGGAAGAGAAAGCCCGCAAGGAAGCCGAAGAGAGAGCCAGGAAGGAAGCCGAAGAGGCAGAGGCTCGCAGGATAGAAGAAGAGAAGAAGCGCAAGGAAGAGGAGGCTAAGGCCAAGGCAGAGGCAGCCGAGAAGGCGAGAAAGGCAGCAGAGGCCCTGGAGTTCCGCAAGTATCAGGCAGAGGCGGAGAAGGCACTTGCTTCACAAGGAGGAGATGCCAAGGCAGTGGCACCTGCGGCAGCAGCGGCAGCACAGGCAGCAGCGGCAGCAGCAGTAGAGGCGGCTCCCACGGAGGCACAGCCCCTTCCCGAGGAAGCATCGGCAGCATCACCTGCCAAGGCTGTTACTGCAGCAGCTTCCGAAGGCGGCGCAATGAGTCTGGAGGAGTTCCAGAAGGCGGCTATGAAGCTGAAGATCTTGCTGGACAACGGCATCATCTCCCAGGAGGATTTCGACGAGGAGAAGAAGCGTCTGGTACAGAACATGGCCCTTTGATAAGCATAGCGACACAAACGTCAGAAAGACCGGCTGAGCCGGCCTTTCTTTTTGCTGTTTTCCGCAGGTTCCTTGCGCTTGATTCCTTGACAAAAGAAGCGAAAAACTATATTATTATTGTGATTGTGCGGGCATATGCATTAACCGATACGGTCAAAGAAATAAAGGAGATAACAGAGAAATGGGTAAGGAAATGGCAAAGAATTATGATCCCCGGGAGATGGAGGATCGGATCTATCAGAAATGGCTGGATAAGAAGTACTTTCACGCAGAGGTGGATCCTGATAAAAAGCCCTTTACCATCGTGATCCCGCCCCCGAATATCACGGGACAGCTTCATATGGGACATGCTCTTGACAATACGATGCAGGACATTCTGATCCGTTTTAAGAGGATGCAGGGCTATAATGCGCTCTGGCAGCCCGGAACGGACCATGCTTCCATCGCAACCGAGGTAAGGATCATCAACAAACTCAAAGAGGAAGGCATTTCCAAGGAGGATCTGGGCCGCGAGGGCTTTCTGGAGAGAGCCTGGGACTGGAGAAGGGAATACGGCGGAAGGATCATCCAGCAGCTTAAGAAGCTGGGTTCCTCCTGCGATTGGGACAGAGAACGTTTTACCATGGATGAGGGCTGTAATAAGGCCGTTACCAAGGTATTCTGCAAGATGCATGAGAAGGGCTGGATCTATAAGGGAAGCCGTATCATCAACTGGTGCCCCGTTTGCAACACCTCCATCAGCGATGCGGAGGTGGAGTATGAGGAGCAGGCAGGCCATCTGTGGCATATTTCCTATCCTCTTGTGGAAGAGGACGGCACTCCCAGCAAGACGGATTTCCTGACCTTTGCCACCACCCGCCCCGAGACGATGCTGGGCGATACTGCCGTAGCCGTTAACCCGGCAGATGAAAGATATACATATCTTCACGGCAGATCCGTATGGCTTCCTATTGTGAATAAAGCTATCCCTGTTGTTGAAGATGAATACGTAGATATGGAATTCGGTACAGGTGTAGTTAAGATCACGCCTGCCCATGACCCTAACGACTTTGAGGTCGGCAAAAGACATAACCTTCCCGAAGTCAATATCATGAATGACGATGCCACCATCAATGAAAACGGCGGAAAATATGCCGGTATGGACCGTTATGAAGCCCGTAAGGCCATCGTGGAAGAGCTTAAGAGTCAGGGTCTTCTGGTCAAGATCGAGGATTACAGCCATAACGTAGGTACCCATGACCGTTGTCATACCACGGTAGAGCCCATGATCAAAAAGCAGTGGTTCGTGAAGATGGACGAGCTGATCAAACCTGCTGTTAAGGCAGTTAAAGAGGGCGATATCAGGCTGGTTCCTCCCAGAATGGAGAAGACTTACTTCAACTGGACCGATAATATCCGTGATTGGTGTATCTCCAGACAGCTCTGGTGGGGACACAGGATCCCGGCTTACTATTGTCAGGATTGCGGAGAGATCGTTGTAGCGGACAAGGCGCCTTCGGTATGTCCGAAATGCGGAAAGGATCATTTTGTTCAGGATGAAGATACCCTGGATACCTGGTTCTCCTCGGCGCTCTGGCCTTTCTCTACACTGGGCTGGCCGGAAGAGACGGAGGATCTGAAGTATTTTTATCCCACGGATGTGCTGGTGACCGGTTACGATATCATCTTTTTCTGGGTAATCCGCATGATCTTCTCGGGCTACGAGCAGATGGGAGACAAGCCGTTCCACACGGTTCTGTTCCACGGACTTGTGCGTGATGAGCAGGGCCGCAAGATGAGTAAATCCCTGGGCAACGGTGTCGATCCCCTGGAAATCATCGAGAAATACGGCGCAGACGCCCTGCGTCTGATGCTGATCACCGGTAATGCACCCGGAAACGATATGCGTTTCTCCATCGCCAGGATCGAGAACAGCAGGAATTTTGCCAACAAGGTATGGAACGCATCCCGTTTCATCCAGATGAATATGAAGGACGACGAGATACCCGACTCCGCGAAGGAACATCTTGAGAGCGCGGACCGCTGGATCCTTTCGAAGCTGAACCGTCTGATCGGCGATGTGACCGAGAATATGGAGAAGTATGAGATGGGTATCGCGGTACAGAAGGTCTATGACTTTATCTGGGAAGAGTTCTGTGACTGGTATATCGAGATGGTTAAACCCCGTCTTTACAACAACGATAACGCAGACAGCCGTATGGCAGCCCTTTGGACCCTGAGATATGTGCTCTGCGAAGCGTTAAGGCTTCTGCATCCCTTCATGCCGTTTATCACCGAGGAGATCTTTACCACGATCCAGAACAGGGAAGAGTCCATTATGATCAGTGCATGGCCTACGGTGAAGAAGGAGTTTGACTTTGCGCAGGAGGAACGTGCCATCGAGCTGATGAAGGAAGCCATCCGCGGCATCCGTAACGTCAGAACGGGTATGAACGTACCGCCTTCCCGCAAGGCTCTCGTGTATGTGGTATCCGATAAGGCGGACATCAGGGATATTTTTGACAAGGGAAAACTGTTCTTCGCGCCCCTGGCCTACGCTTCGGAAGTGAAGGTGCAGGATACGAAGGACGGCATTGAAGATAATGCGGTATCGGTTGTGATAAGTGATGCAACCCTCTATCTCCCCTTTGCGGACCTTGTGGATCTGGCAGCGGAGAAGGAAAGACTTGAGGGCGAGAAAAAGAAGCTGACCGCAGAGATCGAAAGGGCCAGGGGTATGCTGGCCAATGAAAGGTTTGTAAGCAAGGCACCGGCAGACAAGGTGCAGGCTGAGAAGGATAAACTGGCCAAATACACCCAGATGTTGGCTCAGGTGGAAGGACAGATCAAGGCACTGGGCTGATTTTTAGGCGCCGGAGGGCGCAGGTTGAGGGGTAGTGTGAAACAGAAACGGTTGTCAGACCGATACAGGAGAAGTAAAAATGGTATCTTCCGGTATTTTGGGCAATGCAGGTTATTTCACAAACGATAATAACAGGGGAACCTACGTCAGAGTCACGGATGACAAGATGCAGGCATGGCTTCATTTGGCTGAAAAGCCGGAGGATGAGGCTTATACCGAGGACGAGCTCCTCAGACTCCTGGTGGAACAGGGCGTGGTCTTCGGCGTAAACCAGTCCAGTCTTGTTGCCATGGCCAAAAAACGGGTATACCACAGAGAGATTCTGGTGGCGGAGGCCATGGTTCCCGAAAAGGGCACTGACGGATACTACGAATATACCTTTGATATCAAGGCGGGAAAGAGCAAACCTGTTATCCGCGAGGACGGCAGCGTGGATTATCAGAGCATGCGTGCGGTCAACAGTGTTAAAACGGGAACGCTTCTGGCAACCTATCATCATGCGGTACCGGGCAAGAACGGCAAAGACGTCTGCGGGAATGACATCATCGTTCCCATGGTTCAGGAAAAGCGGTCTGTTGCAGGTCGCGGCATTGTACAGGGCAGGGATGATCCCGATAAGTATTATGCGGAAAAAGACGGCAAGGTGGAGATGCAGTCCGGTAAACTGAACATTGTCGATGTCCTGGAGTTTTCCGGGGATGTGGACCAGCACACCGGCAAGCTGGAATTCTATGGCGATGTTCATATTTTCGGCAATGTAGAGGCAGGTACCACGATCCGTGCCGGCAAGAGCCTGACCATCGACGGGGTTGTGGAAGCGGCGGACCTGTATGCCGGCGGTGATATCATCTTAAAACGCGGTGTTCAGGGATCGCAGAAGGCACATATTGGCGGCAAGGGAAATCTGTTTGCCGATTTCATAGAGCATAGTTTTGTTAAGGTGGAAGGGGATATTGAGGCCAATTATGTACTCAGCTCCTACATCAGTACTTCCGGCAAGCTGAAGCTGACAGGCAAGAAGGCCTCCCTCATCGGCGGTAACGTCTACGCTATGAAGGGGATCGAGTGCAATACCCTGGGGAACGCTTCGGAGATCAAAACCCATGTGTCCTCGGGCGTATCCGATGAAATGCGTGCCGACAATGAGAAGATCCAAAACCAGCTTCGGGATGTCCGGGCCGAGATCCAGAAGATCCGTCAGGCGGTGGCGTCCATGGGCTCACGTATTACACCGGAGCAGCAGGAGAATTACAAGGCTCTCCTTCAGCAGCAGCTGACCCAGCAAAAGCTGATCCTGGATGACCAGAAACAGCTTTTCGATCTGATGGAAAAAGCCAGGGATTCCACCATAGTGATCCGGGATGAGATCAATGTGGGCTCCGAGATCTGCATCGACGGCAACATACTTAAGATCGATAAGAGCAACCACAGCATGGAATACAGGAACATATCCGGCATGATCACCGGTAAGGTGGTTGTCTACAGGTGACAGGACGCGGGAAGTGTCAAATGGAAACGGAAGTGTCAAACATGCGGGAATACCTTTTCGGGATCCCCGCTTATACAGATAAACATACTCTCGGACATACGAAGGAATATTATCGTCTGCTGGGGATAAGCTTTCCGCAGGAGAGGATCATCCATGTGGCGGGGACCAACGGTAAAGGTTCGGTATGCAATTATCTGAGGGAACTTTTGAGAGCGCACGGAAAGCATGTGGTCATGTTCACCTCGCCTCACCTGATCAGGATCAACGAAAGATTTGTGATCGATGACAGGCAGGCAACGGACCGGGAGCTTACGGAGGCCTTTGACAGGGTACTTTCCCTGACGCAAAGCCTGAAAGAGAGGGAGGATCTGTACCATCCCACTTATTTTGAATTCCTTTTCCTGATGCTGATGTGCCTTTGTGAAAAAGTAAACCCCGACTACCTGATCCTGGAGACGGGGCTGGGTGGTATGCTGGATGCCACGAACATCTTTGAGAAGCCGGCGCTGACGGTCATTACAAGGATCGGCATGGACCACTGCAGTTATCTGGGAGACACCCTTCCTGCTATCGCAGGCCAGAAGGCGGGGATCATCAAGGAAAAAGTGCCCCTTGTGCTGCAGTCGACGGGGCCTGAAACGGATGAGGTGATCCTTAAGGCGGCTGCGGCAAGATCGGCCCCTGCTTTGGTGGTTGATGAGCAAAACTTCCGGATTGAAAATGTGGGTAAGAAAAGCATTGATTTTTCGTATCAATCCCATTATTATAGTATTGATTTACAACTGCGGGGCAAGGCTCTGTATCAGTTGAAAAATGCCGCAACGGCGCTATCGGCCCTTCAAAAACTGGCCGATCTTAAGGGGTTGCGGCTGTCGGATCAAAGAATACAGGAAGCCTTCCGGAGAGCTAAGTGGCCGGGGAGGATGCAGCAGATCCGGGAAAACATCATTTTGGACGGTGCCCATAATCCTGACGGGATGGAAGGATTCCTTTTTTCCGTTGCCGCAGATGGATGTGAGGGTACAAGGATCCTGATCCTGGCGCTTTCTTCCGATAAGGATGCGGCCTCTATGACGGATCTGATCGCCTCAGGCGGTCTCTTTTCCAAGGTGATCGTAACCGGATACAGCCAGATGAGGGCATTTGAGCCCGAGAGACTGGCAGCTTTTTTTGATAAAGATACAATGGATGTCTGCGTGGCAAAAAGCCCGAAAGAAGCACTTTTGAAAGCGCAAAAGCAGGCGGGAAAAGGCGATCTTATCTACATTGCCGGATCTCTTTACCTGGTGGGCGAGATAAAGGAGCTTTTGGACGCGCAGAAGGATGACGGAGAAGACCATGATTAATTTCGAGGAAGAATTGAAGAAGTTTTATCCCTCACTGGAGGTGGAGGATGCTGCGGATGCCATCCGTCAGCAGGATCTTTCGGATATGGCTGAGGTTATCGTCAGCATGCTGAAGGATGAGAAACATCGTTCGGATGAGGGTTGAGGATAAGAGCTGAATGAAGTGCTATAATTGTGATGCCGAGCTGTCCGAGAAGGATTATTGTACAGCCTGCGGCGCTGACGTGTCAAAATATAAAAAGATCATATACATGTCCCATCGTTTCTATAACGATGGCCTGGAAAAGGCAAATGTCAGAGATCTGTCAGGTGCTATCGTATCTCTTCGCCAGAGTCTGAAATTTGATAAGACAAATGTTGAGGCCAGAAACCTTTTGGGACTGGTCTATTTTGAGGTGGGAGACGTAGTCGGAGCCCTTACCGAATGGGTCATCAGCAAGAACTTCAGAGCCAAGAAGAACCTTGCGGACGATTATATCGAAGCCGTTCAGAGCAATCCTGCCCGTCTGGATACCATCAATCAGGGTATCAAGAAATACAATCTCGCGCTGCATTACTGTTATCAGGACAGTAAGGATCTGGCAGTGATCCAGCTTAAGAAGGTCGTGGCGCAGAATCCCAGGTTTTTACAGGCAAGGCTGTTGCTGTCCCTTTTATATCTGGAGGGAGAGCAGTTTTCCCGTGCCAAAAGAGAGCTGAATAAAGTACTTGAAGTGGATGTGGGCAATACCATGGCCCTGTCTTATATGAAGTATGCCGATCAGATGCTCGGTATCGACGATGAGGAGACCGGCGCAGCTACCGGTAAGAAGAAAAAGTCGGATCATATCCGGGCAGCCGAGAGCTCCGTTACCTATACCAGCGGCAACGAGATCATCATACAGCCGGCTGATATGAGGGAGCCCCGGGGAGCATCCTCACTGCTAAATATTCTGATCGGACTGATCATCGGCGTGGCTGTCAGCTACTTTTTGCTGCTGCCGGCCAAGATCCAGTCGGCCAGAAGCACCATGAATGAGGAGCTGAAGGCCATCAGCGACAATTCCGATACCAAATCCTCGCGGATCACGGAGCTGGAACAGAACGTACAGGCTCTGCAGCAGGAAAGAGACCAGTTGCAGGCGGCCATCGACGGATATACCGGAGCCAACGGAGAAAATCAGAAATCCGATGCCCTTCTGCAGGCTGCCAAGGATTATCTGAACAATCCTGAGGATCATGATACACCTGCCGAGACGATCTATGCCAATATCGACAGGGATTTCGTGGACACCCTGGCTACGGAGGCTTACAGACAGCTGTACTACAAGCTGATGAGCCTGGTGGGCCCCTCAACGGCCCAGAAACTCTATGAGAGCGGAAAGAGCTCCATTACCCAGAGCGACTATACGGCTGCGGTGGCATCACTGGAGAAGGCCTGGTATTTTTCCATGGCACAGGAAGAACCCGATGCATCCATCCTGCTGGCCCTGGGCAATGCGTATGAGCTTGCGGGACAGAGCGATCAGGCCAGATCCACTTATCAGAATATCATAAGTACCTTCCCTGAGTCGGAAGCGGCTTCCAAGGCATCGGCTGCTTTGGACGGAGAGGCTCCGACGACGACGGAGGAGACCACAACGCAGGAGGAACAGCCCGCGCAGCAGACGGAAGAACAGACTGCGGCAGAGGGAGATGTCCGTAATATGGAAGATGCGGCGGCAGAGACCACCCAGGTTACGCCGGCGGCAGAATAAATCAGACAGAAAAGAGGTTTTATCATGGGAGGCTTTTTCGGTGTTGCTTCAAAGCAGGATTGCGTATTTGATCTGTTTTTCGGGATCGATTACCATTCGCACCTCGGTACCAGACGCGGCGGTATGACGGTGTTCGGGGAGGCCGGCTTCGAAAGGGCCATCCATAATATCGAGAATTCCCCCTTCAGGACCAAATTTGATAAAGACGTTAACGAAATGAAAGGCTGGATGGGAATCGGATGTATCTCCGATTATGAACCCCAGCCCCTTTTGATACGTTCCCATCACGGAACCTATGCCCTGACCACGGTCAGCAAGATCAATAATGTGGAGGAGCTGACAAAGCAGCTGTTCCAGATCGGACATGCCCATTTCATGGAAATGAGCAGCGGTGAGATCAATGCCACGGAGCTGGTGGCGGCTCTGATCAACCAGAAGGACAATCTGGTGGACGGTATCCGCTATGCCCTTGAGGCGGTGGACGGATCCCTTTCCCTGCTGCTTTTGAATGAAAAGGGCATTTACTGTGCCCGGGACAGATACGGAAGAACCCCTGTGGTGGTCGGCAAGAAGGACGATGCCTTCTGTGCATCTTTCGAAAGCTTTGCCTACCGGAACCTGGGCTATTCCGATTACAAGGAGCTGGGCCCCGGCGAGATCGCAGTCATGACACCGGAGAACTGCGTCACCCTGGTCAAGCCCGGCAACGAGATGAAGATCTGTACCTTCCTGTGGATCTATTACGGTTATCCCTCCAGCAGCTACGAAGGGATCAACGTGGAAGAGATGCGTTACCGCTGCGGCGCCAAAATGGCTGAGAGAGATAACGTGAAGCCCGATATCGTAGCGGGAGTTCCGGATTCCGGAACCGCCCACGCCGTGGGGTATGCCAATGCATCCGGCATTCCCTTTTCCAGACCTTTTATCAAGTATACGCCCACCTGGCCCAGGTCCTTTATGCCTACCATGCAGGAGAAGCGTAATCTTATTGCCAAGATGAAGCTTTTGGCGGTTCAGGAGCTGATCAAGGGTAAGAAGCTTCTGCTGATAGACGATTCCATCGTCCGGGGCACCCAGCTTCGTGAAACCACGGAATATCTGTTTGAGAGCGGCGCCGAGGAAGTGCATATCAGACCGGCCTGCCCGCCGCTGCTGTTTGGTTGCAAGTACCTGAATTTCTCCCGTTCTTCCTCAGAGATGGATCTGATCACCAGACGTGTGATCGAGCGTCTTGAGAACGGAAACGTTACCAGGGAGGTTCTGGCCGAGTATGCGGATCCCGAATCCGAGAAGTACGAGCAGATGATCGAGGAGATCCGTAAGGAACTGAAGTTTACCAGCCTGCGTTTCAACAGACTGGATGATATGATCGAGGCCACCGGCCTTGAAAAATGCAAGCTCTGCACCTATTGCTGGGACGGGGCCGAATAAAGGGGTAAGATATGACTAAGATCGGATTTGATAATGAGAAATACCTTGAGATACAGTCCAAGCACATCCTTGAGAGGATCGGACAATTCGGCGACAAGCTGTATCTTGAGTTCGGGGGCAAGCTTTTTGACGACTACCATGCCTCCAGAGTCCTGCCCGGCTTTCATCCCGATTCCAAGATCCAGATGCTCAAGCAGCTCAAAGACAGGACCGAGATCATCATCGTCATCAGTGCGGGTGATATTGAGAAAAATAAAGTCCGCGGGGATATCGGCATCACCTACGATATGGATGTTCTGCGTCTGGTGGATGCCTTTACCAACAACGGTCTGTATGTGGGAAGTGTAGTACTGACCCGCTTTGCCGGTCAGCCCTCCGCCGTGGCCTACGAGAAGAAGCTGAAAGCCCTCGGCATGAAAGTGTATCGTCATTATCCCATCGAGGGATATCCTTCCAATATTTCTCTGATCGTCAGCGACGAGGGATACGGAAAGAACGATTATATCGAGACCACGAGACCGCTTGTGGTCGTAACGGCACCGGGTCCGGGCAGCGGCAAGATGGCCACCTGCCTTTCCCAGCTATATCACGAGCAGAAGAGAGGTGTGAAGGCAGGATATGCCAAGTTCGAGACCTTCCCCATCTGGAACATCCCCCTCAATCATCCCGTGAACCTGGCCTATGAGGCGGCCACGGCTGATCTGAACGATATCAACATGATCGACCCCTTCCATCTGGAAGCATACGGCGAGACGGTTGTCAACTATAACAGAGATGTAGAGGTCTTCCCTGTTCTGAAGACCATGTTTGAAAAGATCTCCTCCACCTGTCCCTACCAGTCCCCCACCGATATGGGCGTGAATATGGCAGGCTACTGTATCGTGGATGACGAGATCACCTCCGCTGCGGCCCGCCAGGAGATCATCCGGCGCTTCTATGAAGCCCAGTGTGACAAGAGAAAAGGCAACGCCGGCGACAGCCCCATCCATAAGATCGAGCTCCTTATGGAAAAAGCCGGTATTTCGGTAGGAGACAGACCGGTGGTCAAGGCTGCCAATATCAGGAGTGAAGAGACCGGCGGACCCGCTGCGGCCATTGAAATGCCGGACGGATCCATCATCACCGGTAAGACCTCTACGCTTCTGGGAGCTTCCTCGGCCATGCTGCTGAACGCTCTGAAAGCGCTGGCAGGCATTGCGGACGACGTTAAGCTCATCTCCCCTACGGTGATCGAGCCTATCATGGATATGAAGGTCAGATACCTTCGTAACCACAATCCGCTTCTGCATTTGGATGAGATCCTCATTGCCCTTTCCATTGAGGCAGTGACCAATGAGGAAGCCAAGAAAGCCTTTGACCAGCTCCCCATGCTTGAGGGGCTTGAGGCCCATTCCTCCGTGATCCTGTCGCAGGTGGATGTGAGCGTGTTCAAAAAGCTGGGTATCAGGCTGACCTGCGAACCCCAGTACCAGAATAAAAAGCTTTATCATAACTGATATGACGAAGATCAAGATCTGCGGATTGACCGATCCGAAAGAAGCGGAATACATTAACCGAAACGGTGTGGAATTTGTGGGAAACGTGCTCTTTTTTGAAAAGAGCAAGAGGAACATCACTGTTGAGCGCGCCGTGAGCATCCACAGGGAACTGGAAAAGGGGATCCTGAAGGTGGCTGTTGTGGTATCGCCCACTCCGGATCAGGTCCTTGCCATCGAGGATGCGGGGTTTGATCTGATCCAGATCCACGGAACGCTTCCGGGAGAGGATTTTTTACAAAGGAACGGGATCGGTGTGATCCGTGCCTTTAACGGAGAGGACAGATCCGAGCTTGCGATCTGCAGGGAAAGTGACAGGATACGGGGCGTTTTATGGGACGCACCCCTGCCGGGCAGTGGGAAGCTTTCCGACTGGTCCGGTTTTGAGACCTTCCGCAGAAACCTGGGAGAGGAAAAGACGGTATTCCTTGCCGGCGGTCTGAATCCCGGTAACGTGGGTGAGGCTGTCAGGATCCTGCAGCCCGATGTGGTGGATGTTTCCTCGGGAGTGGAGTATCCGGACAGACCGGGGAAGGACCCGGCCAGAGTAGACGCCTTCGTCGCGGCGGTGAAAAATGCCGTTGCACTTTTATGATATTCATGTTACACTCTACCTGAGCGTGATTCCGCGGAACATGCATCAGGTTTTTTTCTTCAAGTACAGACGGATTTTCGTACGGACAGGACTGATAAAGCCTGTATCGGAAAGGAAAGCCGGAAGGTCCCGTATGGGAAGAGAGAAGATGATGCAGGCGGATTGCCTGTTTTTTTTGCGGGTATACTCCGGCGGAGCGCCAACTGACGGACAGGTCCGAAGGACCATCTAACAGAAGGAGGAAAACATTATGAAAAACAATCAAAACAAGACACTCTACATGGTTCAGCTTGCGCTGATGGCAGCCATCACCCTGCTGATGGCTCTTACGCCCCTGGGCTACATCAAGACCCCCGTGCTTTCCGTAACGCTTTTGACGGTTCCCGTGGCAGTGGCTGCGATCCTGCTGGGTCCCGTAGGCGGCGTTGTCTGCGGCTTTGCTTTCGGTATGACAAGCTTTGTCAATGCTCTGATGGGTACCGGTTCGGTGCTTCTGATGGGTCTTCTGCAGATCAACCCCTTCCTGACCTTCGTGGTAGCGGTAGTTGCCAGGGTTCTGGTAGGTCTGTTTACCGGACTGATCTTCAAGGGGCTGTACAAAGGTGAGAAGACAAGGCCCATCTCCTATTTTGTGGCGTCTCTCTGCTGCCCCCTTTTGAACACCATCCTGTTCATGGGATTTTTGATGCTGTTCTTCTTCAACTCCCCGGCTATCCAGGCCAGCGCCGAGAAGTTCGGAACCCATAATCCGCTGCTTCTGGTGATCCTCATGGTGGGTGTCCAGGGTGCCATCGAGGCAGGGGTCTGCTTTGTGATCGCAAGTGCGGTATCCAAGGTACTTCATGTGGTCCTGCTGAAAAACGGCTCCATCAAAAATGATGCGGTCAAGGACGCTTCGCAGCAGGAGGCGTAAGACGTTCAAACCTCAGAAAAACAAAGGGCTTCGGGAATCCGGAGCCCTTTTCCTTTTCCGAGTAAAACCCTTGCAAGCACATGGCTGAAATGGTACAATAAAAAGCGTGATTGGAGGGCAAATATGAATTCTCTTTTTGTCAATATCAAGGCGATCGTGGAGCAGAAAGGACAGTATCTCGTTCTGAAGCACTGGGTGGATGACCGGATCGTGGAACCCTATTCCTGGGAGTTTATCGATACGGAGCTGGAGAAGGGGGAAAGCCCCGAACAGGCAGCCATCAGAGCCGTGACGGACAATACCGGCATTCAGGGAGAGGTTGTCAAGATCCTGTATGCTTGGAGTAATATGCTCGGAGACAGACAGCTGGTGGGCATCGCCTATCTTTTGCATCTCTCGGAGGAGAACCCGACTATCAGTATCGGCGAGGAGTACTGCGGATATGAGTGGATCAGCGCCGATGATTTTGAAGACTACATCGATAACCGGAACGTGATCCGGGATATCAGGAAAAATCTATAGATACGGAGAATGACATGATCAACAAACTGGTTAGCAAGATCAAGAAGACCGAGGCTCCCATCGTTGTGGGCCTGGATCCCATGCCCGGATTCATCCCGGAATATATCCTGAAGGAATCCTTTGATAAATACGGACAGACGCCCGAAGGCATGGCGGATGCTTTTTTTGAGTTTAACAAGGGCATCATCGATGCTGTCTGTGACCTTGTTCCCGCAGTTAAACCCCAGATCGCCATGTACGAGCAGCTGGGGCTGGCCGGACTTGCGGCTTTCGATATGACGGTTCGTTACTGCAAGCAAAAGGATCTTGTGGTGATCGGGGACGTTAAGCGGGGAGATATCGGTTCCACATCGGCGGCTTATGCTACGGGGCATCTTGGCAAAGTGAAGATCGGTTCGGGATTTTTTGCCGGTTTTGATGAGGACTTTGCGACGGTCAATCCTTACCTGGGATCCGACGGCATCAAGCCTTTTGTGGATGTTTGCAGAGAATATAAGAAGGGCATTTTTGTCCTGGTAAAAACCTCAAACCCCTCCAGCGGCGAGTTCCAGGATCGCGAGATCGACGGAAAGCCTCTGTATGAGCATGTGGGAGAGGCAGTGGATAAATGGGGAAGTGAGCTCATGGGCGATGACTACAGCTACGTGGGTGCCGTTGTGGGAGCAACCTACCCCGAGATGGGCAAAAAGCTCAGAGGGATCATGCCCAAGGCCTATATCCTGGTACCGGGCTACGGTGCACAGGGCGGAACGGGCAAGGACCTGGCGGGCTTTTTTGACAAGGACGGGCTGGGAGCCATCGTCAATTCTTCCCGGGGGATCATCGCAGCATGGCAGAAGGATCCCTACAAGGAGAAGTTTTCCGAGAGAGAATACGCAGATGCGGCCAGAGCAGCCGTACTCGATATGAAGGAGGATATCAACAGTGCAATCCTATAAGCAGGAATTCATTGAATTCATGGTGGAAAGCGAGGTCCTCAAATTCGGGGATTTCACGTTGAAAAGCGGCAGGAAGTCTCCGTTTTTCATGAATGCGGGAGGCTATGTGACCGGCAGTCAGCTCAGAAGGCTGGGCCGCTACTATGCGCAGGCCATCCACGAGACCTTCGGAGACGATTTTGATGTACTTTTCGGACCTGCCTACAAGGGCATTCCCCTGAGTGTGGCCTGTGTCATTGCTTACGATGAGCTTTACGGCAAACAGATCCGTTACTGCTCCAACCGTAAGGAGGTCAAGGATCACGGCGATGTGGGGATCCTTCTCGGAAGCAAGCTTCAAAGCGGCGATAAGGTTGTGATCATCGAGGATGTGACCACCTCCGGCAAGTCCATCGAGGAGACTTATCCCATCCTGAAGGCTCAGGGGGATGTGGATATCAAAGGCCTTGTGGTATCCTTAAACCGCATGGAGGTCGGACCTTCCGGAACCATGTCGGCTCTGGATGAGATCCATGAGAAATACGGCTTTGATACTACGGCCATCGTAACCATGGAGGAAGTGGTGGAATACCTTTACAACAGACCCTGCGGCGGCAAGGTGATTGTGGACGATGAGATCAAGGCAGCCATCGATGCATATTATGCCCAGTACGGTGTGAAAAAGGCCTGACGAAAGGAGCCAAAATGGAAGAGAAAACTTACAAGATCATGTCGGGAAGCGGTGCAGCCAATATTTCCATCGGCGTTGTACTTCTCGTAGTGGGGATCTGCAGCGGAGTTCTTTTGATCATATCGGGAGCCAAGCTGCTGTCCGGTAAGAGCAAGATCATTTTCTGATAACGGCGGGCAGAGAAATGGGTCGTAAAAGATACCTTTTCACGAATAAAAAGAATCCTCCCAGGGGCATTTTTTCCACTGCTCTGGGGGTGTTGAACCTGGTGGCGATCATCGGAGTGCTGATCGCTTCCTACAGGAGTGCGGGTGCGGCGCAGCCAAGACTTGGTGCGACCGTGCTTCTTTCCGCTATCCTGGGTGTGGTGGGCATAGTCTTCGGGATCCTGTCCCATATGGAACCGGATATGTTTACCTTTTTCCCGAAGCTGGGTATCGTCCTGAATTCCCTGGCGATCCTGCTGGCGGGTATCATTTTGTATATGGGAGTATAAAACCATGAACAAGGAACTTTTTGATCTGGCAAAAGAAAGACTTGCCGGGGTTCATCGGGAAGATCAAGTCAAAGAGCCCTACCGATTCTATTTTCAGCGAGTGGCTTTTTTTCTTTTGGACTGGTGCCGGATCTATGAACAGATAGAAGCAGGAGAGCATGAAGGCTGGGACCTGGCTGAGTGGGAGAGGATCAACACGCTGCTGTATGCGGATATCGCAGGTGATGCTTACAGGGAGAGCCTTTCAAACCCCACCTGCGCAACAAAGCTTCTGGGTGAGACCTTCGGCAGCTTTCTTGCCTATGTTTATGCACAGCTTCGAAGCTGCATACCGGATCTGTTTGAGCAAAACGGCGACAGATTCCTGATGCATATCCAGTATTTTCTTGAACTCTATACGTCCTTTGCCACGGCGGCCGAGGAGGGACGCAATGCTCCCGACTATGAGAGTGTAAGGGACGGCCTGTATGATTTCATTTTCTACGCTTATGAGCAGGAAGCAGATAAAAATATCAGCGCCAAGGTAGACCCTTCTTCGGATTTTGCCCTGAGGATCATCGAAGCTTCGGATCCGTCCGATCTCCGTTACCTCTACCGCTTCGGCGAGTATGTATCGGCCAATGAGATCGAAACCGCAAAGTATCTTGCAAGCCTTCCGAAGGAAACGCTGCAGCTGATGGCCGACACCTATACCGAAGGCTACCGTATCGGTTTTGAGAAGACCGGCAAGGATCTTTCCATCAAAGGAACCGTACATATCATCTATCCCCTTGGTTATGAGGTGATCATTAAGTTAGCGATTGCTAATTTTGAGAAGATGGGGTTAAAGCCCACCATCCCCAGGGATGCGGTCAGCGTACTAGACAGAAGATACGGCAACGAGTCGGGGTACTATTCCACCCGGGCCAGCAGGCAGTATGATTTCGACCACAGAGAGGATAATGCACTTTTCCTGGATAAGAAGATGCTCCAGCGGCGTCTGGATTGTATGAAGAATGCCTATGAGGAAAGAAAGGCCATGGCCCGCCTGATGGCAGGCCCTGCGGTGATCGAGGTCTTCGGACAGAATCCCTTCGATCCCGAAGTAAGGAAGGAAGCACCTTCCCTTTCCGAAACCCAGCGCAAACTCAAGCTCTGGTTCGACAATATGCGTTCCGAGCTGGTTGACGGATACATTCCCGAAAAGGAGAGAAGCTTTACCATCATCGCCTTTCCCCTTCCGGAGATCGGTGATCAGTATACAGAGATCATGCAGGAGACGATCCGTCTCAATACCCTGGACTGGCGCAAATTTGAGAAGATCCAGCAGGGGATCATCGATGCCCTGGATCAGTGCAGAAGCGTTCATATCCTGGGCAGGGGAGAGAATCAGACAGATCTTATGGTGCAGCTTTACGAGCTTACCGATCCGGCAAAGCAGACCATCTTTGAAAACTGCGTAGCGGATGTCAATATCCCCGTGGGGGAGGTGTTCACCTCTCCGGTGCTTAAAGGGACGCAGGGACTATTGCATGTGACAAGGGTATTTTTGAACGGCCTGGAATACAGGCAGCTGAGGCTGCGGTTTGAGGACGGCCGGGTGAAGGAATACAGCTGTGACAACTTTGAGGATCCCGAGGAAGGTAAAAAGCTCATGGATTCACAGATCCTGTTCCATCATAAGGATCTGGCCATCGGTGAGTTTGCGGTGGGTACCAATACCACGGCTTACCGGATGGGGAAGAAGTACGGCATCGAAGGCAGACTTCCGATCCTGATCGCCGAGAAGACGGGACCGCATCTGGCGGTGGGAGATACCTGCTACTCCTATTCGGAGGATATCAGGGTTTACAACCCCGACGGTAAGGAGATCGTTGCAAAAGACAATGAAGTATCCTTAAACCGCAGATCGGATGACGAAGAGGTTAAACTGTCGGCATATTTCAACTGCCATACGGATATCACGATCCCCTATCATGAGCTGGGGCTTTTGGCAGGCATAAAGCAAAACGGTGAGCAGATCCCCATCATTAAGGACGGACGTTTTGTCCTGCCGGGGACGGAAGCTCTGAATGAAGCATTGGATCAAATATAAGGAGGAACAACATGGCACAGGTAGGTATTGTAATGGGATCGGATTCGGATATGCCGGTCATGAAAAAAGCAGCGGATGTACTCAGTGAGCTGGGGATCAGTTTTGATATGCATATCATCTCGGCCCACAGAGAGCCGGATGACTTTTTCGAATATGCAAAGGGAGCGGAAGCGGCAGGTTACAAGGTGATCATTGCCGGAGCAGGCATGGCGGCCCATCTGCCGGGCATGTGCGCGGCGATCTTCCCCATGCCCGTTATCGGTATCCCCATGCATACTACTTCCCTCGGCGGAAGAGATTCCCTGTATTCCATCGTACAGATGCCCAGCGGTATCCCCGTGGCTACCGTGGCCATCGGCGGCGGACAGAATGCGGGACTTCTGGCAGCCAGGATTCTGGCAACGTCGGATGCGGCTTTGCTCGAAAAGCTCAAAGCCTACAGTGAGAAGATGAAGGTAGCTGTACAGCAGAAGGATGCAAAGCTTCAGGAAGTCGGATACGAAGCCTACGGAAAGTAAGCAGACCCTTACGGGAACCCATATAACCCAAACAAAAAGGAGGAGAACATGGATTACAAGAAAGCCGGAGTGGACATTGAGGCAGGATACCGCAGTGTGGAGCTGATGAAGGAGCATATCAAAAAGACCATGCGGCCGGAGGTGCTGGGAGGCATCGGCGGTTTTGCGGGGGCTTTTGACCTGTCGGCGATCAAGGGCATGGAGGAGCCTGTACTGCTCAGCGGTACGGATGGCTGCGGCACCAAGGTTAAGCTGGCATTTTTGATGGATAAGCATGATACCATCGGTATCGACTGCGTGGCTATGTGCGTGAATGATATCGCATGTTCCGGCGGTGAGCCCTTGTTCTTCCTGGATTATATCGCCTGTGGAAAAAATATCCCCGAGAAGATCGCTGCTATCGTAAGCGGTGTGGCTGAAGGGTGCCGGCAGTCAGGTGCAGCTCTGGTGGGCGGTGAGACTGCAGAGCATCCGGGGCTGATGCCGGAGGAGGAATATGACCTGGCCGGTTTTGCGGTAGGACTCGCGGATCGCAAGGACATGATCACCGGTGAGACCATTGCGGATGGCGATGTGCTGATCGGTCTGGCGTCTTCGGGCGTGCATTCCAACGGCTTTTCACTGGTGCGCAAGGTATTCGAGATGACCAGGGAGAGCCTGGACACCTATTATGACAGTCTGGGAACCACCCTCGGGGAAGCGCTCATCGCTCCCACAAGGATCTATGTGAAGGCTCTTAAGAGCGTAAAGGAAGCGGGCGTTAAGATCAAGGGTTGCAGCCATATCACCGGCGGCGGTTTCTATGAGAACATTCCCCGCATGCTGCCGGAGGGCGTAAAAGCGGTGGTTGAGAAAAACAGCTATCCCATCCCTCAGATCTTCACTCTTATGGCAGATAAGGGTCAGATCGAGGAAAAGATGATGTACAACACCTTTAACATGGGGCTCGGCATGGTGATCTGTGTATCTCCCGAGGATGCCGAGGCGACCCTGGAGGCCCTTGAGAAGGCCGGTGAGAAGGCATACAGAGTCGGCAAGATCGCAAGCGGAAGCAAGTGCGCTGAGCTGGTTTAAGGAGGAGAATGAAATGAAGGTTCTGATCGTAGGCGGAGGCGGCAGAGAGCATGCCATCGCAATGTGTGTTAAAAAAAGCCCCAAAGTAGACAAGCTCTATTGTGCACCCGGCAACGCCGGTATCGCAAAGATCGCCGAATGTGTTCCCATCAAGGTGATGGAGTTTGAGAAAATGGCGGATTTTGCACAGGAGCAGCAGATCGATCTTACGATCATCGGTCCCGACGATCCGCTGGCAGGGGGTATTGTGGATGTGTTTGAGAAGAGAGATCTTCGTGTATTCGGTCCCAGGGGGAATGCGGCCATCCTGGAAGGAAGCAAGGCTTTTTCCAAGGATCTGATGAAAAAATACGGCATCCCTACTGCGGCGTACGAGAACTTTGATGATCCCGAAGAGGCCCTTAAGTATCTGGAGAGTGCATCTTACCCTATCGTGCTGAAGGCAGACGGTCTGGCACTGGGCAAGGGCGTTCTGATCTGTCAGGATAAGGCAGAGGCTGTTGAGGGCGTGCGCAGCATCATGCAGGATAAGAAGTTCGGCAGTGCCGGAAACCGCATGGTCATCGAAGAGTTCATGACCGGACGTGAGGTATCCGTTCTTTCTTTTGTAGACGGCAACACCATCAAGATCATGTCCTCCGCTCAGGATCACAAGAGGGCAGGAGACGGCGATACCGGACTGAATACCGGCGGCATGGGTACTTTTTCTCCCAGTCCCTTCTATACTCCCGAAGTGGATGCATACTGCCGGGAGCATATCTTTCAGAAGACCGTAGATGCCATGAAGGCGGAAGGCAGAGAGTTTAAGGGCATCATCTTCTTCGGCCTGATGCTGACAAAGGACGGTCCGAAGGTATTGGAGTACAACGCCAGGTTCGGTGATCCCGAAGCGCAGGTGGTACTTCCCAGACTGAAGGGGGATATCATCGATATCGTAGAAGCCTGCATTGACGGAACCCTTGCAGATACCCCCGTGGAGTTTGAGGACAACGCTGCAGTCTGCGTGGTCCTTGCATCCGACGGATATCCCGTATCCTATGAAAAGGGATTTGAGATCACCGGTCTGGAAGCCTTTGAGGGTAAGGATGATTACTTCTGCTTCCATGCGGGAACAGCCTTTGACGGTGATAAGATCGTTACCGCAGGCGGCAGGGTACTGGGCGTAACGGCCAAGGGCGATACCCTTACCGGGGCAAGAGCCAAAGCTTACGAGGCTACCGAGTGGGTGAAGTTTGATAACAAGTACATGCGCCACGACATCGGAAAAGCCATCGACGAAGCATAAGAGATCCGGCGCAACGTTTACATAAGAGAAACCTGCAAGATATCTTTCATGCAGGTGACTTATAACAAGGCCCTAAAATAAAGGATTTGAACTGAAAAACGACAGAATTTGGTTGACGTAATATTATTATCATAGTATGATATCCATGGATTGTTGTGTGATTTTGAATGAAATCTTGCAGAAAAGCATGGGAGAATTCTATGATACCGACCAAAAAAAGTGATAGCTATCGTTTTTTAAAGAGAGCCGCAGGCGCCGCAACCATAGGGCTTGTGTGCCTGGCACTTTCACCCCTGAGCGCTTTTGCATCCCTGGGGACAGGGGTACTTACGGCGGATAAGGTGAATGTGAGAGCGGATGCCTCCTCAACCGCCGCCAAGGTGACACAGCTTCCCGTCGGCGCAGAGATGACCGTTGAGGGTGTTAAGGCAGATGCGGCCGGCAAGTATTGGTATCAGGTCACTTTTGTAAAAGATAACAACAGCTATTCGGGATATATCCTGGGTGATTATGTGAAATACACAGCCGCCGAGGAAAAGAAGAGTTCCAAGAAAAAGAAGAAGAAAAAAGCCGAGAGCGACGAAAATGTGACGGAGATCAAAGTCCCCGAAGAGATCGCCATGGCACCGGAGGCTGATAAGATCCCTACGGATGATGATACGGAGAATGCGGCGGAGACCGAGACGGAAACCAAGAAAAAGGTGAAACGTCAGGGCGAAGTCCTGGGGGACGATGTAAGAGTACGCAAGAGTCCCGTTACGGGAGCTGAGGTGACCAGGCTGACCCGGGGAACGGTGGTGACCGTAACCTCCGATAAGAAGGGTAGCGATAACAAAACCTGGTACAAGATCAAGGTGAAGCAGGACGGTAAGACCAAAAAAGGCTATATCCGCGAGGATCTGCTGAAGGTGACCGAGACTGTGACAGAGGAGAAGGCAGCCGATACGGCGGTGGTCCTTTCGGACGAGGAGTTTGAGAAGGCTATGTCGGATCAGGGCTTTCCCGAGGATTACAAGCCTGCCCTACGCGTACTGCATGAGAAGCATCCCACCTGGACCTTCAAGGCCAAGGCTACGGGGATCAAATGGGGCGATGTGTTAAAAGCTGAGAGTGCGGTAGGCAAGAACCTTGTGGCCAAATCCGCCATCTCTTCCTGGAAATCCACGGAGAGTACGGCGTTTAACTGGAAGAAGAACACCTGGTACGGATTTGACGGCGGCAGCTGGGTAGCGGCTTCCGAAGGCCTTGTAGCCTACTATCTGGATCCGAGAAACTTTTTGAATGAGACCCAGATCTTCCAGTTCGAATCGCTGGAATATCAGGATTATCAGAACGAAGACGGTGTAAAGACGCTTCTGGCCGGCACTTTTATGAAGGGCAAATATAAGGATACCGACGGCAAGAAGAAAGCCTATTCCAAAACCTTCATGGAGGTGGGCAAGGAAGTGGGAGCCAATCCCTATCATCTGGCGGCAAGATGCTATCAGGAGCAGGGGGTCGGCAAGAGCGACAGTATATCCGGCAAAGTAGCCGGTTATGAAGGGATCTACAACTACTTTAACGTAGGCGCCTATGCCAGCGGCGGCAATTCGCCGACAAAGCAGGGCCTTGTGTATGCATCCTCTACCGGAAATGACAATACGAATTACGGACGCCCCTGGGACAGCATTCACCAGTCAATCCTCGGCGGCGCCATGTACCTGTCCCAGAAGTATATTCTGACGGGGCAGAACACGCTGTACTTCCAGAAGTTCAACGTGGTAAATAAGAAAAACGGACTGTACAGACATCAGTATATGACTAACATCCAGGCCGCTTACAGCGAGGCCGTGAAGATGAAGAAGGCATATGAGAAGCAGGACGCACCGCTGGTATTTTTCATCCCCGTATATAAGGAGATGCCTGCGGAAGTATGTGCACTGCCCTCCTCCAAGGCCAATCCCAATGATTATCTGAGCGAGCTTACCGTAGAGGGACAGAAGCTGAGCCCCGAATTCAGCGGCGGTGTTACGATCTACAATCTGACGGTTAAGAAAAAAGTATCCTCCGTGATCATCGATGCCACCCCCATTGATGCCAATGCCACGGTTACCGGCACCGGCGAGGTGGCACTTGAGAGAGGAGACAATGTATTCGAGATCATCTGCACCTCGGCAGCGGGAACGAAGAGGAAGTATACGCTGAATATCAAGAGAAAATAAAGATCCGAAAAGGAGAGGGACATGAGCAGGAAAGACAGCAGATTTTGGATGAGAGCAAAGACGTTACTCGGCACGGCTGTGGTATGTGCGTCTTTGGCGGTGGGAGCCATGAGCGTATTCGCAGCAGGCAGTGTCAGCGTTACAGCGGATAAGGCCAGCGCGGGAGTATCGGAGACGGTTACCGTCAAGGTTCAGACCTCCGATCCGGAAGATCCGGCTATGCCCCCTG
Organism: Lachnospiraceae bacterium; assembly: GCA_024693845.1. Lineage (GTDB taxonomy): Bacteria > Bacillota > Clostridia > Lachnospirales > Lachnospiraceae > RGIG7926. The sequence goes on from JAILKJ010000081.1 coordinate 64,462, forward strand.
CCGTATCGGTGAATTTCGATCCTTCGATCCTTCAGTTTGAATCCTGTGATGTGGAATACGGCGGAGGCGACGGTGGTCTGGTGACCATCAACGGTACCTCGGCAACCCTTACTTTTACGACCCTTGCGGCAGGCAGTGCCAATGTCAGCGCAGAGGCGGTCATCGATGAAGACGGAAACAATCCCGCAACGGGAGCGGCTACCATCACCGTAGGGGGCGGGGCAGATGCAGCACCTGCTTCGGGAGCGGATGCCACCCTTCGCGGTCTGGCCATCGATCCCGGTGTGCTTTCCCCTGCTTTTTCTCCCAATGTAACGGACTATACCATCACGGTGGAAGAAGGAGTGACGGACATCACGGTAAGCGGCGGTGTCAGCGATTCTTCCTCCCAGATCACGGCAGCCAACGGCTTTAAGAATCTCTCTGAAGGGGAGAGTGAGGCCCAGATCACCGTGACGGCAGCTGACGGCACGACAATGACCTATCACTTCAAGATCGTAAGAGGCGATACGGCGGCAGCGGCAGCGGCAGTTACACCCGCTGAGCCCGAGGCAACTGCAGAGCCGGCAGCAGACACGGCTGCAGCACCCCAGTCAGGGGATAACAGCGGTTTTGTGGCAGGTGCAGGCCTTGGCGGCATCGGCTCCAAGGGAAATGATATGACGATCCTGGTAGGCAAGAACTCCTACACGATCCAGCCCGTAGTCAACGATGCACTTCTTCCTTCGGGAAGCAGTAAGACAACAACCACCTACGGCTCCCAGACCATCGAAGCCGTAACCTTTGGCGATCTGCTTTTGGTAGATGCCAAATCCAATGTAGATGGCAGCGAGAAGCTGTTCTTATATGACAGTGAAGCGGATGCTTTCCAGGGCTTTGTTAAGATCGAGAGCGGTAACGGAAGCTACATCATTCCCAAGGTGCTTCCCAAGAGCCTTCCTTCCGGCTTTATTGCCGACGGAGCAGATCTGGGCGGTGCTTACGTAGCCTGCGGCAAGCTGAAGGACAGCAGCGTGGACCAGAGAGAAAATGTATGCCTGATCTACGGTGTGGATCAGAACGGCACCGACGGATACTTCCTGTATGATATCTCGGCAGGGGGCTACGTACATTTCCTTAACACCGGTGCGGCAGCAGGCGGCACTTTCAGCAAGAGAGCCATCGCCATCATCGTCCTGCTGGGCGTATTGCTTGTCATCTGCCTGATCATCATGCTTGTTATGGCAGTGGGCAAGGGCGAATATCCGGACTATCCGGATGAGCTTGAGGATCCTCTGTTTGAGGATGTCCGCAATTATGATATGAGAAACCCCGAGAAAAAACCCGCCGGTCAGGCATCTGTCAGAACGGTGAAAAAGAAAGCTGTTGCAGAGCCCGAACCCGAGGAAGAGGATCTGCAGGAAGACATGCCTGAGCCTACGGTCAGAAAGGTGAAGAAGACCAGACCTGCCACGAGACCGGCTCTGAGCGATGATATGGAAGATTTCGACATTAACCGCGAGATCGAGAGCATGAAGGAAAATGCGGTTAAGAAAAGCGCTACCGCCCGCATGGAAAACATGGAAGCTGCTCTTAAGAACCGAAGCACCACCAGAACCGTGATGCCTCAGCAGAGTACGCCTGTTAAAAGTGCAGAGGCAAGAAGCGGCGCTCTCCGCACCAAGAAGCCTGTCAGATCCGTGAGATCCGAGGAGATCACCATCGATAAGCCTGTCAGAAAGCCTGTAGCCAAGCCGGCTACCCAGGCAGGAGGCGAAGCAAGACCCAAGGTGACCAAGACCGTGACCGAAAAGGGCGTGACCTATAACACGGGCAAGATCCCCATCACCGTGGTCAAGTCCACCAAGGCTCCGGCATCGGAGGCAAAGGGAAGTGTTCCCATCTTCACCCTGGGCAAGGAGTCCTCTCTTTCCAGAGAGAGCCTTCCCGATGAACCGGATACGGATTTCAAGTTTGATTTCATCGATCTTGACAAGAAGGACGAGTAAGAAGTATTTGACTTTTTGTACCCGCTGTTATAGACTTTGTATAACAGAGGTGATGGCTTATGATGATAGAAATCGATTTTAACAGTGATGAAGCGTTGTATATGCAGCTTCGCAATCAGATCATACTCGGTATTGCCACCTCCCAGTTTCATGAGGGCGATGTGCTGCCCAGCGTAAGAGCTTTGGCTGAGACTGTAGGTATCAACATGCATACGGTCAACAAGGCCTATACTGTACTCAGACAGGACGGCTTTGTGAAGGTGGACCGGCGCAAGGGTGCCGTGATCGCAGTGGACATGGACCGCGCAAGAGAGGAAGACCGGATCGAGAAGGAGCTTCGGGTGATCCTGGCCAGCGCTCTTTGCAGAGGCCTGAGCCGCTCTGATCTGCACAGAATGATCGATCGCATCTGTGATGCCTACGATAAGGAAGAGGCATAACGTTAATTGGAGGATACATCTATGGATTATACGGCCAAGGCCAGGGAGGTATTGCGTCTCGCATCCAAGGCTGCCAGGTCTTATCTCCAGAACTATATCGGAACTGAACATATCCTGCTGGGGCTGATCCGTCAGGGAGACGGTATCGCCGCCTGTGTCCTTGCGGACAACGAGGTGGATGAAGAGAGCGTTAAGGAACTGATCAAGACTCTGATCGCACCCCCGGCAGACCTTGCGGTATTGGATAAAGAGGGCTATTCCCCCAGGGCAAAGAACGTGCTCACAGAGGCGGAAAAGCTTGCCAAGAGATACGGAGAAAAGGCTGTCGGCACGGAACATCTGCTGATGGGACTCATCAAGGAGGGTGACAATGTTGCCGTCCGTCTTTTGGTGTCTTTGGAAGTAAATATTCAAAAGCTTTATGCGGATACCCTTTCCGCCATCGGAACGGATCCCTCCCGTGTAAGGGAGGATCTGCGTCTTCTTTCCGAAGGGCCCATGGGAGGGGGAGAATCAGCTACCAAGGTGCTGGATCAGTATTCCAGGGATCTGACGGCCCTGGCTAAGGAAGGCAGACTGGATCCGGTGATCGGACGGGAGGATGAGATCAGACGTCTGATCCAGATCCTCAGCAGAAGGACCAAGAACAATCCCTGTCTGGTGGGTGAACCGGGAGTCGGCAAGACCGCTATCGTGGAAGGACTCGCCCAGAGGATCGTAGACGGCAATGTTCCGGCCACAATGAAAAGTAAGCGGCTGGTAACTTTGGACATGTCAGGCATGGTGGCCGGCAGCAAATACCGCGGCGAATTCGAGGAGCGGATCAAGAAGGTCATGAACGAGGTCATCGAAGCAGGAAACGTGATCTTGTTCATGGACGAGATCCATACCCTGATCGGAGCCGGCGGAGCGGAAGGCTCCATTGATGCATCGAATATCTTAAAGCCCTCTCTTGCCAGGGGTGAGCTGCAGCTGATCGGTGCCACCACCATAGAGGAATACCGCAAATACCTTGAGAAGGATGCCGCTTTGGAACGCAGGTTCCAGAAGGTGGACGTACCCGAGCCTTCCATCTCGGAAGCTATCGCCATCATAGACGGCATCAAGCACAAATACGAAGAACATCACGGCGTGACGATCCTGCCGGAGGCTGTGGAAGCATCCGTCAAGCTCTCCGCCAGATATATCAATGACAGAAACCTTCCCGATAAAGCCATTGACCTGATCGACGAGGCCGCATCCGCCATCCGGATGCAGAAGATCGTTCTTCCGGCAAAGGCAGAAGAGTGGAAGGCACAGATCGAAAAGCTGGACATGCAGATCGAGCGCTCCCTGAAGTTTGAAGCCTTTACCCAGGCTCATGAGCTCCGCTGTCAGCAGCAGGTACTGGAAGAGAAGTATAAGAAGCTCATTGAGCGACATACCAGAAAGCAGCAGGAAAAGAGCAGGACCGTCACCCAGGATGATATCGCAGGCGTGGTATCCCAGTGGACAAAGGTTCCCCTGCGCCAGCTTTCGGAGCAGGAGAGCGAAAGACTGCTCCGGCTGGAGAAGATCCTCCACAAGCGGGTCATCGGTCAGGAAGAGGCTGTTTCGGCTCTTTCCCGGGCCATGCGAAGAGGCAGGGTGGGATTGCAGGATCCCAACAGACCCATCGGTTCCTTCCTGTTCTTAGGACCTACCGGTGTAGGCAAGACAGAACTTTCCAAGGCCCTGGCAGAGGTAATGTTCGGATCGGAGAATGAGCTGATCCGTGTGGATATGTCCGAGTATATGGAGCAGCACTCCGTGGCCAAGATGATCGGCTCGCCGCCGGGATATGTGGGACACGACGAGGGCGGCCAGCTTTCGGAGAAGGTCCGCAGAAAGCCTTACAGCGTCGTTCTTTTTGACGAGGTGGAGAAGGCACATCCCGATGTGTTCAATGTTCTGCTTCAGGTTTTGGATGACGGTCATATTTCGGATTCGAAGGGACGTAAGGTCAGCTTTAAGAATACCATCATCATCATGACATCCAACGCCGGTGCATCCAGGATCGTAGATCCCAAGAACCTGGGTTTTGCGGCAGAGAAGAACGCGGAGCATGATTACCAGAAGATGAAGAGCGGTGTTATGGAGGAGGTCAAGAGGATCTTCAAACCTGAGTTCATCAACAGGATCGATGAGATCATGGTCTTCCATCCTCTGGAGAAGAAAGAACTGGAAAAGATCGTAACACTTTTATCAAAGGATCTTTCCAAGCGGTGTATGCAGCAGATGGATATCACTCTTACGGTATCCCCGGCGCTGAAGAAATACCTCATCGACAATCACTGTGATGTGAAGATGGGTGCCAGACCGCTGAAGAGAGCGATCCAGAATGTAGTGGAAGACAGGCTTGCCCAGGAGATTTTGGAGGGCAAGGTGAAGAGCGGAGACAACGTAACGGCCACCGTAGCATCCGGTGAGGTGGTCTTTAAGGTTCTCGAAGAAAAAGCCAAACAGAGCAAATAAAAACGGAGGGCAAACGTATGGCAGCAGTAAAAGAACTGATCAGAGGTCAGCAGGACGGAAGCGTAAGCTTCGGAGATCACACGCTTGCGGAGAAGGCAAAACTGGATAATTTCGTTAATTCCGGCGACGTGTACAAGGTTAAAACCTACAGCGCGCTGACCAAGCTGGAGAAGAACGGCATGTTCCTGTATGAATCCGTGCCGGGAACCAGCATCGAGAATTTTTCCGAGCAGGAAAACGGTGTTTCCTTTAACGTATCCGGCAACGAAGATGCACAGATCACGCTGGGTATGAAGGACGACACCGAATACGAGGTTTTCGTAGGCGGATCCAGCGTCGGCAAGATGAGCACGGGACTGGGCGGAAAGCTTTCCGTATCCGTGGAACTGGCCGGCATGGGCGAGGTAGCCATCAAGGTTGTTGAGGCATAAGCATGGCCAAAATGAAGAGTCAGACCGTGTATTTTTGTCAAAATTGCGGTCATGAGTCCTCGAAATGGATGGGGCAGTGCCCTTCCTGCCACGAGTGGAACAGCTTCGTGGAGGAGCAGGTAAAAAAAGCAGCATCTTCCGGCAGTAATACCCGCAGGGCAGATGCGCCCGAACCTGTGTCACTGTCCCGGGTCTCCATGTCCGAGGAAGAGAAATTCTATTCTCATATCGATGAGCTGGATCGGGTTCTGGGGGGCGGTATCCTGCCCGGACAGCTTGTTTTGGTGGGCGGCGATCCCGGGATCGGCAAGTCCACACTTCTGCTGCAGATGTGCAGACAGCTTTCGAAAGATAACTGCAGCGTTCTCTATGTTTCCGGTGAGGAATCCCTTAAACAGATCAAAATACGTTCACAGCGCATGGGAGAGTTCTCCGATGCTCTGGTTCTGCTTTGTGAGACGGACCTGGATCTGATCTCGGCTGTTATAGAAAAGCAAAAGCCCAGTGTTGTGATCATCGACTCCATCCAGACTATGTTCTGTCCGGAGGCTTCCAGTGCTCCGGGAAGCGTGAGTCAGGTCCGGGAGGCTACGGGGATCCTGCTTCGGATCGCCAAGAGCATGGGGATCGCCATTTTTATCGTGGGACACGTTACCAAGGAAGGTACCGTTGCCGGACCGAGGGTCCTTGAACACATGGTGGATACGGTACTTTACTTTGAAGGGGACAGATATGCTTCCTACAGGATCCTTCGGGCGGTCAAGAACCGTTTCGGTTCCACCAATGAGATCGGCGTTTTTGAGATGGGTGCCACAGGCCTTACCCAGGTTCCCAACCCTTCGGAATATATGCTCAGCGGCAGGGCGAAAAATGCGGCCGGCTCCGTTGTCGTCTGCGCCATGGAGGGCACCAGGCCCATGCTCATCGAGCTGCAGGCCCTGATCTGCGACTCCAGTTTCCAGCTGCCCAGACGTCAGGCCACCGGTATCGACCATAACAGGGTGAATCTTCTGATGGCAGTGCTGGAAAAAAGACTTCAGCTTCGAATGGGCAGCATGGATGCCTATGTGAATCTGGCGGGAGGCATGAGAGTCAGTGAACCGGCCCTGGATCTGGGTGTGGTGCTGGCCATGATCTCCAGCTTTAAGAACAAACCCATCCCCGACAAGACCGTGGTATTCGGAGAGGTGGGCTTATCCGGAGAGGTGCGGGCCGTAACGCAGATGCAGCAGAGGATCGCGGAAGCGGCCAAGCTGGGCTTTGAAGTCTGCGTACTGCCGGCTGCCGGTTCGGATAAGATCGCGGCTGATCTGCGGGGGGGGATCCGTCTGGTCAGGATTCAGAACGTGGAACAGATCCTGGAATGGGTATAAAAAACCTGCCCCTTTCATCGGGGGCAGGAGATACTTGCTACTTCCTCTATGGTGTGATGGAGCTTCTGGGCCAGGTCCGTATCGGCGGCCCGGTAAAACATTTCTTTTCCTTTTCTTTGGGAGATGATCAGCCCGCTGTCCTTCAGAAGGCGCAGGTGGTGGGACACCGCCGGGGATGACATTTCCACCATGGCCGCTATATCGGTCACGCATTCCTCACAATGACAAAGCAGCCAGAAGATCCTCAGTCTGCTGGGATCCCCCAGCTGTTTCATGGCTTCGGATACCGCAAGGATGGTATCCGCATCCGGCATGAGACGGATCAGATCATCGCAATCTACAGGATGAGCGTGATCGTGGGGGAGTTTTTTTATCGTATCTGACATAGTCTATCCTCTTATTTTTTCAATCCTCTATCTATCATTTAAGAAAAATACACGCCTAAAGTCAAGGGATTTTTGTGAATATCCGGGAAGGGGTGTTGACAGACAGCCTTTAAGGGTGTATATTTATCTCAACGATTAAATGATTGTTTAATTGTTGAATGAATAACAACCGCCCGGGATCGGGAAGAGAGGAGACATACATGAAAAAGACATACAAGATCGAAGTGGATTGCGCTAACTGTGCCAACAAGATGGAGGAGGCTGCCAAGAAGACCCAGGGGGTCAAGGACGCTGTAGTCAACTTCATGTCCCTGAAGATGGTCGTGGAGTTTGAAGAGGGTGCGGATCAGAAGAGTGTAATGGAAAGCGTTCTGAAGAACTGCCGCAAGGTAGAGGACGACTGCGAGATCTTTATTTAAGGCAGTCGAGGAAAGAGTGATATTGAGGAACCATTCTAAAGGAATCAAGCTATGACCAGAAAGCAAAGGAAAAACCTCATCCGTATCATAATATCTGCCGTGTTGATGGCAGTACTGCATTTCCTGCCTCTGTCAGGTATCCTCAGATTCATCTGTTATCTGGTGCCCTATCTGATCGTGGGCTATGACATTCTACTCAAGGCCGGAAAGGGTATCATCAACCGGCAGCCCTTTGACGAATGTCTGCTCATGGCTATTGCCACCATCGGTGCCATGGCCATCGCCGTATATGAAGACGGAGATTATACGGAGGGGATCGCCGTGATGCTCTTTTATCAGATCGGCGAATGGTTCCAGAGTTACGCGGTAGGTAAAAGCCGTAGGAACATTTCCGAGCTGATGGATATCAGACCTGACCATGCCAACCTTTTGACAGAGGAGGGAATGGAAGAGACGGATCCCGATGAAGTGCCCATAGGAAGCACCATCGTTGTCCGCCCCGGAGAAAAGATCCCCATCGATGGTATAGTGATCAAAGGAGAATCGGATCTGAACACTGCGGCTCTGACGGGAGAAAGCCTTCCGAGAAAGGCAGAGGTGGGCAGCGAGGTCATCAGCGGATGCATCAACCTGCGGGGAGAATTACATATCCGTACAACGCGCGAATTCGGCGAATCTACGGTCTCGAAGATCCTGGAGCTGGTGGAGAATGCCAGCAGCCGCAAATCGCGTTCGGAGGCCTTTATCAGCCGTTTCGCAAGGGTGTACACACCGGCAGTGGTATTCAGTGCCCTGGCCCTGGCTCTTTTGCCGCCGGTCATCAGAGGTTTGATCCTGCATATTGAGCCCATGACGGGTACCTGGATCTACCGTGCCCTTACCTTCCTTGTCATCAGTTGTCCCTGCGCCCTGGTGATCAGTATCCCCCTGACCTTCTTTGCGGGGATCGGCGGAGCCAGCAGGCAGGGCGTTTTAGTGAAGGGATCGAATTATCTTGAGGCTTTGTCCAAGGTGGGATGTCTCATTTTTGACAAAACGGGAACCCTTACCAGAGGCGACTTTGCTGTGACGGGGATCTACCCGGCAGATGAACCGCTACGGGACGGAATGCAGGAGCTGACGAAGAATCAGAGAGATCTGCTGCAGATGGCGGCCATGGCCGAATGCGCCTCCCTTCATCCCATTGCCAAAAGTCTGCAGGATGCTTTGGAAGATCCCATTGACAGAAGGTTTGTGGACAGGATCGAGGAGATCAGCGGTCACGGTGTTTCGGCCTATGTAAACGGGATCCACATCCTGGTGGGTAATGATAAGCTCATGCGCAGGGAGGGGATAGCAGTGAACCTTCCCGGAGAGAACAAGCTGGGTAAAAGTGAGAGCGAAAAAGAGTTAAGACAGGCCGGTACCTGTGTTCATGTGGCTGAAGACGGTGTTTACCGCGGATACATCCTGATCGCAGACAGGATCAAGGATCATTCAAAGGAAGCGATAGACAGGCTCAGGGGAATGGGCATCGCGGATATTGTGATGCTGACCGGGGATGAGGAATCGGTAGCCGCAGATGTGGCGGGGCAGCTGGGGATCACCAACTATGCTTCCCGTCTGCTGCCGGCAGACAAGGTGGAAAAAACAGAACGCCTGCTGGAACAGAAGCAGGCGGGCAGGCAGGTGGCCTTTGTAGGCGACGGTATCAACGATGCACCGGTGCTGACCCGGGCGGATATCGGCATTGCCATGGGAGCCCTGGGATCGGACGCCGCCATCGAAGCGGCGGATGTTGTCCTGATGGATGATGACCCCATGGGTATCGTAAGGGCTGTCTCCATTTCCCGTAAGGCTATGCGCATCGTTTATGAAAATATCTGGTTTGCCATCGGCGTCAAGCTGATCTGTCTGATCCTGGGCGCCCTGGGCTTTGCCAATATGTGGCTTGCGATCTTCGCCGATGTGGGCGTTATGGTACTGGCGGTCTTAAACGCCGTACGTGCTCTGGGTCTTCGGCGGGATCAGAAATAAAAATCACGTTTATTCGAGGAAGCTATGCTTCCGATCAACTCTTCTGTCTTGGCTCGCACCTGATCTTTCGGGATGCGGGCCAATTCTTTTTGAATGGTCTCATATCCCTTGGCCTTCGTTTCGGGGGTTGCATAATCCTCCAGATATTCAGCCAGCGTCATCAGAGCGTTGGGATGGCAGCAGTTCTGGATCTGACCGCTTTTGCAAAGCTCCATGAACCGGTCACCGGTGCGTCCTTCCCGGTAGCATGCGGTGCAGAAGGAAGGAATGTGTCCGCTGTCCATCAGCCAGCTGACCACCTCATCAAGGCTTCGCTGGTCGGAAACATTGAACTGTTCGGTGTCATGGGGGCGCTGTTCTTCGGTATAGCCGCCTACGGAGGTTCTGGAACCGCCGCTTACCTGGGAGATGCCCACCTGCAGTAAGCGTTGTCTTACTTCTTCGCTTTCCCTGGTGGAAACGATCATGCCGGTATAGGGAACCGCAAGCCTGATGCAGGCAGCGATCCTGGTAAAGGTCTCATCGTCGATCCCGTTGTCGAAAGCATCCGGATCGATGTCGTCGGCTTTGCGTACCCGGGGGATACTGATGGTGTGGGGTCCCACGCCGAAGGTGGCCTCCAGATGTTCGGCATGCATCAAAAGTCCCGCAAATTCATAGGCATAGCGTTCCAGACCGAAGAGGACACCCAGGCCTACGTCGTCGATCCCGCCTTCCATGGCCCGGTCCATAGCCTCGGTGTGATAGGCATAATCGTGCTTGGGTCCCGTGGGATGCAGCCGTTCATAGCTTTCTCTGTGATAGGTCTCCTGAAACAGGATATAGGTGCCGATGCCGGCTTCCTTGAGCCTTCGGTAATTCTCTACCGTTGTGGCTGCGATATTGACGTTTACCCTGCGGATGGAGCCGTTTTTATGATGGGTATTGTAGATCGTATCGATACATTCGAGGATATACTCGATGGGGGAGTTTACCGGATCCTCACCGGATTCGATGGCAAGGCGCTTGTGGCCCATGTCCTGCAGCGCGATGACCTCGGCCCGTACCTCCTCCTGGGTCAGCTTCTTGCGGGGAATATGGGTGTTCGTCCGATGGTAGGGGCAGTACAGACAGCCGTTGATGCAGTAGTTGGACAGGTACAGGGGCGCGAAGATCACGATTCTGTTTCCGTAAAAAGAAAGCTTGATCTGCTCGGCGATCTCATACATTTTATTGACTCTTTCGGGATCGGTGCAGGCAAGCAGCACGCTGGCCTCCCTGTGATCCAGTCCCCTGCAGCGCCAGCCGCCTTCGGTCTTGACGGGCCGCGCCTTTTCCAGGATCTCATCCACCAGCTTAAGGTCGTCTTTATGCTCCGCGGCATAAGCCAGGGTGGAACGGATCTCCTCATCGTTTATGAATTCGTCTGCCTTTTTTGATCTCGGATCGTACATTTTTGTAACCTCTCTGTTTCTTCTAACTGTTTATCGGGAAAAGTGTCCGCCCAGCGGCGCCAGGCTCCGTCTCAGTATCCCGTTCATATGGGCGATGGCAGTCCCGTAATTGGTAAAGGCAACGCCCTGATCTGCGGACAGCTTCATGCGGTAGCGAAGATCCCGCTCGGTGAGCATACAGCCGCCGCAGTGGATCACCAGGTCATAGGAGGAAACGTCCTCGGGAAAATCCCTGCCGGAGGAAGTTTCGATGATCAGTTGTTTTTTGGTATATTTTTCCAGAAGACGGGGCAGCTTGACCGTTCCGATATCGCCGCACTGGCGGTGATGGGTACAGCCCTCCGACATCAGGATCCGTGCGCCGTCACCCAGGGTGTCGATCTTTGCCGCGCCTTCTATGGCAGAGGAAAGGAATCCCTTATACCTTGCCATCAGGATGGAAAAGGAGGTAAGGGGGATGCTTTCGGGACAGATGGATGATACTTGTGCAAAAGCCTGACTGTCTGTGACAACCAGGGCAGGGGGAGAGTTCAGGGAAGAAAGAGCCCCTGCCAGCTGCGCTGGCTGTACCACAAGAACCTGTCCGTCACCGTCCAGAACATCCCGGATCGCCATCTGCTGGGGCAGGATCATCCTCCCCTTGGGTGCGGACTCGTCAATGGGACAAACCAGCACTACGGTTTCGGAGGGGGCAAACAGATCCTGCAGGTAAGGAGGTTTATCCTCCTCGGTAACGAGAGCTCCCAGTGCCTCCTTTAACGCAAAAATGCCATCGCCGGTCTTGGCGCTGACATACAGGATCGGTGCTATGGTATTCTCTTGTGCGGCTGCTCCGGAGGGAGCCAGATCGCTCTTGTTGGCTACGATCAGAGAAGGGATCTCTTTTTCCAGAAGAAGGTTCCAGAAATCCCTGTCCTGTTCCTGCAGGCCTTCGGCGGCATCGATCAGGAGAAGAGCAAGATCGGTACGGTTTAATACCTGCCGCGTGCGGCTGACGCGCTTTTCCCCCAGGGCGCCTTCGTCATCATAGCCGGGGGTGTCGATCAGGACAACGGGGCCCAAAGGGAGCAGCTCCATGGTCTTATAGACTGGATCTGTCGTCGTACCCGCCTGGGCGGATACGATAGACAGATCGGAGTCTGTGATCGCATTAATGATACTGGATTTACCTACATTGCGCCTGCCGAAGATCGCGATATGGATCCGTTCGGCGGCAGGAGTGCGGTTTAACATTTTTTACCTCAGATATAGGATTTCATCTTTTCGGCCTCGCCGGAAAGGACGTCTACCATACCGTTGATGTTCTTAACGATCTCCTGGTTCTGCTCACTGCCGGCATAGGTGCTGTTGGCATGAGCCGTAACCTCTTCGGTGATGGCACTGATGGTCTGGATACTGTTAACGATCTCTTTATTGGCTTCGGACAGCTCACGTACGGAACGATCCATGGAGCCGGAAAGATTGATGATGGTCTGAACGTTGTTTTCGATCTTGACAAAGCTGGATGCCGTTTCTGTAGCGCAGCGGCTTTCATCCTCGCCTGCCTGAAGGAGCTTTTCGATATCGGAGGTCATGGACTCAAGCTGGGATGCGATTTCGCCGATCAGCTTGGTGATATCTTCGGTAGCCGTCGTGGTCTGCTTTGCAAGATTAGAGATCTCGGAAGCCACGACTGCGAAGCCCTTGCCTGCCTCACCGGCACGTGCGGCCTCGATGCTGGCATTGAGCGCAAGAAGCGAGGTCTGATCTGCCACGTTATTGATCAGTTCGGTAATGGAATTCATCTGAGAAGTGGTCTCTCTGAAGCCTGCCAGTGCGGCGGCAACTTCCTTACCCGCGGAGTCTACTTCCTTAGTCAGGGTATCCATCTCGGTGATATGATCCTGACCCTCCTTAACAGCCTCGTCGGTGAGTGTTACTTCATCATGGATATGCAGGCCTGCATTGGCAACCGTTTCGATATGAGCCTGGATCTCTTCTGTTTTGATCAGCTGGTTCTGAACCGCCATGGCGGATTCCGTAGTTCCGCTGTTAACCTCGGTCATGCTCACCAGCGTCTGATCGACGGATTCGCGAAGAGAGGTCATCTCACCGGATATGCTGTCCACGGTTTCGGTCATTCTGCCGGAAACCTGCAGGATATCATCCATCAGATTGTTTACATGATTTTCTTCCAGTTTCAGGCGGGACATTCTGACCATCTCAAACCTTCGGGTGGAGCTGGTCACCAGGATCAGGTATAAGGCCGTGATAGCCAGCAGCACAACGCGCATCGGAAGAGCCGAAAACTGCTGGGGGTCGGTTACCTGTCCGCTGGCGAGAGTGGAGCCCACCTTGATCAGGTTGACGATCGCTGCGCCGATGGAAACCTCCGCCGTGTAGGCAACCTTGCCGTATAAGGTCACAATCACCAGCATAGGGATCACATAGAGGTAAACGATCTCCATTTCGGAGGTGAACATGATCACGATATACAGGATCGCGAAGCCTACACCGATCACGTGCATCGCCATAGGTGTTTCCTTATCCTTCAGATAGAAAAACCAGCTCAGAGCGATGGGCGCAACCGCCAGCAAAACGGTGAGCAGACCGCTTCCTGCCGGAATCTGTTTGCTGATCACCAGGATCAGAAAGGTTGCTGCAATGAAACCGCACAGTATAGTCAGTCCCATGATCGCGATCTTATTGGTGGTCGCAAGTTCGGAAACCTTTGACAGCTGCACAAGTTCCTGTTCGGTCATTTGGTCAAGAGTCTTTTTTTTCTGGTTCATATAGCCTTCCCCCACTTATTTGCTATACAACAGATCCGCCATGTTGCGGATCAGAGTGATATTACACTGAAAAGTATAGCAAAATTCGGGCCGAAGGTAAAGGTGACAGCAGGAAAAAATCAGAGTACATACTGGTACATGAAGATGAAGTGACAGAAGCTTCCGCCCATGACGAAAAGATGGAAGATCTCATGGGAACCGAAATACTTGTGCTTCAGGTTGAAGATGGGGAGCTTCAGGGCATAGATCACCCCGCCCACCGTATAGATCAGACCGCCCGTCAGAAGCCAAAGAAAGCCTCCCGGCGTCAGGGAATGCAGGATGGGCTTGAATACAAAAAGGCACAGCCATCCCATGGCGATATAGATGGAAGAGGAGAGCCATTTGGGACAGTTGATCCAGCATACCTTAAGGACGATCCCCAGGATCGTCAGTCCCCAGATCGCCGTCAAAAGAGAAAGACCGACGGTGGAATTGAGGATCAAAAGACAGACCGGCGTATAGGAGCCGGCGATGAGAACGAAGATCATGGAATGATCCAGCTTGCGGAAGCGTTTGATCCCTTCCGGCTCCAGGTTGATGGCATGATAGGTGGCGCTTGCGCCGTAAAGAGCGATCATGCTGAGCAGAAAGATCAGCATGGAAACTACATATAAAGGGCCGAAACCGGCCGCCTTGATGAGCAGCGGAAGGCCTGCACCGGCTGTCATCAGCATGGCTATGAAATGAGTCAGGGCACTTACGGGCTGGCGGATCTTGATCTCCATATTGGTCACCTCTTTTTGGAATACCGATATTACATCACGTAGTAATGAAAACTATATAGCGATACATTGATACTACATCATGCGAAAGAGCGTGTCAATAGGGGGCTTGTATTTTTGCGAGAAAAAAGATACCATAAGCCTATCAAAGCTTGATAAAGGAGCATTTTTATGGCAAAAAAACGACCGATCAGTCTGTTGTATCCCGTGGATGATGAGTCAACTTACAGGATCCTTTCCGATACCACCTGTCATGATCTCGGCCTGGACACCCTTTGTGAGCAACTCAGTCAGAAGCCCAATGAGCGAAACATGCTCCTGTCCGTTTTGAAGACCATGACAGCCTCCCCGGGGGTGGCATCCTACCGGGCGCGGATCTTTGAGGACGTGCGACGTCTGCCGGATATGTGCGCAAGACTGCAGGAGCTCCTTTCCCAGGTGCAGTTTTTGAATGACTACGGAAGTTTTCGCAAGGATCACGATATCAAGGCGGGGCTTTGGGAGTTTTTGCACAGGCTCAGCGAGCTGAACGATTATATCAAGTCGGTGGAGGGGATCCGGGACTGCCTGGCCGGTTCGGACATTCAGTCCGACGGACTTCTTTCGCTTAAAGACTATATCGAGACCGTTTTCATCGATTCCCACTTTGAAGAGCTGAAGAAGGATATCGCGGGTCTGAACGCGGATACCCAGAATCTCAAGAGTGTGACTGTGGGCATCAATCTCAATCCCAGCTTTCAGGTGAAAAGTGTGGGTGTCATCTCCGTCAACAGCAAGGAGTTCAAAAACTCCGGCATATTGGGGAATTTTGCCGATGCCGTCGCTGCATCCGATCCCATCAAACAGGACAATGAGTGGAAGGGCGACATGCATTACAGACAGGTCACCAAGACCACAAGCGAGTTTCTGCCTGCCATGGAGAAGCTGGGCGGTTTTGCGGCTTCGCTGCAGATCCCTTTGCTGGGAGCCCAGATGGCAGCTACCGTAGCCAACGTTCCCGAGAACGATACCGGTGCCTACATGACCCATTATCTTGATAAGGAGGTCAGCCAGCTCCTTTCCCATCTGACCAAAAAGCTGGAACGGATCCTGAGCAAATACGTGAATTTCAGTATCCACACTATCGTGGATCTGATCCCCGAATTCTATTACTATGTGACTTTTGCGAAATATCTGGATAAGTTCCGGGAGAAGGGATATACCTTCTGCATGCCCGAGGCTGTGGAGGAGACAGACGGGGTAAAAATGAAGGCCGGGGGTATCTACAACCTGAAGCTGGCCATCTCCGGAGAGGTGAGCCCCGCCGATATGGTACCCAATGATCTGATCTTTGATACGGATCACACCATCTATCTGTTAACCGGTGCTAACCGCGGCGGTAAGACAACCATCACCCAGGCCGTGGGACTGTGTTATGTGCTGGCCCAGGGAGGTATCAGTGTACCCGGCTCATCTTTCAGATATGTACCGGTGGACAGTATCTACACCCATTATCCTGCCGATGAGGATAAGACCATGGATCTAGGTCGTCTGGGAGAGGAGTGCAGCCGTTTCAAGGAGATCTACAGTGCCTGCACCGGCAACAGTCTGCTGCTTTTGAATGAGACCTTCTCCACCACTTCCTTTGAGGAGGGGTACTATATCGCCAGTGATGCGGTCAAAGCCTTATTACAAAAAAATGTGCGCACCATATACAATACGCACATGCACAAACTGGCATTTGAAGTTGAGGAGCTGAACGCCTTTGCGAATAAGGGAAAGGCAGCCTCCCTTGTGGCCCGCACCAGTGACGGTAAGCGTTCCTTTACCATCGTTTTGAGCGAGCCGGAGGGAAGATCCCATGCGGGAGATATCGCCGAGAAATACGGTGTGACTTACGAGATGCTGACGAAGGACCGGGGACCTGAAACTACAGGACCTTGATACCCCCGTATTTGCGGATACCCAGAACATGGCAGGCATCCTCACCGAAGAGGGCGTGCATCTGATCCCGGTAAGTATCCACTGCTTCCTTGCGGACAAAGGCCTGGATCGTTCCGGCGAAGCCGCCGCCGTGTACACGGCAGACGCCATTTTCACCCAGCACCTTTTCTGAGAGCATCAGGGCCACGGAAACGTTCTGGTGAGCCACATCCTGATTGGTATAGACATTTTGCAGATATTTAAAGGAGGAGTTTCCGGATTCGGAAACGGTCCTTAAGAAGGCGGGGATATCACCCGCCTTTATTGCGTCTGCCTCCCGGCGGACGCGACGGTTCTCTTCATAGAAATGCAGGGCGCGCAGCAAAGCTCTGTCGCCGCATTTTTCGCGGATCATGGATGCATTAGCGATCACTTCCTCTTCGGGAACGAAGCGAAGGACTTCCTTTCCGAAGAGAGAGGCAACGGCTTTCATCTCCCGGGGAACGGCAGCATAGTCGGCTGTCAGATCCGCGTGGGAGCCCTTGGTATCAGTAATGCAAAGACAATACCCTGCTTTGTCCAGATCCATTTCGATCTTTTCGGTTTTGGGATGAAGGGGATCTTCGAAATCAATATAGCAAAGGTTGCCCACGGAGCAGGCCATCTGATCCATCAGGCCGCAGGGTTTTCCGAAATAGGTATTTTCGGCATACTGTCCGATCATGGCAATGGTTTCTGCAGACACGGAATTATCGTTGTACAGACCTGAGAGGATATTCCCGATCACCGTCTCGAAAGCTGCAGAGGAGCTAAGACCCGAGCCGGAGAGGACGTCACTGGTAACGAAGGCATGGAAGCCGCCTACTTTGCAGCCCCGCTCCTTCATGCCTGCGATCACACCGCGGATCAGGGCAACGGTGGTGCCTTCTTCGGAAGGGTTAAGGGCAAGGTCATTTGCGGACAAGGTGATCATGTCATAGCCCTTGGATAAAAGCTTTACCTCACCGTCTTCAGTGGCGGATACGACAGCGATGGCGTCATCGCTGATGGAAGCGGCCAAAACCTCGCCGTGCTGGTGGTCCGTATGGTTGCCGCCGATCTCGCTTCTGCCGGGAGCTGAGTAGATCTCAACCGGTTCATCGGGGCCGAAAAGGGAGACGAACTCCGTGATAGCGGAGGCTAACCTTTTTTTCTCCCGGTCTACCCTTGACCCATCGCAGTAGATATCTGCCAGCCGCTCATCATATCTGCCTTCCACGATCTCGCGGATCAGGGTTTTTGTTTCCGTCATATCTGATACCTCCCGATCTTTTTTTTGAAAAATCTTTGGCAAAATTGTAACATTTTCCCGAAAGGCTGTCGATATATGAGATAACAAAATACCCCTTATAAAAGGCGGGTGGTGTCAACGGTCATGGCACTGTCCGTTTTTTTGTGCTAAGATAAGGCGAAAGAGCGGATCCGACAGGGATGCGCCGCTGACAGGGGATGAAATGAGGAAGGATATGACGGATCGGAACTATATAGAACTGACGGATAAGCTGGCAGCGGGAGATGAGCTTTCAGATGAGGAACTGGGAGCCCTGATCGAATGCGAAGATCGGGAAGCCGGCGCTTACCTTACGCAGAAGGCCATTGCCGTCAGAGAAAAATACTACGGGAAAAAGGTCTTTATCAGGGGCTTGATAGAGTTCTCCAGCTATTGCAGGAACAACTGCTTCTATTGCGGTATCCGTCGGGATAACAAAAAAGCGGAGCGCTACCGGCTGAGCAAGGAGCAGATCCTTTCCTGCTGTGAAACCGGCTACCGGCTGGGTTTTCGGACCTTCGTCCTACAATCGGGAGAGGATCCGTATTTTGCGGATGAGATCCTTTGCGGGATCGTACGTGGGATCCGGATGCGGTTTGAAGACTGCGCCATCACTCTTTCCGTGGGAGAGAGAGACAGGGGAAGCTACGAAAAGCTCTTTGCGGCAGGAGCAGACCGTTATCTTCTCAGGCACGAGACTGCCGACGAGGTGCATTACGGGATGCTGCACCCTGAAGAAATGCTTCTGTCCCGGCGGCTGCAATGCCTTCGGGATCTTCGTGATATCGGTTATCAGGTGGGTTGTGGCATGATGGTGGGCTCTCCATACCAGAAAACGGAGCACCTGATAAAGGATCTTAAACTGATCAGGGAATTCAGACCGGAGATGGTTGGGATCGGACCCTTTCTGCCCCATCAGGATACGGAATTTGCGGATCAAAAGGCGGGCTCGCCGCTTCTTACCCTGCGTCTCTTGTCGATCATAAGGCTGATGCATCCGACGGTCCTGCTTCCGGCCACCACGGCACTTGGAACCGCGGACCCCAGGGGCAGGGAGAAAGGGCTGTTAGCCGGTGCTAACGTGGTGATGCCCAATCTGTCGCCGGTGGATGTCCGCGGTAAGTATACACTGTATGACAATAAGATCTGTACGGGCGAAGAGGCGGCTGAATGCATTCGCTGCCTGTCGCTTCGCGTCTCAAAGACCGGTTACGAGATCGTAACCGAAAGAGGTGACCCGGTTACTTTTGGGTCTCCAGAAACTCCATGATCAGAGCATTGGTATCTACCTTGTTGATCTGCAGACTGGGCCATCCGTGATGACCGCCCTTGATGAACAGGTGCCATACCTGCTGCTTTGATTCGGGAGAGCTGTATTTCGTAAGCGTGGATCCCATCTCCAGCTCGGTGGTTTCTTCTTCGGTCAGTCCGTCCACCGTCTTGTATTGATCCAGAACATCCTCGATGGCGGGGTTGGTGGAATACTTTGCCGACCCGTCGCTGTTTTTGGGGATCAGATCATCCTTTTCTCCGCTAACCTGGAAAACGCTGATGGGAGTTAACATATCCTTTTCATCCCAGATCATGGCAGGCATCATACCCGCTACACTGACAACGGCGGAAAAGACATCGCCGGCTTCCACGGCCAGTCGGTGGTTCATGAAGGCTCCGTTGCTGAAACCCGCTGCGTAGCATCTGTTTTTATCAAAGCCGTATTCCTCCTGCAGGTAGGAGGCAAGTGCACAGAGCATATCGGTGTCTTTGTTGATACCGATTCCGTTTCCGGCATTCCAGCCTGTGGAGGAGGTGGGATCAGCCGGATCGGTGGCTCCCGTGACATAGACTACGCTGTATCCCAGGGGATTGGCAGCTTCTTCAAAATGAGTTGTGGAGCGTATCATCTCGGCGGATTGTCCGTAGCCGTGGAGCAGAAGCACAAGAGGACCATTCTGGGTGGTTTCGGCCAGATCCTCTATACAGGAATGCCCGATCCCGTCATAGCTGAAGGAAAAGGTGGTATCGCTGTCTCTGATCAGGTTTTCCAGGGGCAGGAGATTCCGCTCAGGTCTCTCCGAAGCCTCTTCCACAGGATCAACGACAGCCGTATCCTCCGCATTATCAGAGGTATTTGCAACCTCCGCAGATTTAACGTCAACTTCATCAGCCCCGGGAGATACATCTCCCTCAACGGTTTCTTCCACGATCCCATCGTCAGAGCCCTGCTCGGCGACCATCCATATGATAAGGCCTATGATCGCCAGCATGATGACCGTGGTGATAATCAAAAGTATGCTTTTCGTTTTTTTATCCATGGTATTATCCTCCTGCCCCTCATCATATCAGACAACGGGGGTGGAGGCAAGGCAATGCGGTTTACAGAGAAGGGCAATGGGGCTATAATCAGGAAGAATGCAAACGGAGCATGGTGTTATGGAAGAGAGCAGAGCGGCAAAATTTCAGATCTTAAGCGGGAATCAGATCAAGTATATCCTGATCCTGGCCATGATCGCAGATCATATCGGCTGGGCCCTTGTACCCAAGGCAAGTGTGCAGGGACAGCTCCTGCATTTTTTCGGACGCCTTACGGGTCCGGGAATGGCTTACTTTCTGGCTGAGGGTTTTCGTTATACCAAAAATCTCAAAGCCTATGCCCTGCGGCTGGGCATCTTTGCCTTTCTCTCCTGGCCTGCCTATGCCTATTTTGAAAAAGGAACGCTCCTAAAGTTTTATCCCTGCTTCGGCGTGATCTATTCTTTGTTCATAGCACTGTTGATCCTTATTGTATATGAGAGATTTGACTGGCCTCCCAGGCTCCGGGAAGGAGCCATGATCCTGCTGATGGGTCTGTCCCTGCTGGGAGATTGGGCGGGCTTCATTCCCACCTATGCATTGATCTTCCATCATTTCCGGGAGGAACCGAAGAAAAAGTGGATCGCCTACTGCATTGTCAGCATTCTGACCTTTTCCATCAACGGCTTTAAGGCAGAGGGGTTGTTTCAGACCGGCGTATATCTGGTTCCGTTTCTGCTGCTTCTGTATAACGGCAGAAGGGGGAGCGGTCATCCCTTCCACAAGTGGTTCTTCTATTTCTTTTATCCCATCCATCTATTTATATTAGGTTACTTCCGCTGGCGTTAGACTCATCTAATTGAAATTAACTTTTCTAACCTAAGGTTATTGACATATAACCTAAGTTAGTTTAAACTTACTACCGAAATGATCGATCATGTATTTTTTTTGGTAGAAAGGAAGTCGGAAGATGAGTCAGGAAAGCAGCAGGAATCTCAACGATGCCGCCCTCGGTGTGGAATATGAGATCGCCGGAGTAGATACACAGGGGGATCCGGAAATGGAGAGTTTTCTTTTTTCCCTGGGATGCTTCAGCGGCCAGCATATCACGGTCGTGGATAAGAAACGCAACCTGGTGGTAGCTATCAAGGATGCCCGCTACAACATTGATCCGCAGCTTGCGGCGTCCATTTTTATCTGAAGATTATCGGGAGGAGCATATTATGAGAATCGCACTGACAGGTAATCCCAACAGCGGTAAGACCACCATGTACAATGCGCTGACGGGACGCAACGAGAAGATCGGAAACTGGGCCGGCGTTACGGTCGATAAGAAGGAAAGTCCGATCAAAAAACAGTATAATGACACCGGCAAAGAGCTGATCGCCGTGGATCTGCCCGGAGCCTATTCCATGTCTCCCTTCACATCCGAGGAGAGCATTACCAGCGGCTATGTCAAAAATGAACATCCCGACGCCATCATCAATATCGTGGATGCCACTAACTTGAGCAGAAGCCTTTTCTTTACCACGCAGTTGCTGGAGCTGGGCATTCCGGTGGTTGTAGCTCTTAATAAAAGTGATATTAACGAGAAGAAAGGGAATAAGGTGGACGCCGCAAAGCTTTCCGAAAAGCTGGGTTGTCCGGTGATCGAGACCGTATTCACCTCGGATAAAGGGATCCGGGAGTCCGTTTCGGCGGCGGCTGCCCTTGAGGGTAAATCCCAGAACGCACCCTATCATCAAGGCAAGGTGGATATCCACAGCAAGGAAGCGGTAGAAGCGGCTGACCGTAAGCGTTTTGAGTTTGTGGACGGCGTGGTGAAGGAGGTTGAAAACAGAAAGACTTTCACCAAAGAGAAGAGCGCGGGAGATGCCATTGATAAAGTGGTGACCCATCCCGTGTCCGGTCTTCTGATCTTCGCAGGCATCATGTTTCTCGTATTCTATATCAGCCAGACCACAGTCGGAACCTGGCTGGCGGACATCCTCGTTGGCTGGATCGAGGCCTTCCAGGAATGGGCAGGATCACAGCTCGGGGATGCTAATCCGCTGCTCTACGCTCTGCTCATTGACGGAGTGATCGGTGGTGTGGGAGCCGTTGTGGGCTTCCTGCCCCTTGTTATGGTCATGTATTTCCTCATTGCACTTTTGGAGGACTGCGGTTACATGTCCAGAGCAACCGTGGTACTTGACCCGATCTTTAAGAAGGTGGGACTTTCCGGCAAATCCGTGATCCCCATGATCATCGGTACCGGCTGTGGTATCCCGGCCATCATGGCCTGCCGCACCATCCGTAACGAAAGGGAGAGAAGAAGCACGGCAATGCTGGCGACCTTCATGCCCTGTGGAGCCAAGCTTCCCGTTATCGCACTTTTTGCGGGAGCATGTTTCCCGGAATCCAAATGGGTCAGCTTCTTATGCTACATGCTGGGTATCGTTCTGATCCTTCTCGGTGCGCTGCTGATCAAGGCCATCACCGGTATGAAATACAGAAAGAGCTTCTTTATCATTGAGCTTCCGGAATATAAGGTGCCCAGCCTCATGTTTGCCTTTAAGAGCATGCTGGAGCGCGGCAAGGCTTACATCATAAAGGCAGGAACTATCATTCTTGTCTGCAATACCGCAGTTCAGATCATGCAGTCCTTCAACTGGCAGTTTGAGGTAGTGGAAGAGGGAATGGAGAGCACATCCATCCTTGCCGGCCTGGCAGGCCCCTTCTCTTACCTGCTCATCCCCGTGGTGGGCATCGCTTCCTGGCAGCTTGCTGCGGCAGCCATCACCGGCTTTATCGCCAAAGAAAATGTTGTGGGAACCATTGCCACGGTGTATGCTATAACTAACTTTATCGATACGGAAGAGCTGGAGCTCATCGGCGAGGGCAATGTGGTTGCGGCAGCCATGGGCATCACCAAGGTGGCAGCGCTGGCATATCTGATGTTCAATCTTTACACACCTCCCTGCTTTGCGGCATTGGGTGCCATGAACTCGGAAATGAAATCCGCCAAGTGGCTCTGGGGAGCCATCGGTCTGCAGCTCGCCTCCGGCTTCACGGTAGGGTTCCTGGTATACCAGATCGGTACCCTTATCACCACGGGAAGCTTCGGCGCCGGCTTCATCGGCGGCCTGGCAGCCATTGCGGTATTTGCCGTTGTGATCACGATCTGTATCCGGAGCAATCAGAAAAAGTTAGAACTTGCTTACGAGTTATAAGCGGATATAAGGAGATATACCAATGAGCGGACTGTTAGCGGATATCCTGATCATCGCCATCCTTCTGGTGGCGGTGATGGGAGCCATAACCTACATCTATAAGGAAAAGAAAAAGGGCAGGCACTGCATCGGTTGTCCGATGGCAGGAAGCTGCAGCCGTTGTAAGGGGGCGCCGCATTGAGCGGCGTTCTCTTTTTTGACATAGACTGCGTATTGATTTATAATCTTGCAAGTAGCTTATAAACTGATGAGCAAAGCGGGGGAAGCAATGTATGGGACATAATGAATCATTGGAGGATTATCTGGAGACCATCCTCATCCTGAGTAAGACACGGCCTGTTGTAAGGAGTATCGATATCGCTAATGAACTGGGGTATAAGAAATCCAGCATCAGTGTTGCCGTCAGGAACATGAAGGAAAAGGAATATATCGAGGTTTCCGAGGAAGGCTTCATCAACCTGACAAAGAGCGGAAAGAAACTGGCCAAGAGCGTATATGAAAGGCACCTGTTCTTTACGCAGTGGCTGCGGGGGATCGGCGTAGACGAAAAGACCGCCGATGAGGATGCCTGCAGTATTGAGCATGTGATCAGTGAAAAGACCTTTAAGGCTATCCGGAAATTTGTTGAGGAGTCGGGAGCCTTAAGTGAATAAAGCAGTAAGGGAGTTATTATGAAAAAAAGAGTAGTAGAGCTGGCCCTTCTTCTGTCGCTGGCTTTTCTTGCCGGCTGCGGGCAGAAAGAAGATGCGGCGGAAGCTGTATCACAAGAGGAAAGCAGCCCGGCGTCGGAAATCGCGGAAGATGAGCAGACTGCAGTGGACGATGGGACAGGGCAGACTGGGACAGAGCAGGCTGAGCCGGAAGAGAGCGGTGAGGAAACACAGAGCAGTCCCAAGGGAGAGATCGTTACGGTAGGAAAGGATGACGCGATGCTCAGGGCGGGCATGGCGGCAGATACTGCCGGGATCGATGACAAATCCTTTAATGAAAGTGCATGGACGGGCTTGAGCGAGCTTAACAAGAGCGTCGGCGCCAGGGTCAGCTACATCGAATCTCCTACGACGGAAGACTTCGGAGATTCCCTGGAAAAGCTGGCGGCAGACGGCTGTGAGATCTGCTGGGGCATCGGCTATCAGTTTTCGGATGCCATTCTCGAGGCGGCAGCAAAGCATCCCGATATACACTATGCCATCGTGGACCACACCTATGATGAGGTGCCGCAGAACGTGACCTGTGCCACCTTCCGTTCCGAGGAGCCTTCCTTCCTGGTGGGTTATATCGCCGCGGCGGTATCCGAAACCGGTAAGATCGGATTCATCGGTGGTATGCAGGATAAGGAGATCGAGTCATTCCAATACGGTTATATGGCCGGTGCTATGCAGGCTGACCACGATTATTCCAAAAAGACAGAGGTGAAGATCGAGTATCTGGGCTCTTTCGAGGATCCGGATCTGGGAAAAGAGAAGGCCGCAGCCATGTATGAGGACGGTTGTGACGTGATCTTTCATGCAGCGGGAGGATCGGGAACCGGCGTGATCGAGCAGGCAAAGGAAAGTGGCAGGTTTGCCATCGGTGTGGATTCGGATCAGTCCTATCTGGCCCCCGATAACGTGCTTACCTCAGCCATTAAGAAGGTCAACGTGGTGGTATCCAACATCTCCGTTCAGTACAGCATCGGAGACAACGTGGGCGGTAAGACCATCAACTACGGTCTGGCCGAATATGCCATGGGTATCCCTTCGGAGCATCCCAACTATTCGGACGAGATCTATGAGGCGGCTGCATCGATGCAGCAGAGGATCGTTTCGGGACAGATCGAGGTGCCCTCAGACAGCGAGGAGTTTGAAGAATTTGAAGCAGAATAAGGAACAGCCCTGATGGCAGTTTTTTCTTGCTATCAGGGCTGTTTGGTTGTAAAATCAATATGTACGGACGTCTGAGTCCGGAAACAGAAAGAGAGGGATAGGGAAATGCTTAAGAGTTTGAAAGTAAAGATACCGTTGATCATTGCAGTTCTTTGCGTTCTTTTGCTGATTGCGGAATGCTATTTCACAATGGGCAGGGTGAAGAAGAACTTTGAAGTGACCCTGAATGAGAGTTATAACATCAGGACCCAGTACTTCTCCGCTGTTATCAACGGATGGCTGATAGACGGAACCGCTACGGTCAAGGCGGTTGAAACAGCCATTTCCGATGCGGATCCCACCGGTGATATGGAGGATCTGGTAGAAGACCTGGTGGACTTCACCAATACCGATGCCCTGGCAGCCATGGTATATGTACAGTTTGCCGACGGCAGATTCTACAACGGTTCCGGCTGGGTACCCGCTGAAGACTGGGACGGAAGGACCAGACCCTGGTATGAGGGCGCCATGGCCAAGGAGGGAGAGTTTTATTTTACGGCTCCCTATGTGGATGCCAGTACCGGCGATCTGATCGTAACCGTGGCAAAGTCCTTTAACCTTAAGGGACTGAAGGGTGTTACCGGTCTGGATGTTTATATCGATACATTGCTGACTGATATAGATCAGCTGGTTGCGGATGGCGGAGAGAACGGTTCCTATATCTTCGTAACGGCCTATGATGATTCCATGATCTATCATCCCAACGAAGCGTTCCGTTCGACGGTAGATCAGATCCTTACGGTTAATGATCTGGATGTGGATTACGTAATGGCAGCTGCATCCGATGATGCACCGGCAATTAAGGATTACGACGGAAGGGAAGTATATGTTGCGGAGAAAGACATTCCCGGTGTAAACTGGCACGTATATTATGTATCTCCCATCGAGAATTTTGATAACATAGTAAATAACATTCAGGATGCCATGGCAGTCATCTTCCTGGTTTGCATGGTTGTGGCTATCCTGGTAGCGGTAACGGCAGGCTTCATGATCGCATCACCCATTTCCGATGCCAGCAAGAAGATCCAGCACCTGGGTATGGATGTTAAGTCCGGCCAGGCAGACCTTACCAAAGATATCGTGACCAAGTCCAAGGATGAGATAGGAGAGCTGGTAGGAGCCGTAAATCAGCTTAAGAATGCCATGGGTGAGATCATCGGACAGGTCAATGCGGCTTCCGCGGAGCTTTCCAAGGATGCGGTATCTTTAAAGGCGGCAGCGGCAACTACCTCCGATAATGTAAACAGTATTTCCGCTACCATGGAACAGATGAGTGCAAGTTCGGAAGAGACCTCAGCTTCCACATCGCTGGTTACGCAGCAGATCAGGGATATCACTGCTCTGACCGAGAAGGTGAGCACGAATGCGGCGGAGAAGACGGGACAGATCAACGAAAGCCTGAGGCTGATCGATCAGCGTAAGGCTGAGATCGAGAGAAACGATCAGGATATGCTCCGCCGGCTGAACGAAGCTATCGACAAGATGCAGAGCAGTATCAATGATACCAAGAAGGTGGAAGAGATCCGCTCCATGACCCAGGGCATTTCCGAGGTGGCGTCCCAGACCAACCTTCTTTCCCTCAACGCTTCCATCGAGGCAGCCAGAGCGGGAGAGGCCGGACGTGGCTTTGCGGTGGTTGCGGATGAGATCGGAACCCTGGCAGGCAATTCCGCCAACATGGCAGGAAATATCCAGCAGGTATCCGACGAGGTGCTTTCCATTGTGGATCAGCTGGTAAGGGCTGCAGAAGAGGTTTCCCAGATCATGCTTCGCATCTCCGAGGAGAATTCCGAAGAAAAGAGACAGCTGATCGAGGAATACGTCCGTGCACTGGATGAATGCTACAGTGCAATGTCTTCCATCTCGGAGGATAATAATGAGATCACCGATGGCATCGCCCAGATCAAGGATTCCATTGCAGCCATTGATATTGCAGTAGAAGAGAATGCACAGGGTGTTACCAATGTTGCACAGGGTGCCGGCGAACTGGTAAGTGCTTCCGATGAGGTTCTTTCGGATGCCGGTTCTATTGACAGTGTTACTTCGGTACTGCTGGATCGTGTCAACGGCTTCATCTGCTAAACCAAGAGTTCTGAACCCGGTTGTCAGTTTTGACAGCCGGGTTTTTTGATAGGATCATACAGAAAAGAGAGACCATCAACATGCGACGGATCAGGATCGCACCCATACACGTTATTCCCGTCAGTTTTCTACTGGCGATCATAGCCGGAACGCTGCTGCTCATGCTTCCCTTTGCCACCGCGCAGGGAGTGCATACAGACATCGTGACGGCCCTTTTTACGGCAACTACCTCCGTATGCGTTACGGGGCTGGTTGTGGTGGATACCTATGCCCACTGGAGTCTGTTCGGACAGCTGGTCATCCTGATCCTGGTCCAGATCGGCGGTCTGGGTGTGGTTGCCGTGGGATCCATGATCCTGCTCATCACAAGGAAAAAGTTCTCCCTTGCAGACCGTATGCTTTTGGGAGATTCCCTTAACGTGGACAAGGATAAGGGGCTTCTCTTTTTCCTTTCCAGGATCTTCAAGGGAGTATTTGCCGTTGAGGGCCTGGGAACCATTTTGTTTGCCCTCCGGTTTGTTCCGATGCTGGGGATGATGAAGGGACTGTGGGCCTCTCTGTTTCAGTCGGTATCCGCTTTTTGCAATGCAGGTATGGATGTGGTAGGTCCTAACAGTATGATGGATTTTCAGGATTCGCCCTTCCTTATGACAGTGACCATGAGCCTCATCGTCCTGGGAGGTCTGGGATTTGTGGTCTGGTTTGATGTTATCGATACGGTCAAAGCAGGCATCAGAAACCGGATGAGCCCCGGTTCGATGTTTGGGCATCTGTCGGAGCACAGCAGGCTTGTGTTGATCATGACGCTTGTACTGCTGGGCTTCGGAACACTGATCATCCTGGCGGCGGAATATAACAACCCCGCAACCATCGGCAACATGTCGCCGGGTGGGAAGATCATGAACAGCCTGTTTCAGTCCGTGACCTTCCGTACAGCGGGCTTTGCAAGCGTGCCCCAGGAGAAGCTGAGCGAACTTTCCT
The DNA here is from genome assembly GCA_024693845.1 of Lachnospiraceae bacterium. Taxonomy (GTDB): domain Bacteria; phylum Bacillota; class Clostridia; order Lachnospirales; family Lachnospiraceae; genus RGIG7926. The sequence goes on from JAILKJ010000081.1 coordinate 92,655, forward strand.
GCGTAGCGGGTTATATCCTGATGTTCATCGGCGGTTCCCCTGTGGGAACGGCGGGGGGTATCAAGACGGTAACGGCCTTCCTGGTTTTCATGAATGCTTTTTCCTACATAAGAGGAAAGAAGGAAAATGTGATCTTTCACAGGAGGGTTTCGGAGGAATTGATGAGAAAAGCGGCCGCCGTGACCTTTGTCAGCATGAGTGCGGTGATGGTAATGACAGGCCTTTTACTCACCCGGGGGATAGGGCTGACGGATGCACTTTATGAGGTGGTCAGCGCCCTTGCGACTGTGGGTCTGTCCCGGGGCCTTACACCCCATCTGGATCTGATGGGCAGGCTTGTGATCATTGTATCGATGTATCTTGGCAGGATCGGGCCCATATCCATGGCGATCTTTTTTACCAAGGGAACCGGAAACGACAATAAGATCAGACATGCGGAAGGCACTTTTTACGTAGGATAAAGTCAGCAGGAGGATAAACATGAAGAAATCAGTAGCGGTTTTGGGACTTGGAAAATACGGCAGAAGCCTGTCGGAGAACCTTTTCCGTCTGGGAGCGGATGTACTGGCGGTGGACTGTAACGAAGAACTGGTCCATGAATTCGCACCGAAATGCACTTCTGCCGTGTGTGCGAATCTGGCAAATGAAGATGAAGTGGCAGCTTTGGGGCTGTCGGAGATGGATATCGTCGTCACCGCAATGGGACGTAATATTGCCCCCAGCATCATGTCCGTGGCCGTAGCCAAGGAACAGGGGGTGCCTCTGGTAGTAGCCAAATCCTCATCTGACAGGATGAGCTCGATCCTTCTGAAGGTGGGGGCTGATAAGATCCTGGATCCGGAAGGAGAGGGCGGAAACCGCTCGGCCCGCATTTTAATTTCATCGGCATTCAAGGATTTCTTTGAGTTGGATGAAAACATGTATATGATCGAGATGGAGCCCAGGAAGGACTGGATCGGTAAGAATCTGATCGAGCTGGGACTTCGGCATAAGCTGAACATGAACGTGGTGGCGGTCCGGCAGAAAGGGCAGCTGTGGCATTTCGTGGACCCGAAGATCCCCTTTACACAGGACAGTCTGTTGCTTGTGGTAATGGAGAAAAAGCACCTGAAAAAGTGGCAGTAATGCGCTTTTTGAAAAAATTTTAAAAATTCATATAAAACCTATTGACATAGTAGGCGAATAGTGATAAAGTGACATCAACAAAACGAAAGGAGAACAAAATCATGTTTAAGATCGTAGCGAACAGACAGATCAAACTTATGTGTTGTCGAATGCAGAATTCCCGGGCATCCCATATGGCTGGAAGGTTTGAGCGCGTCATGCAGTCTGAGACGAAACGATGTTGACAGAGCGGATAACCACCATAAGTCATTTGCCCGGGAGCACGGAAACGCGGCCCGGTTTTTTTATGCATTGTAAGGGAATGCGGAATAGATAACTGACGATAACGAAAATAACAAAACACATTACGGATAAGAAGAGGAGAATACATCATGAGTGATTACAGATTTGAAACATTGCAGCTTCACGTAGGACAGGAACAGGCAGACCCCGCAACGGATTCCCGTGCGGTACCTATTTATCAGACAACTTCATATGTCTTCCATAACAGTAAACACGCAGCAGACCGCTTCGGTCTTGCGGATGCGGGTAACATCTACGGAAGACTTACCAACAGCACCCAGGACGTACTTGAGAAGAGAGTAGCGGCTCTTGAAGGCGGAAGCGCAGCACTTGCGGTTGCATCCGGTGCGGCAGCCATCACCTATGCCATCGAGGCCCTGGCAGCCGGCGGCGGCCATATCGTGGCTCAGAAGACCATCTACGGCGGAACCTACAACCTGCTGGAGCATACTCTTGTACAGTACGGCATCACTTCTACCCTGGTTGACATCCACAACCTTCAGGAGGTAGAGGCGGCCATTACCGATAATACCAGAGCGATCTTCCTGGAGACTCTGGGTAACCCCAACAGCGATATTCCCGATATTGACGCTGTCTCCGAGATTGCTCACAAGCACGGACTTCCTGTAGTGATCGACAATACCTTCGGTACCCCGTACCTGATCCGCCCCATTGAGCATGGTGCTGACATCGTGGTTCATTCCGCAACCAAATTCCTCGGTGGACACGGCACGACCCTTGGTGGTATCATTGTAGAGTCGGGCAAGTTTGACTGGAAGGCGAGCGGCAAGTATGACAACATCGCAGCTCCCAACCCGAGCTACCATGGTGTATCCTTCTACGATGCGGTAGGACCTGCTGCTTTCGTTACCTACATCCGTGCGATCCTGCTCCGTGATACCGGCGCAAGCATCTCTCCCTTCAATGCATTCCTGCTTCTTCAGGGTGTTGAGACGCTTTCTTTAAGACTGGACAGACATGCGGAGAATACCAAGAAGGTGGTAGACTTCTTAAGCAAGCATCCGAAGGTGGCAAAGGTGAACCATCCTTCCATCGCAAGCCATCCCGATCATGCGCTGTATGAGAAGTATTTCCCCAACGGCGGCGGATCTATCTTTACCTTTGATATCAAGGGCGGTAAGGATGAGGCATGGAAGTTTATCGACAATCTGGAGATCTTCTCCCTGCTTGCCAACGTAGCAGATGTAAAGAGCCTTGTGATCCATCCGGCATCCACCACGCACTCACAGCTTACCGAAGCAGAACTTGCCGATGCGGGTATAGGCCAGAGCACGATCCGTCTTTCCATCGGAACCGAGCACATTGATGATATCATCGCAGATCTGGAAAAGGGATTTGCTGCCATTTAATAAACGATTAGGAGGATAAAGCTATGTCGAACATTTATAAGGGAACATTGGGACTGGTAGGAAACACCCCTCTGGTAGAGGTTACCAATATCGAAAAGGAACTGGGACTGGAAGCCACCGTCCTTGTGAAGCTGGAGTATTTCAATCCTGCAGGAAGCGTTAAGGACCGTATCGCCAAGGCCATGATCGAGGACGCAGAGCAGAAAGGCCTTCTGAAAGCGGGTTCCGTTATCATCGAGCCCACAAGTGGTAATACAGGTATCGGTCTGGCTGCCATTGCAGCAGCCAAGGGCTATCGTATCATCCTGACAATGCCCGAGACCATGAGTGTTGAGCGCAGAAGTATTCTGAAGAATTATGGTGCCGAGATCGTTCTGACCGAAGGCTCCAAAGGTATGAAGGGTGCCATTGAGAAGGCTGAGGAGCTGGCAAAAGAGATCCCCGGCGGTTTCATCCCGGGACAGTTTGTCAATCCCGCCAATCCCGCGATCCATAAGGCAACCACCGGTCCGGAGATCTGGAAGGATACGGACGGTAAGGTGGACATCTTTATCGCAGGTGTAGGTACCGGCGGAACGGTTACCGGAACCGGCGAATATCTCAAGGAGCAGAATCCCAATGTGAAGGTGGTGGCTCTCGAGCCCGAGGATTCACCTGTCCTTTCCGAGGGAAAAGCGGGTGCTCACAAGATCCAGGGTATCGGCGCCGGCTTTGTGCCTGACGTACTCAACACCAAGGTTTACGACGAGATCTTCAAGGCTTCCAATCAGGATGCTTTTGATACGGCCAAGCTTCTTTCCAGAACGGAAGGCATCTCCGTAGGTATCTCCTCCGGTGCGGCACTCTTCGGAGCTATCCAGTATGCCAAGAAGCCGGAGAACAAAGGCAAAGTGATCGTAGCGTTACTTCCCGACAGCGGCGACAGATACTATTCGACAGCTCTGTTCACCGAGTAAAAAAAGAGGGGGGCCTGTATGAGAGTATCTACGAAAGTGGAATACGGAATGATGGCCCTGGCGGACATCGCATTGTATTCCGAGAACGGAAACAGCGTCTCGGCAGTGGAGATCGCCGAAAGACAGGACATATCCAAAAAATACCTTGAACAGATCCTGCCGTTGCTTAAGCAGGCGGGATTCATCAAGGCACATAAAGGATTGCGGGGAGGCTATACTTTGGCCTGCAATGTAGGATCAACAAAAATGACTGATGTTCTGAATGCGCTGGATACCGGCATTTTGGAAGAAATGGAAGCTTCGGAAGCGGAAGCGCCTCCGAAACTGAGAGGGATCGTAAATAAATGTCTGTGGGGACGGATCAACCGGTCCCTTCGTAAATACACAGACGAGCTGACGCTCTCTGATTTCCTGCAAAACTGCAAGGAGGAGATAGCAGGAGAATGGGATCTGTACGTGATATAAAGGTCAGAAAGTGGAAGCGTCATTCCTCTCCGATAAACAGAGGGGTGGAAAAATAACGTTCAGCAGTATCCGGGAGGACGGTGACAACTGTCTTCCCGGTTCCTAATTTCTGGGCAAGATGAATGGCGGCGGCCACGTTCGTTCCGCTGGAGATACCGCACAGCAGTCCCTCTTCCCGGGCCAGTCTGCGGGCGGTACTGATGGCCTCTTCATCGGATACCACGTAGATATCGTCATAGATGGAGCGGTTCAGGATCTTGGGAATGATACCGTCTCCGATACCCATCTGCAAGTGGGTTCCGATATTTCCGCCTGCCAGGATGGCGGCGTTCTCGGGCTCGACAGCCCAGATCTCGATGAAAGGATACTGGGCCTTCAATACCTCGCCGATACCGGTGATGGTACCGCCGGTACCGATGCCGGAGCAAAAGCCGTGGATCGGTGCCGCAACCTGTTCCATGATCTCCAGTGCCGTGTGGTTTTTGTGAACCTGCACATTGTTGGGATTCTCAAACTGCTGGGGAACAAAAACGTTGGGGTCCTCTTCCTTCATCCTGAGGGCGGTCTGTACGCATTCTTCGATGCAGGCGCCGATGTCCCCGGCATCATGGATCAGGATCAGTGAAGCACCATAGTGCCGGACGATCTTGCGCCGTTCCTCACTGACGGAGTCCGGCATGATGATCACGGTCTTGTAGCCCTTTACGGCACCCACGAGGGCCAGGCCGATGCCCTGATTACCGCTGGTGGGTTCCACGATCACGCTGTTTTCGTTCAGCAGTCCTTCCTTTTCGGCAGCCTTGATCATCTTAAGCGCTGTTCTTGTCTTGATGGATCCGCCGATGTTGGTGCCCTCGAACTTTACGAGCACCTCGGCACAGCCCTCGGGCACAATGCGGTTTAAGCGGATCATCGGTGTGTGGCCGATGGCCTCCAGTACATTATCGTATATCATCTTTATACCTCTTTCTAAGCCAGCAGATCTGCCAGCGTTTTTCCGTAAAAAAAGTCCCGTTCCAGTTTATAGTATTCGGTCCAAAGAGGAAGGGTCTTACAATAAGACTTGCGAGTACAGTCCTCAGCGTCTTCTGCAAGGCAGGCAACGGGAGCCAGGGTACCCTCCATCCTCTCCAGGATCTCGCCTATAGGATATTCTTCCGGCGTTCTGTTAAGGCGGTAACCGCCGTTCTTGCCGCTGGATCCCTCGATGAGCTTACCCTTGACAAGGTCCCGGGCAATGATCTCCAGATACTTCTTGGAGAGTTCCTGTCTGTCGGCAATATCCTTTAAAGCAATGAACCGGCCGGGCTCGCATTCCGCCAGATCCAGCATGATCCGAAGTGCATATCTTCCCTTGGTGGTGATCATTATGACGTACCTCCTTTTCAGAATAACAAAACCCATTATAACACCTATTTGCCTGCTGTACAAATATATTAAATCGGATATTGTTGCCTGCATCGCCCTGTAGTATGATAAAAGCAGGGAATGGTTAGTTACGGGTAACGATTCATTTGGAGGTCAGCCATGAAAATGACGGTCGAAGTGTTTGAGAGCATCATTAACACCTCGCAGGATTGTGTGTTCTGGAAAGATAAGGACAGAAGGTTTGTCGGCGTCAATCAGGCATTTCTGGATTATTACGGGTTTGAATCAGCGGATGTGCTGATCGGAAAGACGGATGAGGATATGGAATGGCACTCCAATCCCGAACCCTTTAAGAAGGACGAGCTTATGGTGCTTTCCGGCAAGAGTACCTATAAGGTGCAGGGTAAATGCATTATCCGCAACGAGGAGCGAGATATCATCGCATCCAAGCGGCCCCTGTATGACGGAGATGAGATCATCGGCCTGGTGGGCAGTTTTTCCGATGTTACGGACGTAGTCCGGCGCAAAAATGCCCTTGACGGTTCCCAGGTGATCTATACCATCGGATCCCTCCGAAGGTTTTCCTATTTTGACCGGCTGATCGACGAGGTGAATCTCGAGGAGATCCTGGATCCCCTGACCGGTATTCTCAATCGGACCTATTCGGTGAAGTTCGTCGATTCCCTGATCCGGGAAGGGACGCCGTTCACCTTCACAATGCTGGATCTGGATAACTTTAAGAGTATTAACGACCACTATGGTCATGATGCAGGTGATGAGGTTTTGAAGGCGGCGGCAAAGGGGATCGCTGAAGCGGCAGGCACCTCGGGGCTTGTGGGCAGGTTCGGCGGAGATGAGCTTTTGCTGATCGATCTTGCGCATATCACCACAGAGGAGAAAACCTCTTTCTTTGAGAGGTTGTACAGCGGAGAATACATTCTGCGCAGTGAGATGGCGTTTGAAAACGGCAATGCTTTTATCACGGGAACGGCGGGAAGTGCAAGCTTTCCGGCGGATGCGGACAGCTTTGCCGATCTGTTTGCCATAATAGATAAAACGTTGTATCTGGGGAAAAGTAAAGGCCGCAACTGTTATAAGATCTACGATCCGGAGCGTCACAGCGACATTCAGATCGCTCAGATCTCTCCTAACAGCGTCTTTTCCGGTATGCACCAGATGCGTCTGCTGACCGAAAGGGAGAAGAGCTTTGAAAAAAAGCTTCAGGCAGCCGTGCCGAAGGCTCTGGAGATGCTGCAGATCAGAAACCTGTTCTATATCAGGCAGGATGGCAGGATGAAGTCGGCTTTGGATGATGGTTTTGACGGGGATGCCTCCGATATCGCAGCTTTAATGCGGGATGACATTTTTTCGGAAAGCACCCTTGAGGAGGTAGAGCAAAGGTCTCCGGTCTTTTTCAAGACCCTGACGGACAACGGGTTTGAGACCGTTCTTGTAGCCAGGATCCGGCATTTTGATGAGGTGAATGGGTATCTTATCTGTGCCGTGAGACGAAGTCAGCGTATCTGGCAGGATAACGAATGTGCCGCCCTGTATTATCTGGCGGGGCTTTTGGCAGACTGACAATTGGTTTTCGGGAGGGTTTTCTATGAAGAGGAAAGGTATCATACGCGCACCATGGTTTTTTGTGCTTACGCTGGGAATGCTGGTGTTTTCTGCGAAAAACGTTGCTGCAGATGGCATGGCGATCCGGACGAATATGGAGACTGCCGCCGAAGCGGGAGAGGTGATCATCGGTGTGGAGGGTTATGATTGTACCTCCGCCGAGCAGGAGCTTCTGGATCTGGTCAATCAGGTCCGCTATGAAGCCTGTCACCAGGGAAATGTACCGGATCCGAGAAACAAGTCAAGAATGCTGACACCGGCGGATTATGTACCCATCAAGTTGGGGCAGGCCTGCAGCAGGGCGGCCAGGATCCGGGCCGCGGAAGCATCTGTCAGGCTGGCACATGTCAGGCCCAACGGGAAGGACTGCCTGGGGATCCTCAATAGTCTTGTGCCCAACGCAGCTCACGGTGAGAACCTGGCCTGGGCCACTGGAGCAGAGTCCTATCTGGCGGGATGGATCAATGAGAAGGCGGATTATGTGGCCCGCAATACGAAAAAAACCACCGGCCACTACGAAAGCCTGATCAACCCCAATTATCGTTATACCGGTATGGCAACCTTTAATCCGGTAAACGACAACGTCCAATTTGACTGGTCCTGTACAGCCGGTCAGTATTCTACAACAGATACGGAGATCGCGGCATCGGATTCTGCGAAAAACAATCATGTGATCCAGCAGATGCCCGTCAAAGTTGACTACATCACCGCAATGGATGTCTACGGTCCCACGATCATAGGGGTGGGAACGGATAATATCTCTTATGATGTAAGGGTGGCAGTCACCTACAATGGTATGGCGGCCAATACCGTGACGGATTGCAAGGTATATGACGGAGTCACTTTTACCTCTTCGGATCCCGATATCCTGTCCATTACCGAAACGGGATTGGCTACCGCGGTCAGCGAAGGTAAGGCCACCATCACGGTCACTCTCGGAGGAGAGGGATCGACGAAAAAGGTACAGAGGCAGGTCCTTGTCAGTGATGATGTGACCATTACGGGGATCGAAACACCGCCGGTGATCACGGTTGAGTCCAATAAGATCCCAAGACTGCCGGGGACGGTGAAAGCTATTTTGTCAAACGGGGATAGCCTGGATACCAACGTGAGTTGGGATGCTTATAACAAAAATGATCTTTTGACACACTTTACCAGCAGGGATATTGAAGTGCCGGGAAAGGCGTCCGGCACATGGAATGTCACGCAGACGATCCATGTGAAAGCGGCCACTATCCAAAAGGTATACGTGAAGCCGGATCCCATTGAGACACCCTACGGGAAAAAGCCTGAATTGCCCAAGACTGTGCATATCGACCTGTCTAACAATTATACCTGGGGATACAATGCAAAGTGGGACAGCGACGGCAGTGAGTATTGCAACAGACCCGAGGGGGGCACTTTTACCCTGACAGGTTATGCCACACCGGCCGTGACCACAGACGAAGGGACAAAGACGCTGACTTTCTCGGCTACCCTCATTGTATTGCCGGAGCCAAAAACTGCCATCCCGGGAGGGGAGAGCGGCTCTGAAGTGATAGATATCACGGATAATGGCAACGGAAGTAAGCAGTTGCTAACGAAAGGAACGCAGCTTCGGGATGCGGGCAAGGACATCCTGTACCGGATCACCTCTGCTTCTGCGAAGGACCCGCAGGTTGAGCTGACCTCCCTGAAGGGAGCAAAGGGCAAAGTGACCATTCCGGATACCGTGAAGGTCAGAGGCATCCGCTATAAGGTGACCTCCATCGCCCAGGGTGCTTCTGCCGGGAATAAGAAGATAACCCAGATCACCATCGGAAAGAATGTGGTGAGCATCGGTAAAAATGCCTTCAAGGGCTGCAGCAAGGTTAAGAAGATCATTGTCAAGACGAAGAAGCTGAAGAAGAAAAAAGTGAAGGCCGGGGCTTTTGCCGGTCTGAAGAAAACGGTAACCGTGAAGGTTCCCGCCTCGAAACTGAAATCTTACGGAAAGATCTTCCGAAGCAGAGGACTTTCCAAAAAGGCGAAGATAAGAAGTTGAATAAAACCGGCAGGTCCGCAGGGCCTGCCGGTTAGTTTGTGCTTATCAAATTCAGGAACAGTTTCTGCTGAGCTGTGTATCCTCCCTGTAGTCGTTGAGAAGCAGGTGGATGTTACAGTAGACATCCGTTACTTCTTCCTTCGGGAAGCTTGGGAAGCATCCCAGTAATACCTCCAGCTCCATACCGCTTCGTGCCATACCCTCAACAGCGCGCCTGTCCTGTTCTTTCATGCTCATTCCCCCGTTTAAAGAGCATATATCGCAGAAAAAGTGCCACGATATACACAACAACTTGTGCCAACATTGTTATCATACCACAAATCATCCGATCACGCCACGGGAAATTTGTGGTATAATGTAAAAAACTGATGCATTGCATGAA
>JAILKJ010000084.1 GCA_024693845.1 Lachnospiraceae bacterium
AATACTATGGCTATACCGTCAATCGAAGAGGGTTCATCTGTTGCCCGTTTCATAGCGAAAAAACTCCATCAATGAAGGTTGATAAAAGGTTCCATTGCTTTGGATGCCAGGCAGATGGTGATGCTATCGATTTTGTTGCGAATACTCATAATATTCCGGCAATAGAAGCAGCGCGGATGATTGCACGTGATTTTGGGATTCATTACGATACCGTCACTTGTGAAAACAACACTGAAAGCAGAAGGGCAAAGGCGGTGCGTCAGACTCAAGACAATAGGCTTCATGAGCATTTAATTCATTTTTGGCTTGTGATCACAGAATACCGTCAGCTTTTGGGCTGGTATCTGGAATGTGAAGCACCAAAGGATCCTTATCAAAAGTGGAATGATCATTTTGTATGTGCAGCTTTGGATATAAGCTGGGTTGATTATGTGATTGATTCTTTCTTTGATGGAGACTATGAAACGAAGGTTGATATTTTCATTGATCAATGGAGGAATATGGAAAGATATGATCAAGAAATCAGAAAGATTAGAGAGTTTACCAACAGCCAAACAATTTGAGGTTATAAAGGTTATGGATGCACTCGAAGGAAAGCAAACGGATCAAGACATTCTATCTGGTGGAAATGTTCAGGTATATCAGACAAACGATGATCAGAAGAACGAGGTTGCTGCTGATGGTATTCCTGCAGATTTCATGGGCGTTGTTTGGCGACCGCCAAGAATCAAAGACAAACTGAATAGCAAAGGGGAGCCAGCAGGCCCGGAGAAAAGCATATACAACATGTGCGAGGTGATCGCATTTGATAAACGCTTTTTTGGGAAAATCGCTTACGATACCTTTTCGAAAAACTGTTATGTTCATAGGCCGCTGCCGTGGGATTCCGGATTGGATGAAAAAAGGATCTGGTCTGAATTTGATAGCTCTATGATGAAAGAATATCTGGAAGAAAAAGGTGTGTTGAATAATACATATTTTCAAGATGCCCTCAGAAATTCGATGATCAAGTTTAAGTATCATGCGGTGCAATCATTCCTAAAGTATTGCCATGATAAATGGGATGGAAATCCACATATTGAAAATCTGCTGCCTGTTCTGCTGGGAACAGAGAAAACGCCATACAACACCGAGGTGATGCGACTTTTTATGCTGGCTGCGGTAAAGCGTGTTTTTTGTCCGGGATCGAAGTTTGACAACATCATTGTTTTGCTGGGGCCGCAAGGATCGTTAAAGAGTACATTTGTTGAAAAGCTGGCCTTCCGTAAAGAATGGTATTGTGATTCATTTGACAGGATTGATAAAGACGGCCGCCAGCTTCTATGCGGTAAATGGATTCTTGAATTTTCTGAAATGACAATCCTTGAAGTTAATAAACGCAATGTTGTAAAAGGCTTTTTAAGCGGTACACAAGATACATATCGGGCGCCTTATGAGCGATCGTACAAGGACTACCGCCGGGAATGTGTTTTTATCGGTACTGTCAATGATGCCAGCTTCTTAGAGGATGAAACCGGAAACCGGAGATATTGGATCATCGATGATGTGGCAGCGAACAAACCCTTGATTGATCTGCACTCAGATGAATTTGAAGCAAAAGAAATGATCATCCAGGCATGGGGTGAGACGATGGATCTTTATCTTTCACATCCTGATTATGAGCTGGTGCTATCTCCGGAGAACTTATCCATAGCTGAAAGAAAGCAGAGTATACACACGGTTGATGATCCTGATGTGGGGAGAATCGAAGCATACCTTGAAAACAATACAGATAAGCCTGTCTGTGTGTCTATGATCTGGCATGAAGCGCTTGATAATGCTGATTGGATAAAAGTATCACCCAGCGAGTCAAAGCGCATTGAAAACATCATGGTTCATAAAATCAAAGGGTGGCGGCGATCTGACAAGGTATCTGTAAGGTGCGGCAAATACGGGCCGCAAAGGAAAGTATTTATCTATGCTGGCGGGTGATCATGTGGTCATTTGTGTGTGGTTATCAGTAAAAATGTATACGGTTTCACAAACTGACTACAAACTGACTACACCCGCAAACCCTTATATAATGCGGCTTTAAGGCCAAAATGTAGTCAGTATACGGAATATTATTAACAATATTATTTGAATATATAGCTATACATATAGTGCATATATAAATAGTTTATGAAAAAAACTGACTACTGACTACAAAATGCCCTCAAAGCTAGATTTTATCGGTGTTCTAGGTGTAGTTAATTTGTATACAGTTGACTACAAAATGAGGAGACTAAATATGACAAGAAAGAAAAGACTAAAGAAAACTAGCGTGAGAATTGTAAACGGTTGTGAGGTCAACACGGCCATCAAGCGGTTTACCCTTGCGAATACCATTGAGGTTGAATGTGGCACCAACGGCCATCATGGCGGCGATACCGGGCACGGATCACGAACATATATCAGGATAACGGATCTTGCGGGTTCTGATATTAGATTTGTGCAGGATTCAGAAAGATCACTTGTGATGGAGTTGGGCGGTGATTGCGAGCTTATAACTATTATCCGTGCAATGCAATACGCTGCGAATCATCTTGTATATCAGGCACAGAAGATTGAAGCAAGCGGGAGCTGAAAACAATTTGTTTGCATGGTATGCGTGATGATCGTGTCGGAGTCTGCCAGGATCGTTTGTGTCCTGGTAGGATCCCCGGCATAGGAAGGTGGTTGTGATGATGGAGAGATCATATGTGAATTGTAAGGATAATAGGCAAGTGAACGAAAAGAACACTAAGCGTAACAACTACATAGAGCATTGGAAAAGGGCGGCATCCTTCATCCCGGGAAGGAACAGGCAGAAGTATTGCCGGATCTGTGGTGATGAAATCAGAGGTGATGAAAGATGGTATTGCTATTCCTGTCGGGCGTTTCTGATTCGCAAGAAAGTTATATTGAAGTGTTGATGAGGTGGAACTGAATCATTCAATCAAATGTAAAGAAGATCTGATTTGATAACGTGAATTGATCGCAGCAGATTCAGATTGATCTTGTGCTGGGTTGCACAGCCTATTAAGGTACCCCGTATACGCATTGTAACGTGGCTATATGCACGGCTTCAATCATTGTGGCTGAGTTGCTGGCAATGTCAGATGGAAGCGATTCAAGGCGATTTTGGACAGATAAGGTGAAGCTGGATGAACTGAGGATGCGACGAAAATTTTTTAATGTGAGGTTTTGATTGTGGAATGAGCAGAAAAAATTTAAAATTCGGATTCGGTGAAAATCTGACGGCTCAAATAGGCCCTCCCTATCAAAAAATGATTTAGGCATTATAGGAGACCGGGGAAAGGTCTTTCGTTTATCTCTTTTCCCCCGCGGTACGGGGGGTGTAGGTAACTTGAAATTTGACAACGAAAGAGAGGTTAAAAAGATGGCAAAGAAAACCAAAGATTTGAGGATTAAAGAAGAATTTGAAAGAATAATCTATTTTTTCGAGGATATTCAAGATAATAAGAGGGAGATGTTAAAACCGCTTATTCAAAACGCTGCATTCATGCGCATTACCCTTGAGGATCTGCAAGAAATCATCATTCGTGACGGTGTAACGGAGACGTACCAGAACGGAGCAAACCAGCACGGGGTGAAGCAGAGCGCCACGCTGCAGAGTTACAACACATTGATAAAAAACTATGCTGCGGTGATCAAAACGCTGGCAACACATTTGCCTTATCAATCCAGATCAAGTTTTTCATCTTTTTATGTTGGAAAGAAAGAGGAAGAATAGAATCTGGAAGAGTGCAAAGAGAGGTGGGAAAAAGACAGAGAGCTTTTTATTGAGCAATTAGACAAAATACGGTCTACCGATGAAAATGATTGTGTGATATAATTGATATAACAAGTAGAACAATAGTGCATGGAGGGAAAAACACATGAAGCAAAGTAAGACACCTATTGAAAAAATAAACACTCAGATTGATGATCTTGTTTCCGGGAGACAGGCAGAGCTGCAGAAATATTCGGATATAATCAATCAGGCCAATGCAAGAATCAAGACCGCATCGGCTGATATGCAAAATGCTATTGAGAGCGAAGATCCCAAACAGTACAAGATCGCAAAAGACAGGATCGGCGAAGCTCAGGCGCTGATTGATATATACAATGTGAAAATCGAGCAGACCAGATCCCGGAGTTTGGTTAGTGGCGATGAAACGCTGCAGACAAGACGCTCTATAAAGGCGTTTGAAATGAAACGTGCAGAGGCTTTCACGGCTCAGGTTGACGCCCTGATCAATCAGATTGAGGAAATACTTAATGAATATGATCAGGACATCAAGGCTGCCGAAAGAGTTTTATCAAGATGGTGTAATGAGATCCAGCATTTTGATAATGAGCCTTATTACGGATCGCATCATGCTAAGAAGATCGGTGATGTGATACACAATTACAGAAATTGGGAGAAATATACTCCTGTTGGAAAGGTGGGTTGATGGCTATGGCTGCAAGCAAAAAAGGCAAAATCATCTTGAAGAAAGAGATTATTCGCCGCCCGTATATTGAGTATGCGGATAAGGTGGGCAAACGGTTACAGACCAAAAAGTTATATGTAAACTTTGCCCGGAAGGCGAATATCAGATGCAAGATAGATGCATTAAAGAAGAAATGCATCGAGCAGAAGCGTGAGAATCTCAGGAAGCGGCTGGAAAAGGATCTGAATCGGTAGGATGCGTTGTGCCTATTTGCTGCGCTACTCGATCTCGCCCTCCTTGTACAAGGGTGAAAATGGTTCCGTGGCCATATCATCCCGTAGATCGATATAGCAGCATTGATCCTTTAAGGTATATATGAGCATAATGCTGATAAAGATTTTTTCCGGCATTTTCGTACTCTCTCATTGGTTATGCCCGTCTGAAAAGGCGGGCATTTTCACAACGATGAATGTGGGGTGGATGTATGAGCAATGAACAGTTGGTATTACTGATCCGTCAAAATGGAGCGTCTGATCATATCGAGGAGTTATACAGGAGAAATATCGGGCTGATAAATAAGGCTGCGAGCTATTTTTCACAGAGGGCAGAAGCGGATGATCTTCGTCAGGAAGCTTATTTCTATTTGCTCCAGGCGGTAGAGCTGTGGGATCCTGATCAAAACACCAGCTTTTCAACATATCTATTCAGTGTGCTTCGATATAACATGAGAAAGTATGTGTATGAGCAAAATGCTGTGCATATCCCAGCTAACTTGATCATGATGGTGAATCGTTATGAAAGAGCGTGTGCGGATTTCTTGCGTGACTTTGGAAGGAAACCAACGGCCCGGGAGCTGATGTTACTGCTAAAGATGGACAAGAGCCAATTGAGCCAGATCAAGAAGGTGGCGGCGGCTATGAAGCCGATTAGGAGTCTTGATGCACCTGTTACGGGTGAAAATGATGTGTTACTTCAGGAAGTGATACCGGATCATTCAAACGCACTTGAGGAAGTGGAAGATAACATTGACCGTGAAGCGGTAGGATCAATACTGTGGGAGATTGTGGATGCACTAGGTCAGGATGAAGCTGCAGCGATCCGATGTAAATATGTTGACGGCCTAACACTTGCGGCAGCGGCCGAAAAGCTGAATCTGTCTGTTGTGGAGACAAGAAGGGCAACGGATAGGGCAATGCATAAGCTAAGAGCTGGGAAGCTCAGAACAAAGCTGAGATCACTTTATTTTGAGATATACGGTGATTGTATTCAAAGAAGCAGCTTGGGGTATTTTCTAAACACAAATACCAGCGGTACAGAATATACGGCCATGAAGCTAGTTGAAAGAGAATGTAACAAGAAGGCCCGGGATCTTGAAGTGCGTGTGCCTTGAAGGTAGCGTTGAATTGGGGTATAATTTTTCAGCAAGGGAAGTTATCGATGGAGGGCCGATGATGGAAGAAGCAAGAAAAACAATTGATAATTGGGATCATAGATTATTGGAATATCCATTTGTTAGAAAAGGAATGACAGTCGAAGAATACGAAAAGGAAAAAGCATATTATTTTAGTGTATCTATGGAGGATTTGAAAAAGCAGAGATACAAGCCACTATGGAAACAGCGGGAGGAGTCAAATGGTGGAAGTTATATGTCAAAAACACTGGATATAGACAATAATATAGACGCATGGATTCCAACTCTGAAAACTATCAAAAGCGGTATGCAGCCGACTTGCCCATTGTGCGGTTCTGATGATATTGACATTCAGAAAGAGGTTATTGAAAAGAACATCGGGTTTTTGTTAGTGTCATGCGGTAAATGTGGGAGAAGTGGTTATTTTTCAAGGGTTGATTTTAATGAAGTATAATGAACAAGTGTTATCATATGATATGATTGCATGAAGGCATCGGACATCCGGTGCTTTTTTTATGGGGATAATGGAGATCAGTACATAGTTTTAAGATATACAAATTAAAAAAAGAACTCCCCAGCCCAAGTGGGCCAGGGTGCTCTAAACATCGTTGCAACTTACTTATTATATACCAAATTTAAAGAATAATTGCAAGAGATGAATCTGTTTTTTGGAGATTTTAATGGAACGATATGTAATTCACGCCTGTCCTGATCGGATGCGGAACAGTGAATAATTCTAAATCCTTATATTGTAACGGTTGTTTGTTGGTGTCAGGATATGATATCCTTATGATACTAACTGATAAGGGAGGGCTATTATATGATTTCATTACAATGTGAAGCATGTCATGGAACTATGGATGTGGATGAGAATAGGGAAGTACTCACTTGCCCGTATTGCGGTTCGAAACAGTTGATTCCGGTCAGTGATGCTGTTAAGATTGAAAAAATCAAGAATGAAGCTGAAATTGAGAAACTCAAAACAAAAAAAGAATATGATCAAGAACAAAGTAAAAGAACAGATCGAACATTTCTGATTATGTTTGCAATGGTAGTTGTTCTATATATATTGACCAAAGTACTGAGGTGAACAATATCTCCTTGAAATATATATAGAACAAGTTTATAATCGTGTTCGGAAATCACACTATTATGAAGTTTATAATAGGAAGATATTAATGAATTATCCCAGAAATTATCCCAACGGTGTTAGAAAGTCGGTAAAATAGCGTGTTTTAGAGCTTATTTGTGCGGGTTCAAGTCCCGCCGCCGGCATTAAGTTTTAAGCCTCGGGAACGGTCGTTTCCGGGTTTTTTTATTTGCCTTTGTGCCAAAAAGGAGGATCATATGAATCAGATCAAAGCGAATCTGCCGGCGTTTATTTTATTCCTGCTGGAAGCTGCGGTGGGAATACTGCTGCTGGTGAATCCCATCGGGTTTACCTCGGCTATCATCAGGGCCATCGGTATCGGAATGGCAGCAGGCGGAGCTATCTGGAGTATTAAGTATTTCAGAACGCCTGTCAGGGAGGCAGCTGCCACGGGCATGCTGTTCTGCGGTATCATCAGTATGCTTCTGGGACTTTTTCTGATCACGAAGACGGAGTGGCTTATCACGACTATGACGATCCTGATCGCCATCTATGCAGTCATGATCCTGGTGCTGGGAATCCTGAAGCTGCAGTGGACGGTGGATCTGATCCGTATGAAGAGGGATAAATGGGGGGTATCGGGAGTCAGCGCCATGATCGCGATCCTGTTCGGCGCACTTTTGCTGATCAATCCGTTCAAGACTACCGAGTTCATCTGGAAACTTGCCGGAGCGGCTCTTTTGGCCCAAGCATTTTTCGATATTGCTGCCCTGATCCTTTGTCCGCGGATCGTAGCGGAAGCGGAGCAGGAGAAGAGCGAGAAGAAGGAAAAGAAAGAAAAGGAGAAAGAAGGGGAGACAGTATGAAAAAAGCAAATCGTTATGTGGAAATGATCCTGGCCGGTGTTCTGGCGGGAATGGTGATGACCGGATGCGGCAGTCAGGCTGAGGCACCGGCAACTGCCGAGCCTGAGACTGCAGAGGCTGAGCAGGAAGTATCAGAGGAAGCTGCGGCTTCGGAAGAGACCGAAGGAGCTGCAGAGGAAGAGAGCGGCGAAACCCAGATGGCTAATCCCTGGAAAGAATGCACCGAAGAGGATGCAAAAGCAGCCTGCCCCCGTCTGTTTAAGGCGCCTGAGGATGCCGTTGTAAACGGCTGGTCCATGATGGAGGTTGAAAGCAATGAAAACGGCATTCCGGGGCCTCTGGTTCAGATGGATTTCAGGATGGCAGGTGTTGACTTTTGTGCCAGAGCACAGTACGGCGTTGATGAAAACGAAGATATCGCCGGTATGTACTATGACTGGGCGGCTACAGAGAGCGTTACCCTGGCTAACTGGGGCGGTGGTAATATGACCGGTAAGCTTACCCGTTATATGGAGGAAGGCTGGACGGTAGATCTTCTTACCTGGTATGACTATGAGATCGGAATCGCTTATTCGCTTTCTGCGGAGGCGGAGGACCTGGATGGATTTGATCTTCAGGCTGTGGCAGAGCAGATGTATGAGGCGGCAAATGAGCCGACTGTCGATATGCCGGCGGATGATGCAGAGCAGTGATCGGCGTATTAAATTGAGAAGATAAGAATAATAAGAAAAACAAGGGGCTTATGCTTCACTCACAGGGAGTGGCATAAGCCCCTTTTATAATTCTTTACGCTAATGCGGAATCTTAAATCTTGAAGAAATCGATGGCTGCGCTCATGTCATCATTTACGCTGCGCATCTGAGAAGTGGATTCCTGGGTATCCATACATGCACTGGTAACCGTCTGGCAGGATGCTGCAACTTCCTGAGCGGAAGCACCCAGCTCCTCGGAAATAGCTCCGAGTCCTTCGGTAGTGGTGGTAAGATCAACCTTGATCTTGTCAAGCTCGCCGGCAAGACTCTTGATGGTATTGATCTCGCTGATGGAGGCCTCAACGGAATCGGAGAGCACATTGAATTTCTCCTGAGCCTGTTCGATGTCGGCTCTTTCCTTGCTGATCACTTCCGATACACGATTGCTGATCTCAACGGTTCCGCGGGACATTACGATCACGTTCTCGATGATCTGTTTGATCTCCTTAGCCGATTCTGCGGAGGAATCTGCAAGAGAGCGGATCTCATCAGCCACAACCGCAAATCCGCGTCCGGCCTCACCTGCGCGGGCAGCCTCGATGGAAGCGTTGAGGGAAAGAAGGTTCGTCTGAGCTGCGATGGATTCGATTGCCTGTACGGCAGACTCGATATCGCCGATGGCCGAATTCGTTTCAGCGATCTTATCGGAAATATCCTGTACTGCCTTCACGGATTCGTTAGCGCCGTTATATACGGAACGCATGCAATCCGTTGCATCATTATTGGCATTCTGGATCGTCTGGGATTCATCATACAGACCCTGCACATTGTCGTTGAGGTATTCGATATCGTTTCCGAGCTCCAGGGCCTTTTCGGCCATGGTCTGTGCGTTCTCAGCCACCTGCTGGGAGGTCTGTGCAACCTCGCCGATGGCGGTATTGATCTGGGAAATGGATTCCACGTTATTGCCGGTCATCTCATCAACACTGATAATGGCGGAGTTCAGTGCTACGCCGGAATCCTTAACGGTACGAACGGATTTGCCGAACATTTTACCCAGTAGTTTCAGAGAGTCAATGATGCTGATGGTTTCTTTGATGATGGACTGGGCATCACAGGTAACCGTTACATCACCGGTTGCCAGCTGGCTGATGGCTGCAGCAACAAGCTTAAGAGGTGTTGCGATCAGTCTTGCTACCAGGATCGCTGCCGTTGCGAATATGATGATGCAGATAATGCAGATCACGATGGTTACAGTCTTAATGGAGGTGATACCCGAAAGGACATCGGACTCGTCAGCGGTAAGGACTGCTATATAGGCATCATCCTTGCCAACATAATAAGCGGCATACTTGTTTTTGCCCTTGTATTTGTATGTGATGCAGTCGGGTTCGGGATGCTTGCCTGCCTGAAGGTCAGCTACCAGACCTTTAACCGCTGCGTTCTCAACGGGGTTACCGATCTTGGACTCATCCGGATGGTGGAGCATGGTGCCTTCCCTGTCCACATAGTAGATGTAAGCACTGCTCTTACCCAGATCGGAAACATCGGAGATCTTGGAAGCTACTGTGGAAACATAGGTTGCCGCTCCGGCATATCCGATGGGAGTATCGCCGTCCATGATGGGATAGTACAGGGACATTACAAGGTCACCGGTGGAAGGAGAAGTCATGATACCGGTATTGAACACGCCATCGGCGCCCAGGATCTGGCTTCGAAGCTGTTCCAGAGAATCACCCTCGCGAAGGACCTTGCCGATGATGGCAGGAACGGAGCTGTGGGTCAGGACCTGGGTGTTCCAGTCAGCGATATAAAGACCTTCCCAACCGTCCTGAGCAGCGAAGAAATCAACCGTATACTGCTGTGCCTTTTCGGCCAGCTCAGCGTTGCCGGGATCTTTCAGATATTCCTTTAAAACAGGTGCGGAAGCATAGGATTGCAGAATGGCCTCATTGGTCAGGGTAGCGGTGTCAAATGCGGCACCGGTTTGCTTGATCACCTGAAGAAGTGAATTGTTCGTCCATTTCTTCATCTCGGAATTGCTCTTGCTGATCATAACGATCCCCAGAATGATCGAAGAACAAACCAGCGGGATCAGCGCAAACAGGATCAATGTGGTGCGCAGATCCAGCTTTGCAGTCTTGGTTCCGGAACTCTTTGCTGTACTCATAGTAACCCTCCTTGGCTATGTAAAAATATCTGCTCCGAAGTATCTTACGGAACTTCTTTTATTATACTACTTTTATGGATTTCTGCTATCTTAATATTTCATAAAATTTATGTTGGGAAATGGTGTGAAACGACGGAGAAAAAACTCTTTTTGTATTTGCCTCCGTATGGTAAAATAAATAGGCGAGCTTTTAAGCAGGCATATATTTAAGAGGGAAGATAAATGCGCCAGTTAAGCTGCAAGGAAGTACAACGGATCATACCGGATTTTTTGGGAGAAGGACTGCGGGGCCACGATATCGTCAGATTTGTGGAGCATATCAAAAGCTGTCCTTCCTGTAAGGAAGAGCTTTCCATCCAGTATCTGTCTTCGGAGGGAATCTCCCATCTGGAAACGGGTACCTCTTTTAATCTGGAAAAAGAGCTTACCGGCTATATGGACCGGGCCCTGAAATACAGACAGAGAAAGCTGCAGAGAAGAGCGGCACTGGTGATCTACGAAACACTGGCTTTACTGATCATCACGGTGATCTTTCTCTATACCGGAGGTTGACAATGAAGAAACTCGTCCTGATCGACGGACACAGCATCATGCACAGAGCCTTTTACGGCGTACCGGATCTGACTAATTCCGCAGGATTGCATACCAATGCGGTCTATGGCTTTTTGAATATCATGCTGAAATTCATGGATGAGGAGGCACCCGATTATATGGCGGTTGCCTTCGATCTTTCCGCGCCCACCTTCCGTCATAAGATGTTTGACGGATACAAGGGCACCAGGAAGCCCATGCCGCCGGAACTTCGGGAGCAGTTCCCCCTGATCCGCAAGGTTCTTTCAGCCATGGGGATCAGGGTGGTTGAGCAGGAGGGATTTGAGGCGGATGATATCCTGGGAACCCTTGCCAAAAAGGCAGGCGCCGAAGGGATCAAAGTTTCGCTTGTATCCGGTGACAGGGACCTTTTGCAGATCGCGGATGAGAATATCCTGATCCGTATCCCAAAGACCAGAGGCGGAAGGACCGAGGTGGAGGATTACGACCTCGCCCGTCTGAAGGAAGAGTACCATGCCACGCCGCAGCAGTTCATCCAGCTCAAGGCGCTGATGGGGGATACCTCCGATAATATCCCCGGTGTGC
This sequence comes from Lachnospiraceae bacterium, assembly GCA_024693845.1. GTDB lineage: Bacteria > Bacillota > Clostridia > Lachnospirales > Lachnospiraceae > RGIG7926. Next base: position 11,803 of record JAILKJ010000084.1, read on the forward strand.
CGAAGATAGGAGAAAAGACCGCCATGGGTCTGATGGATACCTACGGCAGTATCGAAAACATCTATGCCAACCTGGAATCCATCGAGAAAAAGTCCATCCGGGAGTCCCTTCGGGAGAACCGGGAGCTATGCGATCTTTCGCTGAAGCTGGCTACGATAGAAACAAACGCACCCATCGGAGTGCAGATAGAAGATACCAGGGTGGGAGAACTGTTCAATCCCGCCGCCTTTGAATGTTTTAAGGAACTGGAATTTCGAAATCTCCTGGGCAGATTTGAGGAGGGAGTCAAGCAGGAAAAGATACCCATCCCCGAAACGAAGATCATTGAGGAGCCCGGGGAGGCAAAAAGGATCTTCGCAGAGCTTTCGAAGGCGGATAAGGCTGCCTTTCTTTCCATGCCGGACGGTAGCCTTGCCATCACAAAGGGAACTGAAAGTTATCTGATGCTAACTAAAAAGCAGCTTCCCCTGATGGAGATGCTGGGAGTAGATGAGGGCGGTATCAACAAAAACTTCCTCAAAGAGGAGATGACGGGACTTCTTTCGGCTTTTGAGAAGGAAGGAAAAACGCTCATAACCTTCGATGTGAAGAAAAGCTATGATCTCTTTGACAAAGGAGAGCATAAAGGAACCTCCATCAGCAGGCGTTTTACGGATGTGAAGCTCCTTGCCTATCTGATGAATCCTCTTAAGAGCGAGTATGTGATCGAGGATGTGGCAGGGGAGTATCTTTCCCTGATGCTGGAGGATTATAAGAAGATCTTCGGCAAGAAGGACTTTGCCGATGCGGCGACGGAAACCCCGGACAAGATCGCCGATCATGTTGCCAAGCTGCTTTATACCGTCATCGGGGCTGAGCCCCACCTTTCAAAGGCGGTGGAAAGCTCGGGGCAGAAGAAGCTTTACGAAGAGATCGAGCGTCCCCTTACCTATGTGCTTTATGCCATGGAGAAGGAAGGTATCCTCGCGGATAAAAGCGAGCTTAACGAGTACAGCAGAGAGCTTGGGGATCAGATCGTCATGCTGGAGGAGAAGATCTACGATGAGGTGGGTGAGAAGTTTAACCTGAATTCCCCCAAGCAGTTGGGAGAGATCCTTTTCGAAAAAATGCAGATCCCCGGCGGTAAGAAGACCAAAACAGGGTATTCCACGGCGGCGGATGTATTGGAAAAGTTAGCAGTGGATCACCCTTTTGTAAGAGATATACTGGAGTACAGAGCCCTGGCCAAGCTCAAATCCACTTATGCGGACGGATTGGCTGATTATATCAGGGAGGACGGCAGGATCCATACCAGGTTCAATCAGATGATCACGGCTACGGGGCGGCTTTCCTCCACAGATCCGAACCTGCAGAACATACCCACGAGAACCGAAATGGGAAGACGGATCCGTAAGGTGTTCAAGCCACGGCAGGGGTGCATTTTTCTCGATGCGGACTACTCACAGATCGAGCTTCGGCTCCTTGCCCATATGTCCGGTGACCGGGAGCTGATCGAAGCTTATCGGCAGAGCAGGGATATCCATGCCAGTACGGCGGCCAAGGTTTTCCACGTGCCCTTTGAAGAGGTGACGCCTCTGCAGCGCCGGAATGCTAAGGCAGTGAATTTCGGCATCGTCTACGGTATCTCTTCCTTCGGTCTGTCCCAGGACCTTTCCATCACCAGGAAAGAGGCACAGCAGTATATCGAGGAGTATTTCGCCACCTATCCGGGGATCAAGAAGTATCTGGATGATTCGGTGGCATCGGCTAAGGAAACGGGAGAGAGCAGAACCCTCTATCTTCGCCGCAGGCCCATTCCGGAGCTGGCAAGCTCCAATTTCATGCAGCGGCAGTTCGGAGAGAGGGTGGCGATGAATGCGCCCATCCAGGGAACCGCGGCGGATATCATGAAGATCGCCATGATCCGTGTGTTTGAAGCCATGGATGAGATGGGCTTAAAGAGCAGGATGCTGTTGCAGGTCCATGACGAGCTTCTTATCGAGACATATCCCGAGGAGGAACAGGCGGTAAGAGAGATCTTAAACCGGCATATGAAGGGAGCCGCCGATCTGCAGGTTGATCTGGAGATCGATGTGCACAGCGGCCTTTCCTGGTATGAAGCCAAGTAATATTATTCTACATGAGTCGCGGCTTATATCATGGGGACGCGGCGGGATGAACGGAGATAAAAATGCAGATCATCGGTGTGACCGGAGGCGTGGGAAGCGGTAAATCCTGCGTGCTCGATTATCTGGAAGAGCATTACGGGGCATATATCCTGAAGGCGGATGAACTGGCAGGAGAACTCAGGGAGCCGGGCGGTAGCTGCTACGAACCGCTGATCCGCCTGCTTGGCGAGGAGATCCTGAATCCCGATACCGGCAGGATCCACAAGGGACGGATGGCCCAAAAGATCTTTGCTGATCCGGCGCTGCTGACGCAGGTCAACGAGCTGATGCATCCTAAGGTCAGAGAAGAGATCCTTCGACTGATCGAAGAAAAGAAGCAGGATGAAGCCTGCAGGCTGTTTGTTCTGGAGGCCGCACTTTTGCTGGAAGAGGGATATGACAGCATTACGGATGAGATGTGGTATATCCATGCGGATGAGGCAGTCAGGAGACAGAGGCTGAAGGACGGCAGAGGCTACAGCGATGAGAAGATAACCTCCATCATACAAAAGCAACTGACTGAACCGGAGTTTCGAAGGCGCTGCGATGTGGTGATCGATAACAGCGATGAGATAGCGGAAACCTATAAGCAGATTGATGCCGCCCTGGCGCGGTAACGGAAACATTATAAAGCGGAGAAACAAAATGGCAGACAATACCAAAGGAAAACTGAAAAAACGCAAGGGCGATTTTGTCTACGGTCTGGATATCGGTACCAGAAGTATTGTGGGTACTGTGGGGTATCCGGACAAGAACGGCTTTGTGGTAGTGGCGCAGAAGGTGAAGGAGCATGAGACCCGATCCATGCTGGATGGACAGATCCATGACATCGCAGCTGTGGGCGAGACCATCCGGTTTGTGACAGAGGAGCTGGAAAAGGAGACGGAAGAGCCTTTAAAGAGCGTTTGTATCGCTGCGGCAGGACGTGTACTCCGCACCGTTACCACCCATGTGGATATGGAGTTTGATGAGGAAAAGACCATTACCAGGGAGGACATTTTTGCCCTGGATTCCCTCGGTATAGAGAAGTCCTATGAAACCTTCTCGACGCAGAATGACAGTGATCTGAAATTCTATTGCGTAGGATATACGGTGATGCGGTATCAGCTGAACCATTATCCCATGTCCAATCTGGAGAATCACAAAGCAAGATCCATCTCCGCCGATCTGATCGCCACCTTCCTGCCGGATGAAGTGGTGGATGGCCTGTACAAGGCGGTGGAGATCGCAGGTCTGGAGGTGGCCAACCTTACCTTGGAGCCTATCGCGGCCATGGAGGTTGCCATTCCGGAAAGCTACAGGATGCTGAACATTGCCTTGATCGATGTGGGCGCAGGTACCAGCGATATTTCCATCACCAGGGGCGGCTCCATCGTATCCTATGGTATGCTGCCCATGGCAGGCGATATGCTCACCGAGGAGATCGCCATGCACTGTCTGGTGGATTTTGCCATGGCGGAGAAGATCAAACGGGGGATCAGTGAAGGGGATGAGGTGGAATACACCGACATCATGGGTCTGACCCAGAAGATCAGTAAAAAAGAGGTGCTGGACACCCTTTCCGATAAGATCCATCTGCTGGCCCGTGAGGCGGCGGAAAAGATCCGTCAGCTGAACGGAGACAAGCCGGTCAGCGCGGTATTCGTTGTGGGCGGCGGCGGCAAGATCGAAGGCTATACCGATGCGGTGGCCGATGAGCTTGGGATCGCCAGGGAAAGATGCGCTCTTCGCGGCGAGGAAGTGATGCAGAAGATCACTTTTGTCCAGAAGGATATCCGTAAGGATTCCATGCTGGTGACTCCGGTGGGCATTTGCCTGAATTATTACCAGCAGAGCAACAACTTCATTTTTGTCACCTTTAACGGAAGCAGGATCAAGCTGTATGACAACAACCATCTGGCGGTTGTGGATGCGGCACTGGGAGCCAGCTTCCCCAACGAGGACCTTTTCCCGAAGCGGGGAGACGAGCTGGTATTCACCTTCAACGGAAACAGCAAGGTGGTCCGCGGTCAGCTGGGAGAGAGCTGCCGGATCACGCTGAACGGAAAGCCGGCGGATATCAATGCACCCATCCATTCCAACGACGTGATCAGCGTGGAGCCCTCCACCAAGGGAGAAAAGGCACGGCTGCAGCTGGGCAAACTCCCGGAGACAAAGGAGAGCATCAGCATTATCGTGAACGGGGAAAAATACACCCTGCCGAAATTCGCCGTGGTGGGAGGAAAACTGGAAACCGCAGATTACGAGGTGCAGCCCGGTGATGTTGTGGAGGTGCTGCCTTACTATACCGTGGAACAGGTGATCAAGGTCATGGATGTGACGCTGGAAGACAATACGGCCATCCTGATCAACCATGAAGAAACGGATATGCAGGGGAAGGTCTATGACAACTTTACCCTGGAGTGGAAGCTGGGCGTGATGCGGACCACGGCAGCGGAGGAGGAAGACGAAGAAGCGACGGAGGAATACGAAGAGGATACCTCCGCCGGAGAACATAACGCAGAAGAAGCAAGCAGCGTGGCTGCTTCCGATGCACCGGCAGATAACGATGGTGAGGAAGTGAAAGCAGCCGGTGAACCGGTAGTGAGCACCGAGCCCCGCACCATCCACGTGACCATCAACGGCAGGGTGGTAGCCATGGATAAAAAGCCGGAATACGTCTACGTGGATGCATTTGATTATATAGACTTTGATCTTTCCAAGCCCCAGGGCAAGACGGTGGAGACGCTGCTCAACGGCAGGAAAGCGCAGTATATGGAAGCACTCAGGGACGGAGATGTACTGTCCATCGCATGGCGGGATTGATAAAAAGTGTCAGCAGGATCGGATCAGGACGGACAACTGTATATCCGCTATCTTAAGGAAGAGGATGATGATGCTCTCGGGATACTCTATGAAAAGTACAGGGAAAGTCTGATCCTTTTTCTGTATGGCATCGTGGGAAATATGGAGGATGCCGAGGAGCTGATGATGGATACCTTTGCGGTCCTGGCATCCGGAACGGTGCGTTACCAGCTGCGGAAGGACGCACTTTTTAAGACCTGGCTCTATGCCATTGCCCAGAACAAAGCCAGAATGTTCCTTCGAAAGGCAAGAAAATACCTGCCTGCGGGAGATGAGGGTGTGGCGGAGCAGCTTAAGGATGAGAAGGCCGGACCCGAAGAGCTGCTGCTGAAAAATGAAAGATACGCTTCTTTGTACCGGGCCCTTGACAGTATCCCTGCGGAATACAGGCAGGTACTGTATCTTATGTTTTTTGAAGAGCTGAAGAGTGAGCAGATCGCCAGGATTTTAAAGAAAACAACGAAGCAGGTCTATAACCTGTCGGCGAGGGGGAAGACGGCGCTGAAGGGGGCGCTGGAAAGGATGGGATATACATGGGATTTGTGATCGTGGGTATCATCGCTTTTGCGCTGGGCGTTTTGGTGACGCTTCTGGCAGCGAGCCTGCGGCGGTTTTCGCGGATGCAGGATAAGGAAGAAGAATGAGTGCTTTTACGGCAATGGACATCATACCGGTGATCCTTCAGATCGTCGTTCTTATACCGGTGATCCGGCAGTCGGGCAAGTGGATGGAGGATGAAAACAACGGACTTTTACCCGTGTTTTTTACGTTCGCCATGGAAGCTTTCCTGCTCTGCAATGTTTACTACGTGATCCACGGTATATTGCGTCCCGGATCCCGCCTGCCCTTTGCGGCGGATGAGATCGCGGAATGTGCTCTGATCTTTATGCTGGCAGCGGGCATGGAAACCATCCGGAAAGAAAAGAAGCTGAACATCTCTGCGCTTGTTTTCTCTGTGGTGTTCACGGGACTTAACATGGCACTTTGGATCATCTGGTCCGGAGAATGGATGCAGGATATCATTTTCGGACTGCCCTACATATATATCCTGTATCTGCTGATCTGCGGGATCTCAGACACCGGGTGCTTTGAGTCGAAAGAAAGAAAGATGTCTGCGGTCGTTCTGATCGTCATAGAACTGTTATGGCTTTTGTCTACGCGTTTTTCAGGATCTTTTCTCACTGCGTTTTCGTGGGTTATTTATGTGTTTATGTATCTGTACGAGGGATGGCTGTTTGGCAAATGTTTTGCGAAGGGAAAAGGAGAGAAGGGGGAAAAGCTCTATCCGCCGCTGGCATTTTTCCTGTGGGCCATTCTGATCTCATTTTCCAGTGACGGGATCTTCTACGCTGTTTCCCAGATCATTATCGTGCTGGCGCTGCCGCTGATGCTGCATGCTTTGAAAAAGGAGTTATACCCCGATGATCTATGCTGAGTATATCCTGATCTGTATAGCGGTGCCACTGGCTATGACGGCACTTTTTATCAAGGGAAGTGCCCGCAGGTTCATCCTGGCCTTTCTGGCGGGGATGGCTGCCTGTCTGCTTTCTTCGTATCTCGGCGGGTTTGCGGAATACGTTTCGCAGATGAGCAGAGAGGATGTTTCCATCTTCATTTCCCCCGTAACGGAGGAGATCTTAAAGCTTTTACCGCTACTTTTTTATCTCTATATCGTAGATGTGAAAAGCGACGGTATTCTGTTGGTATCGGGCGGTATCGGAGCAGGTTTTGCCACCTTCGAAAACTGCTGCTATATCCTGGCTTCGGATTCTTTGAGCCTGTACTATGTCCTGATCCGGGGCATGGCCGTAGGTGTTATGCATCTGGTGACCATGATCCTGCTGGCCATGGTGGTCCTGCTTTTCAGAAGACATCGTATCTTTTCCTATGTGGGTATCCTGGGCGCATTATCCATGTCCGTAACGGTGCATGCGCTTTACAATCTGCTGGTATCCCGTCCGGGAAAGCCTTCCTACATCGGTTTTTCTCTGCCGCTGCTGCTGGCTGTGATCCTGTACAGACAGTATCAGATAAAGATCAATTCCAAATAATAAAAATTTTAATATTTTTGTGAGTAATACGGTCTCTTTGTGCAATTAAGTAATTGAGACAGTGTATATTTGCGCTGTGATCGGATAACGAAAACTTACGAACATGATAATCCCTTGAGAGAGGATAGGTGAAGAATATGAAATATACGGATAAAGGGGAAGCCCTCAGAGAGATCAAGAGAAGGGGCGCCGGGATCAGAAGAGAACATGAAAGGCGGACTATCCGGTTGTTGTCCGGGGCAGTCTGCCTGATGACCTTCGTCCTGGTGGGAGCTCTGGGACTGATGGGAGGTATGGTTGTCGGACAGGATCAGAACATATACGGTTCCTTCCTGCTCCCGGTGGAAGCAGGCAGCTATGTGCTGACGGCGCTGATCGCCTTTGTATCGGGGATGGTGATCACGGCACTGATCAAGCATTATACCGGGAAAAGTACTTCGACCAAGAAGGATGATGTATCCTAGAAAGGATACGGAGAAAGCGGGGATAACAGAGGGACTGAGAGTATAGATCAGAGAAAGGGAGAAAGACATGAAAATTGGGAAAAGGATCAGGAAAGCAGTAGCACTTGTAATGACATGGATGCTTCTTTTCGGCATGCTGCCCACAGATGCCATGACGCAGAATGTGATGGCTGATGAGATCGATGCTGCCACTGTGGATGTATCCGAAGGGGAAGATGCTCAGGAAGAGAGTAGCGTCTCTGCTGATGAAACGGATGTGGCAGATGACGAGGTGACTTCGGATGAGACGGACCCGGCAGCAGAGGAAGAGGAAGCGGAAAGCGACGAAGATCTGTCTGAGCCTGCAACAGATGAGGGGCAGGAAGCATCGGAAGAGGATCTGGATGTCGAGAACCAGAGTGCTGAAAGCCTTTCCGGAGCAGGCACTGAGGCGGATCCTTACCGGATTGCCAATGGGGATGATTGGGGCATTTTTGCCGGTAAGATCAGCGAAGGCGATGAGGATTACGTGTCGGCTTATTATATCCTGACAGGAAACATCGGAAGTCAGGAGAGTCCCATTGATTACAGCATCGGTGTATATGACGGATCCGACGCTTCTTTGATGAAGCCTTTCAAAGGACATTTGGACGGTAACAATAAAACCCTGTACATCGTTATGGAAGACCGTGCGAATATGGGCACGGCTCCCTTCAGAGTAGTGCAGGGTGCCTCTTTTAAGGATCTTACCGTAGCCGGCAACCTGACCGGTACCAAGCATACCGGTGGCCTTATAGGCTTTTCCCTTAAGGATGAGGGCGGCAAGGCAACGATTGTGGAGCGGTGCAGGATCAGGGCTAACCTGAAAGACCCGACCAGGGTGGATGAACGCTATCTGTCCGGTATCATTGCCAACGGAACGGATTCTAAAGTATACATTAAGGATTGTGTTTTTTCCGGCAATATCGATGTTAGCGGAGGGTATGTCGGAGGCTTCCTGGGATGGTGCACTGAAGGATGTGATGTCACCATTAAAAATTGCTATTACCTGGGAGAATCCGTAGGAACGCCTTCTTACTTTAACGGTGTTGCTTTGCGATATTACAGGGCAGAGGTTACAACAGACATCAGTGATGTCTATTCCGTGGTGGAAAAGCCGCTTCGTTACACAGGAGATTATCTGGTGAATCCCGTGAAGATCATAGCAGAGAAAAACGGGATCTACAAAACGATCCATGCGGCAGACGGAACAGAATGTTATATTCCCTCTACGGTAAATGACCTGGTGATCAGCCGGGATTCGTTGCAGACACCTTTCTATGCAACTTATACTCTGAAGTCATCGGATGGCCCTGTTCTGGAGAAGGGTGTGAACTTCACGGAAGCATATCCCGTATCCCCTACAGAGGCGAATACGCAGTACAGTCTCGTATTGACGGCGGTGGAGCCCTATGAGGGATCCCAGACGATCAACTTCACCACACCCAGCATAGAAGGTGAGGGAACGGCGCAGGATCCTTTCCTGATCCGCAGTGCGTCCGACTGGGACACCTTTGCTGATTTCATTAACAAAGGCGTGAATACGGACTGCTATTATAAGCTCATGGATGATATTACCACCACAACCATGGTGGGTAAGTATAATGGCGATCCGGCTCTGAACAGACCCTTTAGAGGTGTGTTTGACGGTAACGGCAAAACCCTCCATGCGAACCTGGATTATGACAGGGACAGCGAGACCACGGCTGCACCCTTCCTCAGTATGGAAAATGGAACGATCAAAAACCTGACGGTTGACGGAAGCTCCGAGGGAGCAGGTCACAGCGCGGGTCTTGTGTCCGTTGTAACGGGCAAGGAAGGGAACCTGATCGAGAATTGTAATATCAAGACGTATGTACATATGAGATTTTCCGGCTGGAGCGTAAACGCCCGTATCGGCGGTGTGGTTGGACATGCCACCGATTCCAAGCTGACGATCAAAAATTCCGTTTATTCCGGCAAGATGGAAAACAATCAGGACTATAAAGGCGGCTTTGTAGGATGGTGTGACAGCGGCATGAATCTGACCATGGAAAACTGCCTGTTCAAGGGCAGCTATGCCGGAAATACGACAAAAGGCTTCCATCCCATTGCGATACGAAACAACGGAGCTGAAGTAACCAGTCATATCAAAGGCGTATATTATACCACCGGGCCTAACCAGATCGAAGACGGGTGCGTCATCATATCGGGAGCCCAGGCGTACAGTGAAGCGCCGGAGGAGGGCCTTTACAGCAGCTATACTGCGCCGGACGGCTCAGAGTGGTATGTGCCCGCACAGATTTGCAATCTCAGGCCTCACTATCCCTATACAGGATATGAGATCGACCTGAACTATACAGTGGAGACGGAAACAGGCGGAAGAGTCCTTGTCGAAGGAACGGATTATACCGCAGGTATCACTCCGAGTCCTGTGAAGGACAGAGGAGATTATACGCTTGAGATCTCCGGTCAGGGAATCTGCGGCGGCAGTGTCAGCGCTTCGTTTTATATCGGCGGATCTGCGGGAGAAGGAACGGAGGAAAGCCCTTATCTGATCAGCAGCGTTACGGACTGGGATGATTTTGCATCTGCTGTTGCAAGAGGTGAGGATACGGATGCGTGGTATAAGATGACCGCTGATATAGGAAACGAGCAAAATCCCGTAACAACTATAGTCGGCGGCGCGTCGGATCAGGCTTTTAAGGGCCATTTTGACGGAGCCGGGAAGAAGCTTTATGTAGCGATTGATGATGAAGAAAACGCCGGAACGGCTCCTTTCAGAAGAGTGGAAAATGCCACCATCAAGAATCTTACGGTAACGGGAACCGTTACGGGAACCACGCATACGGCAGGTCTGATCGGTTATTGTAAGAGCGGAACGCTGATCGATAACTGCACGATCAAAGCTGCTGTCAGCGTGCCCGCAACGGAAGGGAACCGCCATATGGGTGGTGTAGTGGGGCACGGCCTGGATTCTACCTTCACCATCAAAGACACAGTCTTTTCAGGTACCATGTACAACACGGGCAGCTTCGCAGGTGGTTTCATGGGGTGGGCAGACTGCCTCGGCACGATCACCATTGAAAACTCCTTCTTTATCGGCAGCTATATCGGTACTGCTCAAAACAGCTTCCATCCGATTGGTATAAAGGACAGAGGGAATAACAAATATTTCTATTCAAAAGTTAACGGTGCTTATCACAGTGTGGATTCCACACTGACTTATGATCAAAGGTTTTACAGGATCGGTGGCGGCGAAGAGGGAACCAAAATCTACGCGGAGGCTCCTTCGGAAGGATTTTATAGAAAGATCACAGCGCCCGATGGAACAGTCTGGTATGAATCTGCGTCCATCAGTGGCGTAAGTGAGCGATATCAGTTTACGGGAAGCCCGATCAGCGTGGAATATCAGGTGAAAGCGGACGACGGGGCGGTTCTGGAAAAAGGAACGGATTACACGGAGACGTTTTCGCCGGAAACCCTGCAGGATCGGCAGGACTATATCCTTAGCGTACAGGGGGCGGGAGGCAATGTCGGTTCTACGAGTGAGACCTTCTTTATCGGCGGTCTGAGAGGGGAAGGAACTGAGGAGAGCCCGTATCTGCTTGAGAATAAGGCTGACTGGGGGCATTTTGTCAGAGATATTAATGCAGGCGTGAATGCAAATGCCTGGTATAAGATGACGGCGGATATCGGAAGTGCGCAGGATCCGGTAACGGATGTAGCAGGTATTCGCAGTTCATCGAACGCTAATCAGAACAGACCCTTTAAGGGCAACTTTGACGGAAACGGAAAATGTCTGTATGTGAATCTTCAGGATGAGTCAAATCAGGGTACGGCGCCTTTCAGACTTCTGGAGAATGCTGCGATCCGTAATCTGAAGGTGGAAGGAAGTGTAACCGGCACCACACATGCAGCAGGTCTGGTAGGATTCACCAACGGAACGGACGGTAATCTGGTGGATAATTGCGTGGTCAACACCTCGGTTACGGTACCCGGCACCGGTGACAGCCGCCATATGGGCGGTGTGGTAGGCCATGCCCTTTCCTCAAAGCTTATGATCCGGAATACGGTCTTTGGCGGAACCATGAGTAATACCAAGGATTATGCGGGAGGTCTGCTGGGTTGGGCGGATTCTGCCAATGTTTCCATCGATAAATGTATCTTTAAAGGGAAGTATACCGGCACATCGGGAAGCGGGTTCCATCCCATCCTGATCTGTGGTTCGAGAAATGATATAACGGCTGAGGCCAGCGAAGCATACTTTACCCAGGATGCAACCCTGGAGGATAAGAATCATGTGTCTGTTGCCGGATCAAAGGTATCCAAGCTGGCTTTGCAGGATGCCATCTATTACAGTGTTACGGCGGCCGACCATGAGAATTATTATGCGGCGGTAAGCTTTGATACGCCTATAGGCTACCGATATACGGGCAATGAGATCGAACCTGACTGTACACTTGCCAGGGCTGACGGAACAGAACTTCGGGCAGGCATAGACTATGAAGTTACCGTATCTCCCGAGACAATAAAGGAGAAGGGAAACTACACTCTGACTGTCACGGCAAAGGGAGATTACAACGGAGAGATCGTACGAAGCATATATGTACAGGAGGGGGTACCGACCACAAAAGAGACCACGCTGTGGGACAATGATGCATATGGTGTGACCGGAGAGATAACGATCAGGGATCGCATTAAGGTGCAAGGGAATGTTACGCTGTATCTGAATGAAGGATCCAAACTTAATGCCTTGAGCGGCATTGAGGTTCCGACCGGAACCAGTCTGACCATTGATGGGACCGGAGAGCTTTATGCGGAAAACTTTACCGGGGATGCCGCCATCGGCACCAATGCACGAGGCGGAACATCCGGCGAAATCACGATCAACGGCGGAACAATCTTTGCCACGTCTGACAGGCCGAATGGCTCGAGTAATGTAGCAGGAGCTGCTATCGGAGGCGGATACAGATCTAACTGCGGTAACCTGACCATTAACGGCGGAAAGGTTACGGCTGACGGGGATATGTTCTGTGCCTGCATCGGCGGCGGTAATGAAGGCGGCGGTGTTGACGGAACCATTACGATCAACGGAGGTGTTGTTAATGGTAATGACTCGGATAACGCGTGGACCGGAGCCGGTAATGCGGCCGTGATCGGAGCCGGAGCCGGTGGTAACGGCGGAACGATCATCATCCGCGGTGGACAGGTCACCGCTACTTCTCTGAAGGGTAATGGGATCGGTGCCAGTCAGAAAGATGGCGCTACAGCAAAAGTTGTTCTCGGATGGGATGATGAGGATGATTTCATCAGTGCTACTTCCATTGTTGCAACGGAATATGTACTTGAGAAGCCTTTCTATTATTCTTCCGACGGAGCGGATGCGGGAGCTGTTACGGTGGAGAATTTGCCCGGCAAAGAGGCAGGCTATGTGCTTATGCCCTCTATTGAGGCTCTTTCCCTGGATGGGGAAGGCACAGCGGATTCTCCTTATCTGATCAGAAATTCGTCAGATTGGAGACTGTTTGCCAAAAATATCAACGCAGGAACAGATGCGGATGCATATTATAAACTGGCACAGAGTTTTGATACAAACAGTAAGGCTGCAGTCAATATTGTCGGAACCCAGGAACATCCCTTTAAGGGTGTATTTGACGGAGCGGAAAATACCCTTAAAGTTGTTATCAAGGATACCGAAAATAACGGAACAGCACCGTTCCGCTATATTGAGGGTGCCACCATCAAGAATCTGAAAGTTACGGGAACCGTTACGGGAACCACGCATACGGCCGGACTTGTGGGATTTTCGAAGACCGGAAGCACCAATGTGATCGAGGATTGTGAGATCGATATGGATGTTGTGGTTCCGGCATCTGACGGAAACCGTCATCTGGGCGGCGTAGTCGGTCATGCCGCTTCTTCCACCTTGACGGTGAAAGGAACCATATTCGGCGGCAGACTGAACAATACGGGAGATTATGCCGGCGGTATCATCGGATGGGCGGAAGATGCAACAGTAACCCTGGAGAACTGCCTGTATAAAGGAAGCCTGATCGGAAAGGAGTGCGGAAAATTCCATCCTCTTGCCATCAAGAGCGGTTCGGCAGAGGTTAATGTATCAACAGACCATCTCTGTTATACAGATGCTCCGACCCTGACGGATCCGGACTACATCTTTGCCGACGGTTTCCGGGTCGAGGCAAGCATTCCCGAGAACCGGATCTACAGTATCGTAGAGGTTGCCGGAAGAGATTGCTATCAGAGAGCAACGGCATCCGGTATCTACCATTACTATCACTATACGGGATCCGATATATTGCCCGATGAAAGTATGATGGCTTCGGACGGAACGGAACTTACCAAAGGGGTTGATTATACTACGGACATTACGCCCGGGGTGATGAAGGAAAAGGGTGAGTACACCCATACCATTACCGGAAAAGGAAACTATCACGGAGAGCAGGTAACGTCGATCACCGTGGGAGAAGGTTATCCGATCCTGGAAGATCTGACGGAATGGACAAGCGGAACCTATCACGTGATAAGAGACATTACCTTCGACAGCCGCGTACGGGTCAATGGAGATGTAACCCTTGTTCTGGATGGTGATTACACTGTAAGAGCCATGAAGGGAATCTCCGTGAACGAAGGAAATAAGCTTACCATCGAGGGCACCGGAAATCTTGTTGCGGAAGGATGGAGTGAACAAGGATGGAGCGGATGGGCCAACGGAAGAAACGCCGGTATCGGTTCCGACAGCGGCAAGCACTGCGGCGAGATCGTGATCAACAGCGGTAACATTTCCGCCAAAGGAGGCTATGCTGCAGGTATCGGAGGCGGTCAAAACGGAAACGCAGGCACCATCACCATCAACGGCGGAAAGATCTCACCCTGGAGCTATCAGAATGGCGCATCCATCGGCGGATCCGGTACCGGTTCGGGTGGCCTGATCACCCTCAACGGCGGACAGATCGAAGCCAGCGGAGGTTCCGTCGGAAAAGGATGGTCCGGAACCTCGGGAAAGATCATCCTGAACTGGACCAATGAAGATGATTATTACTTTTTCAACAATTTCAGCTCGAATGATATCGAACTGAAGAATATGTTCCACTTCTATGCTTACGGACGTGATATAGGACCCGTGACCACAGCTGAACTGAAGGATAAGATCAGCGCATATATCGTTATACCCTATGTGATCCCGGGTAAGGATGATGCAAAGCTTAAGATCATCGGAACGCAGGGAACAGTTCACCGTGGTGATGAGATCAGGCTGAGTGCTGTCGCAGAGGTTCCCGGCGAGAACGGAGTTCTGACCTGGAAGAGCGACAGTCCGAGAGTCTTTTCCATCGACGAAAACACCGGAGAGGTAACCATGCACGGTTACGGAGAGGCGACCATCACGGCAACCTATACCTCGGATACCACCGCCGGGGAAGCGGCTGTTACGCTGGAACTTGATCCCATCTTCCCGGAGATCACCTGGAGTGCGGACAGTTTTTCCTACGATGGCAGAGCCCATGCACCCACCGTGCAGCTGGGCGGCATTGAGCAGGGAGATGAGTGTTATGCGGTAATTCAGGTCAAAGACGGAAGTGATAATATCGTGGAAGAACCGTCGGCAGTCGGCAGCTATACCATAGCTATCCTGCGTCTGGAAGGAAAGGACAAGGATTACTATTACGTACCTTATGACAAGAAGAAGCATACCTTTACCATTGATAAGGCGGATATCGCCGGGGCTGAGGTAACGTTGGGAGAGGCGCTTACCTATAACGGATCCGAGCAGAGCCAGACGGTAGCAAGGGTTACCCTTTCCGGAAATGACATCACCCAGTATTGTGATATCAGTGAAAACAAAGCAACGAATGCCGGAACTTATGCTCTGAAGCTGGCAGCCAAGGAGAATAGCAACTATCAGGGAACGGTCCGAAAGGAATTTATAGTTGGCAGGAAACCCATCGATCCCATTATTACGGTGAGTGAGAATACGGCTGACGCAAGCGGGGAGTGGATCTATACCGGTCTGCCCATAGAGCCGGGATGCATCGTGACGGATGGAGATACGGGGGCAACGCTGGAAGTAACGGATTATGAGGTAAAAGCAGAGGATAATATCAATGCAGGCACTGGTAAGCTGATAGTCAGCGCGAAGGATAGTGGTAACTATACCTTTGAGCCGGCGACGACTGAGTTCGAGATCCAAAAAGCCGCAGCACCCGTCCTTTCGGATATCAGGATCAAGAGAAGCTATGCCACCGCATCCCTGTCGGTGTCCGCGGCTTCCAGAATGCCTGTTGATGCAGGAACGCTTGTCTATACGGCAGATACGGAAGGCATCCGGATAGAAAAGACGGACGGAAGCAATGCGGAGGTAACATCCTTCAATGTAACGGAAGATGGTGATGTTACTGCCACTGTGACAGGCGGATGTGCAGGGGATGAGTTCCTGTTACCGGTGAAGATAAGTTCCGATAATTATCAGGATGCGACCCTCAGGATCTACTTTAAACTTTTGAACAAAAATGATACGCAGATCACGCTCCCGGGGGGCAATCTTCTCAGCAAGACCTACGGAGAGGCAGCATTTATCATAGATAAAACCGCTGCACAGCCGGGAGAAAACGGAGTCTGGAGCTTTACCAGCAGCAACCCGGAAGTGGTTGCAGTAGAAGAAGATACAGGGAAGGTGACCATCGCCGGTGTGGGCATCAGCGTGATCACGGTTTCTTACGAATCCGATACGACCATAGGTGAAGCTTTCATCACCATCGGAGTTAAGAAGGCATCCATCAGTCCCGCTGTTTCCCTTGAGGATTGGACCTACGGCGGTGAGGAGAAAGCCGCAGTCATAACAGGAAATTCCGGAAACGGAAAAGTGACCCTGGAGTATAAGAAGAAGGGCGAAAATGACTCGGCCTATACCGATGAAGTTCCCACCAAAGCAGGAAAGTATGTGATCCGTGCCACCATCGCCGAGACCGCTAATTACAAAGGCGGCACAGCAACAGCGGAGTTTGAGATCAAAGCCGCGAAGACCGTGATCTTCCGGCTGCCGGAGGCATCTGAGATCACCTATGGTGATACGCTTGATGATTCCGAGCTTACCGGCGGAATTGTAACGTCAGGCCGGTCTCAGGTACCGGGAACCTTCAGTTGGTGTGATCCCACAAAGAAGCCGGAAGTAAAGGATAGTGAAACCACGGAATATGAAGTGATCTTTATCCCGGAAGATACGGAAAATTATCTTACGGTAAAGGGTAAGATCACCCTGGAGGTGGAAAAGGCTGAAGCAGTCATCACAAAAGAGCCTTCCGAAAGAGAACTGGTTTATAAAGGAAAAGCCCAGGATCTCATCGTTCCCGGCGAGATTGTCGGCGGTCGCTTTAACTATTACTTCTATGTGGAAGGCGAGATGGAAGGGCCCGAGGATCTCGGGGATAAGATCCCTCAGGGAACTCAGATCGGCGAGTATTTAGTGGCAGCAGCGCCGGAACCGGATGATAATCATTACCTGGATAACAGAAAAACGCGGGCCTTCACTTTCTGGATCAGCATCGATGTAAATGAGGTGGAGGATCCTGTGATCGAGCTTTCCGGTAAGAGCTTTTACTATACGGGTCAGCCCATCGAGCCTGAGGTGACGGTGAAGGACGGCGATACGGTCATTCCCGAGGATGAGTATACCGTCAGCTACAAGAACAATGTGAATATCGGAACGGCCACGGTAGAGATCATGGATGTGGAAGACGGAAACTATATCGTCAGCGGAAATACCACCTTCCGGATCCTGCAAAAGGACAGCGGTAAGAAGGATGATAGCGGTGCGGATGACAGGCCGGAGAACAAGCAGGCTCCCGTCAATACGGTGATCACCACCAACGGTGGTGCCGTAAAGGCGAAGATTATTTCCCAAAAGGGAGAAATGCCGGCTGTGGAATTCTGCGGAACCACCAAAAAGTCGACGAAAAAATCGAAGAAGTACACGGTGCCGACTACGGTGAAATATAACGGCGTTACCTATCAGGTAACGAAGGTTGCCGACAATGCTTTCGACGGCTGGTCCAATGTTACCAGCATAACCATCGGAAAGAATGTCAAATCCCTGGGAAAGAATCTTTTCAGGAAGTGCGGTAAGCTGAAAACCATCAATATCAAGACCACCGGGCTTACGGAAAAGAGCATCAAGAAGGGAGCCTTCAAGGGAGTCAAGGGCAAGGTAGTCATCAAGGTGCCCAAGAAGAAACGGAAGGCCTACACGAAGCTGTTCAGAAAGAAAGGTCTTTCTAAGAAAGTAAAGATCAAATAAGCAAGATAAAACTCCGGCAGGATCCAAAACTGCCGGAGTTTTTTGGTGTGGGACCTGCGATGTGGGGTGACTTGTGAGAGAGAGTCATTTGTGATATGATAGAGTGCGTCGGAGACTGCGTGGATGTTTCCGGGAAAACGAACAGGAATTTGGTTATACAGAATGAGAATGATGACGATCGCCAGCTCCAGCAGCGGCAACTGTACCTACGTCGGGGATGATACGACACACATCCTCATCGATGCGGGGATCAGCGCGAAGAGGATCGAGCAGGGACTTGCCAAGGCAGGGATCACTCCCAGAGAGCTGGATGCCATAATGATCACCCATGAGCATACGGATCATATTTCCGGGTTGGGTGTTTTGTCCAGAAAATACAATATCCCCATCTACGGTACGGCGGGGACGGTCCGTGCCATACAGACCTGCCGGAGCGTCGGCCTCATCGACAGTGATCTGTATCAGATCCTGGACAGACATGAGGTGACCCAGGTGGGAGGCCTTCGGGTGGCACTGCATCCCATCAGTCATGATGCTGCGGATCCCGTTTGCTACAAGGTTTCTTCCGAAACGGCTACGGTGGCGCTGGCTACGGACATGGGCTGTTATGACCGGGATATAGTGGAGTTTCTGCAGGGTGTCAACGCCATGGTGCTGGAATCCAATCACGATATCAACATGCTCTCAGTGGGCAGTTATCCCTATGTTTTAAAGCAACGTATCCTGGGCAACAAAGGCCATCTTTGCAATGAGGCAGCGGGACAGCTTCTTTCCTCCTTGCTTCACGACGATATGAAAAAAGTGTTCCTGGGGCATCTGAGCAAGGAGAACAATCTGCCGGAACTGGCACTCACAACGGTATGCCTGGAGGTGTCCATGGGAGACAACCCCTACAAGGCGGATGATTTTGATATACAGGTGGCGGACCGGAATGATCCGGGTGAGCTGATCGAACTATAGAGAACATTTTTTCAAAATATAAGAAACGGAAAGGGAACATCATGAAAAACAAAACGATCATTACAGTAGTCGGAAAGGATACCGTAGGTATCATTGCAAAGGTATGTACCTATCTTGCGGATAAGAAGATCAACATCCTTGACATCTCCCAGACCATCGTGGCAGGAAACTTTTTCAACATGATGATGGTGGTGGACCGTCAGGAGGCGCTCAATTCCTTCGGCGAGATGGCGGATGAGCTCAAGGAACTGGGAGAGAGCATCGGCGTTGTGATCAAGTGCCAGAGGGAAGAGATCTTTGATTCCATGCACAGGATCTGAGAGCGGGAAGAAGGAACGATAAAGAGAAAAAGGATGACAGAAAAATGATCAGTCAATATGAAGTAATAGAAACCAACGAGATGGTGGAAAAGGAGAACCTGGATGTCCGCACCATCACCATCGGCATCAGCCTTCTGGATTGTATCGATTCGGATCTGGAGGTCACAAGAAAGAAGATCACGGACAAGATCTTCGGCTATGCCGAGAAGCTTTCGGATACCGCAGCCTATATCGAGAAGGAATACGGTATTCCCATTGTAAACAAGAGGATCAGTGTAACTCCCATCGCTCTCATCGGCGGCGCCTGCTGCAAGAGCAGCGACGACTTCGTTAAGCTGGCGATCACCCTGGATGAAGTGGCCAAACGGGTAGGCGTGAATTTCATCGGCGGTTATTCCGCCCTGGTTTCCAAGGCAATGACAAAGGCGGATGAGATGCTGATCCGTTCCATTCCTGAGGCCCTTTCCGTAACGGAAAGAGTATGCAGCTCCGTGAATCTGGGATCCACCCGCTGCGGTATCAACATGGATGCCGTCCGCCTCATGGGTGAGGTTGTGCAGGCTACCGCGGAAAAGACCAAGGAGAACGACTCCCTTGGCTGTGCCAAGTTGGTGGTGTTCTGTAATGCTCCGGATGACAATCCCTTCATGGCCGGCGCTTTCCACGGTGTGACGGAGGGTGATGCGGTGATCAACGTTGGTGTTTCCGGACCCGGCGTGGTAAGGACCGCTCTTGAAAAAGTAAGAGATGCTAACTTTGAGGGGCTTTGCGAGACTATCAAAAAAACAGCTTTCAAGGTAACGAGAGTAGGACAGCTGGTGGCTAAGGAAGCTTCCAGGATGCTGGATATTCCCTTCGGTATCGTGGATCTGTCCCTGGCACCGACACCTGCCATCGGAGATTCCGTTGCGGATATCCTTTGCGAGATCGGCCTTGAGAGAGTAGGAGCTCCGGGTACAACGGCGGCGCTGGCACTTTTGAACGATCAGGTAAAGAAAGGCGGCGTTATGGCATCCTCCTATGTGGGCGGCCTTTCCGGCGCTTTCATTCCCGTCAGCGAGGATCAGGGTATGATCGATTCCGTGACCTGCGGAGCACTTTCCATCGAAAAGCTGGAAGCCATGACCTGTGTCTGCAGCGTGGGACTGGATATGATCGCGGTACCGGGGGATACCTCGGCAGCGTCCATCGCCGGTATCATCGCAGACGAGATGGCTATCGGTATGGTCAATGCCAAGACCACCGCAGTCCGTCTGATCCCGGTGATCGGCAAGGGCGTGGGAGAGCAGGTGGAGTTCGGAGGGCTGTTGGGACATGCACCCATCATGCCGGTATCTTCCTTTGACTGCAGCCGTTTTGTACAAAGGGGCGGAAGGATCCCGGCACCGATCCATTCCTTCAAGAATTGATAAAAGGCAGGAAATAACATGAGAGTAACCGGAATCATAGCGGAGTACAATCCGTTTCACAACGGTCATAAGTATCATCTGGAAAAGGCAAGGAAGCTGACCGGAGCGGATAAGATCGTAGTGGTCATGAGCGGTGATTTTACCCAGAGGGGAACGCCGGCTCTGATCGATAAATATGAAAGAGCCAGAATGGCACTGGAGAACGGAGCGGATCTTGTGATCGAGCTTCCCAGCTGCTATGCCTGCTCCAGTGCAGAATATTTCGGGGACGGCGCCATTGCCGCACTGGATGCCCTGGGGGTCGTGAACAGTCTTTGCTTCGGAACGGAAGCAGGAAACATCGAAGAACTGTTTCCCATCGCGCAGATCCTGGCCACGGAGCCGGAGGAGTTTAAGATCGCCCTTCGGGAATCCCTTCGGAACGGAAATCCCTTCCCCAGAGCCAGAAATGAAGCGCTGACCCACTGCATTCCCGGCTTTGCCGAAAAAGAGAGCATCCTGGGACTTCCCAACAACATTCTTGGGATCGAATACCTCAAGGCGTTGAACAACCGGGGATCCATCATTCAGCCCGTTACCATTCAGAGAACTGATTCGGATTATCATTCCTATCGCCTGGATCAGGGCTTTGCTTCCTCCCAGGCCCTTCGCCAGTCCCTTTCCATGGCGGATCATAATCCCAGCAGCTTTAGGGAGGTGATCGAAAGGGTGCGGGCCCAGGTGCCGGAGAACGTATATGAGATCCTTTACGAGCGGTTCGGAAATCGGTATCCGATCTTCCCCAACGATCTTTCCTCGATGCTTGTCTACAAGCTGCTTCTGGAGAGGCATCACGGCTACACGTCCTTTGTGGATGTCAGTGAGGATCTGTCGGACAAGCTTTTGAAGTTCACGAATCATGCCTATACATTTGATCAGTTCTGCGAAGGATTAAAGAGCAAGGATCTGACCTATGTAAGGATCAGCAGAGTGCTCTGCCATATCCTCTTGAACGTTCGTAAGGAAGACATGGAGAATTATAAAAAGCAGGGAAGCATCTTCTATACCAGGGTATTGGGCTTCAGAGAGGATGCGGAGGATCTGCTTTCCGAGATCAAGAAGCGCAGCAAAGTTCCCATGATCACCCGGGTTTCCCAGGGCGACAGCCTGGAAGGAGATATTGCCCAGCGGCAGTTCGAGCGGGATGTGCTGGCATCGCATTTTTACGAGAGTATTGTTGCCAACAAGTTCGGTTCCGGACTGATGAATGAATATGAAAGAAAAGTAATCAAGATATAAAGTTAGCAGGAGGTAACTATTATGGGGTACATTGATACGATCAAGGAAAAAGCAAGAGTGGACAAGAAGACCATCGTGCTTCCGGAGACCAATGACAAGCGTACATTGATCGCGGCTTCCCATGTTCTGGAGGAAGGTCTTGCAAACATCGTCATGGTGGGCGATGAGGAGAAGATCATGGACGGTGCCGGCTGGCTGGAGGTGGATCTGGAGGGCGTGAAGATCGTCAATCCTGCTACCACCGAGAAGTTTGAGGAGTATGCGGATCTTCTTTATGAAACCAGAAAGTCCAAGGGTATGACCCCCGAGAAGGCAAGAGAGATCCTGCTTTCGGATTATCTGACCTTTGGTGTTATCATGGTCAAGGCCAATGATGCCGACGGAATGGTGGCAGGTGCCTGCCATGCAACGGCAGATACCCTGCGGCCTGCACTTCAGATCTTAAAGACAGCTCCCGGCGTGAAGCTGGTTTCCGGTTTCTTTATCATTGATGTTCCGGATTGCCCTTACGGACATAACGGAACCTTCGTATTTGCTGACTGCGGACTGAATCAGGATCCTACGGCGGATCAGCTGGCAGCCATCGCCGAATCCTCGGCCAAGAGCTTCCAGTCTTTGGTAGGAGCAAAGCCTGTTATTGCCATGCTTTCCCACTCCACCAAGGGATCTGCAAAGCATCCCCTGGTAGATAAGGTGGTAGAGGCCACCAGGATCGCAAAGGAGCAGTATCCTTACCTGCATATCGACGGAGAGCTTCAGACGGATGCGGCTCTGGTTCCTGCGGTAGCCAAGGCAAAAGCACCCGGCAGTGATGTGGCAGGTAAAGCCAATGTACTGGTATTTCCTAATCTGGACTGCGGTAATATCGGCTATAAGCTGGTTGAACGTCTGGGTAAGGCGGAAGCCTACGGACCCATGCTGCAGGGTATCGCAAAACCTGTCAATGATCTGTCCCGTGGCTGCTCCTGGGAGGATATCGTGGGTGTAGTAGCGTTAACGGCAGTTCAGGCGCAGTTAATATGATAATTAGGGGACAGAAGTGTGAAACCGCCATGCTTGCATGAAGCGGTTTCATACCTCGGGACCCGCGAAAACATGAGGAAAAAAGTGAGACGAAGTCTCACGATTTCCGAATGTTTTCAGAATTGCGAGAGTTTCGAAGAAACGGAGCAATTCGTATTATCACAAAACTATATATGAAAAAATGAAAAAGTGAGATAACAAGATGGATCAAAACGGCGGAAGACAAAAACGTGTTACGGACGGCGGCAAGGGCGTACATAAACGAGGCGAAGGTCTCGGCACCGGCCCGGTAGGCAGAGCGGACGGATATAGCGGACGGGGCGGCGGAAGCTCTAACAGAGAAGGCGGCTCCGGCGGTTCCGGCGGCGGATTAAAGCTGATCCTCCTGATCATTGCCCTGCTCCTTGGCGGCGGCGGAGGCGGAGCGGCTCTGCTGAGCGGAGGCGGAGACGGCGGTGAGCAACAAGCCGTGGAAAGCACCCAGGCGCAGAGTGGTCAAAGCGGCTCTTCCGCAAGCTCCCAGTCGGCAACAAGCTTTCTGGGATCCTTGTCGGGTTTTTCCGGATCTACGGCTCAGGCAGGCTGGAAGGACGGTACCGTCAATACCGGCAAGCTGGACCGTACAGTAGCTTCCGAGGCCAGGGAAAAGCGTACCGTGATCAAGGGCAACGGCACCGACAGGGTGACTATCATGATCTATATGTGCGGTACCGACCTTGAGAGTAAGCACGGAATGGCTTCCAATGATATCGCCGAGATGTGCAAGGCGAATCTGTCCGATCAGGTCAATATCCTGATCTATACCGGCGGCTGCCGCCAGTGGCAGACCAGCGGTATCAGCAATCAGACAAATCAGGTATATCAGGTGACGGGCGGAGGTCTCAAACGCCTGATCGACAGCGACGGTGAGAAGAAAATGACCGCTCCCGATACGTTGTCCGCCTTTATCAAATGGTGTGATGCAAACTATCCCGCAGACCGGAAGGAGCTGATCTTCTGGGATCACGGCGGCGGCTCCATCAGCGGATACGGCTATGATGAGAAATTCGCTTCCCAGGGTTCCATGGATCTTGCGGGTATTAACAGTGCTTTGAAAGAAGCAGGCGTGACCTTTGATTTCATCGGGTTTGATGCCTGCCTGATGGCTACGCTGGAAACGGCTCTGATGCTGGATCCCTATGCGGATTATCTCATCGGATCGGAGGAAACGGAGCCCGGTATCGGCTGGTACTATACCAACTGGCTGACAGAGCTTTCCGCCAATACCTCCATGGAGACCATCGACATCGGCAAACAGATCTGTGATGATTTCGTCTCTACCTGTGCGCTTCGCTGCCAGGGCCAGAAGACCACTCTTTCCGTCATCGATCTTGCGGAGATCTCACGGACCGTACCGGATAAGCTTTCCGTATTTGCCAGCGGGACCAGTCAGATGATCCAGACGGATTCTTTCCAGACGGTCAGCAATGCCAGAGCTTCGGCAAGAGAGTTTGCCACCTCTTCCAAGATCGATCAGATCGATCTTGTCAGCTTTGCCAACAATCTGGGGACCTCCGAAGCGGATGCCCTTGCGGATGCTCTTTTGAAGGCGGTTAAATACAACCGTACTTCTTCGAATATGACAAATGCCTATGGTGTTTCCATCTACTTCCCTTATAAGAGAACGGGGAAGGTCAATCAGGCTGTCAGCACCTATAACAGGATCGGCCTGGGTGAGGAATACGGAAAATGTATCCAGTCCTTTGCGGGTATGGAGACCTCCGGTCAGCTGGCAGGGGGCGGAAGCGGATCGCCTCTGGGATCTTTGATGGATCTTTCCGGCGGCAGCTTTGAAGCAGGCTCCGCATCCTCCGGTTCGGATGCCATCGGGGCACTTTTGAATGCCTTCCTTACAAGCGGCAGATCCATGCCGGGGGTGGATGTATCCGATGCGGAGTTTATGCAGGATGCTGAGGTGTTTGATGCCGACAAGGCGGCAGAGTATATTTCGGTAAATCAGTTTGACGCATCTGCTCTGGTATGGCAGAAGGACGATCAGGGAAGGCATGTATTGGAGCTTCCCGATGAAGAGTGGGATAAGATCCAGAGCCTTCAGGTGAACATGTTTGTGGACGACGGAGAGGGCTATGTGGATATGGGCCTGGATAACCTCTATGAATTTGAGGACGGACGGCTCATCGGTGATACGGACCGCACCTGGCTTTCCATCGATGAACAGCCGGTGGCGTTTTATTATGAATCCACCACGGGACAAGGAGAGGACGAGACCATCACCGGAAGAGTGCCCGCCATGCTGGACGGAGAGAGGGTGAACCTGATCCTGGTATTTGATAAAGAGAATCCCTACGGGGTCATCGCAGGGGCACGGTATGACTACACCGACGGACAGACCGAGACGGTGGCCAAGAGCATGGACGAGATCCCGGAGGGTGCAAAGATCGATTTTATCTGCGACTATTACAGCTATGAGGGTAAGTATCAGGACAGCTACTTCCTGGGAGATCCCTGGAAGTATCATTCGGATGCCATGATCAGCAATACGGATGTGGGAAGCGGCTGTGTGGTAACCTACCTTTTGACGGACTTTTATCACAGAGAATACTGGACACCGGCTATAGTACAGAAATAAGAATTGATATACAGATAAACCAGTGAAAGATTGGAGGGAATCAGCATGTACGAACAGGGTCAGCTTTGGATCGGTCAGACAAATGAGGGAGAAAGGGTTTGCATGAACCCGAAGCTTTTGAATCGTCACGGCCTTGTGGCAGGAGCCACGGGTACCGGTAAAACGGTGACGTTAAAAGTGATGGCCGAGAGTTTTTCCGATATGGGGATCCCCGTATTTCTGGCAGACGTAAAGGGAGATCTTTCCGGCTGCGGCGCAGCAGGCGTGGACAATGAGAACATGCAAAAGCGCATCGAGAAGTTCGGTCTTGCGGAGACTTCCTTTTCCTATCACGGCTATCCGGTGACCTTCTGGGATATCTTCGGACAGAAGGGTATTCCCCTTCGTACAACCATCTCGGAGATGGGTCCGATCCTTCTGGCAAGGCTTATGGATCTGAATGATACCCAGTCCGATATCCTCAACATCGTATTTAAGATCGCCGATGACGAGGGCCTTCTTCTGATCGATACCAAGGATCTGAAGGCTATGCTCAACTATGTATCCGAGAACAATTCGGAGTACGAGGCACAGTATGGCAAGATGAGCCCCGTTTCCATCGCGGCCATCATCCGCGCCCTGGTGGCACTGGAGATCGCCGGCGGCGAGCAGTTCTTTGCGGAGCCTGCGCTGAATGTGACCGACTGGTTCACCTTAAGCCCCGAGGGCAAGGGTATGATCAATATCCTGGATTCCTCGAGTCTGATCAACAATGGCAAGCTTTATTCCACCTTCCTTCTCTGGCTCATGAGCGAGCTCTTTGAGACTCTGCCTGAGGTGGGAGATCTGGACAGACCCAAGATGGTATTTTTCTTTGATGAGGCTCATCTTCTGTTTAAGGATGCTCCGAAGGCGCTTCTCGAGAAGGTGGAGCAGGTGGTTAAGCTCATCCGTTCCAAGGGCGTCGGCATCTATTTTTGCACCCAGAATCCCAAGGATATCCCGAACGGCGTTCTGGCACAGCTGGGCAACAAGGTGCAGCATGCGCTCCATGCCTATACACCGGCTGATCAGAAGGCGGTAAAAGCGGCCGCCGAGTCCTTCCGCGAGAATCCCGATTTTAATACCTATGAGACCATCATGGCCCTGGGAACCGGTGAAGCGGTGGTTTCCTTTATGGAAGAGGGCGGTATACCCGGTATTGCCCAGAAGGCTGCGATCCTGCCGCCCATGTCCTTTATGGGGGAACTGGATGCACCCTCCCGTGACAACATCATCAAGGGCAGTATTCTTTACAGTAAGTACTATCAGTCCTACGATCCGGATTCGGCCTATGAGCTGCTGACCCGCAAGGGTATTGAGGATGCAAAGGCAAAAGAGCTGGCAGAACAGGAGAAGGCTGAGGAGAAGCAGCGTCTCCAGGAGGAGAAGGAAGCCCAGAAGCAGGCGGAAAGAGAGGCAAGAGAGGCTCAGAAGGAAGCCGAGAGACAGGAAAGAGCCGAGCAGAGAGCTGAGGAAATGAAGCAGCGTAAGGCCGAGAGAGAGGCAGAGCTTAAGGAAAAAGCAGCCGCCAGACGCAAGACGGCAGCAGCCAAATCCGTCGGCAATTCCGTGGCAGGTACCGTGGGAAGAGAGCTGGGCAAGCAGGCAGGCAAGAATTTCGGCAAGTTCGGCAAGACCCTGGGTGGCAATGTGGGCGCGTCCCTTGGAAGAGGCCTGATCGGAACGCTGTTCAAAGTATGAGTGGGCAGAAAACAGTCATCACCAGGCAGATGGTCCGGGAGGCTACGGAGAAGATCTGTAAGGAGAACGGTCTGGATACGGATTTTTTCGAAGGCTTCTGGAACCGGCTTATGCAGGATGATGAGATCTATAAGGAATATGTGTATTATCTGGTCAGACAGGACTTTGCCTGCAAAGAGAAGGTGGAGGGCTTTACCATCGTCGATGTCCTGATCTGGCAGATCGACCATTTTAAGGCAAAGCTGGATGTGGATACAACCCTGACCAAGCGACGGGAGGGCAGCATGGTGCTGCTTGCCTTTGACACCTTCCTTAAGATGAAAAAAGATCCCGAGAAGTACCTGCAGAATATGCAGGAGGATACAGGAACCGACTATCCGGGGAAGTTTAACGGACTGTAGGATCAGACGTGAAATATATGTTGACAAATCCCCGAAGGCTCGGTATAATGTGCTTTGTGTGAATAGGTGCAGACTATGCGATTGAATCTTACGGAATATCTGGAATCAGAAGGCAGAAAGGCAGAGATAACGGTCACCTACGAGAAACCGTCACTTGAGATCCTGCCGGAAGCCAAAGAGCTGGCGGGCACTTTTTCCATGAACCTTTCCATCAGGAATGAAGAGAAAGGATGTGTCCTTCTTCAGGGAAGCGGAACGCTGATCTGTAAGGATGTCTGTGACAGATGTCTGACAGCGCTTGATACAGAGGCTCCGATACAGATCGAAGAGCGGATCACGGAAGGCGAGATCCGGGGCGAAGCCGGAGACGAGGCCGAGGAGAGAAGCTATCTGGACGGCTATGAGCTGGATACAGACAGACTGATCGAGGTTTATGCGGCAGGCGCTTATCCCATGAAGATCCTTTGCAAAGAGGATTGCCTGGGGATCTGCAGCAAATGCGGACACAACTTAAACGAAGGGGATTGCGGGTGCGACAGATTCGTGCCGGATCCGAGAATGGCGGCTATCGGTGAGATATTTGCAAAAGGCAAGTAGATCCATAGTATAGAAAGAACAATACGGACTGCAGATAGAGAAGCGGTTTTGACAAGGAGGTGTAAGATATGTCCATCTGTCCTAAGAATAAATCTTCCAAGGGAAGAAGAGATCAGAGAAGAGCAAACTGGAAAATGAGCGCTCCTACGCTGGTAAAGTGCTCTAAGTGTGGTGCCCTGATGATGCCTCACAGAGTTTGCAAGAGCTGCGGAAGCTACAACAAGAAAGAGATCATTTCCGTAGAAGACTAAAGAAATAAGCTATATGAGCGAAGAATCCGATGCTGTTGCATCGGATTTTTTAATTGCTTTTTCGGCTCTTTTTTAGTATAGTATAAGTTAGTGTTTTTGTGCGTATTTGCCTTTCGGGCTGCGCAGAATAGGGAGGAAAAAATGGCTGAGCGGATCAGAGTTGTTTTGGATGCGATGGGCGGTGACAACGCCCCGATGGAGGTCATCAAGGGCGGTATGGAAGCCCTTGAAAAAAGCAATAAGATCTTTTTGTATCTGTTAGGCGATGCGGAAGCGATCAAGGCCGAGCTTGCCAGATATCAGTATGATAAAGACCGGGTGGAGGTAGTCCACTGCAGTGAGAACATAGAGATGGCGGAGCCTCCGGTCCGGGCGATCCAGAAGAAGAAGGATTCCTCCATCGTCAAGGGTATGTCCATGGTAAGGAAGGGCGAGGCAGATGCCTTCGTATCAGCCGGCAGTACCGGTGCCGTTCTGGTAGGCGGACAGATCCTTGTGGGACGGCTTAAGGGAATCGAGAGACCCCCTCTGGCGCCCCTTATTCCCACGGACACTGAAAGAGGCTGCTCCCTGCTCATTGACTGCGGAGCCAATGTGGATGCCAGACCTTCCATGCTGGTCCAGTTTGCCAAGATGGGCAGCATCTATATGGAAAGCGTTATGGGCATTGCATCTCCCACGGTGGGTATCGTCAATATCGGAGCCGAGGAGGAGAAGGGAAACGCTCTTGTAAAGGAAACCTATCCTCTGCTCAAGGAATGCCCGGATATCAATTTTATCGGAAGTGTGGAAGCCAGGGATATCCCTTCGGGAGCGGCAGATGTCATCGTTTGCGAGGCTTTTACGGGGAATATCATCCTGAAGATGTACGAAGGCGTGGCATTAACCCTTCTGGACAAGGTGAAGGCAGGTATGATGAGTTCCTTCAGAAGCAAGATCGGTGCCCTGCTTGTAAAGCCAGCACTGAAGAGAACCCTGAAGGACTTTTCCATGGACCGTTACGGCGGTGCACCCATGCTGGGGCTTAAAGGGCTGGTGGTCAAGACCCACGGCAACAGCAAGAGCATCGAGATCTGCAATTCGATCCTGCAGTGTGAGCTGTTCGAGGAGCAGAAGATCAATGAGAAGATCCGGCAGAGACTTTCTTTAAATGAATAGGCCGGTTTTGGAGAAATTATGGAAAAGATAATGGAGACATTACAGGCTGCGGTCATAGAAGCTTTGCAGTGCGATATCAGCGAACTTCAGCCGGAGACCTCTTTTGAAAAAGACCTGGGGGCGGATTCCCTGGATGCCTATCAGATCCTTATACATGTCCAGGATGAGCTGGGGATCGAGTTGCCTTTGGAGAAGGTGGAGGAGATCAAAACCCTGGCGGATGCCTGTAGGCTCATCAGTGACACCATGGAGCAGTCCGGAAAGGACGGGGCCGACCAATGAACCGTTTGGATTCGGAAATGCTGACGGAGAGGATCGGCTATCGCTATCGAAACCCGGAGCTTTTGAAGCAGGCACTGATGCATACCTCCTATGCCAATGAGGTGAAGGTTAAGAAGCTGGGCAGCTACGAGCGGATCGAGTTTTTGGGAGATGCCGTGCTGGAGATGGTAAGCAGCGAGTATTTTTACAGGACCTTCCCGGATGAGACGGAGGGGAGCCTGACCAAAATGCGGGCGGCAGCCGTTTGCGAACAGGCACTTGCCCTTACGGCCAGAAATCTTGGGCTGGGTGAGTTTATTCTCTTCGGCAAGGGCGAAGAGCTGACCGGCGGAAGAGAGCGGGATTCCATCCTGGCAGATGTGGTGGAGGCCATCATCGGCTCCATCTATCTGGATTCGGGACTGGATAAGGCTTCGGAATTCATTTACCGGTTTGTGCTCAACGACCTGGATAAGAAGAAGCTGTTTTATGATGCCAAATCCATCCTGCAGGAAAAGCTTCAGCAAATGGGTAAGCCGGAGCTTACTTACGAGATGATCTCGGAAAGCGGACCGGAGCATGACAAGGAATTTGTGATGCGGGCCGTGGCAGGAGGCGTCACCCTGGGACAGGGAAGCGGGCATTCCAAGAAAAATGCCCAGCAGCAGGCCGCTTACGAAGCGTTGTCCCATGAAGAAGAATGGATTGAAAAGATATAGAAGGAAGTAACAGTCATGTATTTGAAAAGTATAGAGGTGCACGGATTCAAATCCTTTGCCAATAAGATCCTGTTTGAGTTTCACAACGGGATCACAGGTATCGTAGGACCCAACGGGTCGGGTAAATCAAACGTAGCGGATGCGGTTAGATGGGTGCTGGGTGAGCAGTCCGTCAAGCAGCTCCGGGGAGCCAGCATGCAGGATGTCATTTTTGCCGGTACCCAGAACAGAAAGCCTCTCGGATATGCCTACGTAGCCATTACACTGGACAACAGTGATCATTCCCTGGCCATTGATTATGAAGAAGTGGTTGTGGCAAGACGTCTCTACCGTTCCGGTGAAAGTGAGTATCTGCTGAACGGAACCCCCTGCAGACTGAAGGATATCAATGAGCTGTTTTATGATACCGGTATCGGTAAGGAAGGCTATTCCATCATCGGACAGGGGCAGATCGATAAGATCCTTTCCGGTAAGCCGGAAGAGCGAAGAGAACTCTTTGATGAGGCGGCAGGTATCGTGAAGTTTAAGCGTCGCAAAAACGAAGCGGTGAAGCGCTTAGAGCACGAGAAGCAGAATCTGCTCCGTCTGAACGATATCATGGCAGAGCTGGAGGGACGCAAGGATCCCCTGGAGAGACAGTCCGACAAGGCAAAGCTTTATCTTCGTAAAAAAGAAAGCCTTAAGAATCTGGATGTAAACGTCTTTTTACTGGAGAACGAGAAGCTGGTTAAGAACCTTTCCGAGACGGTGGAAAAGCATGGTAATGTTTCGGAAGAGTTAGCAGCTGCTAACGAAAGCTTTTCCCATATCAAGGAAGAATATGACAGGATCCAGGGACAGCTGGAACGACTGGAGCAGCTCATTGCTGAAGGACAGAGCAAGATCAGCAGTGCCTCCGAGATCCGGGGCAAGTTAGAGCTGCAGATCGGCGTTTTGCAGGAACAGATCCGTTCCGCAGGGGACAATCAGGAGCATTTTGCCGGCAGGGAGAAAACGGTCCGCGATCAGATCGCCGAACGGGAAGCCGAGAAGCAGAAGCTGATCGAAGAAAAGAAGAGCTATGACCTGGAAATGGAGGCCATGACCAAAGCCCTTGCCCAGGCACAGGAGAAAGCCGCTACGCTGCAGGAGGAGATTGAGAACCACAATGCACGTATCGATGAGAGCAATGCGGCCATCATGGACGGCCTCAACGAAAGAGCCGGCATGAAATCCGAGATGGCAAGACTGGAATCCCTTCAGGAGCAGCATCTGATCCGAAAGAGTGAGCTCAATGCACAGCTCCTCCGTGCCAGAAGCGATGAGGAACAGCAGGAGTCCGAGATCGAGCAGTTGCGCCGGACCTTTACCGAGGTACAGGGCCAGATCACGAAGCTCAATGAAGAGCAGTCGGTTCTTGAGGAGAAGAATTCCGAACTTACCGAGGTGCTGACCAGTAAGGATCAGCTTCTTCGGGATACCCAGGTGAAGTACCATCAGGAGAAGTCCAAGCTGGATGCCATCACCGGTATCACCGAACGCTACGAGGGATACGGCAACAGTATCCGCCGTATCATGGAGCAGAAGGAAGAGAAGAAGGGCATCATCGGTGTCGTAGCGGATATCATTAAAGTTGAGAAAAAGTACGAGACGGCCATTGAGACGGCCCTCGGCGGAAATATTCAGAATATCGTTACCGAAGACGAGAAGACAGCCAAGAGCATGATCGAGCTGCTGAAGGCGGAGAAAGCCGGAAGAGCTACATTTTTACCGCTTACGGCCATCACTAATCCCCAGGAGTTCAAGACCCCTGAGGTGCTGGATGAAAAGGGAGCCATTGCGCTGGCTTCCGATCTGGTGACTACGGACAAGCGTTACAGCAACGTAGCCAAGACACTGCTGGGCAGGATCGTTGTGGTGGAAAACGTGGACCGCGCCTTTGCCATCGCAAGGAAATTCGATTACGGTGTAAGGCTTGTAACCCTTGAGGGCGAGCTCCTTGTGCCCGGCGGAGCTGTCAGCGGCGGTGCCTTCAAGCATTCCGGAAACCTGCTTGCCAGAAGAAGGGAAATGGATGAGCTGAAGGAAGGCGTAACGAGACATCTGCGTGAGATCGATGAGCTGCTTTCCGAGATCCAGGAGGCAAAGGACGAACGTAAGAAGATCCGCAGACAGATCGAGGAAAACAGAGAGCTGATCCAGAAGAAGTTCATTGAGCAGAATACGGCAAGACTGAACGTAATGACTGCAGAAGAGAAAATGCAGCAGGCGGGAGCCGGCATGGAGCAGCTTAAGGAGGAGGCATCCCAGATCGATACCCAGCTGGAGCAGATCGAGAAGGATCAGAAGCAGGCTGCTGAGAACCTGAAGCTCTCCGAGGAGAACGAACAGAAGCAGAAGGATCTGATCGAAACCCTGCAGAAGGAACTGGACGAGCTGGTCGAGAAGGAGACCGAGGCTTCCGAGAAGGCGGCAAGACTTCGTACCGAGGCGGAGATGAGCCTGCAGAAGCAGGAGTTCATGCAGCAGAACGTGGATCGTATCGACGGCGATATCCAGCGGGTAAAGCAGGAGCTGGAGGAGATCGTTCAGACTCTGGAGAATTCCAAGTCCGACACCAGACAGAAACAGGAAGATATCGAGAAGCTCAAAGAGACCATAGAAGCATCCTACAGTGCACAGGATGAGGACCGGGGCAAGATCGAGGAATACAAGCAGAAGAAGCAGGAACTTTCCGAGAAGCAGAAGAACTTCTTTACGGAAAGAGAGAGCCTTGCGGACAAGATTTCCTCTCTGGACAAAGAGGTATACCGTCTGGGGGCCCAGAAGGACAGAATGCAGGAGACCATCGACGGCCGCATCAACTACATGTGGGAAGAGTACGAGATCACTCTGTCGGATGCGCAGGAGCTTCGTAATGAAGAAATGACGGATCTTTCCGGCATGAAAAAAGAGATCTCCACCCTTAAGGACGAGATCAAGGGCCTTGGCGAAGTTAACGTCAACGCCATTGAGGAATATAAGGAGCTCATGGAGCGCTATACCTTTATGAGCAACCAGCATGACGACCTTGTGGAAGCGGAAACCCAGCTTCGCAAGCTCATCGAAGAGCTGGATGAAAATATGCGTGCCCAGTTCACGGAGAAGTTCGCCCAGATCAGCGTGGAATTCGACAAGGTATTCAAGGAGATGTTCGGCGGCGGTCAGGGAACCCTGGAACTGCAGGAGGAAGAGGATGTGTTGGAAGCAGGCATCCGTATCATTGCACAGCCCCCGGGCAAGAAGCTGCAGAATATGATGCAGCTTTCCGGTGGTGAGAAGGCATTGACGGCCATCGCACTTTTGTTCGCGATCCAGAATTTAAAGCCCTCGCCCTTCTGCCTCCTGGACGAGATCGAGGCGGCGCTGGACGATTCCAACGTGGGCCGTTTTGCCGGCTATCTGCATAAGCTGACGAAGCATACCCAGTTCATCGTTATCACTCACAGAAGAGGAACGATGGAACGTGCTGACAGACTCTACGGTATCACTATGCAGGAGAAGGGTGTCTCCGCTCTGGTATCGGTAGACCTGATCGAGAAAGACCTGAGTGCTTAAAGGATAAGATATGGAGAACAATACAACTACCCATGCGCCCCGTACCGCAGCGGAAGCCGTAGCCATGATGAAGGGGATCGCCTACGAACCCACGAAAGAGGAGATCCGGGCGGCTGAGCTGGAGGAAGAAAGGCGCAAGGCGCAACGAGCCAAAGAAAGAGAAGAAGAGGAAAAACGCAGGCTGGAGGAAGAGCAGAGAGCTCTGGAGGCGGCAGCCAGACCCACCGGTCTGTTTGACAAGTTAAAGGACGGCCTTGCCAAGACAAGGGATAACTTTGTGGGGAATCTGGAGTCCGTCTTTTCCGGGGCATCGTCCATCGACGACGATTTCTACGAGGAGCTGGAAGAGATCCTCATTATGGGAGATGTGGGCGTGAAAGCCACTGAGGAGATCCTGGACGGCCTTCGGGAGCAGGTGAAGGAGCAAAGGATCAAGGATCCCATGGAATGCCGGCAGCTTCTCATCGACCAGATCCGCAAGCAGATGGATGTGGGCCAGGCGGAATATGCTTTTGAGCAGGAGAGATCCGTTGTGCTCATGATCGGCGTCAACGGCGTGGGCAAGACCACCAGTGTTGGAAAAATGGCCGCCAAGCTTAAAGCCATGGACAAAAAGGTGCTGATGGCTGCAGCCGACACCTTCCGG
The DNA here is from genome assembly GCA_024693845.1 of Lachnospiraceae bacterium. Taxonomy (GTDB): domain Bacteria; phylum Bacillota; class Clostridia; order Lachnospirales; family Lachnospiraceae; genus RGIG7926. The sequence continues at coordinate 46,568 of JAILKJ010000084.1, forward strand.
GCAGCCGCCACCGAGCAGCTGAAGGAATGGTCCAACAGAAGCGGCGTGGAGATCATCTGCGGCGCAGAGGGAGCGGATCCTGCCAGCGTTGTATACGATGCCCTGAGTGCTGCAAGAGCCAGAAATGCGGACGTGCTTCTCTGTGATACGGCGGGAAGACTGCATAATAAAAAGAATCTCATGGAAGAGCTTAAGAAGATCGACCGTGTCATCGAGCGGGAAATGCCCGGAGCCCACAGGGAAAACTTGGTGGTACTGGATGCCACCACGGGACAGAACGCTCTCTCCCAGGCAAGGGAGTTTGCCAGCGTTTCGGATCTGACGGGTATCATCCTTACCAAGATGGACGGCACGGCAAAAGGCGGTATCGTCATCGCCATACAGTCCGAGCTGGGCATTCCGGTGAAATACATCGGAGTGGGTGAGAAGATCGAGGATCTTCAGAAGTTTGACGCTGACGCTTTTGTTCAGGCGATCTTTGCATAAATCATTACAGAGAGAATACAAGGGGAATAAAGGAGAGTACCATGGCAGCAAAAAAACAGGCGACGAAGATCGATCCGGATGAGACGATGCTGACGCTGGAGAAGTTTGAAGAGGCATCTGAAAAGGTTAAGGAAGTTACCCTTCCCACGGAGCTGATCTACAGCGCATATCTGAGTGAGGCAACCGGAAACAAAGTTTATTTAAAGCCTGAGAACATGCAGTTTACAGGTGCTTATAAGGTAAGAGGCGCTTACTATAAGATGAGTACCCTTTCCGATGAGGAACGAAAGAAGGGTATCATTACCGCATCTGCCGGCAATCACGCTCAGGGTGTGGCTCTTGCAGCCCGCAAATACGGCTGCAAGGCGGTCATCGTAATGCCCACCACAACGCCGCTGATCAAGGTGAACAGGACTAAAAGCTACGGTGCCGAGGTGGTGCTGCAGGGTGACGTCTATGACGAGGCCTGCGCCTATGCCCTGGATCTTGCCGCAAAGGAAGGCTATACTTTCATCCATCCCTTTGACGATCTGGCAGTGGCTACCGGACAGGGTTCCATTGCAATGGAGATCATCAAGGAACTTCCGCTGGTGGACTATATCCTGGTTCCCGTAGGCGGCGGCGGACTTGCTACCGGTGTATCTACACTGGCCAAGCTTTTGAATCCCAAGATCAAGGTTATCGGTGTGGAACCTGCCGGTGCCAATTGTCTGCAAGCTTCCTTCGGAGCCGGCGAGGTGGTGACCCTTGACAGTGTCAATACCATCGCAGACGGTACCGCCGTTAAGACACCGGGACAGAAGATCTTCCCTTACCTTCGGCAGAATCTGGATGCCATCATCACCGTTGAGGACGAAGAGCTGGTGGTATGCTTTTTGGATATGGTGGAAAACCACAAGATGATCGTAGAGAACTCCGGCCTTCTGACGGTAGCTGCCGTTAAGAAGCTGAACGTAAAGGGCAAAAAGGCCGTCTGCATCCTTTCCGGAGGAAACATGGACGTGATCACCATGTCCTCTGTGGTACAGCAGGGCCTGATCATGAGGGACCGCATTTTTACGGTATCCGTACTGCTGCCTGATAAGCCGGGTATGCTGACCAAAGTTTCTTCCATCATTGCGGGCAAAAACGGTAACGTCATCAAGCTGGAGCACAACCAGTTTGTATCCATCAACCGGAATGCCGCCGTTGAGCTTCGCATCACCATGGAAGCCTTCGGAACGGCCCATAAGGAAGAGATCATGGAAGCCCTGGAGGAGGGCGGCTTTAAGCCGAAGGTTGTAAGGACCAATATCTGAGGAAGGGAGACCTTTAGGTGAACGAACGCTTTACGAGAAGTGAAAGCCTGTTTCTGGCCGCATACAGTCTGTGGCTTGTATTTGCTGCCATCAGGCTCACCTATCTGAAGGATCTGTTTGCCTTTTCGGATCTCCAGAAGATCGCCGTGGATCTGGCGGTGGTGCTTTTACTCATCAAGCTCTATACGGACGATCTTTTGAAGGAAGCGAGCCTTGCGGGGATCGCAGCGATCGGACTGTTTTATATCATCTTCCGGCATACGGGAGCAGAGCAGCCCATGTACATGATCCTGTTTTTGTTCAGCGCAAGGAACGTGGATCTGAAAAAAGTGTTCCGTGTTACTATCGTGATCCAGCTGGCGGTGATGATCGCCACGGTTTCCACCGCTCTTTTGGGGATCATCCCCAATGAGATCTGGACCGAACACAGGGAGCGCCTGGCCTATGGCTATACCTACTGTACCTACGGAAGCCATATCGCCATGTTCCTTTCCCTTTTGTATATGAGCCTGAAAAGGACTTTGAAGCTGCATCAGGCTGCGATTTTGTTTGGATTTAACTTCCTTTGGTATCTGGGTACGAATACCAATACCGATCTGTATCTGTTTGTTTTTTCCATCGCAGGCTGCTATCTGATCAGCGTACTGCGCTTTGGATTTGACAGCAGAAAAATTGCGAAGATCTGCTATATGGCAGTGGGACCGGTCATTGTGGCCATTGCCCTGACTGCTCAGTTTCTCTATGACGGGAGTCAGCGGTTCTGGGTCAAGGCCAGTGAGTTTGTGAACGGACGTATCCGGCTGGGTCATGAAGGGATCGATCTGTTCGGCATTACGGTGTGGGGACAGAAGATCAAATGGGTAGGCGCCGGCGGTGCCAGAAAGCATCCCGACTGGGTCTATAACTATGTGGACTGCTCCTATCTGAAATACCTGCTCCATTACGGCATCGTATTTGAGATCCTGCTGCTACTGGGGATCATCCTGGCGGGGAAATACGTGGCGGAAAGCCGTAATCCCGGTCTTCAGGTGGCGTTTATCGCCTGGCTGATCTTCGGAGCTATTGATGCGGAGTTCTTTTCACTGGATTTTCAGCCCGTCATGCTTCTGATGGGTTGTGCATTTATGAGCAAAACGGAATATTCACCGGCACGTATGCCTGAGTTTTTACGGCTGAGCCGGGCGGGAGGATGAGATGATAAAAGAGAATCAGACGATGCCTAAGGTGGTGACCCTGAAGGGAATCCTGCGATTCATGCTTTCCAAGTGGATCTGGGTCCTCATTCTGGTTGTTTTATGCGGTGTGGCCTTCGGCGCGAAGGGCGTTTTGGATCAGAGAAAGAAGGTTGCAAAACAGGCGGGACAGACCGAGAAGGAAGTGTCTCTTACCGTGGATGAGCAGGGTTTTCTGGTGGTCAAAGCAGCCGCCGAAAATGAGGATATCGTAGCCGAAAAGCAGAAGTATCTGGATGAGTCTCTTTTGATGCAGATCGATCCTGCCCATAAATGGAACGGAAACCTGCGGTATCGTTTCACCTTTGATGCCGAGGAGGCAGAGAAGAAGGAAGCAGCCTCAAAAGCTGCGACGCAGGAAGAAGAAGGAGAGGCAGAGGAGCCGGGTACGGACTACGAAGCACTTCGTCAAAGGTTAGCAGCTGCTTACAATTCCAAATTCCGCAGCCAGGAGACCACCGATAAGATCAAAGAGCTTGCGGGGATCGAGGCTGATGTTTCTTACATGAACGAGATCATGGGCTTTGAGGTCACCAGCGTTCCCGGAACCTTCTACGTATGGGGCGTTGCAGCGGACAAAGAATCCATGGACAAGCTTCTTTCCGCCATAGAGTCTGTGGTAGGAGAGTGGAAAGGATTAGGAGAGGAGATCGGCGGAAGCTACTCCGTGACCGTGGATAAGATCGAGAGTTTTGAGGTTGTGGATACGGCACTGGCGGATTCCCAGGCAGCCAAGAGAAATGACCTGGTAAATCAGCAGGCTTCCCTGGCAAGCCGGATCGGAGCCCTTGAGGAGGATCAGGCAGCCTATCTGGCGGCCTATAGAGAGGAAAGAGCAAAAGAGGATTACACCGACGGAGCACCCATCAAGGTGATGCAGCCGGTATCGGAGGTATCCCGAAACTATAAGAAGATCCTGATCCGGGAAGGATCAAAGGGAGCAGGTGTGGGTCTTGCCGCCTCCCTGCTGCTGGCATTTTTGATCTATCTGCTCAGCCCCGTGATCCTGACGGGAGACAGTATCACCGATATGTATCAGCTGCCCGTATTTGCGGCTGTGGGTAAAAAGCAGGATAAAGAGCAGGCCTGTGAGTTTATGAAGGAACTCATCGCCGGCAGAAAGCGGAATAAGAAGGCGGCTCTGCTTTCCGGCAAAACGGAGCTGATGGAAAGCGAGACGCCAGCCCTTCTCATCGGCAAACTCAAGGAAGCGGGATGTGAGCCGGTAGTGGTATCGGATATCCGCTTCAAAAGTGAGGCCATCGCGGCCCTGAGTGAGGCAGAGGATGTTTACCTGATCGAAAAGGTGGGAAAAACCAGACATAAGGATGTGGAAAGCGAGCTGCTTTTTGCATCGGAATTGGGACTTCGTATCGCAGGCGTATTTTTGATCTGACAGCAGGATATAAAGCAAAACAGAGGGAGAGAACAATGGCAGACAATTACATGGAAAACGGATTTGAATCTACGGCGACCTATGTGGCAAGTGAGCAGCTTCTGTCAGCCGTGAACATTGCGATGGCGTTAAAGAAGCCTCTTTTGGTCAAGGGTGAGCCGGGAACCGGCAAGACCATGCTGGCCCAGGCAGTGGCAGACAGCCTCGGAAAGAAGCTCATCATCTGGAACATCAAGTCCACCACCAAGGCCCAGGACGGTCTGTATATGTACGATACCATCCAGCGTCTCTATGACGGCCAGTTCGGTGAGGAGGGAGTCGATGACATCGCTCGCTATATCAAGCTGGGTAAGCTGGGCGAGGCCTTCGAGAGTGAAGAGCAGGTGATCCTTTTGATCGACGAGATCGATAAGGCGGATCTGGAGTTCCCCAATGACCTTCTCTGGGAGCTGGATCAGATGGAATTCTATATCCATGAGACAAAGCGCACGGTCAAGGCAAAGCAGCGCCCCATCGTGATCATAACTTCCAATGCGGAAAAAGAGCTGCCCGACGCCTTCCTGCGCCGCTGTATTTTCCACTATATCGAGTTCCCGAATGAGGAGCTGATGGCGGAAATCGTACGCAGCCATTATCCCAACGTGGAAGATAACCTTCTGAAAAATGCGATGGATGTATTCTACTGGATCCGCTCCCTTCGGGAGATCCGCAAGAAACCCAGTACCTCGGAGCTGATCGACTGGATCAATGCGCTGCAGATCGCAGGTATCCCCGCAGATCAGATCAGGGAGAAGCTTCCCTTTGTGGGTGTCGTGGTCAAGAAAGACGAAGATCTGGAGACCATCCAGCACGCACCGCGCTAAATGAATTATAATGAGCCACCCCGCAGGTGATATACCCGGAATCTCCGTTTCACTTCGTTCAAAGTCGATTCCGGATACATCGCCTACGGGGTGGCAGATATAATACATTGAGCACCCCTCTGTGATATACCCGGAATCTCCGTTTCACTTCGTTCAAAGTCGATTCCGAATACATCACAGAGGAGTGGCAGATATAATACATTGAGCCACGCCGCAGGAGGTATGTCCGAAATTGACTTTGCGGCGAAGTCCGCAACGGAGATTTCGGATATATCTCCTGTGGCGGGGTAGGGTATGATATGGCGAGAAACGACGGCAGCGTCTTCCTCAATTTCTTCTACGAGCTGAGGCGCAAGGAACTGCATATCGGCCTGACGGAGTGGATGACCCTCCTGGAGGCACTGGATCAGGGCCTGGCAGGAAGCCAGCTGACGGATTTCTATTACCTGGCAAGAATGATCCTGGTAAAGAGCGAGACGGATTTCGATAAATTCGACACCGCTTTTGAAGAGTGCTTTAAAGGAGCCCAGAAGGATACCGAGGTCACCCAGCAGATGCTCAAGTGGCTGGATAAAAAAGAGCTGCAGGATGAGCTGGCCAAGACCGACAGAGATACAGAGTGGGCCAACCGGCACAGCGCCGACGAGATGAAGATCGATAAGGACGATGTGGAGACTAAATTCAAGCAGCGTCTCAAGGATCAGACAGAGGAGCACAACGGCGGCTCCTTCTGGATCGGAACGGCGGGAGCAACCCCCTTCGGTAATTCCGGCAATTACGTGGGCGGCGTGAGAGTCGGCGGTGCCAGCGGATACCAGTCGGCCTTCGAGGTTGTGGGAGCCAGGAAGTTCAGGGATTTCAGAGATGACCGGGTGTTGGAGAACCGCCAGTTTCAGATGGCCCTTCGCCGGCTTCGGCAGTTTTCCACCAAGCTGGATATTCCCAAAACGGAGCTGGATATCGACGAGACGATCCATAAGACCTGCAACAGGGGAGGCTTGCTGCAGATCGAGATGATGCGTCCCCGCAAAAATGCGGTGAAGCTGCTTTTGCTCATGGACTCGGGAGGAACCATGATCCCTTACTCCAGTCTGGTAAACGAGCTGTTCCAGACGGTGAGCAAGTCAAATCATTTCAAGGATGTAAAATGCTATTATTTCCATAACTGCATTTACTCCAAGGTATATAAGACGCCGGAATGTGAGAACGGAGACTGGGTGGATACGGACTGGATGTTCCGGAATCTGTCCTCGGATTACAAGGTCATCATCGTGGGTGATGCGGCCATGGCTCCGGAGGAGCTGTATTCCACCACGGGCAATTACAGAGGCCCCAACGGCGGCCTGTCCGGCTGGGAGTGGCTGAATCTTTTAAAGAGTCACTATAAGAAGATCATCTGGATGAATCCGAAGATGGCACCCCGCCGCGCGCCCTGGAGAGAGGCGGAGACGGCCATAGGTCAGCTCCTTCCGATGTACAAGCTGACGGTCAGCGGATTGAACCAGGGAATGAAAAAGCTAATGGAAACCAGATAAAAGGAGGTTACACTATGAAAAAAATGGAGGATTATGTAAGGGCAATACCGGATTTTCCGGAGCCGGGTATCATATTCCGGGACGTTACCAGCGTTCTGATGGATCCCGACGGACTTGCGCTTGCCATCGATTCCATGAAGGAAAAACTTGAAGGGGTGGATTTCGATGTGGTGGTAGGAACCGAATCGAGAGGATTTATGTTCGGTGTACCCATCGCTTATGAGATGCACAAGGCCTTCGTTCCCGTACGCAAGAAAGGTAAGCTCCCCATGGAGACCATTGAGCAGAGCTATGATCTTGAGTACGGCAGCGCAACGGTGGAGATGCACACGGATTCCATCAAGCCGGGACAGAAGGTTGTGGTAGTAGATGATCTGATCGCTACCGGCGGCACCATCGAGGCAAGCATCAAGATGATCGAACGCCTGGGAGGCGAAGTGGTAAAGGTCGTATTTTTGATGGAGCTTGCCGGCCTGAAGGGAAGAGATAAGCTTCAGGGATACGATGTGGACAGTGTGATCATTTATGAGGGTAAATAAGCCCTTTGGATGATAAATAAATGTGGAGGAGATAAGACATGTTGGAAAAAATGTTCAAACTCAAAGAGAACAACACCAACGTCAGAACCGAGGTTCTCGGTGGACTGACAACCTTTATGACCATGGCCTACATTCTGGCGGTCAACCCGAATCTGCTTTCGGCTTCGGGCATGGATCCCACAGCCGTGCTCATCGCTACGGCACTGGCCTCCTTTGTAGGTACCCTGTGTATGGCGCTTTTGGCAAACTATCCGTTTGCACTGGCACCGGGCATGGGTCTTAACGCATACTTTGCGTTTACGGTATGCGGTGCGATGGGATATTCCTGGCAGACAGCTCTGATGGCTGTATTTGCAGAAGGTATCATCTTCATCATCCTGTCCCTGACCAATGTACGTGAGGCGATCTTCAATGCCATCCCCCTTACCCTGAAAAAGGGCGTGAGTGCAGGTATCGGTCTTTTCATCGCTTTCATCGGTCTGCAGGGCGCACACATCGTTGTTAACAACGATTCCACCCTGGTATCCTATGTGAATTTCAGAAGCGCCTTCAATACCGAAGGTATCTGTGCACTGCTGGCACTGATCGGACTTTTCATTACCGCAGTCCTTTACATCAAGAATGTAAGAGGCTCCATCCTGATCGGTATCATTGCAACCTGGGTACTTGGTATGATCGCTCAGGCTGTCGGCCTTTATCAGGTTACCCCTGATGCAGGTTTCTATTCCCTGTATCCCACCTTCGGAATGACGAATTTCTCCGCCCTGGGACAAACCTTCGGACAGGTGTTCAAGGCTGACTTCGCCAATGTGGATATTGTGAACTTCATCGTTGTTCTGTTCGCTTTCCTGTTCGTGGATATGTTTGATACCCTTGGAACCCTCATCGGTGTGGCTACCAAAGCCAACATGCTGGATAAGGACGGAAAGCTGCCCCGCATTAAGCAGGCACTTCTGGCTGATGCTATCGCAACCAGTGCAGGTGCTGTTTTCGGTACCTCCACTACGACTACCTTCGTAGAGAGCTCCGCCGGTGTTGGTGAGGGCGCAAGAACCGGTCTTGCTTCTGTAGTGACCGGCTTTCTGTTCCTTGTTTCCATCTTCCTGGCACCCATCTTTACGGCGATCCCGGGCTTTGCTACGGCACCCGCGCTGATCTTCGTAGGATTCCTGATGCTGGGCGCTGTTGTTGACGTTGATTTCAACGACCTGACGGAAGCTGTACCGGCTTACCTTTGCATCCTGGCTATGCCTCTGATGTACTCCATCTCCGAAGGTATCGCCATCGGCGTTATCTCTTATGTGATCATCAACCTTTGCTGTGGCAAGAGCAAGAAGATCACTCCGCTGATGTACATCCTTGCGGTGCTGTTCGTTTGCAAGTACATATTCTTATAATAGGATTGTGAAAGTGGCCTTACAGGCATAAACTCCGCACGAAACAATCCGTATTATAAATACATAGATATCTCATAAGAAAAGCCCGGCCCCTCAATGGGATCGGGCTTTTTTACGTGTAAATTGGAGCGATATGCTACGGTATCAGCTGCATCAGCTTGCAGTTGGGGATGCCGGCGCTCCAGAAGTCTGCGCGGCTGTAGCCACGGATCCGGCTGACGATGCTGGAGTTCATGGCGCCGTGTCCCACGATCAGCACATCTTTGCCTTCTTCCAGAAGGGGATAAACCTTTTCATCCAGAAAGGCGCCCGTCCGTTCAAAGAGCTCATCCAGACTTTCGGCGCCGCCGGGGGCTTCGGTGTAATTGGCGGGATCCTTGAAAAGTACGTTGATGGGGCAGTCGGGAATCTGAAAACTGTTAGCCAGTCCTTCAAAGTCGCCGAAAGACATCTCCATCAGCCGGTCATCGGTGATAATGGGAATATCCCGGCCCTCCAGCAGGATATCGGCTGTCTGTCTGGCCCGGATCAGCGGAGAGCAGAAGCAGATATCAAAGTTAGTCTCTGCATACTCATCGTGGGCCTTCCCGGCCATTTCCCGGCCTTCTTCGTTTAAGGGGATATCGGTTCTTCCCTGAAGCTTTCTAAGTACGTTCCAATCAGTAGTACCGTGTCTTATGATATAAAGCATTTTTCTTACCTCGCATTTCTTTTGCCTTGCTCATTTTACTCTGTATGGCTGGAAAAAAGCAAGGGGCCGTGGGCATTTTTCCATGGTGTAATCGCCGCTTATGTAGTACAATGAAATGGATTACGGGAAAGATGCCGCAAGGAGCTTTCCCGGTTTAGCAGGAGTAAGGAACCGTCTATGAAAAAGTGTGCGCCGGAACATCGGATAAAAACGGTGCTCCCGGGATCTATCGCCGAGGAGTTGGAGATAGAGCCGGGAGATGTTTTGCTGTCCATTGATGAACAGCCTATCCGTGATGTCTTCGATTATCGCTTCATGATCAAGGACGAAGAACTGGTGGTGCTGATCCGCAAACCGGACGGGGAAGAGTGGGAGCTGGAGATCGAAAAGGACGAGGACGAGGACCTTGGCCTGGAATTTGAAAACGATCTGATGAGCGAATACCGGAGCTGCTCCAATAAATGCATTTTCTGCTTCATCGATCAGATGCCGCCGGGGATGCGGGAAACCCTGTACTTCAAGGACGATGATTCCAGACTTTCCTTTTTGCAGGGCAATTATATTACCCTGACCAATATGTCCGATGATGACATAGACCGTATCATCCGGATGGGACTTGCCCCCATCAATGTTTCGGTACATTCCACGGAGCCGGAGCTGCGCTGCGAGATGCTGCACAACCGGTTTGCGGGGGACAAGCTGAAATACCTGGACAGGCTTTTTGAAGGGCACGTGGAAATGAACGGACAGATCGTTCTGTGCAGAGGCGTCAACGACGGAGAGCATTTGGACCGCACCATAGGGGATCTTTCGAAATACCTGCCCTTCATGCGAAGCCTTTCGGTGGTTCCGGCGGGCATCACTAAATACAGAGACGGGCTTTATCCGCTGACACTTTTCTCCAAGGAGGAAGCAGGGGCGGTCATCGATCAGATCGAGGCATGGCAGAAGAGATTGTATGAAAAGTGGGGGCTCCACTTTGTGCATGCATCCGATGAGTGGTATATCCTGGCGGAAAGAGATTTCCCCGAAGAGGATCGGTACGATGGCTATCTCCAGCTGGAAAACGGCGTAGGAATGATGCGGTTGCTGATCCTGGAGTTTGAGGAGGAATTGGAGAGTCGCGCAGGGGAGAGTGAGACCGGTGATAAGGGATCAGGGGATACGAAGGAAGGCGGGTTTTTGCGGCATGTTTCGGTTGCCACCGGCAAACTTCCCTATCCAACCCTGGATGGTTTTGCCCGGCGACTGGAAAGCATTTATCCGTGGCTGAAAGTCTCCGTCCACTGTATCCGCAATGATTTCTTCGGGGAGACCATTACGGTCACGGGACTGATCACCGGCGGGGATCTCATCGCCCAGCTCTCGGAGAAGAAGGGCGCAGGCGAGGATCTGGGAGAGGTACTTTTGCTGCCCACTAATATGCTCCGTTCCGGGGAAGAGGTCTTCCTGGATGATCTGACCATATCGGATGTGAAGAAAGCGCTGGATATGGATGTGCAGATCATCGGCGTATCGGGAAGCGATTTTGTCCGGGCTGTTGCCGACGGGTTCTATGAACGGGACAGAGAGAACGATGAGGACAGTTTTGTGTATGTGAAGGAATATGACAGGGAGGAAGCTGTATGGGAAGAAAAGATGTGAACAAACCGGTGAGGGTCATTCTGTTTTTGGCTGTGCTGGCTGTGGCGGGATGGTTTGCTTATACTAACTTTATGAAGCCACTGGATGTGGAGGCGGATCTTAAGATGAGCGAATCCCAACTGGCCGCCAAACATAAATCCACCTTTACGGATAATCCGAAAATGGCCGGAAAGGTTCCCCAGTATACCGAGCCGGAGAAGACAACTATCACGGTACGGTCCGACGGCACTTTTGACGTGATCTATGCCAACGGGGTGCAGATCGGGGTAGGCACCGCAAACACGCATGCCACGGCATACAATGTGAAATGGGGTGATGGTGATGAAACGGCCATCAGAAATCTTACCTTTAAGCATGATACGCCTTTTGAAGTCTTAAATGATATGGCAGAGGGGAGCTCCACGGCATCCTTTTATCCCAACGAGGCGAACAATACCTGCTTTGTCTGGGTCCGCAACGACACCACGGGCCGTATCATCTATCTTGCCTATTACACGGACCTGAAAAAAGTATCCGAGGCGTTGGCCTTTTAACCGGGGTAGTGCTATACTAAAGCCACATGAAATATATAAATCAGGAAAGGAATGAGCGGTATGAAAAATGATGTAACAATGAAACTGCAGAGCTGTTATGAGAGTGTACGTGCGAAGACGGATTTTGTGCCGAAGATCGCTGTAGTGCTCGGATCCGGTCTGGGTGATTTTGCGGATACCATGAAGGATATCGTAGCCGAGATCAGCTATTCGGATATTGAAGGGTTCCCTGTATCCACGGTTCCCGGCCATGCGGGCAAATACATCATGGGCTATATCGAGGATGTTCCCGTGATCTGCATGAAGGGCAGGGTGCATTACTACGAAGGTTATGCCATGAGCGATGTGGTACTGCCCATCCGCCTGATGAGAAAACTGGGAGCGGAGATCCTTTTCCTGACCAATGCTTCCGGCGGTATCAATAAGAGCTTTTCCGCAGGTGATCTGATGCTGATCACCGATCATATCGCATCCTTTGTGCCCAATCCGCTGATCGGTCCCAATGATCCGGATCTGGGGGTACGTTTCCCGGATATGAGCAGTATCTATGATAAAGAGCTTTCCGGCGTGATCCGCCAGGTTTCCAGAGATGAGAGGATCCCGATCCAGGAGGGCGTATATATCCAGTTCACCGGTCCTTCCTACGAATCTCCCGCAGAGGTGAGAATGGCAGGTATCCTGGGCGCCGATGCGGTGGGCATGTCGACTACGGTGGAGGCCATCG